>NZ_BBCE01000008.1 GCF_001311885.1 Syntrophomonas palmitatica JCM 14374 | reverse complement strand
CCACCGGGGCCAGTCTCAGGGCCGCAGCTGAAATGCTGGATAACGGAGCCAATATTGATCAGGCGCGTATAAATCTGTTTGAAACTAAATCCCGCGCGGAAATACTTCTGCTGGGCCGGGCCCTGAACAGTATGTGCTTTAGTGACGATGGACGCGCTGCCTGGATGACTTTAACCTATGATGAATTAAAACAAATAGAGGCTTTGGATATTAATCCCGAGGGTATCATTAACTACGCCCGTTCTGTGGAAGGGGTGGAGATAGCTCTATTATTCAGAGAAGTGGAACCGAATATGATTAAGATAGGCTTTCGTTCCAAACCCGGCATCGATGTTGCGGAATTAGCCCGTCGCTTTGGGGGCGGAGGCCATAAACAAGCCGCCGGCGCCCGCCAGAAGGGGAACCTTAGTGAAGTAATGAGCCTGGTTCTAGAGGCGGCAAAGGACGTGATGGCCTGATTGCATGGCTTCTTAAATATAGATAAACCGGTGGGCATAACTTCTTTTGACGTACTGCGCAGCTTAAGACCAGTCTTTCCTAAAAAGACCAGGATGGGTCATTTGGGTACTCTAGACCCCATGGCAAGCGGGGTCTTGCCGCTGGCAGTGGGGGCAGCCACGCGTTTACTGCCGTTTCTGGGTGAAGAAACCAAAAGCTACTGTGCAGTAATGACTCTGGGAGGAGTCTCTGATACCCAGGATGCCTGGGGAGAGATCAGCTACACCGGGCAAACCTCGTTTTCACACCAGGGTTTATTAGAACTGCTGCAGCGCTTTACCGGAGTTATCAGCCAGCTTCCGCCTATGTATTCCGCCGTGCACTATCAGGGGCAACGGTTGTATGAACTGGCGCGCAGGGTATAGAAGTAGAGAGAACTCCACGCCAGGCAGAGATATATGCTCTGAAATTGTTGGCAATAGATACAGAAGGCGATTTGCCTCGTGTTAAAATCGAGGTTTCTTGTTCCAAAGGAACTTATGTACGGACTCTCTGTCACGATATAGGTCAGGCCCTGGGCACGGGAGCGTTTTTATCAGAGCTGCGGCGGACGCATTCCGGTGCTTTTAAAATAGAAGATGCTTATCCTCTGGATGAACTCAAACCGGGCAGAGAAAACATAGCCCGCGCACTGCAGCCTTTGGATTACCCTCTGGGCCACCTGCCCGAATTGGTATTGCAAAATGATGACCAGGTAAATACAATTTTGCATGGCGGGAGTCTTTTTTTGGCCGCAGGAATTGCCGGCAGGAGAAATGAGAATATATACGCCGAAGAATCAATTGATTGCCATAGGCAACATTTGTTACGTTGCCGAAAAGCAAATTTTACGACCCGTTAGTCTTGGGTTTGGTGTAACTCAATTTCTGCATTTGACTCTGAATTTGTGTCAACGGTGAGACTTGTGATTATAATTAATTGATTTATCATATAAGAGGTTGGATATGCAGATTATTAACGGACTAGAACAATATCGTAAAAGCGAGAGACCGCTGTTTTTGGCCTTAGGCAACTTTGATGGCGTTCACCACGGGCATAGCCGGTTAATCAAGGGTCTGGTTGATGAGGCTCATAATTACGGCGCTGTTTCCGCGGCTTTCATTTTTGAACCGCATCCCTCGCGGGTGCTGAACCCGGAACGCGCTCCCAAACTACTGGTTACCGCTGAACGCAAAGCTGAATTGCTGGAAAACCTGGGGCTGGAGCTGCTAATTTATCATCCCTTTACTATGGAAATGGCCAGAACATCTCCCCGTGAATTTGTTGAAAAGCTCCTGGTAAACATAATGGGGGTTAAGCATATTGCCGTGGGTTTCAATTATACCTTCGGCCACAAGGGATCAGGGACTGCTGAGATGCTTCAGGAAATGGGCCGGGAATATGGCTTTACTGTGCAGATTGTACCGGCGGTGGAACTGGACGGGGAAGTAGTATCAAGCAGTTTAATCCGCAGTTATTTAGAAAACGGGGCAATAGAATCAGCCGGCAAGCTCCTGGGTTATTATCCTATGATAGAGGGCATTGTAGTGGAAGGTGAAAAACGTGGTTTTACCATTGGCTTTCCTACTGCCAACCTGGCTGTACCCGCTGATTTAAGCATTCCCAGCCGCGGGGTCTATGCCGCCCGGGCTGAAATTGACGGCCAGCTTTATAAAGCCGCAGTCAACATTGGCAACAAGCCCACCTTTCACGCCGATTATCCCATCTGCGTAGAAGCGCATCTAATAGATTTCGAGGGAAATTTATACGGCCGCCAGGTGAGATTATTCTTCCTACATAAAATCAGGGATGAAAAGAAGTTCAACGGGGCAGAGGAACTCATGGCGCAAATCGCCCGCGACCGGCAGAGTGTGATAGATGGAGACCAGCAATGATCAATCTGGTATTTTATTACCATGGACACAGGGCTTTTACTCCATAATAAGTTTGCCCGGCGTTCAAATCCTCGCTCCAAAGCAGGAAACTGTTTAGATTTATAGCCGCACATACAATCAAAAGTGTCGAGGGGACGGTTCTCTTGACACCTTTTTGGTCTATAAAGATAAAAAGTGTCAAGAGAACCGTCCCCTCGACACTGAGAACCGTCCCCTCGACACTCGATTTAAACGGACATGAAATTATAGCTGTTATTTTCGAAGCTCCAGGTAAAGTTTACATTTTTCCGGGGCTGTGCTACAATTTACCTTGGCTGTTGACGCACAGCAGGTATAAATATGCCCTGAGACTGGCAAAATTCAGAATAGTAGGTTGTACCGTTCTGAAGCAGAGAATTGGAGCGGCGTTCTTTCTTGCCAGGCAGAGTACAGCGGCATATAAAGCAGAAACAGTTCTGCTGGCTGGAACCATGAACTAGGGTTTGCGATTTTCACCGGCGTATTTCTTGGTTCATAGGCGATTATAGAAGAGGAGGTGAAATACTTGGCTTTAACTCCAGACAGGAAACAGGAGCTTATTAAGAATTTTCAGATTCATGAAAATGACACCGGTTCTCCTGAAGTTCAGATAGCTATTTTAACCGAGAGAATTAATTATCTCAATGAGCATCTGAAAATAAATAAGAAGGATCATCATTCCCGCCGTGGTCTGTTGAAAATGGTGGGACAGCGCCGGGCCTTGCTGGAATACCTGAAGAAGAACGACTTCGAACGTTATCGCAGCATCGTTACCCGGTTGGGTCTTCGCAGGTAAAGAGCGGAAAAAGCCGCTCTTTCACTTTATATGTACAGAACTATAAGAAAGGAGGAGATTTAAATACTGCACAAGTATCAAACTGAGATCGCTGGTCGTCCGCTGGTGGTGGAGATAGGCCAGGTTGCCAAGCAGGCTAATGGCTCAGCCGTAGTAAGATATGGGGATACCGTGGTTCTGGTTACGGCTACGGCTTCCAAACAGCCGCGTGAAGGTATTGATTTTTTCCCGCTGACTGTGGACTACGAAGAAAAACAGTATGCAGTAGGGAAAATACCCGGTGGTTTTATTAAACGTGAAGGCCGGGCTACGGAACTGGCTACCCTTTCAGCACGGCAGTTGGATCGTCCTATCCGGCCGCTGTTTCCCAAAGGTTTTCGCAATGACATCCATATAGTCGCAACGGTTATGTCAGTGGAACCGGACAATCCGGCTGATGTCACTGCCACTATCGGCGCTTCATTGGCTCTGGGAGTATCGGATATTCCTTTTGCCGGGCCCATTGCTGCGGTAATCGTGGGTATGGTGGATGGGCAGATGATAATAAATCCCACTGTGGAACAGGAAGAGAAAAGCGATCTGCATATGGTGGTGGCAGGAACCAGAGAAGCCATAATGATGGTAGAAGGGCATGCCAACCAATTACCAGAGGATCAGATGCTGGAAGCGATTATGTTTGCCCATGAAGAAATTAAACGCATAGTAGAATTCCAGGAACCGATTATTGCTGAACTCGGAAAACCCAAAATCGAGGTCATCGCTCAAGTTATTGATGAATCTATCAATCAGACGGTTCGCGAATATGCCCTCCCTATACTGGAAGAGGCAGTCCGCAATCCGGATAAGAAATCACGTGAAGAACAAATGGACCAGGCCAAAGATAAGGTTTTGGAACACTTCAGCGAAATTTATCCGGATGACATGAAAGACATTGACAACCTGGTGGACAAACTCATGAAAGAAGTTGTTCGCCGCATGGTTCTGGAGGACGGTGACCGTGTAGACGGACGCAGCCTGACAGAAATAAGACCGATAAGCTGTGAAGTAGGATTTTTGCCTCGGACTCATGGTACAGGCCTATTTACCCGGGGTCAAACCCAGGTCTTGTCTGTTACCACATTGGGGGCTGCCAGTGAGGAACAGATTCTGGATGGATTGGGAAGAGCCGATCGAAAACGTTATATCCACCACTATAATTTTCCTCCCTACAGCACCGGAGAGACCAAGCCGATGCGTGGTCCGGGCCGCAGAGAAATAGGGCATGGCGCCCTGGCGGAGAGAGCCTTATTGGCTGTACTGCCATCCGAAGAAGAATTCCCCTATACCATTAGAGTAGTTTCAGAGGTGCTTGAATCCAACGGTTCTAGTTCTATGGGCAGCGTTTGCGGCAGCACCCTTTCGCTGATGCATGCCGGGGTTCCAATCAAAGCTCCCGTATCTGGCATAGCTATGGGCCTGGTTACCGCTGAGGATAAGTTTGCCATTCTGAGTGATATTCAGGGCATCGAGGATGCTTTGGGTGATATGGATTTCAAACTGGCCGGCACGGAAAAAGGCGTTACCGCCGTACAAATGGATATTAAGATCACCGGGATAAACCGCGATATAATAGCCGCAGCCATGAAGCAGGCCCGTGAAGGCCGCATGTTCATTATGCAGAAGATGCTGGAGTGTATTGACAAGCCCAATACCGAGTTATCTCCCTTTGCGCCCCGCCTGATTCGCATGCAGATTCATCCTGATAAGATCCGGGAAGTCATCGGCCCGGGCGGAAAGGTAATCCACAAAATCGTGGATGAGACCGGCTGCAAAATCGATATCGAAGATGACGGCAGTCTCTTTATCATGGCAACCGACCAAGAGGCGGCAGCCAAGGCTAAATTCCTGGTTGATTCAATTGTGGCTGAAGTCGAAGTTGGCAAGACCTATATGGGTACGGTTAAGCGCATCATGGATTTCGGTGCTTTTGTAGAGATTATACCCGGTGTCCTGGGTTCCCAAGGCAAAGAAGGCCTGGTGCATATTTCACAACTCGCGGAAGAAAGGGTCAACAAGGTTACCGATGTCGTTAATATAGGTGATCAGATTCTGGTCAAATGTACTGAGATCGACAGGCAGGGACGGGTTAACCTTTCGCGCAAAGCTGTGTTAAAGAACGCTGTAAAACCTGAATAACAGCGGCCCACAACTTAATAGGCAGTTAACAAGTAAACCGAGACGTCTCGGTTTATTTGCATTTCTGAGGGAATTAAATCCTTGCAGAGGCAATTTATAAACTGCCTCTGCAGGTTTAACATGCTTGCAATGCTAATGGAATTTGCCATGCCCGGAGTAGCCAGGCAAAGGTCCGTATCCCCGGCCAAATTCTCCGTGACCTCGTTCCCCGGCATTGGGGAGGTACATGGGCATGGTAATTATCCCGACAGCCAGGACTACGATAAGTATAATTCCTAAAATCTGCTGAGTGGTGCTTGGCAGTAGCTGACGATACAATGCTTTGATCTGCGGCCAGTGCAGAATAATATGGAGTACGATCAGCCCGCCTACGGTATAAGCAAGGGTCTCATGATATTCACCTTTGACAAAAAACAACCCCAGCATCACCAGAAACATAAGAAAATCAAGTATAATATTAAATTTACCTTTGTTTTTCATTTTCATCCTACCCTTCTTTTTTTAGATGACCTGTATAGAAAGCCCCTGGGCAGTTATTCAGGTTATCCCTGCAGCTCTGACCTGAACCGGAATATACTTATACTAAGATCCAGGGCTAATTCAGGAGCAACAATGAAGACGAGTCCCAATATTAGAAGACCCAGTAATTGAACAACTGAACGCATAGCAGCCGTAATCCTGAATATTAAAGCCATTATTATCCCCCTTCCAAATATTATTAATGTATTTCTTTATAATAGTATAGAAAGTAAAATGAAAATCCTGGCTAAGCTGAGATTAAGATTTTATTAACAGAAACGAAATTTTCTTTTAACCACCTTTTACCAGGAAAACTTGGCTTTATAAAATTTTAAGAATTTATTAAGGTGAGCTTTATAAATGGTTGTTATCATTAATTATGAAAAAACAAATGGGGGATAATATGCGAGGGTTGAGCAACAGACATTCATTAGGATATAAACTGGCTGTCTCCCATATTTCAATGATCCTGATTCCCCTGATACTATTCGGCCTGGCTGGTTTTTTGGTATGGTTTCGTTCATAAGCAATACGCTGCACCGGAAGAGCCTGCACTGGAAACGATATTAAGCCACAATAGCAAACTGGTGGCCAGTTTGGACGCTTTAATCGCTAAAAATTCCGATCGCCTGGCCGATCCCATTTACCTACAGCAGTTAAACCAGGAAACTGATAAGAGGTTTCTAATGGTTTTAGTCGAAAAAGACGGCCAGTTTGTGTATATACCCAAACACATTGATGCTATGGGGCTGCGGGCCGCCACAGTACTCCAAGAAAACAACCGGCCGCCTGACCATCATGGTTATATGCTTCTGAAATATCGCGATTTTACATTCAGCGATCAAAAGAACGGGCATATATTTTTTCTAACCCAAACCAAACCGCCGGGACCGCTGAAGATATTGTATTGGGCATAGCCCTGCTGGTGGCCATGCTTATTAACCTCTGGATCAGCTATCGCATGGCTAAGAGTATTATAACCCCGCTGCGGATACTTAATAAGGCTACGGCTGATATAGCCCGTGGCAATCTGGATGGTGCTATAAATTACCGCTCGTTGGATGAAGTGGGTGAGTTGTGCCAGTCGTTTGAACAAATGCGTCTGCAGTTAAAAGATGCCCAAACACTCAGGCAGCGTTATGAAAACAACCGCAAAGAGTTAATAGCCAATATTTCACATGATTTAAAAACTCCTATCACTTCTATCCGCGGCTATGTGCAGGGAATGATGGAAGGAGTGGCCAGGACTCCTGATAAGGAACAAAAATATATGCAAATAATCTATAACAACTCAGTGGAAATGGAGCGGTTAATTGATGAATTATTTTTGTTTTCCAAGCTGGATTTAAAACAGTTAGATTTTAATTTTGAACCTGTTAATATTGAGGCTTTTCTGCGTGACTGCGCGGAAGAAAAAGGATATGAATTAGAAAGCAACGGTATTCAGGTAAGCTATATCGGAAGTTATCCCAGCCAGGCGCCGGTTATAGCTGACCGTAAGAGATTGCAGCGGGTCATCAACAATATTATTATTAATGCCGAACAACATTGTGATCGGAGCAAACCGCTGTCCTGGCTGGAAATCGTTTTACTGGAAAATGAAACTGAAGCCATAATTGAAATCAAGGATAATGGGCATGGTATTCCAGCTGAAAACCTGCCCTATATTTTTGACCGGCTTTATCGCGGCGATCCCGCCCGCAGCAGACAAAGCGGCGGCAGCGGGTTAGGCCTTTCTATAGCCAAACAGATAATTGAAGCTCACGGCGGCAGAATCTGGGCGGAAAGCGAAGAAAACGCGGGCACCAGCATATTCTTAACTCTGCCGAAAGTAAAACCGGAAACTGTGCCGGAAACTGTGAATGAAGCGGATAAATAGGGGAGCCAGATATGAAAAAAATACTGATTATTGAAGATGAGATTAACATTGCCGAACTGGAAAGGGATTACCTGGAGATTGAAGGCTTTACCGTTGAGATTGAATCTGATGGCCGCAAGGGTTTAAACCGTAGTCAGCAGGAGCAGTATGACTTGATTATTCTGGACCTGATGCTTCCAAGTTTGGACGGCTTCGAGATATGCCGGAGATTACGCAAAACCAGTGCTGTTCCTATTATTATGATATCGGCTAAAACTGAGGACATGGATAAAATTCGCGGTCTGGGCCTGGGTGCGGACGATTATATGATTAAGCCCTTCAGTCCATTGGAATTGGTAGCCCGGGTCAAAGCTCATATTGCTCGCTATGAACGTTTATCAGGTTTTAGACCGGATACCAATGATGAACTGCAAATCAAGGGACTCTTGATTAACAAAAGTTCGCGCAGGGTTTTCCTACATGATCAGGAAATACCCTTTTCCTCCAAAGAATTTGATCTTTTACTGTTTTTAGCGGGTAATCCCAACCGGGTACTCAGCAAGGAACAAATATATGCCAATATATGGGGTGAAGAAGCTCTTGGCGATCTTAGTACGGTTGCCGTTCATATCCGCAAAATCAGAGAGAAAATTGAAAGCGACCCATCTAACCCCCAGTATCTTGAGACTGTTTGGGGGGCGGGCTATCGTTTCAATAATACTTAGAGATGTATTAAGGCTTGTGCTTCTTCTTTAACAAATGAATCAATTACTATCAATAAACCGAGGTGTCTCGGTTTATTTGCATTTTCCGGGGTACGAACGTTGAACAACGCACAGAAACTTTACTGCATAGTCTGCAATGCCTGCGAATAATTATTTTTAGTGAAAACTTTGCGCGGTACCATTTGAGCGCCAAGTCAAACATACAGTATTATTTGGCGACGGAGTGGGTGCAAGCAAGCTGTAGATTTGTGCAGACTGTGAAACCTGTGTTTATAATTCTGGCTGAAAATGCGGGGTGGGCATATTTTTCCGACAACACCGTTTAGTCAACCTGGATTCCAGAAATATACTGCTAATATGCTTTTTTATCACCATTCCCATAATCAGCATGTGGCTTGATAAAATGGAGCGTCATTTTTATGGTGTACAGCCGGGGGTAATCATGGAGGGAGAAACCATGGAGAATCTGCTTCCTGGTGAAGTGAGATTAAGCATTCAGGAAATGGCAGCCCGCAGCCTGGTTATGGCCGCTGAACCCCAGCTGGATAAGGAAAGCGGGCAGGTGATTCCCGGCAGGACTGGAAAGATGATAAACATAGATGCCAGCATGCGGAAAGTCATGAAAGCCCATGAAAATCAACGCATAGAGGCGGAGTGGATATACATAGAGCCTCACTATTCAGTACATGATATCCAAGCCGTCACGGAACCTTTGGGCAGTTACGGAACCTGGATTTCAGGAAGCTACCAGCGTTTTACCAACATATCTCTGGCTGTTGCCGCTATTAATAATACTCTGGTCTGGCCGGGAGGAGTATTCTCTTTTAACGATACGGTTGGCCCCAGAACAGCAGAAAGGGGCTATATGCCTGCACCGGTAATCCTGATGGGGGGGAGTGACATCGATTATGGAGGAGGGGTGTGTCAGCTAGCCAGCACATTGTACAACGCGGTCAGGCAGAGTGGGTTAAAGATCACCGAACGGCATCAACACAGCAAACCAGTTCCATATATTGAGGCAGGTCAGGATGCGACTGTAGACTATGGTTGCCTGGATTTGAAATTTTTAAACGATTCTCCCGGGCCTATCATCATAAAGGCTGGCATCAGCCGAGGCAAAGTCTGGGTGCAGATATTAGGAAGGAGGGAATCATGAGAATTTATTTTGTTACGAAAAGGAACCTGTTAACAACGGGAGTATTGCTGCTATTGATATGCGGTTTTTTAGGAGTTTCTATGGTCTATTTTAATCATACCGGTGTGGCCACACCCAAAAAGTCCCCTGTTTACCAGGGCAATACCGGACAGAAAGTTGTAGCCTTGACGGTAAATGTTGACTGGGGTGAAGAGTATATTCCGGCTATGCTGGAGGCCTTTAAGAAAAATGATGCCCGGGTCACTTTCTTTGTAACCGGCAAATGGGCGGAAAAACACCCGGAATTGCTAAAAACTATGAAGAAGGCCGGCCACAGCATTCAAAACCATGGTTACAAGCATTTGCATTTCGATCAGCTTTCCAGCGCCCAGACCCAGGAACAGATTAAAAAGGCTGAAGAGATTATTTATAAGCTTACCGGGGAAAGATCGCGTTTCTTTGCCTCTCCTTATGGGGAAAAAAGCCAGCAATTAGTAACAGCTGTAAACGATATGAACTATGAATTCATTATGTGGAGTTTGGATACAATTGATTGGCAGCGTCCGGCTCCGGAAACCATTGTCAACCGGGTGGTCAGCCGGGTGCATAACGACGCTATCGTGCTTATGCACCCTACCGAACCTACTGTAAAAGCACTGCCTGAAATGCTGGGACAGTTAAAAAAACAGGGCTACAGGATGATCAGTATAGATGAAATGCTTAAGGATGCTAAGATTGAAAAGAAAACCGCAAAAACCTCCAACTAAGATCAAAATGCAGAAATTATCGTACCTAATTGTTCTTAGCTTGCTTGTTTCAGGGATAATGTTTACGGTTTCGGCCAAACCTCTTCTTGCCGTACCATATATAAGTTCGTCGGCCTGTTGCCTGATAGAATGTTCCAGCGGGCAGATTCTTTATTCACGTCATGCCCATGAAGAACGCCAGGTAGCCAGCACCACCAAAATGATGACCGCCATTATAGCCAGAGAATACTGTAGGGTTAATGAAACTGCTGTCGTCAGCTCTGAAGCAGCCCGGACTCCGCGCTATGTTATTGGCCTGCGCCAAGGTCAGAAACTGACCGTAGAAGAACTATTAAAAGCAGGGTTGATATGTTCAGCTAATGACGCGGCTGTAGTTCTGGCTGAACATTGTGCCGGTGAACAGGCGCTGTTTGCCCATCTCATGTCACAAAAGGCCTTTCTTCTAGGGGCGAGGCACACCCATTTTGCGAATGCTTCTGGACTCCCCAATCACGATAATTACAGTACCGCTTATGATCTGGCTCTTATTGGCAGGTACCTGTGCCATGACCCTTACTTGGCCAGAATTGTAGCCACCAAGCAGACGAAGTTTAAACATCCCTCATATACACAAGTAATAGACATCACTAACAGCAACCGCCTTTTAGAAAGTTATCCGGGTGCTAATGGCATCAAAACCGGTACCACCAATGATGCCGGTAAATGTTTGGTTGCTTCGGCAATTCGAAAAGGCCGCCATCTCATAGCCGTAGCCTTGCAGTCAGGCGATCGCAGCGGTGATTGTACCCGCCTGCTAAACTATGGGTTCAATAATTGTAAGCCGGTAAAAGTAATTGACCATTCTCAGATCTTTAAAGAACTGCGGGTAAAAAACGGGAGTATGGCATATGCCAGAATCTATCCTGGTCAGGACCTGTTCCTCTGGCAGGGGGAGAAGGATCTCAATTTTGAAAAAAGGGTGAAGATAAATTATGATCTGCAGGCTCCGATACGGCCAGGTCAAAAGGTTGGAGCATTAAGTGTTTATGTTGACGGCGGTCTGGTGGACAGCACCGACCTCGTCAGCGGCGATGCGGTAGAAAGGCACAGCAATATATTTCAGCGCATTAAAGATATTATCTATTGAAAAGGATTTTCGATTAATGGGCAGAATAATGTTAAAATGTTCATATTACACAGGAGAGACCTGCTTTGAACACCACATGCAAGAAATTTTGGGGGTAGATCAGTGCTGAATTGTTGGAACCTTAAGAGCGGCGCCCGGCTGGTGGCTGAGGAAATACCCTACGTAAAATCTGTGGCTATTGGCATATATATTGGGGTAGGCTCAAGGCACGAATCGCCGCAGATGGCTGGGGCCAGCCATTTTATTGAACATATGCTTTTTAAAGGCACGGAAAAACGCACTGCCCGTGAAATAGCTGACAGCTTCGAGGGCATGGGAGGACAGTTAAACGCTTTCACCTCCAAGGAGCATACCTGTTTATATGCACGTATTCTGGATGAAAACCTCTACACCGCTCTCGATATTCTTTTCGATATGTTATTCCATTCCAGCTTTGCCCCCCGTGATTTTGAGACGGAAAAGGGTGTAATAATTGAAGAAATAAACATGTACGAAGATACTCCCGATGACCTGGTACACGATATCTTTTCCCAGCAGCTGTGGTCAGGGAGTCGGATGGGGTCGCCAATCCTGGGAACTTTGGATACGGTGTCTGCTTTTGCGCGCCAGGAATTATTTTCTTTTTACAATAAAGCCTATGTACCTGCCAATATGGTTATTTCCGTAGCCGGCAATATAAATAATGAGAAATTGTATGAGACAGTGGATAGTTATTTGGAGCAGGAGAATACATCGCCACAGTTCGAGCTGCACCGGGAACAAACCGAGATTACAGGTCCGTTCCTGCATCTGTTGCCCAAGGAGACTGAGCAGGTACAGATATGCCTGGGAGTACCGGGGATTGATTACAACGACAAACGTCGTTATGCTCAGAATATTATGAACAGTATCCTGGGCGGGGGCGTGAGTTCACGGCTTTTCCAGTCCGTGCGGGAGGAATTGGGTCTGGCCTATTCGATTTATTCGTATCCTTCCACCTATTCCGATTCTGGTTCATATGTGATTTATGCCGGGACAGGACCAGCTCGTATCCCTCAATTGATGGAAGTTCTGCATAAAGAGCTGACAGGCTTTGCCGAGAACGGCATATCAGCAGACGAATTATCCCGCACCCGCCAGCAGTTAAAATCAAGTCTTTACCTGGGTATGGAAAGTGTCATGAACCGTATGACCCGTCTGGGAAAATCACTTTTGATGTATGACCGCATAATACCCCTGGAAGAGGTTATGGATAATTTCTTGCGCGTCAAGGAAGAAGCCGTAGGTGATCTGGCTCGCAGCTTGCTGCTTCCCGGGCAGTTTTCCCTGGCGGCTATCGGTTCCGATGAGGCCTTAATGAGCGTAGAAAATGAATTCAATAAATTTTGGAGATAGTTGGGGAGTTTAAATAATGAAAGTAGAAGTAAAAAGGCTGCACTCATTTGATTTGCCCATGCCGCGCTATATGACCAGGGGAGCTTCCGGAGTAGATTTATATGCGGCCTGTGAATATGACATCGCCATTGCTCCGGGGGAACGCAAACTGGTGCCAACCGGTATTGCCATAGCCATACCGGCCGGATATGAGGCCCAGATTCGTCCGCGCAGCGGTTTGGCAATTAACCATGGCATAACCATGTTGAACACGCCTGGAACCATTGACGCCGATTACCGCGGCGAAATCAAGCTTATTGTAATAAACCTGGGGGACAAGGAGTATATATTGAAAAGGGGCGAGAGAATTGCCCAGATGGTCTTTGCCCGGATAGAACAGGCCGAAATGATAGAAGTTAAGGAATTGGACCAGACCGAACGCGGTGACGGGGGTTTCGGCCACACCGGGGTATAATATAAACGGGGGTGGGCAGATGCGTTTAAATGATCTGGTGGGCAAGGAAATGGTGAATATTTATGACGGTATGCGCATGGGAACCGTGGGGGACTCAGATATGTTGATTGACGAAGAGAACGGCCAAATCATTTCCATTATCTTGCCCAACCGGGGCAATGCCTTTAATTTCTGGACTGACCGGCAGAAAATGGTGGTTCCCTGGGAAGCGGTCAAAAAGATTGGACGCGAAGTCATTGTAGTCGAAATCGACCACACCCACATGCGGCTTAAAAACAGTTCGTTTTAAAAATGAGCAAATGAAGTGGATAAGGCGACCATTTGCTATATTTACGAGCTTTACATTTATTTTTACCAATAAAAGCAAATTGTGCGGTTTACCCAGATTCATATCTTGCTTGTGCCTACTGATTTCTTCGTTTTTCCCTTCCACATTCAATCCCTCAAAACGGGCAAACTAAAATAAAAAGGAGTTTTGCCTGTGGATAATTTTGATGAAAATCTGGGTTCTTTTCCTCCCTGGAGCCGTATTCCTTCTTTAGTTGAAATGACCGCGGAAGCAGGGGTGGATTTTGACCAGCTGCTGGCGGGCATTAAACAGGGTGACAGCAGTGCAGCTCTGGCCGCCAGATTTGGCATAAGCGAGGAGACTATGGCTGATCTGGTCAATCACTTCTGGCACTATGGCATCGGTTCCGTAATTGGCGGGGATTAAATTCAGACGCGGAATAACGCAGAACAATTATCTGCGTTCTCAGCGTCTTTTTTGGTCGGGTTCGGGTTGAAAAAGCCAAGGGAATATTATAAGATAGTTTAAATTTCCTTAAGGAGGACCAGAACATGAATGATAAATTTAGCAAAGAAGGTCTTACCTTTGATGATGTTCTTTTAGTTCCCGGCCGCTCAGAAGTTATGCCTCGGGACGTAGATATTTCCACCTGCCTGACCCGTAATATTCGCCTGGAAACCCCTATAATGAGCGCAGGCATGGACACAGTGACCGAAACCCGTATGGCAATTGCTGTGGCTCGTGAAGGTGGAATAGGTATCATTCATAAAAATATGTCTATCGAAGAACAGGCCAAGATGGTGGATCGGGTCAAACGATCCGAACACGGGGTCATTACCGATCCCTTTTCGCTTTCTCCCAAC
Source organism: Syntrophomonas palmitatica JCM 14374 (assembly GCF_001311885.1). Taxonomy (GTDB): domain Bacteria; phylum Bacillota; class Syntrophomonadia; order Syntrophomonadales; family Syntrophomonadaceae; genus Syntrophomonas_A; species Syntrophomonas_A palmitatica. Next base: position 105,868 of record NZ_BBCE01000008.1, on the reverse strand, counting down.
AATTCCATCCGTGACGCTCTGGATATAATGGAACAATACAGGATTTCCGGTGTTCCGATTACCGAGCAAGGAAGGCTGGTAGGGATTATAACCAACCGGGACATCCGTTTTGAAACCGAGTTTAACCAGCCCATTAAGAATGTTATGACCAGCGAAAGGCTGGTTACAGCGCCGGTTGGAACCAGTATGGATCAGGCTATGGATATCCTGCGCAAATACAAAATTGAAAAGCTGCCGCTGGTAGACGAAAATTTCAATTTAATGGGCCTGATCACGATTAAAGACATTGAAAAAACCCAAAAATACCCGAACGCGGCGAAGGATGCACGCGGCAGGCTTTTAGTGGGAGCAGCGGTTGGCACAGCCCATGATACCTTTGAGCGAGTAGAGGCTCTCGTTAAAGCGGGAGTGGATGTCATCGTAGTTGATACTGCTCACGGACATTCGCTGGGTGTCATTCAGATGGTGGCTAAAATAAAACAAAAATATCCCGATCTGCAAATTATTGCTGGTAATGTAGCCACGGGTGAGGCTACCGAAGAATTAATTAAAGCCGGAGCTGATGCGGTTAAAGTGGGTATAGGTCCGGGTTCAATCTGTACCACGCGAGTGGTGGCAGGTATAGGAGTGCCGCAGATTACCGCTGTGTATGATTGTGCCAATGCAGCGCAAAAGTATGGTATTCCTATTATCGCTGACGGTGGGATTAAATTTTCCGGAGATATTGCAAAAGCTATTGCTGCCGGCGCGGACGTGGTTATGCTGGGCAACCTTTTTGCCGGCACTGAAGAAAGTCCGGGAGAAGTCATTATATACCAGGGACGCAGTTATAAGATTTACCGGGGCATGGGTTCTATGGATGCCATGCTCCAGGGCAGCAGCGACCGTTATTTCCAGGAAGATGCTCAGAAACTGGTTCCCGAAGGCATAGAAGGCCGCATTCCCTATAAAGGTTATGTTTCAGAAACCATTTTCCAGCTGGTTGGCGGATTACGTGCAGGCATGGGATACTGCGGCGTGAAAACCATCGAAGAAATGAAGACTAAAACGCGTTTTGTGCGCATTTCCAATGCCGGCTTGGTAGAGAGTCATCCCCATGACATTTCCATAACTAAGGAAGCCCCCAATTACAGGATTTTATGATGCTGACCCAAATCCTGGTTCGTATTATTATGGCTGGAATTGTGGGAATGGCAGTAGGTATTGTTACCAGCCGGACTACTGCCAGGTTGTTCTCAATAATATGTATGGGAGCGGCTTTATTAACCCTAATTTCTACGGAATATTTCAAGGTACTGAACGATCCCTGGTTCAGTGATCCGGGTCGACTGTCGGCGCAGATGGTATCAGCTTTGGGTTTCCTGGGCACAGGATTAATATGGGTTTCGGAAAAAAACGAAGTGCAAGGTTTATCAGTGGCGGCCAGTTTGTGGGTAACGGCAATTCTGGGAATGCTTGTGGGCGCTGGTTTGGAAAATGTAAGTGCAGCTGCTGTATTTATAGTTATTATCATTTATGTGTTTTCAGGATTTATAAAAAAGCGGTTTTTAATAATAGGAGTGGCAGCTGATAAGATATCCGGCGCGCAGGATATGAAAAATCCGGGGTTTAACCCGGATAGTGCGAGCAGACTACAATATGGCCTGATTCTGCTGGGCAATATTTCTTTCCGCTATTTCTATAGCCTTGGCAACCATGTTACCACAGTCTCTGGAACTCACCGCACCCCATCCCTGGGTGGCAACTACCTGGTCAACCCCTAGTTCCCGGGCGATTTCGTATTTGAGCTGTTCTGACATAATGCTGCGCCGTTTTGCCAAACTAATAGACCTCCTTATTGTTTGGCTCGCACCGCTATTATTTTTACCAGGGCATAATAAAATATAGCTAGATTATTATCGCTGACCAGTAAAGTATTTCACAAAAACCTTTTTCTTGTATAAACTTATATCACCGGGAGGTGACAATTATGAGATATGAAGGTAATATATTCAGACCGCCCAGTGAGGCCAGAAGTTATATCCTGCAGTGTACTGTCGCTGCAGCCACAACCGCTGCACATTTTGCGCAATGTACAAAGACAAAAAATACCGGGTGCGCAGCCTGGAAGAAATTAAAACCGATATTCGCATGGCCAAACTATATTATGGTGATTTGGAAAAGGTATTTTTAGCTGATGGCGATGCCCTGGCTATGGATACTCCTGATTTGCTTGAAGTAATATATGAGTTAAAGGGTGCGTTCCCGCATTTGCGTCATATAGGTATCTACGCCAGTCCCGACAGCATTTTACAGAAGGAAATTTCCGAATTGACCGCTTTAAAGGCGGCTGGTTTGACGATAGCTTACCTGGGTGTTGAAACCGGCGACCCAGAATTACTGAAAGATATTCGCAAAGGGGTTTCTTATGAGGAAATGGTTGAGGCCGGCAAGAAAGTACGGCAGGCCGGGATTTTGCTTTCGGTCACGGTTTTGCTGGGGCTGGCCGGGCGTACACCCAGGGCAGTGGACCATGCTGTAAAAACCGCTCAGATCTGCAATGAAATGAATCCTGATTACATTGGGGCGCTGGTATTGATGCTGGTTCCGCGTACGGAATTGTACCGGCGCATGGAGAAAGGTGAATTCGAACTGCCGGGCCCCTTTGAGATTCTTGATGAAATGAGGATTATGATATCCCATCTGGATGTTCAGGGAACAGAGTTCCGCAGCAACCATGCCTCAAATTACCTTCCCATAAAAGGGCGTTTCCCTGATGATAAAGAAAAGGTTTTAAAATTAATTAATGAAATGATTGCAAAAAATGACCGCAAATATTTACGCCCCGATTATTTGCGAGCTTTGTAAAATAAAGTGCTTGGCAGTTTTTAATATTATATTTAAAATAGATAGCATATTTCCAAGACTATTAAAGCGTAGAGAGAGAAAGCAATTCAGGGGGATGTTTTTCGAAGGGGGGATATAACATGCGTTTGTTTGGTAAAAAAGATGATGAACTGTTTTTATTGTTCAAAGAAACCGCCGCAGTAGTAGTCAGAGGCGGAGACATTCTTAAAAATGTAGTTGATGATTACACTGATTTAGATGTTAAGATGGCCAAACTTACTGCCATGGAACACGAAGGCGACCGTATAATACAAGAACTTGTACGTAGGCTGAATACGAGCTTTATCCTGCCCTTTGATCGCGAGGACGCATTCCAACTGGTGCAGAAACTTGCGGCTACTCTCGATTATATTACCGGAATAATAGACCGCATGATATTGTATAAGGCCGGCGAACCTGATGATAAGGTTAAAGAAATGGTTGAGGTACTTTACCAATCACTGGTTTTGCAGGAGAAGGCCTTGAATATGCTGGATAGGGTGGAAAGCAATAAAAAGGCTATTATAGATTGCTGCAGCCAGATTAATAAATTGGAGAAAGAACAGGATACCCTTTATCGCACCGGATTGGCTTATTTATTTGACAATGAAAACGATCCGGTATCGATAATAAAATGGCGTGAGGTATATGAACATATTGAGATGGCCCAGGATTATGTGGAAGATGTAGGTGAGCTGATAACTAACATATGTATAAAATATTCATAAGATAAACAAGGGCCGCTTTAGGCGGCCCGTTTTTTTTATATCCAGCGGCGGTAGCGGAAAAAGCCCAGCATGGAAATAGATAGTACCAACATGAAAGCGGTAATGAAATAAATATAATAAGGATTCGCACTGCCAGGTATAGTAACGTTCATTCCGAAAAAGCCGGTAATAACAGTAAGTGGCATCATAATAATCGATATTACAGTTAAAACAGTAATAATCTCACTGGTTCTGCCGTTAATAATGGAATAATAAGTCTCAGTGGTACTGTTTACCAGATCCCGGTAGGTATTGGCGGTGTCCAGGATGCTGTCCAGGTGGTCCACCAGGTCCAAATAGTAAGGGACATTCTCTTCATTAACGAGAAATGAGTAATGACCATTAATATTACCGAAAATCCGACGCTGCGGAATGAGGACTTTACGCAGCAAGATAATAGTTCTTTTTAATGCCAGGATTTCTTCAGTTATTTCCCGGCCGCGGTCCAGGAATATATTGTCCTCCAGATCGTCAATTCTTTCTCCCAGGCGAGAAATGATGGGAAAATAATCATCAACGATATTATCAATAATTCTATAAAGCAGGTGTTCAGGCCCCAGATTCATCAGCTGAGTTTCTTTCAAGCAAATACGGGCTACCTTACCTACCGCTGCCAGAGCAACCGGGTGAATGGTAACCAGATAATTACTCCCCATAAACACATCTAATTCAATACTGGAAATCTCATCTTCTTCTTCAGCGTCTTCAAAATAACGCAAAGCATGAAAAACGAAGAAGTTATAATCATCATACCGGTCCAGCTTGGCTCGGGGGCTAACCTGCAGGCAGTCTTCCAAGGCCAGGGGATGAAAATCAAAAACATCTCCCAGATAGTTCAACTCACTGGCGGAACAATCGTAAACATCAATCCAGAGATGATTATGCGGATTGGATAATAGCGAATCTTTAGCGGTGAGGTCGACATCATGAAACATGGCGTCTTTTTCAGAATCGTAAAAATAGGTTTTGATCATGTGCATCCCTCCAGGCAAAAGAGGGCTATCCACTGATATGGTGGCTCAATGTAACCCTCACTTTATTATTAAATAGAGTAGACAATTGCCATGATCGGTATTCGGGTATAGGTTCCATCTTACCACCGCCTTTCATTTTAGACTCTTTTAATTATATACTCTTAATCAGCGGAATTTGTCAACACTTGCAGGGTTTCTGCGCAAACCCCTTTTATTTGGCTGTAAATAGGGAATATGGATAAATCGAAGACATGATGGGTAATTTAGGAGGGAGCAAGTATTATGAAGTTTTAGAAAAAATAAGGATTATTTGAAGGGAAAAATTAAAAAATCATGACCCTAATTAGAAGGATTTAGGGCTGTCTATATAAAATATTATCATTTGTATGTAACAGAGGGGTTGGAAAAATGCAAACCAGGGTAATTATATTAGTGGAAAACACTGCTTGTGCTCCTAATCTTAGGGGTGAATACGGTTTTGCCGCGTTAATTGAACAAGCGGGCAAAAAGATCCTTTTTGATACAGGCAGCGGTGATGCCCTGATTCACAACAGCCGGACAAAGGGTATTGACCTGTCAGATTTAGATGCGCTTGTAATCAGTCACGGTCATTTTGATCATACCGGCGGTTTGCGTTCATTAATCGATCAATATAATGTGCCGGTGATCTATGCCCATTCCCGGCTTTTCAATCCGCGGCCGTTTCCCTTGGCAAACGGAACCTATAAGGAAATTGGCTGCGCCTTTTCCAAGCGCGATATAGAGGCTAAGAATATCCCGCTGGTTGAAGCGGATAATTTCCAAGAAATATGGCCGGGTATTTTTCTTAGCGGAGAAATTCCACGCCTAACAGAATACGAAGATGCAGGCGGAAACTTTAAGATAGAAATCAACGGGCAGCTGTTTGATGATGAAATCCTTGATGACCTGGCTTTAATCATTAAGCTTTCAAAAGGATTGGTTATAATAAGCGGCTGTGCACATGCCGGAATGATCAACATAATAAATAATGCCATGGAAAAGACCGGAGTATCAAAAATAATCGCGTTTATTGGCGGAACTCATCTGTTTGCCGCTTCTGAATCACGGATTGAGAAAACCGCTGCTGATCTTAAAAAGATGGATATAGACAAAATCGTTCTATGCCATTGTACGGGCTTTTATGCCGCCGCCAGGTTATATAACGAACTGGGCATGAAAATAATAAAGGGCGATGCGGGCATGGTTTTAAATTTTGGGGGTGCGATTTGAACCTAAACAAATACCGGGTAGAACCTGATAAACTGGCCAGAAAATGCAATCCTGCCATTTTTAAATTCGCCAGTACCGCTGAGATTAAACCGTTAAAAGGAATCATAGGCCAGGATCGTGCGGTACGGTCGCTGGCTTTTGGCCTGGATATGGATAGTCCCGGTTATAATGTATACCTTTCCGGACCATTTGGAACCGGTAAAACCACTCTGGCCCGGGAGATGCTGGAAAAGAAAGCGCGTCATCAAGCCGTGCCTCCGGATTTATTATACGTTTATAATTTTGCCGACCCTGATACCCCGCGGCTGATAGAAATACCAGCGGGCAAAGGCAGGATATTGCGAAAAGATTTGAACGAACAGCTTGAACAGATTCTGGAACAGGTCAGCCGTGTTTTTGAAGGAGAAGCTTTTGAATTTCGCAAAAACCAGGTTTTGTCCTCATTTCTCGAAGATACTAATAATATGTACCTGCGGCTGGATGAAGAGGCTCATAAGTACGGATTCAGCATTTCCCGCAACCAGAACGGCATCAGTACTGTTCCCTTAAAAGATGGTGAAGCCTTAAAACAGGAAGAATACCTGTCAATGTCAGAAGAAGAGAGAGCTGATCTGGTAAGACGCAGTGCCGCTGTTCAGGAAAAGATAAACGAAGCCTTTCGCCAGTACCGGGAATTAGAAAAATCCATGAAACAAAAAATTGCGGCTCTGGAAATAGAAACAGCCGGTTCGGTAATTTCGCCCCACTTTAATCGTCTGAGCAGAAAATACCGGCAGTTTCCCCGGGTAACCCAATACCTGGAGGAAATTAAAAAGGATTTCCTGGGACACCTGGAACTCTTAATCAAACCTGAGGAAAATGCTCCCGTGGCTTGGTTTAAGAACCTGGACCGCAGGACGGCCTTGAGGCGTTATCAAGTAAATCTATTCGTGGATAACTCGGAATTAAAATCAGCCCCGTTAGTATTTGAAAATAATCCCACCTTTTCTAATTTATTTGGACAAATAGAATATGAAAGCGAATTCGGTGTCCTGACCACTGATTTTACTAAAATAAAAGCCGGTTCCATACACCGGGCCAATGGCGGTTACCTGGTTCTGCATGTCTATGATTTGATTAAAAACTATTATGTCTGGGACACACTTAAACGGGTATTAAAAAACCAGCAAATTTATATAGAGAGCATCGGGAAAATTATTGGGGTTACCAACACCGAGACCTTGCAGCCGGAACCCGTCCCGGCCAAACTCAAAGTAGTAATAATAGGTGAACCCATATACTATTATCTTCTTTATTCTTTAGATGAGGAGTTCCAGAAGCTTTTTAAGATCAGGGCGGATTTTGATATCGAAATGGAACGCAACCGCCAGAATATCATGGATTATGCGCGTTTAATAAGTTCGGTCTGCGAAAGCGAAAATCTCAGGCATTTTTCTCCTGGAGCCGTTGCCGGAGTGGTCGAATACGGCAGCCGCATGGCTGAGGACCAGAATAAACTAAGCACCCTATTTAACAAGCTGGTAGAGATAATTTACGAATCAAACCGTTGGGCCGAATATGATAAAGAAGAACTGGTGAGCGAATCTCATGTTTGCAAGGCTATCGCCGAAAAGCGCTATCGCTCTTCCATGATGGAAGATAAAGCCCGTGAATATATGTTTAGAGATTTAGTAATGATTGATGTCAAAGGCCAAAAAGTCGGACAAATAAATGGACTGGCTGTGTATGAAATGGGTGAGCATTCCTTTGGCAAACCGGTTAGGATTACAGCCAAGACCTTTATGGGCGAAAAAGGCCTGATTAATATTGAACGTGAAATTTTAATGAGCGGCAGTATTCATAGTAAGGGCATTCTAACGCTGAACGGATATTTGGGCGCCCAATATGCGCAGGATAAACCCTTAACCCTCTCGGCAAGTTTAACATTTGAACAGTCTTATTATGGCATTGAAGGTGATAGCGCATCCAGTGCCGAATTATATGCTTTATTATCCAGTTTGGCTGATTTGCCGCTGTATCAGGGAATTGCCGTTACGGGATCAGTTAATCAAAACGGCGAAATTCAAGCGGTAGGGGGAGTAAATCAAAAAATCGAAGGATTTTATGCAGTATGTAAACATAAAGGTCTTGATGGAAGGCAGGGGGTAATCATTCCCCGGCAAAATGTATCCCAGCTCATGTTGAGCGATGAAGTTATTGCGGCTGTGGAAACAGGGGCTTTTCATGTTTGGGCCGTAGCAACAATAGATGAAGGATTGGAGATTGTAACCGGAGTACCTGCCGGAATCAGAGAAGAGTCAGGGAAATTTACCAGCGGAAGTGTCCATGAACTTGTAGACAAGAAACTTTCATCCTGGAGCGCGCGCAGAGCCTATTACGGAGGTGAAACGGACCGGGACAATACCCCCAAAAGATTTCGAAGTCCCAGAAGGAGGAGGGAAATTTGACATATAAAAATAACCTATTAATATGTTTGCTGTTGGCGGGATCATTATTTATCGGGGGCTGTAAGTTTCAAACGGCAAGTCTTTTTAATAATTCCAGCGCTGAAGAAGGTCAAAAGCTTATAAAAGTTGAAATAACATTTACCAACAATCAAAAAATCGTCACATATATTAACAATCTGGGAATTGATAAAAACGCCCAGGTCTATGTTGGCGGGTCTTCAGCCAACTATATGTATGACGAGCACGGCAATGTTGTAGGGGTTTTTAATTACCAGCAAATTATTTATATTAAGGTTTTAAAGGTGGTTGAAAAAACATAAAAACGGATTTAATGAGCGGCTTTTAATATTAATCGGGGGAGGGTTTGATATTGAAGTTTTTAAATTGGATTGAAAAAGTATTGCGCAAGATGAATGTACAACTCAGGCTGCTGCTGGCGTTTACGCTCATTTTAGCTGGCGTTACGGGAATAATGGGTATTTACGCTACATATGTTGTGAAAAGCAAGCTGGTATTAACCGCTGAAGAAAAATTAAAATCAGACCTGGCTACCGGAGAACAAATCCTGAATATGATGTATCCCGGAGAGTGGGAACTGCGCGACGGCAAGCTTTTTAAGGGCGGGGTATTAATCGAAGGCAAATATGACGTAGTTGATAAAGTCGGTGAATTGACCGGGGATACAGTAACTATATTCCGCGGTGATACCAGGGTAGCCACTAATGTAAAGAAAGATGGCCAGAGAATGGTAGGAACCCAGGTATCACCAGAGGTAAAAGCTCAGGTTCTAGACCAGGGTAAACCGTATTTAGGGGAAGCCGAGGTGGTGGGAACCAGGAACCAGACCGCTTATAAACCTATTAAGGATGCCAGCGGGAAAATAATCGGCATCTGGTATGTGGGGGTTCCAGCCACCCCTTATGATAATATAGTCAGCCACTTCAGATTATCTATGATCATTTATTCTATTTTAGGTATCGGTATTGGCTTTATTGCTGCCTTTTTAATTGCCTATACAGTATATATGCCTCTGAGACGGATTTCGGAAGCGGTTAAACGTACCAGCGAGGGAGACTTGACGCATTATATCCCCGTATTTGCCGATGATGAACCCAGCAACCTGGCCCGTATGGTAAATACCATGATAGAAAAGATATCAGCATTGATTGGCAAGACAAATGAATTAATTATAACTGTCAGTCATTCCAGTCACGAACTTTTAAAAAGTGCGGAAATGAGTGCTGTGGCTATGGAGAAGATGACATATCAGATTAACGAAATGAGCCGCGGTACTGAATCTCAGGTGAATTTAACCCGGGATTCCAAAGAATCTATTGCGGAAATGTCCGGGGCCATCCAGCAGTTGGCCCACAGCGCTGTCGAAGTAGCAGGATCAGCGGATATGGCCACTACCCGCGCCCATGAGGGCGAAGGACAAATAGCCCATGCCATAGAACAAATTAATGTAATCAGTCATACGGTAAATTCCACTGCGGATATTGTAGGCGGTCTGGGGAATAAATCCGAGGAAATAGGGCAAATCGTAGATCTTATAACCAATATTGCTAACCAGACCAACCTCTTGGCACTCAATGCGGCTATTGAAGCGGCTCGTGCAGGTGAACAGGGTAAGGGTTTCGCTGTGGTGGCCGAAGAAGTTCGCAAACTGGCTGAAGAATCGGCTGATGCTGCCAAGCGTATCGCCGAGTTGGTAAAAGAGATTCAAATTGAAGCCAAGCGCGCTGTAGATTCGATGCAGGCAGGAACCCGCGAAGTGAAAAATGGCACCGAAGTGGTATCCAGTGCCGGACATGCTTTTGGTTACATTATTCAAGCCGTCAGCACCGTTAATGAGCAGATTAAATCCATGACCGATGCCAGTATGAGAATGGCTCACAGCGCTGATACAGTAATTAACTCTATTGAACAAACCGCATCGGCTGCGGACAGCAATTCCCTGGCAGCGCAGAATATCAGCGAACTGGCTGGAGAACAGATGGCTGGAATAGAAGAAATAAATGCCTCTTTAGATGCTCTGAATACGGTTATACTAGAATTAAAAGAAGCTATTTCCTATTTTTCTATTTAAAATCCTTCTGAATACTGGATAAGTTGAGCAAAGGATGTGAGACAATGAGCACAACTATTGATGCGCGCTGCCTTATGTGCGGCAAAACCTATGCTATTAACGAGGAACATCAGGATTATAAAAAACTGGCGGCCAAAGAGAAAGAACCAACTTTTATCTGTGATCTTTGTAACCGAAAAGTTCGTCATGAAGCCGATGAGGACCGGAAACCCAAGAAACCGATATGATTGAAAAGTGAGCGGCGAGAAGATAGTGGGAGTATCAGGAGCGGCGGATAAAGTAATTATCATAAATAAAAAATATTGAGCAATCATTACGGAGGGCAATTCTACTGAAGAAAATAAACATTAATTGTTCTCATGGACATCAACTGGCAGCATATGTTTTCATGCCATCCGGGATGCTCCGGGCGGTAGTAATAATAGCCCATGGATTTCGTGGGAGCAAAGAAAACGGGGGCAAGATATATGGTTTTGCTGACCGTTTGAATGATATAGGTCTGGGGGCAGTGGCTTTTGATTTTTCCGGCAGCGGTGAAAGTGAGGGGGATTTCAAGAATGTTACTATCTCGCGCCAGGCCGCTGATCTTCAGCATGTTATCGACTTTGCAGACCATAATTATGAAGTACCATTAATAGTCTTGGGAAGAAGTCTGGGAGGCAGTACTGTATTGGCCGGAGCGGCTGCTGATGAAAGAATAGCCGGGTATATTTTCTGGTCAGCACCGGTTCTGCTGCATGATACTTTTTCCGCGGTATTGGGAGAGGCATACCGGGAGCTGTTATCAGGCCGAACAGTTGAATTGGAAGATGAATGGGGACGGTTTTTTCTGGCTCCAGACTTGATACAGGATTTTAACCATCATGATATGCTGGCCTGTATCAGGCATTTGGGAGTGCGACCGGTTTTGGTGGTGCATGGCCAAAACGATGAAGTGGTATCCACTGAAAACGCGTTTTTAATTGCTGAGGGAGCGCCTAATGCTTCATTACATATTATCAAGGGAGCAGACCATCGTTTTGCCGGGAAGGTAGAGCAGCGTCAGGATATTACTCTCAAATGGCTGCTGGAGAATATAATTGAACGGAGATGAAAGAGGCATAGAACTGTCACACGTTGACTTCACCAGTATAAATTCCACCGTATTATACCTCAGGGGGTTCGGCCTTTATGGTCCATTGGTGGCCTTTATATTATTTTTTGTGCAGGGTGTGGCGCCTATCATTCCTTATATGATCCTCGCGGGGGCAGCCGGTATGCTGTTCGGCAACTGGATGGGGTTTTGTCTGGCCTGGAGCGGGGCTTTTGCCGGAGCATTATTTCTTTACTACCTTTCCAGGTTCACAGCCCGCGACTACTTCATATTTAGGATTAGAAACCGTTATGACCTGGACCTTAGAAACCTGGACGAAAAAAGCGTCTTTTTAATTCTGCTGATTTGCCGCATTTTTCCTGTGGTTCCTACCGTAATCATAAACGTAGGAGCAGGAATCAGCGGAGTTTCTTGGCGGGTGTTTGCAAGTTCCTCGGCGCTGGGTAAAATCCCCTGGGCTATTATTTATGTGGCCCTGGGCAATTACTTTATGAAAAGCCGCAACATGACAGTAACATTGAGTATAATCGCATTGATATTTATCATATCCTTTGCGGGCATACATTTTTTCCGCGGCCGCTTACCGATGAGACAGCATAAGTTTTAAGAAACGTTCCTGTCAATAGAAGCAGAACTCAAAGGCTTTAAAATCCCTTCTCCTAAACCTGTCGTTTTATGCTTTACAGAAATGTTGATTTATCCTGATGAATTACTAAAGAATCTATTCAACCAGCGATAGAGTATCCACGGTTAAGGTTGGTAACTAACGATGACAAAATAAAGCGTCAAATCAAGTTACCAGAAAGAAAGTCTATGAGGTCGTGATTAAAAAAAACTTCTGTCAAAACAGTAAAATGGGCAAAAAATAGCACTTTCACTACCCCTGAAAGTGCCGGTTTTTCTTATGGTACGCCCGAGAGGAATCGAACCTCCGCACCCGGCTCCGGAGGCCGGTGCTCTATCCACTGAGCTACGGGCGCATATTGCTATATGATTATAACAGAATAACGTCCGCAGGTCAAAAGTCATTCCACGTTATTATCCACCGTTTTGGTTTCCAGATGGATACGGGTGAAAACGGCCAGGATAAATCCCAGGAGGCACAGGATTGAACTGATCCAGTATATATGGCGGGTGGCGGCTGCGTAAGAAGCAACGTAGCTGTGACTGGCTGAGACGCTTCTGAAAAATAAGGAAAAAAGACCGGCCGACATAGCTGTGCCCAGGGCAAAGGAAAAGTTTCGCACCATGGAGATGAACCCGCCGGTGTAACCAGCCTTTTCCCGGCAGACTGCTCCCAGAATCGCACTGTTGTTAGGAGAACCGAAAGCTCCCATACCCATTCCGAATAAGCCCAGACATAATCCTATGTATAAAATAGAACTTGACTCGTTTAAAGCCGACAACATGACACTGGCTAACCCCAGCATCAAAAAAGAGAATGGTGTTAGTAGGCCTGGACCTATGCGATCTGACAGGCTTCCCGCAAGGGGCGCGGTTAAGGCCATCGCAATGGGAGTAACTGCCATTAACAAACCTGAATAAGCCGGGGTAAGGTTCATAACCCTTTCCAGGTAGAAGGGCATAAGAAATATAATAAAAGGCTGCAAGGAATAAGCCACAAAGGCCAGCAGGTTACCGAAAACAAAACGAGGGATTTTAAACAGTTCCAAATCAAGAAGGCCGTTTTCTAAATATTCTTCCCACCGCCAAAAAGCTAACAGCAGCGCCAAACCCAATACTAACAGTTTATAATTGATGCCATGGGCGGTGTTAGTGGAAAAAACCAGAAGGGCTGAAGCGGCAGCCAATAAAATAGTTCCGGTGAAATCAAAAGCCGATTCGGTTTTATTTATTTCTTGAGCGGGGAGCAGCTTTACCGCCAAAATAAATCCTACCAGGCCAATAGGAACATTTATAAGGAAGATGAATGGCCAGCTTAGCTTGGCCAGTATGATACCTCCCAGGGGCGGGCCGGTCATATTGCCCATACCGACCATACTGGCAGTCAGCCCCAGGGCCTTGCCGCGTTCTGCGGGAGGAAATGTGTTGGATACAATGCCAATTCCGGTGGCCATCATCATGCTGGCCCCGATGGCTTGAATGAGACGCGAACCAACCAGAACCCCCAATGAGGATGAAAGACTGCACAGCAGTGATCCCAGCGTAAATACAGCAAAACCATTTCTGTATATCTTTTGGCCACCAATTCTGTCTCCAAGCTTACCGAAGAGGAGCAGGGTAGCGGTTATCACCAGAATATAAGCGGTGACCACCCACTGCACGCTGGATATGCTTACATGGAAAGCAGAGGCTATGCTGGGATTGGCTATATTAAGAATGCTGCCGTCCAGGGTAGCCATAAAGATGCCGATACATATAACTGTCAGGACCTGCCATTTTTGCTTCGGCCTATTAATCATCTGTTTCCGCCCTGCCTGAAAGTATTGGCCTCTATACTTAAGATAACGGGATACTGTATAATATTTTACTACGTTATATAGCTGACCATGAAACATTTTTATTATAATTTGGGTTCAGAATAGGCAAAGCCGGGAAAAAGCGGGGCATTTGCTCCAGTGAGGAACAAATGCCCTTTAAGTATGTCATCTTACGATGGTTAATATTATTCTCGTGGTGCTTATGGACCGACAATTACCATGTTGATCCCGCCGGTAGTTGCGGCAGCGTAATTATTTGCAGCATCTATACACCAGCCGTAAGCAGCCGTCAGGGTGGCAGGACCGCTAGCCAATGAGTTCATATTACTGACATCGACACCTGTCAGGTATACTTGGAAACTGTTGCTTGCCGGGCAATATTTAAAATAACCAGGACTTAAGGATGCATAATCTGGCATACCCATATATGTGCCTCCAAGTGTATAGCTGTTGCCGTTGCTGGTTATCGTCAACTTATTAGGATTAAGGGACGCATAGGGTTCATAGCCGCTGACCGGTATGGTTAAGATGTTGTCTGCTTTATTGTAAACCGCACCTGGATTAATCTTCGAATTATTACCCGCCGGACAGACCGGGAATGGCGCCAGGGCGAAAGGCTCCGAATCGCCGGTGCGGAACAACTCCACACAGTAGAAGCCTTCAGCGGGCAAACCAGCCGGCAGGGTAAAACTGACCTGGTTATAAACAACTGAAACAGTGCTCTGATCGATACTGCACTGCGGCACAGGTTTGTTGCCTAAGCCGGAGCTTAGAACAAGTGTCAAGGGATCGCCTGCATTCCAGGTAGCCTGGCCGATGGCAGCTCCGGTTATGGTCATGGTGGTAGCGGCGTAGCCTTCTTCCAGGCAATGCTTTGGTGGGGTTGAAGAATCCACTATTTCCAAGCCGGGCAGAGATGTCACCTGGATGGTAGTGGTTACTGCAGAGGGCGAATAACTGCTATTTTCTAAAGTGTAAGCTAAGCTATTGGTGCCCAGGCCGGGGTGTTTAGCATCGACATCGAACCTTATCATAGGCTGAGGATAGATAACCGGTCCCCGATCAGTAAGCACAACCGGTGATGATGTTGAACCGACTGAAACGGCTATATTCACAGTCGGCGGGGAAAAAGGCAGATATATACTTCCCGTGAATCCTTGCGGCACATAGTAGTGAAGGACAGAGGAATGTATGCCCAGCATGCTTGATGATGGGTAGATCCCTCCGAATAGCTCGGGAAGATTTGCAGGGTCTATAGCATTGGCGGGATCATTTAGGCCGCTGCCATTGCCAATGGCTGGGTTATTCAGGTCAAACCAGGCTGGCAAGGGTGACTTGTAGTAAAGCCCCAGGCTGGGCAAGAGACCATTCTTAAAGCAATATGAATCTAATTGTGTCAACGCGATAAGCAGGTTGTCAAGAGTATAATCAGGGCTGTCCAGGTTGAAAACGGTGCTGCCTATCAAAATAGAATTAGGTTCAATGGGGCCAGGAACATTAAAATGTGTTTTCCCTGAAGACGATGCCATCGAACTGGTGCTAAGATAGATATTCTGACCGGGCAAGTCGGCGGTAAGCGGTGACAAAATAGTTAATTCTCCGTTAACATCGCCAACAAAGAAATATATTGTGCCGACCGTCCCGCTGGGGACTACGAGGGTGTAATTGGTTGATAAACTACCTGCTGGTATTTTAGCAAAACCTTGATAGTGCGGCAGTGAAGGAGAAGATATATATACATCTGTATCTTCATGAGCTTGCCAGGGAAGAATAGCACTGCCGCTTATTAAGAGACCATTATTGAGAACATTAAGGTTAATCTCCTGGCTGGTGCTGCCTATGGTAATAATGTCGCCGTCAAACGGTGTGCAAGGACCATTGATGCGGTAATAAGCGCATTCCAGTAAACGATTGGCTGCAAAATAATCTAATAAATCCGTTGTAGAATAGAGTATATAACTTACCTTGTAATCACCAGGTTTGACCGGACGCGTATAATTAAAACTTGATATATTGCCGTTGATAACCCCGCTGCAAGTGAAAACTGGGTGTTCATTAGGATCCTGGTATTCAAATTTTATTGTTACCCCCAGTGTTTGTCCGTTGGGTACGGGTGCGGGCAGCTGCACGGAACCGTTGACCCAGACTCCCCGGGGAATTTCACCATTTATGGGAGCTGTTGCAATATCGGCGCAGCTAATGTTAACGGGTGCGCTTTCCATCCAGGGCTCACTATACGTACCCAGGGGCCAGAAGGAAACACAATATCCGGAATTGTTTGGGAGTGTACCCGGTACTTTAAGGCTGTAGCTGATGCTGCAGGCGCCTTCCGGTATGGTTACTTCATTGGTGAAAACATAGATTTGGTCTACGCCTGAAATTCCATGGGCTTCGATACCTACCCGCAAGCCGCCTGCCGGAGCCTTGTATGGAGAAGCCAGGGTTATGATACCCTGGATGGTTTTCATCTCGTCGCACAGGGTTCCGTCTGTATTAAGCCGATAAACTCCAGTAATATCGCAGCCGGAATAGCTTTTAGCAAATAATACCCTTATTCTGGCAGGGTCACTGAAAAATAATGTAGGGCGACGCATTTTTTCTGTCACAGGTTTCCATTCCAGAACTCCCACATTAAAATTACTGTTGTTCATTATCTCCAGGCAGTAGTAATTGCCGACAATATTTGAGGGTTTGTTAACCGCGAAGTCGCTGGCCAGTTTATAAGTTGTGCCGTTATATACTGTGCTGATCACATCGGTAACCGTCCAGGTTCCAATTGTACCAGTATAATTTACACTGCTGTTTGAAGTTCCTCCCGAACCAGTATTATTGTTTGAAGCCGGGGTGCTGGCGGAACCGCTGGCTGTACTGGCAGCCTGGGATAATGCGCTGCTTACCGCATTGATAACATTAGGGACAGATGGAGCAGCAGACTGCGGAACAGTCGTTGGCTGAGATGGGGCCGGCGGGGCATCAACCGATGCGGGTGGAGGGGGAGCAGCCTCCTGTTTACTGGCGATTTCCTGCGCCTTGGCTTCGACCCAGGTTTTAACCTCTACCCATTCCTTGCTTTCAGCGGCTGTCATCTGGGTGGGCGCACTGGGTGGCGCGTTGGCTGCGGTAACTGTGGTGCTTTGAAGCTGGCCCAGGGATTGGGTCTGGCCGCCGCTGGTTACTTCAGCTTCACCTTCCAGGAGGCTGGTGCTGTTGCCCTTGTCTGTAACCAGGTTGCTCCAGAAGCTGCCTCTAATAGCGGCTACGCCCCAGGGCATGTCTACTTTTACCCTTACTTTTTTCTTTTCCGCCGTCTTGTACCAGGCTGAGCCGAGTCTGCCGCCGCAAAAAGCAGGGTCCCAGGTTCTTTAAGCTGGCTACTTTGCTCAAGTTCTTGATTAATGTACTGGTTTTCTTTGTTTCTGCTGCAGGTTGGCTGGTTTCGGCGGAAGATTTACTGGCCAGAGCGCCAAACATTTTTCCTTCTTTAAGTTCAACTTCCAGGAAGTCTATTCCCGTACCGGGAGTACCGTCGGTCGTTATGTATGACCTTCCCTGGTTTTCTTTAATAGCCAGTTTGGTACCGCTCTTCAATAATAAACCGCTGCCATCGGGGAAGCTTAATTCAGCTTCACCGCTGCCGGTGCTGATGCTGTCTCCAACGGCCAGGGTACTATTTCCGCTGATATTTTCTTCTTTGCCGCCGACACGGGTTATTTTAACTTCTCCGCTCTTTACTTTCAAAGTTATGTAAAGGCTGCTTCTGCTGAGCTGCGGCTCTTTGGTAAGCAGTATACTGAGAGTACGGGCCAGGTCTCCGCGTTTAAATGATTGGTCGGGATAGAATTTCTTGCCGTCTTTACTGAGACTTATCATCCCGGCTTCCAGGGCAACCGCAACACTCTTGGCGGCCCAGTGCTGGTTGTTAATATCCTGCAGAGACGGCAAATCTGCATCAGGTTTTTCTTTCGTTAACCTGAAAAATAAACTGATGCCTTCAGCCCGGCTGAGTTTCCTTTCGGGCTGGAAACTGCCATCGGGAAAACCCATTATGTATCCCGCTTTAACGGCTGCTGCAATACTGCTTGCAGCCCAATGGTCTTTGGCAACGTCCTTAAAACCACTGGGACTGCTGCCCGCTTTCAGTCCCGCGATACGCGCGAACAATGATGCGGCTTCGGCACGAGTCAAGCCTTCTTCCGGGTGAAAGCCTCCGTCAGGAAAGCCTTTCATTAAACCTCGCTGGGACAGGTAAGTGATAAAAATCAGATTGGGATCATTGGCTGCTACGTCCGTAAATGGTGTTTTAACGACTGATGATGATTGTACCGGGGGAGTGATGCTGCTGTCTCCAACCGGAGCCCCTAGCGCTATTGTGCTCATGCTCAGCAGGAACACCAATAGGAACAGGTACAGAAGAAGGGGTTTCTTATTCGGGGTCATCTTTGTTCCGCTTCCTTTCCATTATTTATAAATATAAAAATATTTCGCCATTATATTGAGATAAACCTGCTTAAAGATCAACAAAATATTGCAAAATATGCGCAAAGAAAAGCCCCCCTGGTTTTAATGGAGGGCTGTTTCAAGCATCTTGGTTAATTTCTATTTCACTAGTCTATTCCTGTATCGGTAATACCATTACCTAGCTTTGAATCATGACATGGGCGATAACGTCTCCCAGACAGGTGGCCGCGTTTTGGGCCAGATCTAAAGACATTCCGTCTGTGCCGATTTCAAAGATTAGCGCGGTAGGGTAAAGATCCTGATTGTAGTCTCCCTTCCCAATAAATATACCGCGCATCATACCAGGATAGAGGGTGTCGCCCATTGCCTTAACCCTGCGGGCATAATCGAGGTTGGTTTTCAAATTTGGGTTGGAACGTCCTATTACTATCATGACGCGGGAGGTATTGACACCATTTACAGTTGTAAAGTACGAGCTGGTTGGGGCGGAGTCACGATGAACATCAAACGCGGCATCAGGTCTTTCCTTTAATAGCTGCAGAGCCGTTCGGCGCGAACGGTGGTATGCATTGATATCGTGAGGATCGTGCCGGTTAAAACTATGAGTAACGCTGATGCCTGAACGTTGGAGGGAATTTGCCAATGAGGTTCCTACAGCATATATATCTCCATTTCCTGGTTTACTGGTAATACCGGTTGAATAGCCATATGATTCATCGCTGTGTGTATGATATATTACCACATGACTGTTAATAGACGGGGCTTGAACGGGGATACCTTTTGAATTCAATGGCAATACGGCCTTTTTGAGATTGGGTTTGACATTATTAACGGAGTTGCTTTTTACGCGAGCGATAGCGTTAGTTCCCTTTACACTGGTTATAATATAATGGATATTTTTTTCACTGATGTATTCATCCTTTTCACTGACTGGGAAACCGGTCTCCAGAATTACTTTACCGGCAGTATCTCTAATAGTAAAGTAGCTTTTTCGGTTGAAGGCGCCGGACTTAAACGCGGCTTGGCCTGGGGACTGCTTATAATATTAAAAATATAGGCGACCAACATAACCGCCAATAAGATCATGAAAAATATAATAACATATTTCCTATCAAGAACTTTATCCATATAAACCGCCCTTTTCGTTTAATCGTTATTATTTATTATTTTGCTTATTTATTATTTTGAAAAAGGCGGATTTTTATTCAGTCTGCAACCAAGGGACAAATTAAAAGCGGTTATATATGCTTCATGATTGTCACTAATACAAGAAACAAGTAAAATTATTGCCTTAATCGGGCAAATATAACTGATAAAATAATAAAAGGCTTCCGGAGATCATCGGAAACCTTTTATACAGAACACTCAAGCACTATATCAGTATAATAACCAAATTGAGCTCAACTTTTTATATTATTTAGTCCCAACTGGCCAAATAGGTCTTTTGCTCACTGGTAAGTTCGTCTATTTCCACACCCTGTGATTTTAACCGCAGATAGGCTACTTTGCGGTCGATTTCCTCGGGTACGTTGTATACGTGATTGTCCAGTTCTTTACGATTCTTAATTACGTATAAAAGGGACAGGGCCTGCAGGGAAAAGCTTAAATCCATGACTTCCGCCGGGTGGCCGTCGCCGGCCGCCAGGTTGACCAGGCGTCCTTCAGCCAGCAGGTACAGTTTACGTCCGTCTTCCATTACAAACTCTTCAATATTATTTTTCAAGACTCGTGTGCTGACTGCCAGGCTGTTCAAGTCGCCTTTGCTGACTTCAACGTCAAAATGCCCTGCATTGGCCATGATGGCATTATTTTTCATAACCCGCATGTGTTCTCTGCGGATTACATTTATGTTTCCGGTTACGGTTATGAAACGTCTCCCAGTTCGGCCGCTTTAGCCATAGGCATTACTTCGAATCCATCCATAATAGCTTCGTTGGCTTTTATGGGATCGATTTCCGTTACAATAATACGCGCACCCAATCCTTTAGCCCGCATGGCTACACCTTTGCCGCACCAGCCATATCCTACAACTACCACATCTTTGCCGGCTACTACGAGGTTGGTAGTACGATTGATACCGTCCCAAACCGATTGCCCGGTACCGTAGCGGTTGTCAAAAAGATATTTCATATAGGCGTCATTAACAGCTATCATGGGGAACACGAGAACTCCCTCACGGTCCAGAGCCCTTAAACGTACTATCCCCGTGGTAGTTTCCTCACAACCTCCAATAATAGACAGAGCCTGCTCTTTACGTTCCTTGTGCAATAAGCCCACCATATCGGCTCCATCATCAATCAGAGCATCAGGCATGGTATCCAGGGTCATCTCCAGGAAACGATGATATTCTTCCATGGTTTCACCATGTATAGCGAAAACAGTTATGCCTGAATCTACCAGGGCGGCGACCACATCGTCCTGAGTGGATAATGGATTGCTGGCACAGGCCACCACATTGGCGCCGGCCGCCTGCAGGGTTTGCAGGAGATAGCCGGTTTTAGCTTCCAGGTGCAGGCAGCAGGCGATAGTCATGTCTTTCAGAGGAAGGGTTTTTGTAAATTCTTCTTTTAACATATTAAGAACGGGCATATTTTGGCTGACCCATTCGAGTTTGGCGTAGCCGGCAGGGGCCAGGGCCAGGTCTTTGATAATGGATTTAGTTTCACTCAGGCTATGCAGCATAGCGGTCATTATTAAACCTCCGTATTAATTTATAAATCGTGATTTCACTATAGCAGTTATTAACGCTGCTTTCCAGGTCATTATAAGATAAATTGGGTTACAAAATAAACAACAATCTGGTAATATAATTTTAAATATCGTAATAAATGAGGGATTTCCTGGTGAAGGTATTGATTTTCAGCTGGGAATATCCACCGCATATGGTGGGCGGGCTGGGACAACACGTATATGATTTGAGCCGGTTCCTGGTGCGCAATGGCGTATGCGTACATATTATTACTCCCCGGGTAAAGTACTATCCTGATTATCAGGAAGAGAACGGGGTGCATATACACCGGGTAGGCAGCGCTTACCGGGAAGTTGAGAATTTTAAGTCCTGGACCTTCAGATTCAATAGTGAGGCCATTCGTGAAGCGGTGGTAATCAATGGAGAGGTTGGGGGCTTCGATATAATTCACGCTCATGACTGGTTGGTGGCCTATGCGGGCAGGTCTGTGGCCAGGATCTTTGAAATCCCTTTGGTAACAACCATTCATGCGACTGAACACGGGCGCAATCTTGGCCTGCACAACCGCTTCCAAATGGAAATCAACGAGATAGAAAGGAACCTGGCTCTGGAAGCTGATAGGGTGATATGCTGCAGCCGTTATATGCAGCACGAGATTTCCAGCCTATTTGGTCGTCCGGCGGAAGAACTTACAATTATACCCAACGGGGTTGACCCTTCCTTATTTTTACCCATGCCCGAGCGTCCCCGTTTTACTATTAACGATGACGAAGAAGTGGTTTTCTTCATCGGGCGCTGGTGCCGGAAAAGGGCGTTTGTTTCCTTCTGCGTGCCTTCCCAAAGGTACTGAAAGAGGTGCCTAATGCCAGGCTTTATATTGGGGGGCGGGGACCACAGCAAAAAGAGTTGGAACGCATGGTACTAGGCATGGATCTGGATGAACAGATTCAGTTTACTGGATTCATCTACAGTGAAGAGAGAAATTACGTTTACCAGAAGGCTAAAGTTGCTGTCTTTCCCAGCCTATATGAACCTTTCGGTATCGTGGCCCTGGAAGCCATGGCTACCTCTACTCCCGTAGTGGTGGCTGATACCGGCGGGCTGGGCGAGATTGTGGAAAGTGGCGTAACGGGAATAAAAGTTGCCCCCGGAGATGAAAACGAGCTGGCCGAGGCAATTATTAGAATTTTAAAGGACAAGACGCTGGCTGATAAACTGCGGGCCAATTCGGCTGAGGTTATAGAAACTACTTACAGTTGGGATGTTATTGCCCGCAGTACGGCAGAGGTTTATAATGAGGCCCTGTCTTTTAAGACCAAACCGGTATTCATTCATGGCCAGATTTAAAAGGGGAAGTGGAGGACATTTTGAATTCTAAATTAATGCTGGTTCTGCACAGTCATATCCCCTATGTCAAACGCCAGGGCCGCTGGCCTTTTGGCGAGGTTTGGCTGTTTGAAGCCATGGCTGAAACCTATATCCCGCTTCTGCGCACGCTGGACCGGCTGCGTGATGAAGGGATAAACCTTTCTTTAACCTTCAGCTTTAGTCCCACATTGCTGGAACAGCTTGCTTCCCATTACATACAAAACGAGTTTGTAAACTACCTTAATGAGCGGGAAAAAAGGGCAGCTGAAGATGAACGTTATTACTTGTCCCGAGCCGAAAATGAAATGGCC
Source organism: Syntrophomonas palmitatica JCM 14374 (assembly GCF_001311885.1). Classification (GTDB taxonomy): domain Bacteria; phylum Bacillota; class Syntrophomonadia; order Syntrophomonadales; family Syntrophomonadaceae; genus Syntrophomonas_A; species Syntrophomonas_A palmitatica. Next base: position 83,115 of record NZ_BBCE01000008.1, on the reverse strand, counting down.
CGGGTGGCTGCTTATTATCACCGTTTCTACCGCGATATCCGCCGGGATTTTCTGGTTGACCTTGACCGCAATATAATCGGCGCTCTGCAGCGTATGCAGAATGAGGGCACTATCGAGGTTATTACTACGGCTGCAACTCATGCCTATCTGCCGCTTCTGGATTATACCAGCCTGAAAAACCAGATATTCTGGGGAAAGAAGACATATGAACACTACTTCGGACACCCTCCCCGTGGGTTCTGGCTGCCGGAATGCGGATATTTTAAGGGTGTTGAAGACATTTTAATCGAATATGGCTTTGAATATTTTTATGTTGACAGCCATGCTATCGAAGGGGGCAGGCCGCTGGAGGTATTCAGCGGCGAAGCCAGCAACCAGGTGGAAATCGAGACCTTTGCCAATACCGGACTCAGCACCTACCGGCCTTATTGTATTGAAGGCAAGAAGATTACGGTTTTTGGCCGCAATGCCATGGTAAGCAACCAGGTATGGTCAGCTGATTACGGTTATCCGGGTGACGCTGATTATCGTGAATTCCATAAACATACCAATTCGGGTTTCAAATACTGGAAGATAACTGACCGCCAGAACACGCTGGACCGCAAACAGGTTTACCATCCTGAGCGGGCCGTATTTCGCGCTCGAGAGCACGCCTGTCATTTTGTGAACAGCCTGAAGGAAAACAGCAAAGAAGCTCAAAAACTAGGATTCACATCTCCTCTCATAGTAGGCTGCTATGATACCGAACTATTCGGGCACTGGTGGTGGGAAGGGGTTAACTGGCTGGAAGAGGTGTTCCGTGAACTGAACCGTACCCCTCAAATATCCATGGTAAGCCCGGCTCAGATGGGAGACATCCAGTATGAGGCTCAGGTGTTTGAATCATCCTGGGGTATGGGCGGCAAACACTATATGTGGAATAATGCCGAAACCACATGGATGTGGGAGATTATCAAAAAGGTCGGGTTGGAATATGAGACCTTGAAGTTGGCGTATCCCCAATCAGGACTGGCTGCACGTGCCATGATTCAATCCTTGAAGGAGTTAATGCTCATTCAGAGCAGCGACTGGCTGTTTATGGTAAGTAATAACCTTACCCGCGACTATGCCATGAAAAGATTTTTTGAACATTACACCAAACTGCTGCGGCTCAGTAACTGCCTGCAAACCAAACAGATGGATGAGGATTTTGCCCGGTGGCTGCAGAGAATAGAATACGAAGATGATTTTCTTAACATCATTAAAGCTGGAGGTATTTTATGAAAGGGCATATAGCCTTTTGCCCACATTTTCATCAACCCCATTTCCAACTTTACCGAACCCGAGAAGAAGCCTACTGTAACAGTTATCAGCCCTGGCTGCAGTTACTGCAGGAGGCTGTTAAACTGGATTCTTTTTATATAAACCTGCATTTCTCAGGACCATTCCTCTGTTGGATGCAGGATCAAAAACCGGAGTTTGTAAGCAAATTACGAGAGTTATTGAAATCCGGAAAGATAGGCCTGATAGGTGGTTTGGCGGATGAACCGTTTATTCAATTATCCAGCCGCCGTGACGACTACCTCTACCAGTTAAGCCGTTACAATGAACTGCTGCAATCTGTTACCGGGGTTAATTCCTGTGATTGGCAGGGAATTCACTTGGTGGAACGGGAGTGCGGTGAATTGCTCCTGCAGGAGATATCACGGGCTGCTCGTATTCTAAAAGCGGTGCCGCTTTACTACCTGGATCAGGAAACCTTTTATCCTGTGCATTTTGCCTATCCCGGTTCAGACAGTGATTATTGTCTGCGTCATTTTAATTTTGTTGACCCGGTATCAATTACTACTACCAGCCATATACCATCGGAAATGCTTTATTTTGCCCTGCGGGATGAAATAGGGGGGGAGAGTTTTTATTCCATTCCCATTCATAGTCAATACCGCTACCAGCTGCTTAAACGGCAGAGTTTTACCGGTGATGATCGGGTGCGTATAAAGCCGGGCCATTACTATTTCTATATAAAAGATGCCCTGGAGAAAGCGGCTGAAATGGCCAGGGTTTTTGGCCGGGAAATCGAACCCATACTTTTGATATTTGAAGATGCTGAGAAGTTTGGACAATGGAGCAAAGATCCCAACGGGGATCGGGAATGGCTGATGGAGTTCTTTAGTCTGGTGGACAGGGACCAGGAACTGAGTTTCACTGGGCTTAAGAACTACCTGTTGAACCAGGGAGTTCTGGATACCTATCCGGTGAGCAGCAGCCACAGCTACCCTGAATGGGAGAACTGGACCGCCCGGCGCGGTATTCGCGGGGTGGTATATGGTGATGAGCGGCTGCGGCGGGTTATGTGCCGGATTAAGGATCTGGAAAATAGGCAGTTGCTTTTTGAAAAGAAGTTACTGAATGATTGGCGGGAGCAAAAACTGTTAGGGTCAGGGTCAACCGGTGATTTGATTACCGGCGCTCTTTTGGATTCAGCGGCCCGTTACGAAATCATTGACGGAATTCTCAATGAAGGTTATGGCATCGATGTTGCCGATGCCTATAAACTGATAAACCGCGTGCGCCACCTCTGTTACCAGGAGGATCCCAAATGGGCCAGCCGCCATCCCAGTTACGGTTCTTCTCCTTATTATGACGCTCAAGGCCTGGCTTACCTGGAACTGGCCCTGCGTCTGCAAAACAACCTGAATCAAAGCCTGGGTTTGGATAATGAGGAACCTTTGGAAGTGAGGGACTGGGATGCGGACGGGTATCCTGAAGTTGTGCTCTCCATTCCCGCTCAAAGCCTGGTTGTGCATAGTGAAGGCGGCTGTATCAGTTACCACCATGTTCTGGCACCCGATTTATCATTAAGTGTAATGCATGAAATGCTAAATGATAACGTCAAAAGGCTCAAGGCTTACCATAACATACACCGTTGCGCGATGCCTCTGGTTTTTAGTGAAACCGACAGCAGTTTGGCGGCCAAGTATTATGAAGAAGGCGGAAGGCGGGAAATATGCCGCAACTCCTTGCGCTGCGGTATTACTGTGGGTGAGGATCTTACTCAGAGCCTGGGCGGTTTTGAAACCTCTCGTTACCATATCGAAAGGGCTGAATATCAGAACGGGGTGGCTTATATATGTTTAACTCGCAGTGAACTGCTTGAATATAAGGGCAGGCAGATGCAGATTATGATCCGCAAATTGCTGGAGATCGAAAAAAACCATTTTATAATCGAATTTCAGGCGGCATGTGACGATGCTTCTTTGCCGTTGTTCCTGGTCCCGCAGCTGGTTTGCACGGCGGCTCCATCCGATGAAAGGTACTTTAATCCCCAGGCATGTTTGGGCATCATCCCTGCAGCCGATACGGCTTGCAGATTTAAAGCCCAGTATTTGATAACTAAACAAGGCGATAATTATAACGTTATTAATGATGAATTTGTATATGAGCGACCAGAAGTTATTGACTATATATATCAGATTCGCGGTGGCGACGACAGCCTTTTTTCTAATTTACTGAGTATTAAGATGGAATCTTCGGGAGCCATGGAGTCGTTAATCGTGAGACCTGCAGTGAAAGAATACTATAAGGGCTATGTTTTCCCTGACCAGAGCCGGTTAGGTTACTACAGTTCAGGAACTATGCTGCAGCCAATGGTTCGCTTCACAGACGGAAAGGCATCATTAAAAGCCGAGATTAGCTGGGAATTTGATACCGCTAAAAACCGCAGCGAATACCGGCGAGTAATAGACTTGATTAGATAAATGGAGGTTGCAGAAGATGATTTTAAAAGAGTTTTTTGACTACTACTTTGGAGTGGTTGATCCGGAAGTATTAGAGATATACAAGGGTCTGGTTCCAGACGCCCCTGATCTGGCCGCCGCATATGCCGACCTGTTTTCCCGCAATGACGAGAAAGCTATTGCCTTTTTATTGGAATTTCATAATGCCACCGCGCGTTTGAAGGAAGAAAATCCCGGTCAGGCTATTCTGTTTAATGTCAACCATAATATTTGCTTTCCCTTCTTTGTCAATTACATTTGGCAAGCCATCAGTGATGATGACAGGGAAAAAGTCTATCAGGCTACGGAAAAGCGTGATTTGGATGCGATTATCGATCAACTGCGAGAGGACAGGAACTTGCGCAACTGGTTCCGCCGCGAAATCGGTTCGCACCTATGCCAGGAAGACCTTTTTACACTGAACGAGATCATTGCTCTGCAGAATTTTTCTTCAGGGGGAGAATCCTCGTTCCTTACATTTGTTTATCCGCGTGTGCAGAAAATGCAGGGCAGGGTCCTGGACGCAGGCTGCGGCGCAGGGTTTGCTACCCTGGTAATGAGCCAGTATCTGCAGGTATTCGCTGTGGATGCCTGTAAAGCCCGCCTGGAAAGGGCCATGGCTCTGTCAGGCATGATGAAGAAAGGGGAAAAACGTATCTTCCCCCGGGTAGTGCAATTAATTCAGGATGAACTGGGAACTATAGATGTAGAGTGCCAATTCCCCGGAGCAGACACCTTGCTGGCCGGGTCTTCGCAGGAGGTAACGTTTACCGAAGGCAGTATCGCAGGTCTGCCTTATCCTGACGGCTTTTTCAGCTGTATAAACTGCCTGGATGTTCTGGAACATACCTTTGAACCGGAAAAGATCGTGCAGGAATTCGCCCGTGTTCTGCAGCCGGGAGGCAGTGTTTTTATTACCGCTCCCACTCGTTACGGCGAAGTCGAACAACGGATTTGGGAAAGCATTGAAGGAACCCTATTCCCGGCCATGCTGCACATGCACCATTTTGACCCCCAGAGCCTGACCGAGATGTTTAATCGCAATGGTTTTGAGGAAGAGCAGATTATTCCTTTTGATTTTATGGATTGGGATAGTTTCCTGGATATTGCCGACCGTTCTCCAGCCCAGGAATTGGCTGACGAACTGCGGGCCCATCCGTTTGACAAGGTGGCCCTGCAGTTGTTTGCGGTTTATAAAAAGCGGTAGTCATTATTTAGGGGGAGCTTATGAAAAAAGCTGTTAAAATATGTCCCCACATATACCAGGTAGGCGGGTCAACGCTGTCCGCTTCCGAGGACTGCTGCGTTTATCTGATTGAGAACGAAGGGGAAGGTGTTCTGATAGATGCGGGAGCCGGTAAAGGAAGCCAGCGTATACTGGATAACATCAAGTCTTTAGGTCTTTCATTGCAAGCAGTAAAATATATTATCCTTACCCATGGTCATATTGACCATGTGGGGGGGCTCAAATATCTGCAGGAGCAAACCGGAGCCCAGGTGGTATGCCACCATCTCGAACTGCCCGCTATACAGGATGGTGAACCCAAATTGACCGCCGCCGCTCTGTACGGCATGAAATATGACGGGGTCAATGTGGATATAGTATTACACGGAGATGATGGTGTTCATTTAGGTAATTTGCAGATTTACTGTCCGCACACTCCTGGTCACACGGTGGGAGGCATATCCCCTTATATAGATATTGCAGGGCAGCGGATTCTGTTTGGCCAGGACATACATGGCCCCTTTAGTTCACAGTGGGGCTCGGATATGAAACAATGGCGGGATTCGATGCGGAAACTGCTGGCTCTCGAAGCAGATATACTGTGCGAAGGCCATTTCGGTATTTACCAGCCTGCGGCTGAAGTCAAAAGATATATAGAAGGATACCTGCGGCAATACATCCGGTAGAGGGTACAAAGAACGATTCGGATTTCATGTCAGGTTTAACAGTTATCCGTACAGAGAATAATTGATTAAGGATTATATACAGGAGGATCTTAATGCGTTTTTGGTCAAGTCTTACAACTGTATTAGTTCTGGATCAATTCAGCAAATACTGGCTCAGTTCTCATTTACCCCAGGGCAGCAGCCGTCCACTCCTGGACGGTTTTCTTTATTTGACCCTGGTACATAATCGGGGAGCTGCTTTCGGATTATTCTGGGGATGGGATAAGATTTTTTTGTTCTGTGCGGCCATAGTGATTTTAGGAATAATTATATATCAGATGAAATATCATCCCGCTGACAGACTGGCGATCTACATGGGTTTGCTGGCAGGCGGGGCTTGGGGAAACCTTATTGACCGCCTGCGTCTGGGATACGTGGTAGATTTTCTTGATCTGCGCTGGTGGCCGGTGTTTAACATAGCCGATGTGGCGATTGTATGCGGAGGTATCTTGTTGGTTTTGCATCTGTATATTAATGAAGGTAAAAAGAACAAGAGGATTGAAAATGGCGGCAAATGAAATACTGCAGGTCCGGGATGAGAATGAAGGCGAACGTCTGGATGCTTTTATAGCCGAGGAAATCGAATCCCTGTCACGCAATACCGTGCAAAACCTGTTGGCGGAAGGAAAAATTCTAGTCGACGGACAGAAACGCAAAGCCAGCTATCGCCTGCGGGAAGGCGAAACTATAAGTATTGATATACCCGAGCCTCAGCAAATAGCTTTAATACCTCGTGACATTCCGTTGAATATTCTCTACCAGGACAGTGACGTAGCGGTTATTGATAAACCCAAAGGGCTCGTAGTGCATCCTGCCCACGGCAATTGGGATTACACCCTGGTTAATGCTTTGCTTTATCATATCCATGACCTCTCCGGTATAAACGGCGAACTGCGCCCCGGCATCGTACACCGTTTAGATAAAGATACTTCCGGGGTGATGGTAGTGGCAAAAAGTGATATGGCCCACCGGCATCTGGCCGAACAGATCAAGGAACACAGCATCAACCGCGAGTACGTGGCCCTGGTGCATGGGAACATAAAGGAAGATGCCGGCAGTATAGAAGCTCCCATTGGACGCAGCCATAGCGACCGCAAAAAGATGGCAGTAGTTGCGGAAGGCCGACCGGCTATAAGCCATTATAGGGTTCTGGAACGCTTTGGTGATTTAACCTTGGTGCGGGTAAAACTTATGACCGGACGCACCCACCAGATTCGAGTCCATTTTGCTTATATTAGACACCCTGTAGCCGGGGACCCTCTATACGGACCGACCAAATCATATCCGGGTTTGGATTCACAAGCCTGCATGCTCAGCTTCTGGGCTTCATCCATCCCTCCAGCGGTGAATACATGGAATTTCAAAGCCCCCCGCCCGAGTATTTTCAAAAGCTGTTAGAAAAACTAAGGCAGGGGTCAAGTTATAGAGAATAATAAAAAGGATTTCTTAGATTTATTGCTTTTAGCGGATGAACAAGAGAATATGATTGATAAGTATTTAAGTTTTTTAGCAACCTGGCTTAGATTCTGGTGCGTCTAATTCTTTCTCCCTTGACAATGCCCTAACCATTATTTAGAATTACACCAGTACCTTTAAGTTGGCCCCGTGAGGCCGGCAAGGATGGAACAGGATGACAAGCCTGCCTGGCCTTACGAGCTTGGCAGCTTTTTTATTTTGCGCGAGTGCGGTAAGGAGGAGACGATTTGGAGTTAAGAGATAAGACCCAGATTATGGACGCCGTAGCCATGAAACGCGCACTGACACGTATTTCCCACGAGATCATTGAACGCAACAAAGGTGTAGACAACCTGGTCCTGGTAGGGATAAGACGCCGGGGAGGACCGCTGGCAGCACGATTAGCCGAACGCATCGAGGAAATTGAAGGAGTAAAGATTCCTGTGGGTATACTGGATATCACCCTTTATCGTGACGACCTGACACTGTTGGCGGCCCAGCCGCAGGTACACCGTACCGAAGTAAACTTTGATGTAAATGATAAAACTATTGTTCTGGTTGATGATGTATTATTTACCGGCAGGACGGTGCGAGCTGCCATGGACGCCTTAATCGACCTGGGGAGGCCCAAGTCGATTGAACTGGCGGTGCTGGTGGACAGAGGACACCGGGAACTGCCCATTAAGGCAGATTTTATAGGCAAAAATGTTCCCACCGCACGACAAGAGATTATTTCCGTAATGGTGGAAGAAATTGACGGTCAGGACGGAGTGACAATACAAGAAATAATAGATACTTGAGATTAAACCCTTTAATTTGGTCCGAGAGGCCAGCAAGGGAGAAGACCTCAAAACAAGCCCCGTAAGGACCTTCCTTGCTGAAAACGCAGGGGAGGTTTTTATTTATAAGTTAAGGGTCTTAATCTTACCCTGCAGTTTAAAGTCCGTGCAAGTCAGAATTGTTAGTGAAGTATGTGTCTGACATACAGCGTTTTCGGCGTTGATTCTATTACTTATAGTGAAGGAGGCAACCAGGTGAAATTTGAGCAACGCAAGGATTTACTGGGGTTAAAGGAACTTAGCCGGGAGGAGATCCTGCAAATCCTGGACACCGCAGTGCCGATGAAGGACATAATCAAACGTGATATTAAAAAAGTACCCACCCTACGGGGCAAGGCCATGGTAACGATTTTCTATGAGAACAGCACTCGCACCAGAACATCCTTTGAACTGGCTGGCAAGTATTTGAGTGCTGATACCACTAACCTGGCGGTTTCCACCAGCAGCGTACAGAAAGGAGAAAGCCTGCGGGATACCATCAAAACCATGGAGATGATGGGTTTCGATTTGATGGTTATGCGCCATTCCATGAGCGGCACTCCGCATTATGTGGCTCGTAACACTACGATGCGGGTGATTAATGCCGGTGACGGCGCCAATGAACATCCTACCCAGGCATTGCTGGATATGTATACCATGCGTGAACATAAAGGAAAACTGGACGGGCTGAAAGTGGCTATAGTAGGGGATATTCGCCACAGCCGCGTGGCCCGCTCCAATATATGGGGTCTGACCAAATTTGGTTGTGAAATCCGGGTGGTGGGACCCTCCACTTTAATACCCCCAGAAATAGAAAAGATGGGGGTTAAGGTTTACTACGACCTGGATACGGCCTTGGATGGGGTGGATGTTATCAACGTCCTGCGCATCCAGCGTGAGCGGCAGGAAGTCGGCTTTTTCCCCAGCCTGGATGAATATGCCGATTTATATATGCTGCGACCGGAACACCTGCTGCGGGCCAAGGATGATGTCCTGGTTTTACATCCCGGACCTATGAACCGCGGGATAGAGATATCCAGTGAAATTGCTGACGGAAGCCATGCCTTGATTAACGAGCAGGTTACAAATGGGGTGGCTGTGCGTATGGCTTTGTTATTCCTGATGATGGGAGGCGCCAAAGATGAAATTGCTATTTAAAGGAGCTCAGATAATTGATCCTGCTAACGGGGTAAACATGGTCGGCGATCTTTTAGTGGAAAACGGCAAAATTAAGGCTGTTGACAAAGAGATTAATCTTGATAAGGCTGAGATTATTGACCTTACCGGCAAGATATTATGCCCCGGTTTCATTGATATGCATGTTCACCTGCGGGAACCGGGTTTTGAATACAAGGAGGACATTACCACCGGGTCAAGGGCTGCAGCCGCCGGGGGCTTTACTACAATTTGCTGTATGCCGAACACCAGCCCGGTAATCGATAATGGTGCTGTAGCCAGTTTTGTGAGAGACCGAGGCAAAAGAACCGGTCTGGTCAATGTCCTGCCCATTGGCAGCATAACTAAAAAACAGGCCGGAAATGAGCTCAGCCCGGTAGCCGAAATGGTGACCGCCGGTTGTATAGCCATTTCCGATGATGGCAAACCGGTAATGCGCGGGGATATAATGCGAAATGCTCTGGAATATGCGAAGATGTTTGATCTGCCTGTATTGGCCCATTGTGAAGACTTGAACCTGAGCCGCGACGGACAGATGCACGAAGGTTATTATTCCACTATTTACGGATTGAAGGGTATTCCGGCCGCAGCCGAAGAGGTTATGGTGGCCCGGGATATTATCCTGGCCGGGCTTACCGGAGGCCGCCTGCATATCTGTCATGTATCCACAAGCGGTACTTTGGAACTGATTCGCCAGGCCAGGCAAGAGGGAATCAGGGTGACCTGTGAAGTTACTCCGCACCACTTGATACTAACCGATCAGGCAGTAGGCTCTTATGATGCCGATACCAAAGTAAATCCCCCCTTGCGTTCGCTGGAACATGTTCAGGCTCTTCGTGAGGCCTTGCAGGAAGGCTTGATTGATGCTATCGCTACCGACCATGCTCCGCACCAGTTTGAAGAAAAGGATTGTGAATATAATCTGGCTATGTCCGGTATCTCAGGACTGGAAACAGCTGTGGCTTTAATTATGGATTGCCTGGTTATTCCCGGTTACCTGGATATAGAACAGATGGTTAAAGCATTTACATGCGGACCGGCTGCAATATTGGGTTTAAAGCAAGGCCGCCTTGATATAGGCGCACCTGCTGATATAACTGTTATTGATCCCGAAATAGTAAAGAGTGTTGACCCTGCGCAGTTTAATTCGAAGGGCAAGAATACGCCGTTCAAGGGTATGAACTTGAAGGGCTGGCCTTGCCTGACCATGGTAGGAGGCAGAATTGTAGCTCGTGACGGTCAGATTATGGGATAATTATTAAAAACCATGAAGTATAAGATTGAAGATAATGCAGGAAGTTAGGCAAATAAAAAAGAAAATAATATTAGCCAGGCTATATCTCATTCAAATATATGAGCTTGGTATTTTCGATTTATGTCGGAGGAATAGTATATGCCGTTTTTAGAACAGGGACTGGTGGTGCGACACACTCAGCTCACCCGTGACATGTGGGAACTTGAATTTATAGCCCCCAGCATTGCTCCTGATTGCAGGCCCGGTCAATTCGTTCACATTAGATCAAGCCTGGATAATAGTCCTCTGCTGAGACGTCCGCTCAGTCTCTTTGATGTGGATAAAAAACTTGGCAGCATCACTTTACTTTACAAGGTAGTGGGCAAAGGCACTAATCTGCTAACTCGTATCAGGACCAAGGAATACCTGGATGCCATGGGGCCGTTAGGTCGTGGTTTTTCTCTGGCCGCGCCCAGGAAAAAAGTAATACTGGTAGGAGGGGGAGTCGGTATCGCTCCTCTGTTTTACCTGGCACGTGCGCTGGTGGACAATAATTGTAAGGTTACAGTATTGCATGGGGTGGAATGCCGCAGACAGCTGGTGGCTCTGCAAAAGCTTCGTGATATGGGGGTAGAGTTCATGCCTTCAACGATTGATGGGAGTGCGGGCTATAAAGGGTTGGTAACTGATCTGCTGGTGAAGAAAATGAACCCCCAGGAAATAGACTATATTTATGCCTGCGGACCTGAACCCATGATGGCAGCGGTATGTGAGTATGCCAAAGTATGGGGCATCCCCGGAGAGGTATCATTGGAAGAATATATGGCCTGCGGAGTGGGCGCGTGTCTGGGATGTGCTCGCAAGCTTAAGCCCAAGGATGAAAACTATATAAAAGTATGTAAAGATGGCCCGGTTTTTTCAATGTCTGCGGTAGAACTGCAGAAATAAAGGGAGGTAGAAGCTTGCATAAAGACACAGGAATGAAGGAACACCTGCCTGATTTATCGGTAAATCTGGGTGGTATTATAATGAAAAATCCGGTGGCGGTGGCTTCTGGCACCTTTGGCTACGGGCGCGAATATGAAGATTTTGTGGATATTTCTAATTTGGGGGCGGTTATAGTAAAGGGGACCACCCTGGAGCCCCGGGCGGGCAATCCCACGCCAAGAATTGTAGAAACCCCTGCCGGAATGCTCAATGCTATCGGGTTGGAGAATCCGGGCATTGATGCCTTTCTTCATGAACATCTGCCTTACCTGCGGGAAAAAAACGTGACGGTAATCGCTAATATTGCCGGCAACACAGTTGATGAATACGCTGAATTAGCAGCACGTATTGAAGGACATTCCGGTGTCGCGGGTATTGAATTAAATATTTCCTGTCCCAATGTAAAAGAAGGCGGGTTGCAGTTTGGAACCGACCCCGAACTGGTTTATCAGGTTGTTAACGCGGTAAAAAAACATAGCAGTTTACCTATTATTCCTAAATTATCGCCTAATGTTACCGATATCGTAGTTATCGCCAGGGCGGCCCGTGATGCGGGAGCAGATGCCTTGGCGATGATTAACACCTTGATGGGAATGGCGGTGGACATTGATAAACGCTGTCCAGTTCTGGGCAATGTTTTTGGAGGACTATCCGGACCCGCTATTAAACCCGTGGCTTTGCGCATGATCTATCAGGTGTATAAGGAGATTGACCTTCCCATCCTGGGCGGCGGAGGAATAATGAATACTACCGATGCACTTGAGTTCATAATGGTTGGGGCTGCAGCCGTATCGATCGGCACCGGTAATTTTGTGCATCCGAGCCTGGCCGAGAATATATCTCAGGGTCTCAGCGAATATATGGCTGAAAGGGGCATAAGAAGCCTCTCTGAATTAAGAGGAGCAGCGGTCAAATAGAATAGATCAGATAATCCAGAGTAAATATAAGGAGAGGATAAGGTGCAGGCTAAAGATAGGATAATCCTGGCCCTTGATGTTGACCACGAGGAAGAGGCTTTGCGGCTGGCTGATAAGCTGGGAGATAACATCGGCTTCTACAAGGTAGGCATGCAGCTTTTTAACAGTGCCGGACCGGGAATCGTAAGGGCTATTCAGGATCGAGGCGGTAAGGTTTTTGTGGACTTGAAATTTCATGACATACCCAATACCGTGGCTGCAGCCGGTCGGGTTGTTACCCGTTTGGGGTGTTCCATGTTTAATATACATGCGGCTGGAGGCCGTGAAATGATGAAAAATTTAGCAGCGGCGGTTCAGGAAGAAGCAGACAAACTGCACCAGCCTGTCCCCATTACCCTGGCGGTTACGGTCTTAACCAGCATAGGACAGTCGGACCTTGAAAACGATATGCTGATTAGGGGTTTGCAGATAGAAGATGTGGTGGTAAAATGGGCTTTGGTTGCTAAAGAATGCGGCATAAATGGTGTGGTGTGTTCTCCCCGAGAGATAGCTGCCATAAGAGCGGCCTGCGGCGCAGAATTTAAAATCGTGACACCGGGAATCAGACCTGCCTGGTCGGAAACCAATGATCAGAAGCGCATAACTACTCCGGGGGATGCTCTAAAGTTAGGAGCAGATTATATGGTTATAGGGCGGCCCATAACCCAGGCTAGTGACCCCTTCGTGGCTGTTCAAAAAATAATCGAAGAAATGGAGGCCTAGACAATGTTGAACGAAAAAGAAGCACGCGAAATATTTGCAGAATCAGGAGCATTAATGCAGGGTCATTTTATTCTTACCTCAGGACGTCATAGTGATCAATATATGCAGTGTGCCCAGGTATTGCAGTATCCGGAACATACTGAGAAACTGGCCCGGCACCTGGCGGATAAATTTCGTGATGATGGAGTGGAACTCGTAATAGGTCCGGCTATGGGCGGTATAATCGTAGCCTACGAGGTAGCTCGGCAGCTGGGCGTTCCATGCGTTTATACCGAGCGCTTAGAAGGTGAAATGGCCTTAAGAAGAGGTTTTATAATAGATGCATGTCAAAAGGTTTTGGTGGTGGAGGATGTCGTTACCACTGGAGGTTCCGTTAGAGAAGTGATGCACATTGTCAATACTTTTGGCGGCAAGGTGGTAGGTGTCGGGGTCCTGGTCGACAGAAGCAACGGCACAGTTGATTTCGGAGTAAAACAAGAGGCTGTTTTGACCATGGATATCCAATCATGGGAAGCCAGCCAGTGCCCGCTTTGCCGGGAAGGAAAACTTAGACCTGTAAAGCCCGGCAGCCGTGTCTAAGGGGGAAGAAGATTGCGTTTCTATTTAAATGGCCGCGAAATGCCTTTTAAAGACGGTGGTTATGAATATGTTTTTGTGAAACCCTATCAGAGACACCAGCACCAGGTAGTAAAAAAAGATCATGGTGAACTGACCCTGCAGCTCTATGATAATGGTGTGCAGATAAGAACTCTGGTAACCAGGGATGAGGCGGCCACTATTATTAATCGTGATATTGCCGTAGATTTTAAGAATTTTAAAATTTACATCCTGGAAAACGGGGATGAGGTAAAAGAAAACCCCGATGGGAGCGTTGAGATTCTGTATAACTAGGAAATAATTGCCGCAGATAGATATTTATTTACACTGATGTACACAGATTTAAAATACCACTCAGCGATCTATGCTTGAGCATAATCCTATGCATTTATGACCATGAAAAAGTATCTATGTATATCTGTGGTTAATTATTCTTTTGCTATTGGGCGTGGTTCAGGATATCCAGCAGGTTTTCATCCTGGGGATTGATTACAATGGTCCAGTAATCATCATAGATGACCATACCAGGCTTTGCCCCTGGAGGTTTGCGCACATTCGCTCTAAAGGTATAATCAACCTCCACTTTTCCAGACTGGCTGGCTTTGCTGAAATGAGCCGCGAGAACAGCAGCCTCTTCCAGGGTCTTATCAGGAAGCTGCTCAATATTAGCAATATTCTTGGGAAGCTTGATAATAACGTGTGAACCAGGAATTTGCCGGGCATGCAGCCATAGATCCTGGGGCCCGGCCAGCTTTAAACTCAACAGGTCGTTTTGACGGTTGTTTCTGCCCACCAGTATCTCCAGTCCATCGCTGGAAGTGAAGTGCCGGGGTTTGGTTTTCTCACCTTTAGATTTACGGCGTGAATGTTCCTTTAAATAGGATTCATGCTCCAGTTCTTCTATTATTTCTTCAATATGCACAGTAGATTCCGCCTGGTTTACGGCAAGCATTACCGATTCCAGGTAGTCAATTTCTTCCTGGTTTTGAGCCATTAACTGGGCTAGATGTTTTAAAGCGGCCCGGCTTTTATTGTAAATCTTAAAGTATTTCTGAGCGTTTTGTATAGGCGTATATCGGGGATCAAGCTGGATCTTGATATACTCTCCGGAATAGAAATCCGCCAGTTCAATTTCGGTATCACCTTTCTTAAACTGGTGAGCATAACTCGTAAGCAGTTCACCCCACACCCGGTACTTCTCATTAATATGGGCGGCAGCCAGATCACCCTCCTGCAGGAACCTTTTTTTATAAGCCTTGTCCAGGTAGTTTTTCAAGGTGCGATTTAAATTGGCCTTCATGGAATCAAGATGCAGGAGTTCCATTTTGCTGCCGAAAAAGGCATCGCAAGCCTCGTTAACACTCTCAAAAGAATTGACTTGATAATCCGGCGCTATGCCTAAAATATTATAGGGAGCATAATCTATAAGCTGCTGGCCTGATAATAATATTTCAGCTTTATTTTTTTCCTGGCTAAGCTGGACGAGAAGACTGGTGACTCTATCATATAAACGTATAAATTCATACTCTCCACATTGTTCTACAGGAAGCTCAGGGTCCAAACCCGCTTGCAGGCAGAGCTGCCGGGCAGAAAAGGGGCTGATGCCTGTAAACACTGCAAACAAGGCTGCGGCCAGAGCAATGTCTGGTGATTGCGACCACATCGATTGAGCAAAAATCTCCATACTGCTTTCCAGGGGATTTAACTTGTGCTGATCGGGCGGGGCTACATAGATTTTGCCTGGAAGGACTTCACGATAAGAATTTTGCTCGCTGCTGAATTTCTTTATAGCGTCAATAATGATATTGGTATCTGGGTTAATTAAAATAATATTAGAATGCCGCCCGGTAAATTCGCATATCAATCGTTTGTTCTTCCATTCACGAAAGTCATCCATGGCTTCGATGTCTATGTGACTATACGTTCGAAATCCACCTGTTTAATAGCTTTTATTTTTCCGCCCTCCAGGTATTTGCGCAAAAGCATGCAGAAAACGGGGGGATTCTTGGGATTATCTTTTTTGTAACTGCTCAAGTGCAAACGCGACCAGCGGGGATTAGCGGAAAGCAGCAGGCGGCAGCTCCCATTACGGGAACGCAGTGATAACACGATTTCATCCTTTTCGGGTTGATGTATTTTGTCAACCCGCGCATCATGAAGATCATTATTTAATTCCGCACAAAGCGCCCTTATTGTTAACCCATCAAACGGCATATATTATCCCTCTTTAATTAGTATCAGGCAAGCCCCTTGTATGCAGGCCACAATCAATTATGAAAATGAACTGAACCTGTAAATCAGGACTCTGTTCTTAATTATTGCGTTTTCGTCTTACCCCACAGCATAAAATCTATGATAATCTTGTGCAAATTTGCGGCTGTAAAGGCTGTAAAATTAAATTTGGAACAGCAAAAGTATAGCATCTATCAAGGCATAATGACAAACATTGTGAAGGGGAGGAATACTGTATCTTATGCCGAACTAAACTATAGGCAGAAGCGGAGGCATTATTTATGGAAAATGCTGTTATGACCTTTTACCAGAGTATTCTGCAGCAGGTGCTTAAAATAGAAGTTCTTAAAAAGGAACTCAGTCGGGATATTTTAATTTGTCGTGATAAGAAATCCCGCCTTAAGCTAATCAACTCTTTTTTACAGTATGATCTTAAAAAACATGAACTTTTGGAACATGCTGCCGTAGTTGCGGCAGGAAATGAGGAAATGAAAATCCTTGATGATATCCGGGAATTATATGTACACACCGGGAAAAATGAGGACACCATTACAATTATACGAGAAGAGATTACACTTGTAAGACAGTTTTTATACTTGATTGAAAATGCGTTTAAACCTCATTCCACCCTAAATTTCCTGGAAAAGAGGATGGCGCAGGAAGTAGAGAAATACGTAACTGAACAGGCTAAAATCTATAACAGCAGCAAGGTTTAATCGAGTCTGCGTTATTGTGGGCGGGGACTTGACTCATTTTAAGTATTATCCGAGACTAATACAAAAAGCGCTGCAATTTCACCGAAGAAGCGGCGTAGAATCAATAATTGATGCATTATGGGAGGTAGGGTTATGGCAGCAAAGATCAAAGTAATAGTTACCGGAGCCCTGGGGAAAATGGGCACGGAAACCCTGAAAGCGGTGTGGGCTGATGAGGGGTTGGAATTGGTAGGGGCCATTGACAGCAGGGCTCGCGGCGAAATGTTAACTGATATTATTGGTATTAAAGACACAGATATGAAGGTTGAAAACGACCTGGATTATATTATTGTGGACCGGAAACCACAAGTAATGATAGATTTTACCAATCCCCAGGCGGTTTTTAATAATACCCGCACAGCTTTGAAAAACGGAGTCAGCTGCGTGGTAGGAACCACCGGATTGAATGAAGTGGAACTGAAACAGCTTGAAAAACTTGCGGCGGAGAATAATACCGGGGTAGCCATTATACCTAACTTTGCCATCGGTGCGGTTTTAATGATGAAATTTGCACGCGAAGCGGCTAAGTTTTTTCCTGATGTGGAAATTATCGAACTGCATCATGATCAGAAAATGGACGCGCCTTCGGGTACAGCGTTGAAAACTGCGGAGATGATCAGCGAAAACCGGGGTCAGCGCCCACCCAAGAACATTCGGGAATTTGAAAAGGTAGCCGGATGCCGCGGCGGCGAGGTGGAACAGGTGCGCATTCACAGCATACGCCTCCCTGGCATGATAGCTCACCAGGAAGTTATCTTCGGTTCGCCGGGTCAGAGCTTAAAAATCCGCCATGACTCTATGGACCGCGCCGCTTTTATGCCCGGCGTGGTGATGGTGGTAAAAGAGATTATAAACCGTAAAGGACTTATTTACGGCATGGAAAATCTCATTTAAAGTACAAATATTTAAACCACTGCTTGGAGAGACACAAGGGACTAAAATAGTCGCCTTCGTGTCTCGTTTGTGTTTTTAGCCCCTTCTTTGAAAGCATTATCTGCTGAAATCTGAACATAATAACCGGGCTATACAGACAAGATTAGTCACCCCCTATGGTAATTGTACATATAATGCTATTAATTGTAGCTGCAATTAAGGGACCTGAAGGGGGAATACGGGTGAGTTCGCTGCTGTCCGGCATAAAAATTGCCGTACTGGGCGGGGATGACCGGGAATTGATACTGGTCAGTGAACTGGTAAAAATGGGAGCTACGGTTGTAGTAGCCGGATATCCCAAGCAAAAACTATGTCACGGGGCCTTTATCGGTAATAGCGTGGAAGAAGCTTGCAAGGATGCCGAAGTAGTAATATTGCCACTACCTGGAACTACGGTTGATGGCAGAATAAGGGCGGTATATTCAGAAGAAAGCCTGATCCTTACTGAAAAGGCCATCAGCTCCATAGACAAAAATGCTCTGGTAATCATTGGCTCTGCCCGGCAATATCTGAAAGATTGGGCAGAAAAGTATGGTTTTCGCTTGCTCGAAATAGTCGATATAGACGAGATTGCCATCTTGAACTCCATTCCTACTGCTGAAGGCGCTGTCCAGATAGCCATGGAAGAAACCTCTATTGCCATACATGGCAGCCGTAGTTTTGTGTTAGGATTCGGACGCGTTGCCACAACCCTGGTTCGTCTTCTAAAAGCCATGGGTTCGGATGTTACGGTAGTATCACAGAATAAAGGGGAACTTGCCAGAGCTTATGAGATGGGCTGCCACCGAGCCGGTTTTTCGGAGCTGCGCGAAATAATAAACCAGGCTGACATTGTATTCAATACCGTTCCTGCTCTGGTCCTGGATAAGGAAATATTACGCTACGCTAATCCGGATGTACTGGTTATAGATTTAGCGGCCCAACCTGGAGGAACCGATTTTGAAGCAGCTAATGCATATGGTTTAAAGGCTGTACTTGCTCCAGGTTTACCGGGGAAAGTAGCTCCAGTGTTTGCTGGCAGGATACTGGCTGAAGTATTGCCCGGATTGATAATAAACGAACTAAGCAGTATCGATGAGAATCTATATTTACCTGAAAGAGAGGTGTTATAGAAAATGCAGCCAGCGAGTACCACTCGCCTCCGGGGAGTAAAAATCGGCGTAGTATTTACCGGTTCACACTGTACAATGGGTGAGGTTTTGCCGCAAATAGAGAACTTAAAAAGTGAAGGCGCAGAAATTTACCCTATTTTTTCTTATACAGTTGAAGAAACAGATAACCGTTTCTATGCGGTTGACGATTTGAAAAAGCGGATCGCCACAATAACTGATAAACCTATAATAAGCAGTATTGTGGAGGCTGAACCGATCGGACCCCAAAAAATACTGGATGTGGTCGTGGTAGCGCCAGCCACAGGCAATACCATTGCCAAACTGGCCAACGGAATAGTAGATACCCCGGCTCTCATGGCGATAAAAGCGCAGCTGAGAAATTTGCGTCCTATTGTTATAGCTGTATCCAGTAATGATGCGTTGGGACTGAATGCCAGAAATATAGGTATGCTGCTTAATATGAAGAACATATTCTTTGTTCCTTTCCGGCAGGATAACCCGGTAGAAAAGGCTAATTCACTCGTAGCCGATATGGACCAGCTAGCCGATACCGTAGTATCTGCCTTGCAGGGGAAACAGAAACAACCGGTACTCCTGGGACCCCTATAATTAATTGGCCCGACTCTGTGCTTGTGCTAAAATAGTAGCCAGAGTTTTTAGACAAGGAGGTTCATATTATGTCGCAAGGGATAAGTTTAGCAGTAGTTGGGGCCACAGGGGCCGTGGGTCAGGAAATGTTGAAAGTCCTGCAGGAGAGGCAGTTTAAAATAAAAGAGCTCTTATGCCTGGCTGATCGCAGCGAAGCTGGGACCATTATAGAATATGGCGGGGAAAAGATTACTGTTCAGGCTGTAAGCGCAGATGCCTTTAAAAAGGCGGATTTAGCTTTATTTGCGGTGGGAACCGATATAAGCAGAGAATTAGCTCCATGGGCGGTTGAAAACCACTGCGTGGTAGTGGATAACAGCTATGCTTTTCGCCTGGAAGAAGGTGTACCTCTGGTGGTGCCCGAGGTAAATCCCGATGATATAGAAGAACATAAGGGTATTATAGCCAATCCCAATTGTTCGACAATTATTATGGTGGTAGCTTTGAATCCCATTCATCGGTCTGCAGGAATCAAACGAATAATAGTATCAACTTATCAGGCAGTATCGGGTGCAGGTATTGCAGGTTTGAAAGAACTGGAACAGCAGGTTAATGATATGGCTGCCGGCAGGGATTTTCAAGCTAAAGTTTTTCAGCATCAGATTGCTTTTAATCTCATTCCTCATATCGATAGTTTCCTGGACGAAGACTATACCCGGGAAGAAATGAAGATGGTATGGGAGACCCGTAAAATAATGCATGCCCCGCAGATAAAGATAGCTGCCACAGCAGTTAGAGTACCGGTTTACCGCAGTCATTCCGAATCGATAAATATTGAATTGGAAAAACCTTTGACTCCGGACCAAGTTCGGCAGATTCTGGCCAATGCGCCCGGCGTAGTGTTACAAGATGATCCAGGGGCCAATTTGTATCCTATGCCTTTATATTCATCCAACCGGGATGAGGTGTTTGTGGGCAGAATCAGGCGGGACATATCAATTGACAACGGCATTGCTCTTTGGGTGGCGGCTGATCAGATCAGGAAAGGCGCTGCCACTAATGCCATACAGATTGCAGAAATAGTAGTTGAAAAAGGTTTGTTCTAAGATATATGGTAAGGGGCTAGATATTAAATCATTGACATATGATTATAGAAAATAAATATTAGTCGCGGTAACATCTGATATTTCAAAACCAGCATAAACCCCCTTGATAGTCCGCGATTTCCATGTAAATTTATATATCCTAAAGGTGGGCTGAGTCTTGAGAATTGTAGTGCAGAAGTTTGGGGGAACTTCGGTCAGCACGCCGGAAATGAGATCCAAAGTATGTGACCGGGTACGTTCTACTTTGGATTCGGGTTATAAAGTGGTAGTAGTAGTATCTGCGATGGGAAGGGAAAGCGATCCTTATTCAACAGATACTTTTATAAACATGATTCGGGCGGTAAACCCTGACCCTTCTCTCCGCGAAATGGACCTGATTATGTCCTGTGGTGAAATTATAACCGCGACGCTTTTAGCCAGTCAGCTTTCAGTTCAGGGTATACCGTCCCGCTGCTTAACCGGGGAACAGGCCGGTATCGTTACTGATAGCAATTATGGCAACGCACATATCCTGTATGTAAAACCACAGAACATCTTACAGTGCCTGGAGGATGGAATTACCCCAATAGTTGCCGGGTTTCAGGGCCGGAGTGAAAGGGGCGATTTAACTACTTTGGGCAGAGGCGGCAGTGACACAACCGCCAGCGCGTTGGGAGCAGCTTTGAATGCTGAGGTAATTGATATATTTACCGATGTGGAAGGGGTAATGACGGCCGATCCCCGTATTGTGGAAAACGCGCGCTTGCTGGATTCCATTACCTATAACGAAATCTGCCAGTTAGCCCGGGACGGAGCCAAAGTCATTCACCCCCGCTCAGTGGAAATAGCCATGCAGGCGAATATTCTTGCGGGTTCGTTCTACTCTGAGCGACACCCCCGGTACCCTGGTAGGTCACAGGCTAAACGGTAAAAACTATGAGATTCGCATGATTAGTGATCGTTTAATAACTGGGATTACTTACACGTCTAACATAGTGCAGCTGAAACTCAAAAAGACCGTTGCCCTGCCAAACGATGACCTGGAATTAAGGGTTTTCAAGTCTCTGGCTAATGATGGTATCAGTGTCGATTTTATTAATGTACAAAGCGAATGGATTTCGTTTACGGTTACCGCTGATTTGGCAGAAAAAGCATTGAGTCTGTTACATGAAATCGGGGTTTATCCGGAAATAGAATATAACTGTGCGAAAGTTGCGGTAGTAGGCGCGGCTATGACAGGTATTCCAGGAGTAATGGCCCAGGTCGTGGAAGCCTTAATCACCATGGAATACCCATCCTGCAGTCAGGTGATTCCTATACCAATATTTGGTGCCTGGTTAAAAAAGAACACATGGAGCTGGCAGTAAAGGCTTTGCACGATAAGTTCCAATTAGGTGCAGAAATAGCGAGCAGATGAAGGTTTATAATATGCCGGGTGCTTAAATCTATTGGAAAACAAAACTAATAGTTACTCATTTATCAGTATTGTTTTATACTATATAAAATATTTATTAATAATTTGGCGGTGATACAGTGTCGGTTCCCAGAATGATGACAGCCATGATAACCCCTTTCACAGATGATTTGCAGGTAAACTATGCCAAAGCAGGCGAAATTGCTGAATATCTTTGCCAGAATGGCACCGAAGGACTGGTGGTTTGCGGGACTACCGGCGAATCTCCGGTATTAAGCCATGAGGAAAAACTAAAACTGTTTGCTGTAGTTCGTGACAGTGTAGGCGGGAAAATACCAGTGTGGGCTGGAACCGGTTCAAATAATACTGCGGCAGCCATTGAACTCAGCCGTGAAGCGGAAAAACTTGGTGTGGATGGTATTATGCTGGTCACACCTTATTATAATAAGCCCTCCCAGGAAGGGCTATATCAGCATTTTAAACAAATAGCGCAAAACATATCTTTGCCGGTGATGTTATATAATATCCCCGGCAGAAGCAGTATCAACCTCTTGCCGGAAACCGTAGCCAGGCTGGCTGAGGTGAAGAACATAACTGCTATTAAGGAAGCCAGCGGGAACATGGACCAGATGACCCAGTTAAAAACCTTACTGCCAGATGATTTTTCCATTTACTCTGGTGATGATTCCATGACATTGCCCATGATGGCTCTGGGAGCTGTAGGTGTAGTCAGTATAGCCTCACACCTGGTGGGAAAAGAAATGAGAAAGATGATAGACGCCTTCGTTCAGGGGAATGGCGCAGAAGCCCTAAATATCCATAAAAAACTGTTTCCCATCTTTAGGGGGTTATTTATTACGACCAACCCCGTTCCGCTAAAAGAAGCCTTGAATATGATGGGCATGCAGGTGGGTGGGTTTAGACCTCCGTTATGTCATGCCGAGGAAAAGGAACTAGTTGCTATCAAGAAGATGCTGATTGATTTTGGGTTGTTGGCATAAGAATAATGGTCAGAATCTTAGAGAGCAGACAATAGGTCTGCTCTTTTTATATTATGTGACAAAACCCCTGGTATATTTGTCTAAGTTCTTACAATTTTAAACCGTTGTATCCTGCCATCTAATGGGCTATAATAAGCGTGGCGACGTTGAGCGGATTTACAATTGAATAAAGGAGGTGTTAGCTTGTCGGAGCTTGATTCCCGCATACAGATTATTCCCCTGGGCGGCTTGGGGGAAATAGGGAAGAATATGACGGCAATCAGGTACGAGGACAACATCATTGTAATTGATGCGGGACTCATGTTTCCTGAAGAAGAACTTTTGGGTATAGATGTTGTTATCCCCGACATAACCTTTCTGGTCGAGAATAAGGAGAAAGTCAAGGCTATTTTCCTTACTCACGGGCATGAAGATCATGTCGGGGCACTTCCCTATGTGTTGAAGGAGATTAATGTGCCGGTGTACGGCAGCCGGCTTACCCTGGGCATAGTGGAAGCCAAGCTGGACGAACATGGCCTGGATAAGTCGCTGTTAAATGTGGTTCGTCCCCGCGATATTATAAGAATCGGTCCTTTCGAAGTTGAACAGATGCGGGTCAGTCATAGTATACCGGATGCTATGGGTATTGCTATTCATACACCGCTGGGTATCATTCTTCATACCGGTGATATAAAGCTAGATCAGACGCCTGTGGACGGAGAAGTAGTGGATTTTCGCAAGTTGGCTGAACTGGGCGAAAAAGGCGTTCTGGTTATGCTTGGTGATAGTACCAATGCAGACAAACCAGGTTTTACCATGTCTGAAAAGGTGGTAGGCAATACTTTTGACGATCTCTTCGGACGTTGTGAGGGTCGTATAATTGTTACCACGTTTGCGTCCAATGTGCATCGGATTCAGCAGGTGGTTACAACCGCACAGAAATATAACCGTAAAGTTGCTGTGGTAGGCCGCAGCATGGTCAATAATGTCAGGATTTCCAGCGAACTGGGGTATATGAATATACCTGAAGGACTGCTGATTGAGCAGGAAGAGATCAGCCAGTATCCTGCTGACCAGGTGGTGGTGGTAACAACCGGTTCACAGGGTGAGCCAATGTCAGCTTTAACCCGTATGGCTACGGCAGACCATCGCTGGGTAGGTATAGAACCGGGTGATACGGTAATTATTTCCGCAACCCCTATCCCCGGCAATGAAAAACTGGTTGCCAAAACCGTGGATTTACTATATCGGCAGGGTGCAGAAGTAATATATGAGAAAAGCATGGGAGTTCATGTTTCGGGACACGCTTCGCAGGAAGAACTGAAAATACTGCTTAATCTGATTCGGCCTCGCTACTTTATACCCGTGCATGGGGAATATAAACATTTGATGAAGCATGCTAAACTGGCGGAAAGCTGGGAATACCACGCTCACGGATTTTTGTGGTTGACAATGGCCAAATTATTGAAGTAGGCAGGAAAAAAGCCACCATATCAGGTAAAGTTACTGCCGGCAAGATATTGGTTGATGGACTGGGAGTGGGCGATGTAGGTAATATAGTTCTTCGAGACCGCAAGCAGCTTTCCCAGGATGGCATCATGATAGTCGTTGTTACTATTAACAAAGACGGCGGTGAAGTGGCAGCCGGGCCTGATATTGTTACCCGCGGTTTTGTTTATGTAAGAGAATCTGAACAGCTGATCGAGGATGCTAAAGAAAAAGTGCGCGAAGCCATGGATATATGCACCCGCAAGCACATTACGGAATGGGCGGTTATAAAAACCCAGATTCGTGAACGGTTGGGTAAACATCTATTTGAAAAAACCGGTCGGCGTCCCATGATATTGCCCATAATAATGGAAGTCTAGGATTATTACAAATTAACGGCATGATTCGAAAAGCCGCCTTTTTTTGAAAGGTGGCTTTTTTCACGTGTATGTTTATTTCAACAACAGGCCAATCTATTTAGTAATGAATTAACCACTTAAATCAGTGTTAATCTGTGGCTATTTTCTTATTAAATCCGCGACTGCAATGTCTATTTACCTTATTGAAAGGGGCTAAGCCTGTGAACGACATACCGGAAGTGCCTGTTCAGGATCCGGAAGAAGCACCGTCACCGGAACGAAATCCGAAACTGGAACAGATAAAAGAATTGGGACAACTGAATATACCTAATTTTAAAAGCGACTACCACTGCCTGACCATAGCCGGGCAGGTGGAAGGACACATCCTTTTGCCGCCTCAGCACAAATCAACTAAATACGAACATCTTATACCTCAGCTGCTGGCAGTGGAAGAAAACCCGGAAATAAAAGGATTGCTGGTTATCCTTAATACAGTCGGCGGGGATGTTGAAGCAGGTCTGGCACTGGCTGAAATGATTGCCAGCATGTCAAAACCTACGGTTTCAATTGTACTGGGAGGAGGACACTCCATAGGCGCCAGCATAGCTGTCGCCAGCGATTATTCTTTCATCGCTCCTTCAGCCACGATGACGATTCACCCGATAAGACTAACAGGATTAGTGATCGGGGTTCCGCAGACGTATGAATATCTCGATAAAATGCAGGATAGGGTAGTGCGATTCGTAGTTGAACATTCCAATATAACCGCCGAGAAATTCAGGGAGTTAATGTTTAAAACCGGTGACCTCGCCCGTGATATAGGTACGGTGCTGGTTGGCCCGGATGCTGTAGAATGTGGACTGATTGATGCTGTTGGAGGTTTAAAAGAGGCTCTGGCCAAACTGAACGAACTGCGCGAAAGTTCAGGAGGGATGTTACAGTGATTTACTACATGGCCGATCCGTTTGAATTGCTGCAAAATAATATATCCAGACCACAGAGAAACTATATACTTCCCTCTGGCGGAATAGTAACCGCGGAACTGCTGCCCGATAACAGAGCAAGAGTCGTTTCGGTTTTAAGCACTGATCCCATGGATTATATGGATGTAAATCTTGCTCCGGGACAAATACTTGAGTTAAAGATTTAATTATTTGATTTCAATTATGTAATGCGCAATTATAATATAATAAATCAAAAATAAATATAAAGCATGCAAGTAAAGGTTTTTAAACCAAAATAAACTGAACGGGCCAAACAATCCATATAACCTAAGATTAGAGTGATAAAGTGTGAAAAATGCTATAAGGTCAGCGGTATTGGGCTTGGGTGCAGATGTTTGCGGCTTTGCGGCTGTAAAAGACCTTAGCGACGCTCCCGAAGGTTTTCGTCCCACAGATATTTTTACAAAATGCAAATCTGTAATTGCTTTTGGCATCGCACTTCCGAGAGGACTTGCACAAGTAGAGCAACTTATATATGGACATTTCAATTACAAGATATGTTACCAAATTGATTCGATTGCGTTTCACACTGCGAAGCATATCGAAGAACACTATGGCGGATATGCTGTCCCGCTTCCCTCGGATGGTCCTTACGAATACTGGGATGCTGAAAAGATGGAAGGCCGGGGCCTTATTTCCTTAAAGCATGCGGCTGTAGCAGCCGGTTTGGGAACACTCGGCAAGAGCACATTGCTTTTAAACCGCAAATATGGGAACATGCTCATATTGGGTGCGGTGCTTACTGACCTGGATTTGAGTTCTGATCCGCCTGCAAATAGTATTTGCATTGAGGACTGTAGCTTGTGTGTTAGCAATTGCCCGGTTGGTGCACTGTATAGCAGCCCTGTAAATCAGAAAGCGTGCAGGCAAAATACATATGGCATCAACGCCAGAGGATTTGATACTGTGAATTGTAACAAATGCAGGATGATTTGTCCGATGAAATACGGTATTAACGAAGCAAAATAGGTTTTATCTCATAAAGTCCATAACCGAAAATATGATTGATTGTTTGGCTTTTTATTATCTATATGTATATGTATCCGTATCCGTATGTTGTGATATTCAGCGGCAGTATGTTGCCTGTACAGAGATACTATGCAAAATGAGTATAATGTTATGTTGGGAAGATACCAGATATATTATAAAGGACTCCGTAATAAAATAATAAAGCGAGTAGGAGACGGATCAAATTCCGTCTTTTGTTTTGCTTCACAGGCAGCTTAATGCTGAATTAATTTAATACCGGTATGGTATAATTATCACTGGCTATGCGGATAATTTGCGCAAAACGTTCGGAACGTCATTTTTAGGGGGATTTTTTATGGATATCTGGCATGCGATATTTTTGGGGACGGTACAAGGATTAACTGAATTTCTTCCGGTTAGTAGTTCGGGGCACCTGGTTATTTTTCAACACGTCTTTAATATAACTCAAAACCAGCTGACTTTTGATGTCCTGGTACATATGGGGACACTGCTGGCAGTATTTGTGGCCTTCTGGAATGACATAGTCACTATTCTCAAAAGGCCTTTTGACAAGCTGACCTATTTAATTATTGCAGGTTGCCTTCCAGCTGCTCTGGCAGGATTCCTGCTGGCCCCTATATTTGAAAAGGCTTTTGAATCACTGCTGGTGGTAGGAATAGGGCTCATATTTACCGGGCTTATTTTAAAATTCTCGGAAACTATGTCTAACCGGAACTTTGGTTTGAAGGAAGTATATGAGACCAGCTACTGGGATGCTATTACCATTGGGATAATACAGGCCTTGGCGATAGTGCCTGGAATCTCCAGATCGGGATCAACGATTGCCGGGGGGCTTTTAGCAGGTTTGGAAAGAGATTTTGCG
Source organism: Syntrophomonas palmitatica JCM 14374 (assembly GCF_001311885.1). Classification (GTDB taxonomy): domain Bacteria; phylum Bacillota; class Syntrophomonadia; order Syntrophomonadales; family Syntrophomonadaceae; genus Syntrophomonas_A; species Syntrophomonas_A palmitatica. The sequence goes on along the minus strand of NZ_BBCE01000008.1, from coordinate 55,662 downwards.
GCGCGTTTTTCATTCTTACTATCTATACCGGTAATACTGGGAGCAGGTGTGTTTGAATTAAAGGATGCTTTGCAAACCGGCATACCTCATAATTTGCTTTTGCCATATATAATTGGACCTATGGCTGCAGCCCTGTTCGGATACCTGGCTATTAAAATTGTTCTGCGCCTGGTACGCGGCGGACGGTTGTCGGTTTTCTCTTATTATTGCTGGACAGTGGGACTATTAACACTGATTTATTATTTCTTTAAGTAAATAGTCACAGATTAATTTGGGGATATTTTATTTCCTGGCAGGAATTTGCCATAGAACAGGCGAAATATTTTGTCAATATTATACTGGAGTTTATTGCCTATGGAAAAAAGGGGATCTCGTTCCGGTACTAATAAGAACAATAAATCTAAGCATGGCCGGGATGTTAAACAGAATACAAATAATAAGGAAAAACCTCCAGAAAAAAACCAGTTCAACGGGGTTCGTATGGAAATAGTTTCGCTTTTGGTTTTTATGCTGGCTGTTTTTGTTTATATTTGCGTCAGCCATTCTGAAGGGATAACAGAAGAAACTGTTTTCATTGGCTTTGTAGGGACCTGGATTTTTAAAGGCCTTTCTTATATATTTGGACAGGCCGCTTTAATGGTTGCCTTTTTTTTATTGGCCTGGTCTATACATATCGGGGTGCTTAAGAAATACTGGTCACAGCGTATGTGGGGTGTAAGCATTCTGGCCCTGGCAATATTGATTGATATCAGCATTTACTACATACCCGGGGGGCTAAATCCTCTGGAAGCAGGGAGCAAAGGATTGGGAGCCGGTTATGTGGGCGGCGCCGCGGGGTATGTAATCCTAAATCTGGTTGGCAGTATTGGGGCTGCGATTTTGATATTTATTGGTTTCCTGGTTTCTATATCACTGATTCTTAACCAGCCGCTGGTTCATTTATTTAAGTCCTTGTTAAATGCGGCCAAAAAGGCGGGGAAATATTTGAACACTGTGGCATATACGGATGAAAATGAACCTGAAGCCGTTCCCGTTCCCGCCAAGGCGCCAGTGATAATTGAAACTGCCCCCGAAAGACAGTTTGATTTGGAAACAAATTTGCCTCCAGCTATGGAGCCATTACTGCCCGATAATCCGGAAATAAAAGAAAAGCCCAGGGAAAACAAGGCCAGCATAAAGCTGGTCCGCTCTGCTAATGATGCTGCTCCGGTTTATGTAAAGCCTTCTCTGGACCTGCTGAATAATTTCAGCAGTGAACGCATTATTGATAAGAAAAATATTAAGGAAAGCGTATCTGTATTAGAGGATACCTTTGCCAGTTTTGGCATTAAGGTAAAGGTCAACCAGGTTAGCTGCGGACCGGCGGTAACCCGTTATGAACTCAGTCCCGCTCCTGGTGTGAAAATTAGCCGTATTCTGAGTTTGACCGATGACCTGCAGTTAAATCTGGCGACAGCGGGGATAAGGATAGAAGCTCCAATACCAGGAAAGTCTGCTATAGGCATAGAAGTGCCTAATAGTAAAATACTTAGTGTGGGTTTGCGTAATCTGCTTTCTTCGCCGGCTTTCATTCGTATGGCCAGCCCGCTGTCTTTTGCGCTGGGAGAGGATATAACCGGCAACCCGGTGGTGGCGCGTTTAAGCGATATGCCGCATTTACTGATTGCCGGCTCAACTGGTTCTGGTAAGAGTGTTTGTTTAAACTGCATTATCATGAGTTTTTTGTATAATACCAGTCCAGAAGAACTGCGCCTGGTGTTTATAGATCCTAAAATGGTTGAATTGGCAGTCTATAATGGTATACCGCACCTGCTTACGCCAGTGGTTACAGATGTTAAAAAAGCCTCAGTGGTACTGCGTTGGATGGTAAATGAGATGGAAAAACGCTATCGCTTGTTCGCTGATAAGGGAGTACGTGATATCCAGCGTTATAATCAGGTGTCTCGCGAAAAACTGCCTTTCATAGTTATAATAATAGATGAACTGGCTGACTTAATGATGATATCACCTGTTGAAGTGGAGGATTCTATCTGCCGCCTGGCCCAGATGGCAAGGGCTGCCGGTATGCACTTGATTGTGGCTACACAGAGACCATCGGTTGATGTTGTCACCGGAATTATCAAAGCCAACATTCCTTCGCGCATTGCATTTGCCGTTTCATCCCAGGCTGATTCACGTACTATACTGGACAATGCCGGGGCGGAAAAACTCTTGGGCAAGGGGGACATGCTTTTCTTTCCGGTAGGGGCAGTAAAACCCTTCAGGGTGCAGGGCGCGTACGTTTCCGACCAGGATATAGAGCAGACGGTTGAATACATTAAGACGCAGAATAGCGATAACGACAATGAAGCTGAAATGCAGGAAATAGAATTTTCACTGGCACAGGCGGAAGATGATGAAGGAGATGAACTTTTTTGGCAGGCGGTAGACCTGTTTGTGGACAGCGGCAAAGCTTCCGTTTCCATGCTGCAAAGACGATTGCGCATTGGCTATGCCCGGGCTGCCAGATTGGTGGATTTGATGGAGGAGAGAGGTATTGTATCCGAATTGGACAATAATAAAAAACGTGAAGTCCTTATTGATCGTTCCCAGCTCGAAAAAATACAATCCCGCAATCTTGTGCTGTAACCAGTTTAGTGATCTGCTCATATAGTTGGTCCGGGAGAGTGAATGATGAGACTTACTTCGCGTGAAAAGGAAATATATGAGGTTATAAAAAAAGAACCGCTGATTTCCCAGGAGGAGTTGGCAAATCGTTTTGGCATAACCCGTTCATCAGCCGCGGTGCATATTTCCAACCTGATGAAAAAGGGAATAGTATTAGGCAAAGGCTATGTTATAAATGAACAGGTATCAGTTGTAGTAATCGGGGAAAGCTGTGTTGATATAAGGGTAAAAGAAGATAATCAGGGAACCAGAATAGATTATGACTATGGGGGTTTTGCTTTAGAAGTCAGCCGGGCTCTTGCTAATTTCGGACTTAATGTTAAAGTAATAACAGTGACTGGAAATGATGAACTATCAGGTACTATAATAGGCATGCTCCAGGAAAAGGGTATTGATACTGGCAGTGTTTTGCGTCATGCTGAAAGAAGAAGCTGTCGTAAACTGGCTATTAACGGTGAACTGCGTTATAAAGAAGGGTTTACGGTTGAAGACTATGAAAAAGCCACCGACATAAGGGAGTGGATAGTCTTAAACTGTGAATGGCTGGTCATAGAACCCGGCATGGAAGAGATAGTTTTTCGCAGAAATCCGGCTTTTGAAGATTTCATGCCTCGATTATGCACTATGCAACAGATTACTTTTCCTGAACCTATACCGGAAACGCTGTCCTGGTGTTCACTGCTGGTTCTCGGTGCTGCTGGTCCCCAGGAACTGGATTATTACAGCGAACAGGCCGCGACTAATCTGCAGCCTGGAAAGCATTTGATTATCAGCGATGGTCGCAGCCGGGTTGTGTGTGTAAATGGATCAGGTATAAGTGATTTTCCGCTGCTGCCCAATCAGGTATTTGATACTGCAGAAAGATTACCATTTTTATTAGCGGGTGTACTGTATGGTTTGTCATGTGGCTATCCCACGCGGCAATCTTTAAGAATAGGTATTGGGGCTGCCTCTGGCAATGAATAATGGCTTTCAGGGGGTGGAATATTGGAATTCGGCGACAAATTAAAAACTGCACGAGAGATTCTTGGTTATTCTCTAGACTATGTTGAGGAAGAAACCAAGATAAGACGGTATTATCTCGAAGCCTTGGAAATGGAAAACTTTTCGGTACTTCCTCCCCGGGTATACGCCAGCGGTTTTGTGAAAAAATACGCCAGGTTCCTGCATCTGGATGAACGGGCTTTGACAGAAGAATTTCAGATATTGGCTTATGGGAATGAATCACCAAGAGAAGAAACAGAACATTTTAGAACCACTAATTATGATGAAACTAAACGTATCAGGCCTATTAGTATCTTAACCGGATTGTTGTTTCTGGGAGTGGTGATTTGGCTGGGCAGTATGCTTGTGCCTATTATAGGCGGTTATGCCACCCGGGAAAATGAAGTTGAACGTACCCCCACGAATCAGCAGCCAGCCGCGCCCAAGAAAAATGAGGTTCACGTTCCGCCGCAACCGGTTAAGCCGGTCAAAAAGCAAGATGTGCAGTTGGTGATTGCCAGCCGCCAGGCCTGCTGGATGGAAGTGAAGGTAGATGGCGAGACCACGTATTCCGCTATCATGCCTCCCGGACAGAAGCTGTCTTTTACCGGTAAAATTCTATATATATTAGAGCTGGAAATGCCGGAGGAATCGATATTAAAGTCGATGGCAAAGATATTCCGCCCCTCGGTAAAAACGGAGAAGTAGTAGAAAGAGAATTTACAGTCAAGAAATAGCAGCAATCAGGAGTTGGAACCTTGGATATTGGATTTATAAGTCTGGGCTGCGCCAAAAACCGCGTGGACACCGAGGTAATGATGGGCTTGCTTAAAAAAGAAGGTCACCGCATTGTAAATACCCTGGAGAGGGCGGAAGCGGTTATCATCAATACCTGTGGTTTTATTGAGGAAGCTAAACAGGAAGCCATAGACACCATATTGGATACAGCCCTTTTAAAGAATAGAGGCGGCTTAAAATATTTATTAGCCACCGGCTGTCTTTGTCAGAGATATGGAGAAGAGTTGTTTGCAGAGATGCCTGAGCTGGATGCAGTGGTAGGCATTTCGTATTTTACAAGTATTAATGATATTATCGCTGCATTGGAAAAAGGTTCGCGTCTCATGCAAGTCGGACCAACTTCTGCATTTTATGAGGAAGCTGCCTTGAGGGTTCTGACCACTCCTCCAGGTTCAGCTTACCTGAAAATAAACGAAGGCTGTAACAACCGGTGCTCATACTGCACAATTCCCAATATCAGAGGTGTTTTACGTTCAAGGTCACATCAAGATATATGGCGGGAAGCTAAAAAATTGGCGGCATCGGGGATAAAGGAACTGGTTCTGATAGCCCAGGATACGGCCGCTTATGGCTTGGATCAGGGTTCAGAACCGCAATTGCCGACCTTGCTGCATGAGTTGAATAATATTGACGGGCTGGCCTGGATAAGGCTTATGTATCTTCATCCCAGCCATATAAGCAGCGAACTTATTGAAGCCATTGCTCAGCATAACAAGGTCTTGCCTTATCTTGATATTCCTGTGCAGCATGCTGACAGCGATATACTAAAAAGGATGAATCGTCAGTATGATGCCGGTTTTCTTCGCAAACTAATAAAAAAAGTGCGTTCTGAACTTGACTCTCCGGTATTACGCACTACTATAATGGTAGGTTTTCCTGGTGAGGATGATAATAAATTTAATACCCTGCTGGAATTTATTGAGGAAATAAAGTTTGATTGGTTAGGAGCCTTTGCTTTTGTGCCGGAAGAAGGCACTTCTGCTGCTCGTATGGCAGGGCAGATTCCGGAAGAAATCAAACAGGAACGGCTGGAACAAGTCTTAGGCCTGCAGCGCAAGATAAGCCGTCAAAAAAACATTGACCGTATTAACCGTTTGGAAAAAGTGCTCGTTTCCTCTCAGCTTGATCATAGCCTTTACCTGGGGAGAGCAGGTTTTCAAGCCCCTGAAGTTGATGGCGTCACCTTAATACGCAGTGAGCAGAAGTTAAAAAAGGGAGACTTTGCTCTGGTAAAATTGCAGGCTGTTCGTAATAATATGGATTTGATTGGAGAAGCGGTTTATGAATCTACCGAATAAGCTTACAATTTTACGCATTATTTTGGTCCCGGTTTTTGTGTTTGTTTTACTGGTTAAGATACCTTATGGCGAATACTTTGCGGCCCTAATATTTATTGTCGCCGCACTTACCGACAGCCTGGACGGTTATTTGGCCCGGCGCTGGCGGCAGATTACCAAACTGGGTATAATACTCGATCCCCTGGCAGACAAGTTATTGATTACAGCCGCTTTGATAAGCCTGGTAGAATTGCGGCAAATGCCGGGCTGGATTGCCATTGTAATTATCGGCCGTGAGTTTGCCGTTTCAGGTCTGAGAGCGGTAAAGGCCGAAGAAGGCGTTATTATACCTGCCAGCATATGGGGCAAATTAAAAACCCTCACCCAGGTAATCGCCATAATTTTATTGCTTATGCAGAAGCTGTACCTTCCTTTAACGGGAATCAAGTTTGGTATGTGGGCTATGTATATTGCCGTAGTTATTACCATTATTTCCGGTGTGGAATACTTCTTGCGTTTTCGCATCGCAGAATAAGCTCATCCCGCGTTCCTTTCATTTTGGCCTTAAAACCCGTTCTTTCCAGTATTTTGCCTGCCTTAAGCTCCTGGAACCTGTGTTATAATTGCAGGGGAAAGGAGCTCGATAATTGATGAAAAGTAACGATTTTCGTCTTAAAACCTTCATATTGGCTCTAATCGTATCCTTTATAGTTTTTCTGGGCGGATACTACTTATATAAGCAAATAGGTGTTGAACAGCCTGCTGTAGCCAAGCTCTCTTCTTTAATCAAGGGGCAGGCTAATATAGAAAAGAACGGCGGAATCTACGAGGTAATGGTTGAGCCGCGCAAATTGGAAAATCTCCAGCAAAGCTGGACTGAAATGAATACATTGTTGGAAAAACAGCTCAAGGGAAAGAATTATCGGATTGTAATTAAAGACCAGCCCAACCGTGTTTTGCAGTTGCGTTATGAAACGCTGCAGCCTGCCATTTACGAAGCTCTGGCCCAGGACCATTATGTATGGCTAAAAGAGGAGATCGATAAGGCCCTTGAAGGAACAAACATAAACTACCGGCTTTATATAGATGATCAGAATCTCTATCTGCAAATGGAACAGGGCAATTATTATCTATATCAGGTAATCAAACGGGAAAATCATGCCAAGACGCAAGAGGCATAAGGCATCTATTGCCGATAGCTATACCAGGGATAAATGACGGATAATAATCTGCGCTTTATTCATTATTTATTCAGCCTTTTAACCATTGAAATCCACACGAAAGGGTGTACAGATTGAAAGAAGTAGTAGCTGGTTCCAGCCTGGCCTTGCTAATGGTTCTGGGTATTATGGGTTTTAATGTTACTCCCCTGGTGCTTTTATTAGCTCTCATAGGAACTTTCTATTTTTTTATTCAGAGCCAGGGAGGTTTGAAATTAAAAAACGCTGGTCAGGGGGTCAAGATTAGCAGTCCGATTAGTTTTGCTGACATTGGCGGGCAGGATACAGCGGTAAAAGAATTGCAGGAAGCCCTGCAGTTTATCGTTAAAGCCGAAGAGATTGCCCAGATGGGCATCCGGCCTTTAAAAGGGGTACTCCTGGTAGGCCCTCCCGGAACCGGTAAAACATTATTAGCCAGGGCTGCGGCAGCATATACGAGTTCAAGTTTTATAGCCGCTTCCGGAGGAGAATTTGTGGAAATATACGCCGGAGTTGGTGCGCGCCGTATCAGACAGTTGTTTCAAGACGCACGCAAGAAGGCCAGCGGGGAAAAAAGCAAAAGTGCCATTATTTTTATTGATGAGTTGGAAGTATTGGGGGCCAAGCGAGGAACCCACAGCAGTCATATGGAATATGACCAGACCTTGAATCAACTGTTGGTAGAGATGGATGGTATAGACAGCCGGGTTGAACCGCGGGTTCTGGTCATAGGCGCTACCAACCGGGCGGATATGCTCGATCCTGCTTTGCTGCGGCCTGGACGCTTTGACCGCCAGGTGCAGGTAAACCTGCCGGACCGAGAGGGCAGGCGCCGCATACTGGATATTCATACCCGCAATAAACCTTTGGCTGATCCCAAGGTTTTGGATGAAATAGCTCGGGCCACTTTCGGATTTTCCGGGGCGCATTTGGAAAGTCTGGCTAATGAAGCGGCTATACTGGCTTTACGTGAAGATGTTTCTCTTATCGAGAGCCATCATTTTTCTGAGGCGGTGAATAAAGTCATTATGGGTGAAAAGCTGCAGCGTCGGCCTAGTGAAGCTGAACTCAGGCGGGTGGCGGTGCATGAAAGCGGTCATGCTATTGTAAGTGAAACAGTTGAACCTGGTTCGGTATCTTCTTTAACTATTGTACCCAGGGGAAGAGCTCTAGGATTTTTGCGTAAAGCTCCTCGTGATGATCAATACCTGTATACCCTGGATGAAATGGAAAAACAGATAATGATTATGCTGGCAGGAGCTGTAGCAGAGGAACTGGTTCTGGAGGATCGCAGCACCGGAGCCAGAAATGATTTTGAACAGGCCTGGGAAAAGGCTCGCCAGATTGTTGAAACCGGTTTGTCCAGTTTGGGGGTTGTCAACGGGGATGATCTTCCTTCGCGTTTACTATATGAGGAATGTAAAGAAATTCTGCAGCGCATGGAAGATAAAACGCGTATTATTTTAAATAATTCCCGGGATATTTTAAACACCTTATCGGCGACCATTATTGAAGAAGAGAACATGGACCGCAACCGCTTTTACGAAATATTCAACCCGGGAAGTTACCAAGCATAAATCGGCGATAAAGTTGGGCAGATTACAGACTGACAAAGAAGTTTAATCGTAATTCAGGCTTTAGATTGACGCATCGCTTGACTATAATGCAGCTGAGCTGTTGCTAACCGGAAGCGTGGCAATCTTGAAGCTTATTGTATCCTTACTTTACTTTTATATGCTTTAACGGCGCTATGAGCCGCGGGAATTATTCTGCGGCTTTTTCTTATTTTGTTTAAGGTGTTATAATTATCCTGTATAAAAAACATAAATTAATAAAGGGCTGCGGCTTTTTTGGGGAGGGATGCCATTGAAAGTACGGGGGTTAAAGACGATAACAACAGTGCTTTTTTTACTGCAGGGTATGTTGGTTTTTCCTGACCAAACCCTTGCCATAAACTGGGATGAATTCTCGGGTGCGGTTAATAAGGGTTTTCATGAAAATCAAGTCTTTGGTTTCGATGATTTTATACTTTTAATGGTCATAATTTTGGTAGGTCTTATAGTTGTTGCTATCTTCCGCGCCCAGGATGCTAAAAAGACCAATGAAATGAAGCGTTCCTTTGCAGAGTATAAAGAACGTACTATAGCGGCTTCAGCGGGAAAGCAACAGCATCGCCAATGGTTCAGATTGCGTACCCGGGCTGAGTTTAGTTGGATACTGGCTTCTGAAGCTGAAAATGCCAAACCAAATAAGTATCATAAAGATCAACTGGTGGATATTAGCGGGGGAGGGCTGTCGTTCGTCACTGCAGAGGAGCTTCAATCCGATGATGAGATTGTGCTGATTCTCGATACCGGAGGAGCTAAACCTTTGAATATTAAGGGACGAGTAATAAGAACTGTCGAGGATAAGAATGGAGAAGACGTAAAATATACTGCGGCCATCCAGTTCATCCAGCTAACCCCTGGGCAAACTGATCAGATTGTCAACTGGATAATAAAACGACAGCGGGAAACCATGCGAAATCAAGAAGAGTAAGCAGATAACACTGGTTTACAAAATTGTGGAGACGAAAATATGGCGCCAGTAATTATATATTACCTGGCGTTTTTTCATACTACTCTACCTTGTCCTGAAGAGACAGCCGCTATTAAGTATCAAAAATACAGGAAAATTCGAATTAATCTTCAGTCTTTTGTCTTACCCAACAGTTAAAAATACTATGATAATCAATGTTATCTTTTGGTAATTCTGTTTTTTTCACTATACAGAAATCTGCCTCTATATTAGTACCAAAAACTGCTTATAATAAAAGCAACAAAACAAAGGAGAACTTCAGAATGAAGAAAGCTTACATTATTTCCACCGGGACTGAGCTTTTGCTGGCTTCTACCATGGATACCAATTCAGTATTTTTATCTGAGAAATTGGCTGAACTTGGTATCAGGGTGGTGGGAAAAAGCGTGGTTGGCGATAATAAGGAAATGATCAGGAAGGCATTTGAGACAGGCCTGGATGTGGCCGATCTGGTTGTATCCAGCGGGGGATTAGGGCCTACTCTGGATGATCTTACCAAGGAAGTGGCCTGCCAGGTAATGGGCTGTGAGATGATATTAGTGGAAGAAGAAGCAACACGATTAAGGGAATATTTTGAACGTCGCCGGAAACCTATGCCTGAAAGCAATTTGAAACAAGCCATGTTTCCGCCCGAAGCAGTTATCGTTAAAAATGAAATGGGTTCTGCCCCGGGAATGTACTTAAATAAAGGCGGGAAAACCATTGTTTTACTTCCAGGTCCGCCCAGGGAAATGATGCCCATGTTTGTGAAAGAAATTGGGCCTCTGCTAGTCCGCGATGTTGGGCCGGCAGCAGATCGGGTTCTGATGCGTTGTATTAAGGTTATAGGACCGGGTGAATCACAGGTAGATGAAATGCTGGCTGAGATCATTAAAGAGCCTAGGGGGTGCAGCCTGGCTTTACTAGCTAAAGAAGGTGAGGTGCATATTAAGGTAACTGCGGAAGGGGAAAACAGAGCAGGCAGTCAGAAAATACTTGATGAAGTGTGCTGCAGGATAACTGATAAAATGGGCGATTATGTTTTCACTGATAATGAGGAAGACGACCTGGTTACTGTGACCGCAAAACTACTATTAAATAGAAATGAAACTGTGGCTGTGGCAGAATCCTGCACCGGCGGACTCTTATCCAAAATGCTGACCGATGTCGCGGGCAGTTCGAGGTACTTTTGGGGATCTGTCACTTCATACAGCAATGAAGCCAAAGAGTTATTCTTAGGGGTTAAAAAAGCAACCCTGGAAAAACACGGGGCCGTCAGCCGCGAAACCGCTGCCGAAATGGCCAGGGGAATCAGGGAAAAAGCCCAAAGTACGTATGGTATTGGAATTACCGGTATTGCAGGGCCTGATGGCGGCAGTGCGGACAAACCTGTAGGTCTGGTGTATATTGCACTGGCAGATGCCAGGAACTGCCGGGTTAAGGAAATGCATTTTGCTGGCGGAAGAGACGGTGTACGCATGCTGTCCGCAAAAACAGCTTTGGACTTCTTGAGAAAAAGCATATCGGGAGTGAAATAAATGAGATTATTTGTGGCTATTCCCGTTCCCAAAGAAATAAAAGATCTGGCTGCCAAGCGCAAAAAAAATTCGCCCAGGGGTCGCCGGATGTGAAGTGGGTAGAATATGAGAATTATCATATTACCCTTAAATTTTTAGGTGAATCGAAAACAGCTCTATCTGCGATAAATGATAAACTGTCTCTGGCTGCTCAGGCATGCCCTGAATTTGATTTAACTTTTTGCGGTATCGGATTTTTTCCCAGCCGTCATCGTCCGCGGGTAATATGGATAGGTACCGGAGGAGAAATCGATAAAGCGTTGTTTTTAGGAGAAAGGATCGATACATATCTGAGCGAGATCGGTTTCGAACCTGAAAAGAGCAGGAACTTTCATTTAACCCTGGGCAGAATTAGGTCTGATAAGAACCTTGATTCGATTCAAATTCAAGCCGGGGAAATAGAAAGAGATTTCCAATCCATACCATATAAAGTAAAGAAATTTTACTTGATGGAAAGTCAGTTGTCGCCGCAGGGGCCCAAATACCTGTTAAAAAAGGAATATGTATTACAAGGCTAATTGTGTAAAAAGATGGATATATATTGACAGTATTACTAGGGACAGGCTATAATTTTTAAAAAGCGAACATATGTTTGAGGGAGGGCTATTATGGACAACCAGCAAAACAATTCCGGGCGGATGGAAGCCTTGAACAATACCATCAAAAATATTGAAAAACAATTTGGCCGCGGTTCCATAATGAGATTGGGTGAAGCAGCCTCCATGAATGTGGAAGTGATTTCCACCGGTTGTGTTTCTCTGGATACGGCTCTGGGGGTAGGAGGATTGCCGCGGGGCAGGGTAATTGAAATATTTGGTCCCGAATCTTCAGGCAAAACTACCGTGGCCCTGAATGCAGTAGCCCAAGCACAAAAAGAGGGCGGTATGGCAGCCTTTATAGATGCAGAACATGCTCTTGATCCGTTATATGCCCGTAAACTTGGAGTAAATATCAATGATTTGCTGGTCGCTCAACCGGATTCCGGTGAACAGGCCCTGGAAATATGCGAAGCCCTGGTTCGCAGCGGAGCCATTGACATAGTAGTTATCGATTCTGTTGCCGCATTGGTACCCAGAGCTGAATTGGACGGGGAAATGGGAGACGCTCATGTGGGTTTACAGGCTCGTTTGATGTCTCAGGCTCTGAGAAAATTAACCGCTCACATCAGTAAATCGAGGGCGTGTACAATATTTATCAACCAGGTTCGTGAAAAAATAGGAGTAATGTATGGCAGCCCGGAAACAACCACCGGGGGCAGGGCTTTAAAGTTTTATTCTTCGGTGCGTATAGAAGTCAGAAAAGGAGAAGCCATCAAACAAGGTACTGAACTTATTGGTAACCGGACTACGGCAAAAGTGGTTAAAAATAAAGTAGCACCGCCATTTAAAATTGCTGAGTTTGATATTATGTATGGAAACGGTATTTCGCGGGAAGGTGATTTGCTGGATGTAGCCTCTAATCTCGATATCATACAAAAAAGCGGTTCATGGTATTCATATGAGGGTGAACGTTTGGGCCAGGGACGTGAAAATGCCAAGGAATACATAAGAAACAATCCAGAATTCTTTACTATATTGGAAACAAAAGTAAGAAATAGTCTGGCGGAAAGACGCGGCTTAATCGATAAGAACTCCGATGAAGCTTGACACTGGAACGTAAAATAACTAGAATCTATATCAGAATCTGGTTAGAAGTCACAGCTTATAACTTGACCCTGTGAACTGCTGATTATTGATATAGATCAATGAAATTTGAGATAAAGGTTTTGAAACTACAAAACCATTATTTGCATAGCGGGTTCAACTTAAGACGCGATGTACTCATTTGGTTCAGCTATATCGCCTGAAAGCAGGCGCTGAATGAGCTGGCGAATGTAGCTTAGTAGCTGTGGTCGGGAATAGTGGGACTTCAATAAGAACCGGGTTTTTAACTCGGTTTTTTTATTTGTAAGCATCTGATAAAGGAGGTGAAAAAGATAGGATCAATTACTGCGCTAATCGTGATTATTATTTCTCTGGCAGTGGGGCTAACCGCCGGTTACTACGGCAGAAAATTTATTGCGGAAAATAAGATCGGTGCGGCGGAAGATGAAGCTGCCAGGTTAATAGAAGAAGCTGCCAAAGAGGCCGAGGGTAAAAAAAAGGAAATATTATTGGAGGCCAAGGAGGAAATTCATCGCAATCGTCAGGAAGCCGAAAAAGATATTCGGGATCGCAGGCGTGAACTGGACCGGATAGAAAGAAGGATTCTGCAAAAAGAAGAAATCCTGGATAGAAAAACAGAAAATATAGAAAAAAAGGAAAATAGTCTCCAGGAAAAAGAAAGAGAAATAGAAAAAACCCAACAGGATTTGCAAATGGTGCTTACCCAGCAATTACGGGAGCTTGAACGTCTCTCGGGTTTAAGTTCGGATGATGCCAAAGAATTACTTCTAAGCAATGTCGAACAACAGATCCGCAAAGAAACTGCAGTAATGATTAAGACCTTGGAAGCGGAAGCTAAAGAAGAAGCTGATAAACGGGCTAGAAACATAGTATCATTAGCTATTCAAAAATGCGCTGCAGATGTAGTATCTGAAACTACCGTATCAGTTGTGGCCCTTCCCAATGATGAGATGAAAGGCAGGATTATTGGACGTGAAGGTCGTAATATTCGAGCTTTTGAAACTCTCACCGGGGTTGACCTGATTATTGACGATACGCCAGAAGCAGTTATTCTTTCGTCATATGATCCTATTCGTCGAGAAATTGCCAGGGTAGCCCTGGATAATTTGGTTTCTGATGGGCGTATCCATCCGGCTCGCATTGAAGAGATGGTGGAAAAAGCCCAGAAGGATATTGAGCAGGAACTTCGTGAAGTAGGCGAGCAGGCCGCTTTTGAAGTAGGAGTTCATAATCTCCATCCAGAACTTATTAAACTGTTGGGACGATTAAAATACCGCACCAGTTATGGACAGAATGTTCTCAAACACTCAGTGGAAGTAGCGCACCTCGCAGGCATTATGGCCTCAGAACTGGGAGTGGATATTACTCTTGCCAAACGCGGTGGTCTTTTGCATGATATCGGCAAAGCGGTAGATCATGAAGTCTCTGGACCTCATATTGAAATTGGTGTAGAACTGGCCCGTAAATATAAGGAACATAAAGATGTCATTAACGCTATAGCCGCGCATCATGGGGATGTAGAACCTGAATCAATTGAAGCTATGCTGGTGCAAGCTGCGGATGCCGTTTCAGCCTCACGTCCTGGAGCCCGCAGAGAGACTTTGGAAGCTTATATAAAACGTCTGGAAAAACTTGAAACACTGGCTGAATCTTTTGAAGGTGTCGACAAATCTTTTGCCATACAGGCAGGCAGAGAAATTAGAATTGCCGTAAAACCTGATGAGATTGATGATCTTCAAGCAATTAAACTCAGCAGAGACATTGCCCGCAAGGTAGAAGATGATCTGGATTATCCCGGTCAAATCAAAGTAGTGGTTCTTAGGGAAACACGCGCGGTGGAATACGCAAAATAAATTAACCTGAAAAATTTTTTGAACAGAGCTCGTCTGAGCTCTGTTTATATTTTATGGCCAACAGTTTTTGGGGAAAATAATGGTATAATAATCAAGAAAAATAAGAAATCTGGAGGCATAGAATCACCGGTGAATATCCTCTTTATTGGCGATGTAGTAGGTAAACCAGGCAGAAAAGCCCTGCGATCATTATTACCTGATATAAAAAGAACTCATAAAATTGAATTCATCATAGCCAATGCGGAAAACGCCGCAGGCGGCAGAGGTTTAACCCATGAGGTTATGGACGAGTTGTTTAATCTGGAAATTGATGTATTAACTATGGGCAACCATGTTTGGGACAACAAGGAAATATATAATTTTATAGAGAATGAAAAACGTCTGATCCGTCCTGCCAATTATCCTCCGGATTGCCCGGGGCAGGGTTATGGTATATACAGGGCCGGTATTGACCGAAAGATCGCGGTGGTAAACTTAATGGGCCGGGTGTTTCTGCAACCTTTGGACTGCCCTTTTCGCGTGATGGAAGAATTACTGCAGGAAATAAAGGAACAGGCCGACATTATCATTGTAGACTTCCATGCTGAGGCAACTTCCGAAAAATTGGCCTTTGCTCATTATTTTGACGGCAGGCTCGACGCTGTTTTGGGTACACATACCCATGTGCAGACTGCGGACGCAAGAATTTTTCCGGGGGGAACGGCTTATATTACTGATTTGGGTATGACCGGGCCTTATGATTCTATACTGGGAATGGACAAAGCCATGGTTATACAAAAGATTATGAGCCAAAGACCGGTGCGTTTAGAAGTGGCCAAAGGCCCAGTACAGATTGAAGCCGTGGTGTTAAATATGGATGAAAATACCAATAAAGTTAATGGAATCGAACGTATCTCCCAGGTGCTTTCTCAATAAACAAGAAAAATTATCCAAAAGTTTTTGCCATTTAGCAGGAATTAGTGTATTAAGTTAGAATATACATTTATGAGAGCAGCTAATCTTGTTTACTATGAATTGAGGGAGGTTTTTTAATGGAGGTATTAAAGGTTTCAGCCAAATCCAGTCCAAATTCAGTTGCAGGCGCGCTGGCAGGGGTTTTACGCGAGAAAGGAGCTGCTGAAATTCAGGCTATTGGGGCTGGTGCCATTAACCAGGCCATTAAAGCTATTGCCATTGCCAGGGGATTTGTCGCACCTAGTGGTATGGATCTCATATGTATTCCTGCTTTCACTGATATAATGATAGATGGGGAAGAGAGAACGGCTATTAAACTCATAATCGAACCCAGATAATTATCATTAACAAGTATGAATTAATAACCTGCTTGTTTAAGGGCAGGTTTTTAATTTTTGCTCTTTTTATAAATGCTGATAAGGCTGATTTCAAGCACAGATAAGCGCAGACAAATAATGATTTGACATGGATTTAGCAATAAACAAATATATACAGTATCATCCCTCGCTGTTATCCAGGGTTATCTGTGCCTATTTAGCAACCTGCTGAGGAGGAAAAATGGGAATTGTCGATTTACATTGCGATACTATATCTGCGGCTGCCAGCCGGGGATTGTCGCTGCGTTCCAATCAACTGCAATGGGATCTAGATAGAGCCAAGAACGCTCAGTTAAAAGTGCAATTCTGCGCGTTGTTTTCCTTGGGCGGGGAAGGTTGTTTGCGCTGGATACTTAAACAAGTGGAATACTTCCATAAACAATTAGAAAAAGAAAACCAGGCGGTATATTTGGTGAAAAGTTATACGGATATATTGAATTCTTCCAACCGCAATAAAGTCGCTGCTATACTGCATTTGGAAGGCGGCGATTCCCTGGGGGCTGATCTGGAAATACTTCATTTATTACAGCGATTAGGACTGCGCAGTCTTGGCCTAACCTGGAATCACCGAAATTTATTGGCCGATGGAGTAAGCGAAGATCCTGGAGCTGGACTAAGCAAAGCCGGCAAGTTATTTGTTCAGGAACTTAAAAAACTTAATATGATCCTTGACCTGGCGCATGCAGCTCCCCGGTCTTTTTATGAGGCGATGGAATTATATGGTGGTCCGGTTATGGTAAGTCATGCTAATGCACGGGCTTTATGCAATCATCCCCGCAACCTGGATGATGTTCAACTGCGCAAGCTGGCTGATGCTGACGGCATAATAGGCGTAACCCTGGTGCCCGAATTTGTAAGATACAACCATGCAAAGATTGAAGACCTGCTTGATCATGTAGTATATATAGCTGAGTTAATTGGGGTGCATCACCTTGCTCTGGGTTCTGATTTTGACGGATCAGATGACATGCTGATGCCGGGAATTGAATCCTATCAGGATTGGAACAGCCTGCTCACTTCGCGTGGATTTTCTGCTGCAGATATTGACTTGATTTTGCAGGGCAACGCCTTGCGGTTTTTGGAAAATGTTTTAGTATAAACCTAATACCACAGATGAACATTGATTTAATACAGCAGCAGGAAGTCAAAGGAAGGTTCCGCTGTTGCCAAAAACTAAATTGCATCGAAATCATTTTTGCTTATTAAAGGAGATTTATTTATTGATCTACGATTTGCACGTGCATACCACTGCTTCAGATGGCACATATACCCCGGCTCAGATATTGGATTTGGCAATAAAATCAAACCTGACAGGATTGGCTATTACTGATCATGATACGGTTGATGGTATAGAACCCGCCTTGAATTACTTAAAACAACAGCAATACGATTTGGTTTTTATTCCCGGTATTGAGATGAACACTGAGGACTGGGGCGAAGAAATACATATACTGGGATATTATATAAACCATACCCAAAAGGACTTGCTGGAGCGTTTGCAGGAAATCCGCCAGGAAAGACGCAGCAGGGCCTATAAGATGGTGGAAAGGCTGCAGAATTTGGACATCGACATAGAATATGAACGAGTTGCCGCTCTGGCTAAAGGCGAATTAATTGGCAGACCGCATATAGCCAGGGCATTAATAGAAAAGGACTATGCCGCAAATATAAAAGATGCTTTTGAAAAATATATCGGCAGGGGAAAACCCGCCTATGTGCCGCGTTACAAATTTCAGCCCCGTGAGGCTATTGAATTGATTCATCAAGCCGGGGGGGTTGCCGTACTGGCACATCCCGGTCTCTTGATCAGAACAAAACATATAGAAGAAATAATAAAGATGGGAATTGAGGGCTTGGAAGTGTTCTATCCCGAACACAAACCTGAACAGATTAATATTTTTATGAACCTGTGCCATGAAAATAATTTGTTTATAACCGGCGGATCTGATTTTCATGGTTATGATAGCCCGGAAAACAGGGGTTTACTGGGGTCGTCAGGTATATCCCAGGAGGCTTTAAATAATATAAAAAATCTAATTAAGAAATAGCCACTGGCAAATCACAATACCGAGACGACAGAATATGAGCGGCAGCTTATAAGTGCTTGCGGACCTGCTGACATGAGGAGGAAATTCAGAAAATACCAAAGCAAAATAAATATAATTTTGGCAGGAATAGCAGATGCTTTTGTAGAATGTAGCAGGTAATTAAGAAACAATTTGGAAAATTGCATAAAAAGCTTTGTTTTGATTTCATGTTTGACTCTTTTCTTTAGGGCAGGTATTATTTTTGCAAGCAATAATATTTTATATTCAGCAGGAGGCTAAGTATGGAAGAACTAGGCGGTTTATTTCTGCCCAAAACTGTATTTGGCAGTAAAGAATGGGTCGAACTTGAAGAACGCGAATTTAAGATAGGCCCCGAGAATTTGTTGGAAGAAATACTGGATAAGAAGCTCTGGTCAAATGCTGAAGTTGTATGGGTTTTAAAAAGGATGGTTTTCTATTATGGTCAAAGGAAATCTTTTCTGCACAGCGCCCCTGTAGAAAGAATAATACAGAATATGAATGACGTATTAAGGGTTTTTTACCTGCTGTTTGATTTCCTGGATCCGGAAATAGACGACAATATGCGCAGTTATCTGTGCTCAAAGCTGGCTGACGCTAGTTGGGGCATTAATTCTAATACGCGTGAATACCTTATCAAAATGCAGAACAGGGAATATTAGACTATCAGATCAAGAAGTATTTTTAGGGGGGGGAAAATGACCACCGGTAATCGCGAAACTAATATACGTCGGGTAATTGACATGGAAGACCGTATAAGCCGATGCCGACGGTGTCCTTCCCTCTTACAGTGTGTTAGAAAACCTTCTATGGGCAAGGGTGAACTTGATCCCGAAATGATTATGGTTTTTGAATCAGAAAGTGCTTTTGTTCGTGATATTGATCGTATTATAAAATTACGGAATTTGATAAAGAACGAATTCAAATTACAGCGTTTATATCACACGTTTATGGTACGCTGTCAACCTAAAGCATGTACGATTCGTCAGAATTTCAGCGATTATGGAGATACTCGCTTTCTGGATAAAGAACATAACTGTTTACTGAACAATCAAAAATGTCAGGGCATACCTATCAGATCTAACAATGAAGAAATTCTCGCTTGTTTACCTTTTTTAATTGAAGAGCTGGAAATCCTTAAACCGCATTACCTGATCCTTTTTGGTGAAAGGGTGGGAAACTTTGTTCTGAAGTCATTTGGTTATTTTGAACCTGTGAAGCTGGGGCAGATATACAAAAATGACGGTATGCAGTTTATGGTTGCTCCTGTAGAAGAAGATTTTCAAGCCGATGATTGTCATAAATTACTCCCGCTGGTAGTGTCTTAACCTTTCAACTGTCATTCTCACGTATTTTTAAGCCAAATTATACAAAACTAAAACAAAAAATTTACCACATTATGGTACGTATTTGGTAGAATTAAAATAAGATTATTACGGGGCCAATCAACGATAGTATTATTGAAATCCATTTTTTTATTTATCATATAGTTTTAATCGTTATCCTGTTAGGAGGTGATAAACCAAACATTTTCAGCGGCAATTTAAAAAGTTAATTTGAAAGGAGCGTTTGTATGAGCACTAAAGAAAACCTGGTAAAGTCCTTTGCTCTGGCAGAAACTTCAGCGGAGAAAATGTGGGATATGTGGCTGGTAACATTGGGCAGCCTGTCCTGGAGCCAAGAACAAATAGAAAACATGGCCAGAAAGTATTTAGACCAACGTAAAATGGCTCGTGAAGAAAGCAATAAGCTGGTTGAGGAATTAATGAGCCAGGCACAGAAAAACCAGCAGCAAATGCAAAAGATGATCCAGGAAGCCGTTGCCAGTGCTTTTGAGAATATTGATATACCCACATTTAGCTACATTGATGAACTCAATAAAAAAGTAGAAGAGCTTATTAAAAAAACTGCGAACCTCTAATACCCTGCCTAAAATAGATTGCGGTTATGGCCAACGCTATAGCCGCCTTATATTCTTTCCCAGGATTTTTCGTTACTACGAACGAAAGAGGGGTAATGGATTGCCTGAAGAAAAAAATAAGGAGACAACTGGCGGAAAAGAGCAATCAGACACAAAACAGGATAATATCATGATGCCTGATTTTATTGAGTTGTGGAAAGAAATGTATTTTAAAACTGAAGAATCCTGGACTAATACCACTAAAGAATTAATAACCACCAGGAATTTTATCGCTATGCTGGATCAAATCAGAGACCAGTATTTGTCATACCATAAAGTATCTGAACAAAATCTGGATAAATACTTTAAATTAAATCCTGTGCCGTCCAAACGCGACCTGGCACGGGTGGCCGAGTTGGTTATCGGGCTGGAAGACAAAATTGACCAGCTTGATCTGCAGTTTGCCAGCAATATAAATCGAATAACCACCAGCCTGATAAAACTTGTAGACTACCAGACTGCTCTTAAAGACGAAATTGCGGCTTTAAGACAAGAAAATACCGCGATCAGCCAAAAGTTGGATAACCTGTTGCGGGCGGTACAGGGTTTGCATGAACCAGCCGCTTCATATGAAAGTAGGGTGGAAATTAACACGGCGCCTAAAAGAAAATCCCGCAAAAAAAACGAGACAGATGAGTCCAAGTAAACTCAAGGCTAATCGTACAAGGAGGAGTTCCTTTTGATAGAAAAAATATACAGTGAACTCGAAATCGGTGATCGGGGTTATATAGAGAAGACCATTACGGAAACCGATGTTTACCTCTATGCCGGTATCACCGGTGATTTTAGCTGGCTGCATGTTAATGAAGTGAGAGCCAAGAAAGGCCATTTTAAGACACGGGTGGTTCATGGTATGCTGCTGATTGGATTGATATCCAATGTTGTTGGCAATCGTATGCCAGGAGCAGGTACCATTTATGAAACCCAGAATATATCTTTTTTAAAGCCGTGTTTTATTAATGATACCATCAGAGCACAAACCGAAGTGATAGAAAAGCTGCCGCGAGGCCGTGTAAAACTGAGAACCTCGTGCTATAACCAGAATGATGAACTCATACTTGATGGGGAAGCTGTAGTAATTCCACCTCGCGAACACGTTATCGAAATGACACTTAAGCAGATTAACGAGGGGTAGGTTTCTATGAATAAAGAAATGTTCTTTACAGGTTCTGCCGATGAAGTGGGTGAGAAATTACAGGAACGCTATGACCGGATGTTGGAAAACACCAGGAAATGGGCGGAGATTCTTACCTTTGACCCCGATCCTCAGACCGGAATGACACCCAAAGAAACGGTATGGAGAAAAAATAAAAGCCGCTTATACCGATACGTATCCCCGCATGGACCGCGCTACAAAACCCCGGTCTTAATACTGTATGCTTTAATCAACAAAGCATACATCCTGGATTTGACACCAGGAATGAGCCTGGTGGAATACCTGGTAGAGCAGGGCCTAGATGTATACATGCTGGAATGGGGAGAATTTGAATGGGAAGACCGCAACCTGTCATTTGCCGATCTGGTCATGGATTATATTGCCATGGCCGTACGCAAGGTATGCCAGTTCTCGCGTTGTGACGAACTCAGTATAATCGGTTACTGTATGGGCGGAACTATGGCTGCTATGTACGCAGCGCTGTTTCCTTTTCCCCACATTAAAAATATTACGTTTATTGCCGCACCTGTAGATTTCAGTGATGCGGGCGCCTCTTCAGCCTGGTTTGCCAGCGACAAATTTGACCCTGATAAAATTGTTGATACCTTTAAGCTTATTCCCAGTAATTTTATTGATTACGGGGTGAAAATGTTAAATCCCGTCAATAACTTCTGGGGGACTTATACCCGTTTGTGGAAAATGATTGATGAAGATGTGCCGGTGCAATCCTGGAAAGTATTGAATAAATGGGTAAATGACAACATGAATTTCCCCGGTGAAGCCTATCGCCAGTGGATTAAAGACATCTACGTGGAGAATAAATTAATTAATAAAGAATTGCAGCTGCGAGGTCATAGGGTTGACTTGGCGCGTATTGAAGCCAATATTCTGTCCCTGGCAGGCAAACAGGACCACATAGTATTGCCGGGGCAGGCTCGGGCAATACTCGATGCGGTAAGTTCGAAAGACAAAGAATTCAAAGAATTTCCTGTCGGTCATGGAGGACTGGTTTTTGGCAGTCTGGCCAAAAAAGAGGTTTATCCTGCCATAGGAAACTGGTTAAAAGAGAGATCATAAGACAATACGCATTAATCTGCGTTTATATTAAAGTCCGCATTATCCGCGTCAATTTTGGAGACAGGTTTTTACAGCCTGTCTCCTGTTCTTTTAAGGATTGTTTTTGAATAAGCATTTGGCAAAAAGGCTGGGGGTGTTTAATTGTCAAATACCAACTGGTATCAGAAAACCAGGGAAGAAACCCTGGCCCTTCTTGCCACCCGGGTTGATTACGGACTAGATCAGGCAGAGGTTAAACAGCGTCAGCAAAGATTCAGCAATCAGCTGCAAACCATGACCAGATCCAATCCGGTTAAGATTTTGATAAATCAATTTACCGATACTATGGTATTGGTATTATTGGCAGCTACAGTTGTATCCGGGTTAATTGGGGCTATGGCTGATGCTGTAACCATAATGGCTATCGTAATAATTAATGCCATATTAGGGTTTATACAGGAATATAGAGCGGAACGTTCCCTGGAAGCCATAAAGAAATTGTCAGCCCCCTCGGCCAGGGTATTGCGGCAAGGCCATAAAATATCCGTGCCTGCCAGTGAACTGGTGCCAGGTGATATTGTCTTTCTTGAAACGGGAGATAGGGTGCCAGCCGATATAAGGCTTTTGGAAACTACCGGGCTGGAAAGTGATGAATCATTATTAACCGGAGAATCTGTACCGGTTTATAAGGAAGCACAACAACTTTACGATAGAGAAACATCCCTGGCAGAACAAGCCAATATGTTGTTTATGGGTACTTCTGTCACCAGGGGAAGGGGCAGCGGGGTAGTAGTCAATACAGGTATGGATACAGTAATGGGGCAGATTGCCAGGATGGTGCAGGAAGAAACACAGCAAATGACACCCATGCAGATAAAACTTGATCAATTGGGAAAATATCTCATTATTATCTGTATAGCGGTATGTATTGTAGTTAGTTTGATGGGAATATTTCGCGGCGAAGCGATAATGACCATGTTAATGGCAGGCATCAGTCTGGCAGTAGCTGCTATTCCTGAAGGACTGCCAGCTATAGTGACCGTAGTACTGGCTCTGGGTGTACAGCGTATGGCTGACAAAAACGCGATCGTTCGCCGCTTATCGGCGGTGGAAACACTGGGCTGTACTACAGTTATTTGTTCTGACAAAACCGGTACCCTTACCCAGAACAAAATGACGGTTGTGAAAATGGCAAGTATGGATGCGGTGCTGCGGCTTGATACTAATTCCAAAAATAAGCGTTGGCTTAATGTGCACGGAAACAAATATTGTGATCCCCTGCAAAAACCTGGCACCCGTTGGTTAATGGACATAGCTTTAAACTGTAATAATGCCGCGCGTGAAAAAAAAGGTCAAAAATGGGTTTATAACGGCGATCCCACTGAAATTGCTTTACTGGAGATGGCGCACTATAACGGATTAAGCCAAACCTATGAACGTATAGGTGAAATTCCCTTTGACTCCGAACGCAAGAAAATGAGTGTATTGGTGCGAAAAGAAGGTCAGCAGGTTCTATTAGTTAAAGGCGCTCTGGAAGTACTTATTTCATCCTGTACGGCGGTTATAAAAGAAGATAAGACAACTCGTTTAGACAATAGCGATCGGAAAAAAATACAGGAAATTCAAACTGAATGGGCCGCAGATGGGCTGAGGGTTTTGGGATTTGCCTTCAAGATTCTGCCCGCTGCTGACAAAGGTATCACCATTGGGGTGGAAATGGAACAGGAACTAGTATTATGTGGAATAATCGGACTGTTAGACCCTCCCAGACCGGGAGTGGCAGAAGCTGTAAGGCAGTGCAGAAAAGCCCGGATTATACCCATAATGATAACTGGCGATCATCCGGTAACAGCTGGAGCTATTGCCAGGCAAATCGGATTGGCGGACGGAGCAATGTAATTGCCGGCAGCCAGATAGATGCAATGAATGATGAAGAATTGGCTGATAAGGCGTTGTCTGAAAGGGTTTTTGCCAGGGTTTCCCCCCAGCATAAAAATCGTATTGTAAAGGCTTTGCGCAAAAGAGGGCAGGTCGTGGCGATGACTGGGGATGGGGTAAATGATGCTCCGGCTTTAAAAGCCGCGGACATAGGCGTAGCCATGGGAATAAGCGGAACTGAAGTCAGCCGGGAAGCTGCCTCAATGGTTTTAGCCGATGACAATTTCTCCACCATTGTTATGGCCGTCCACGAAGCAGAGCCATATACGATAATATACGCAAGTTTATACGCTACCTTTTAGGGTGCAATATCGGCGAAGTTCTGGTAATGTTTTTAGCTTCTTTGCTGGCCATGCCCATGCCTTTGATGCCGATTCAGATATTATGGGTGAATCTCATTACTGACGGGCTCCCCGCCATGGCGCTGGGAGTGGAACCGCCAGAACCGGGTATTATGGAACGCCAGCCCAGGTTAAAAAGTGAAGGTATATTTGCTCGGGGTTTGGGGTGGACTGTGTGTGGAAGAGGATTGTATATTGCCCTGGCTACCCTGACAGTATTTACCATTGGCCTGATCTACAGTCGTTGGCAGGGAATATCGGGACTGGAAACCGCACGTACTATGGCTCTTAGTACTCTGGTGTTCTCTCAGTTGTTTTATGTATTTGAATGCCGTTCTGAAACACATTCACCCTTTGAATTGGGTTTTACCAGCAATCCATTCTTGAGTGCAGCCGTTGTATGCTCAGCTTTGATGCACCTGGCAGTGGTATACCTTCCCGTTATGCAAAATATTTTTGGTACAGTGAATCTTGGCCTCTGGCAATGGCTGCTTATTATATCTGTTAGTGGAATTAAATTATTATGGAAATATATGCAGTATACTTGGCGAAGAATTTTTGTTTCCTCCTTTAGATATGGTAAAATAAATGCTTAGCCGGGCAGTTTTCAGCAAGGCAAGGCAGAGTATGAATTTTGTTAAAATGCATGGAGCAGGAAATGATTTTATCATACTTGAAGCGCCTTCCTGGACCGATGCTGCTGAATGCCAGAAAAACGCGGTCTTAATGTGTGATCGCCATTTTGGCATAGGTGCTGACGGTCTGATTCTGACCGGAAGGGATGAAGAACTGGATATTTTCATGCGCATTTTCAACCCTGACGGCTCGGAACCCGAAATGTGCGGAAATGGTATCCGCTGCGCAGCCCGTTATGCTTATGAAAACGGTTTGACGAGTAAAACTTTCATGTCGGTGAGAACTAAAGCTGGTCCTCGTTATCCTGAGATAATACTGCAAGGTGAAAAGGTTCAAGCCGTAAAAGTGGATATGGGTGAACCTATATTGGAGCGTTCTTTGATCCGGTAAGGGGAGAGGGGAGCAGCCTGGGTATTTATATTGAGACCAGGGAACAAAAATACCAGGCCGCGGCGGTATCGATGGGAAACCCCCACTGTGTAATTTTTGTTGACGATATTGAACAGGTTCCGGTAGAAAAATGGGGACCGGAATTGGAAATTCATGAACTGTTTCCGGCCCGCACTAATGTGGAATTTGTACAGGTTATAAATTCCCGGGAGATGATTATGCGGGTCTGGGAAAGAGGAGCTGGTATTACTCGGGCTTGCGGAACCGGGGCTTGTGCCGCCCTGGTCGCTGCGGTTTTGAACCGCAAAAGCGCAAATGAGGCGGTAGTGCACCTTCTGGGTGGCGATCTATCGATAGCCTGGAATCAGGATGACAATCACGTATATATGACCGGACCTGCGGTTGAAGTGTTCCGGGGAAACATTTATATCTAAAGCTTTAGTAATTAATTTTGATATCATCTCCCCATTGCAAAAGCCTTATCCTACAGCAAGAAATCTATGTGAATATGTGGTATTTTCATATTTATGAAGGAGAGTGTTAATGATGAGAGAAAGCACTGCTATGCAAAACTTACCCCCATATCTTTTTGCTCGTATCGAACAGAAAATTGCCGAAGCCAAGGAAAAAGGCATAGATATTATAAGCCTGGGTATTGGCGATCCCGATCAGCCCACCCCCAAGCATATAATTGATAAAATGGCCGAGAGTATATATGATGCCGCTAATCACCAGTACCCAAGTTCTGTCGGGCTGCTGGCCTTCCGCCAGGCGGTTGCGAATTGGTACCGCTGCCGTTTTAATGTAGAACTTGACCCGCGTAAGGAAATCGTATCTTTGTTAGGATCTAAAGAAGGTATTGCACATATATCTGCCGCTTATTTAGATCATGGCGATATAAATCTTGTACCCGAACCCGGCTACCCAGTTTATGGAATCGGAACTTCACTGGCAGGGGGTCACCCTTACATAATGCCTCTCCTGGAGAAGAACAAATATTTGCCGGTCCTGGAGGATATACCCGAAGAAGTAGCCAGAAAAGCCAAAATCTTTTTTATGAATTATCCCAATAATCCTACCGGGGCGGTTGCTGATCTATCATTTTATGAAAAAGTTGTAGAATTCGCACGTTCATATGATCTTCTGGTTTGTTCCGATGCTCCTTATTCGGAAATAGCCTACGACGGATTACGCCCCTGTAGTTTTTTGGAAGCCCGCGGTGCTAAAGAAGTAGGTATAGAATTCCATTCATTATCAAAAACCTATAATATGACAGGATGGAGAATAGGTTGGGCAGCGGGACAAGCAAAGGCCATAGAAGTTCTGGGCCGATACAAGTCCAATATAGATTCAGGAGTGTTTCAGGCTATTCAGTATGCAGGCATAGAAGCTCTGGAAGGACCGCAAGACAGCATTGAGGTTATGCGTGCCATTTACCAGGAACGCAGAGATTTGGCTTTGACCTGGCTGACCAGGTTGGGGTGGAAGATAACGCCGCCCAAAGCCAGTTTCTATTTTTGGGTGCCGGTTCCCAAAGGGTACACATCCTCATCGTTTGCGGAATTTATTTTGGAGAAGGCCGGGGTAATTATTACTCCCGGAAATGGCTATGGTAAACACGGAGAAGGTTATTTCCGCATTGCCCTTACGGTGGACAAGTCAAGGATAGAAGAGGCTTTCCAACGCATTGAAAAGGTTATAGGAAAGGTAGAATTTTAGCATGAAAAGCATGACCGGTTTTGGAAGAGGCCAAAGCGATGAAAAAGGGTATCTTATTACTTGTGAAATTAAAGGGGTCAACCACAGGTATTTTGATCCTTTTATCCGGATGCCCCGCCGTTACGGACTTCTAGAGGAAAGAATCAAGGAGGCTATGAAGCAGTATGTAACCCGGGGACGCCTGGAGGTATCCATAAACATTGAAAAAACCGGTGAATCCCAGCGTAATATCAAGGTTGACAAAGAACTGGCAATAGCTTATTATAACTATTTGAAGGAATTGGCAGATAATCTGAGCTTATCGGCGGAAATTAAGGTTATTGACCTATTTCGGCTTCCTGAAGTATCCAGTCTGCAGGAACGGGAAGAAGACCTCGAAGAGGTTTGGGAGCTTATAAAATCAGCTTTGGATATTGCTATGGAAAATCTGCTAGCAATGAGAATTAAAGAAGGCCAGAATTTGGCCCGAGATATTGCCATGCGCAGCCAGACGGTTCTTGGCATGGTGGAAAGTTTGGAAACACGGTCGCCGCAAGTTACCAAAGAATATGGGGACAAACTGCGTAAACGCATCAGCGAATGGATTCCGGCGGAAGAAATGGACGAACAGAGGCTTTTGCAGGAAATTCTTATTTTTGCCGACCGTTCAAATGTTACCGAAGAGATTGTACGTTTAAAGAGCCATATTGAACATCTAAACGAATTAATGCAAAGTGAAGATGCTGTGGGCCGAAAAGCTGATTTTCTAGTACAGGAAATGTTCAGAGAGATTAATACCATCGGCTCTAAAGCAAATGATCTGGAGATGAATCGTCTGGTAGTGGAAACCAAGGCTGAAATAGAAAAAATACGTGAACAACTGCAGAATATCGAATAATCAGGAGGTGGCCGGGTAAACCGGAAAAAAGTATGGACATTAAATTAGTGAACATAGGTTTTGGCAACATAGTAGCCAGCAACCGCATAGTTGCTATTGTAAGTCCTGAATCGGCGCCTATCAAACGTATAATTCAGGAAGCCCGCGAAAGAGGCATTTTGATCGATGCGACCTATGGCCGCAGAACCCGGGCAGTTATCATTGTTGACAGCGGGCATGTCATCTTGTCCGCAGTTCAGCCCGAAACAGTAGCCAACCGTCTGGTATCAAAAGATTCTGGAGAGGATGATTAATCCCGGAAGGTGTAGAGATGGAGAGAAAGGGAATCCTGTTTGTTATTTCCGGTCCTTCGGGGGTAGGCAAAGGTAGCATAGTTGAAAATATGCTGCCTTTTATGTCAGAAATCCTGGTTTCTATCTCTGCGACTACAAGGCCTGCCCGCAAGGGAGAAATACATGGGAAAGATTATTTTTTCATCTCTGCTGAAGATTTTCAGGAATTGATTAATAACCATCAGCTTTTGGAATGGGCCGAGGTTTACGGCAATTTTTACGGTACCCCCCGGGACTTTGTAATGAAAAACCTGGCTGCCGGCCAGGATGTATTGCTTGAGATTGATATTCAAGGAGCTATGCAGGTAAAAGAAAAAGTTCCAGAGGGTGTTTTTATTTTTATTGCGCCTCCTAGTGTGGAGATTCTGGCAGCCCGCCTGCAGGCCCGGGGAAAGGACAGCCGGGAGAGTATAGATGTACGTCTGGCAGCCTGCCAGGATGAAATGAAACAGGTAGTAAATTATGATTATATGGTGGTTAATGACCAGTTGGACCGGGCGGTTAATCTGGTATCAAGTATTATAAAAGCGGAACGTTGCCGTATTAGGAATCTGGATATGGGGTGTGATAAATAAATGATTCCTCCTTCAACGAAAGATATAATGGAGGTTGCAGACAGCAAATACGCTGTAGTAGTGGCTGCGGCTAAAAGAGCCCGAGTACTCTCGGAAAAGAAAAGAAATGATGAGAATTACCGGTTATCTACGGTAGTGACTGCTGCCCTGGAAGATATCATGCATGGCAGAGTAAGGATTGTTGATCAGAGTGCTAAGCCCAGGGGGGGACAGGAATGACCAAGAAAGTTGGCATAGGAATTACCGGTGGTATTGCTGCGTATAAGATGGCCGACCTGGTCAGTAAATTAAAGAAAAATGATATTGAAGTTATTGTAATTATGACAGAGGCTGCCACCAGGTTTATTACCCCTTTGACATTCAGAACCTTATCAGGCCGGGAAGTTTTACATGATTTGTGGGAACAACATGATGAATGGAAAGTTAAGCATATTGGAGTGGCTGAAGAACTGGATCTCCTGGTTATCGCTCCGGCCAGCGCTGATTTTATCGCCAAAATGACGTATGGCCTGGCAGACGATCTTCTTTCCACAATAGTTCTGGCTACTACCGCACCTGTACTGGTTGTGCCATCTATGAACACCAACATGTATTTAAACCCGGTTACACAGGAGAATATAGAGAAGCTGATATCACGCGGTTACCGTTTTATGGATCCGGATACCGGTCTTTTGGCTTGCGGGGTCAGCGGACAAGGCCGTTTGCCGGAAATAGAAGATATTTATGAACAAATCATAAATTTGCTTAACCCTCCTCCGCAGGATTTACAGGGTAAAAGATTGATGGTTAATGCCGGAACAACCTGTGAGGATATCGATCCGGTGCGTTTTATAGCCAATCGCGGCACCGGAAAAATGGGATATTGTATAGCTGAGGAGGCTCTGAAACGGGGAGCTGAAGTCATACTGGTCAGTGGGCGGACACATCTTGAACCTCCGCCTGGACTGGAGTTTATACCGGTTTGGGGCGCGGAGGAGATGTGTCAGGTGATGCGGGAGCGCCAGGCTGATTGTGATATTATAATTGGGGCTGCTGCTGTGGGTGATTTTAGAGTAGCGCAGGCAGCGGACCAGAAGATAAAGAAGACTGATGATGGTTCACAACGTTTGGTTTTAGAACTGGTTGGCACGCCAGATATACTAAAGACCCTGGGAGCCAGTAAACAAACGGGTCAAATTATGGTTGGTTTTGCGGCTGAAACCGAAGATGTACTAAATAACGCGAAAAAGAAATTAAAAAGCAAAAACCTGGACTTCGTGGTAGCCAATGATGTTACTATGGAAGGGGCAGGTTTTGCCTGTGATACCAATATAGTTACCCTTATATCGCTTGACGGTGAAGTGGTTTCATTGCCCAAAATGAGCAAGCAGGAGGTAGCAAGGGCTATTATCGATAAGGTGGTATCCTTGCTTAACAATTAAAAAAATAAGGAGATGGAGAAGATGTCGAGGAATTTCTTTACGTCCGAATCTGTAACCGAAGGACATCCTGACAAAATGGCTGATCAGATTTCAGATGCTATCCTTGATGCTATCATGGCGCAGGATCCGATGGGAAGGGTAGCTGCAGAAACGCTGGTTACTACCGGACTAGTCGTGGTTTCAGGCGAAATCACCACCGAATGTTATGTGGATATTCCCAGATTAGTGAGGAGTACCATCAGGGATATAGGTTATACACGCGCCAAATATGGGTTTGACTGTGAGACCTGTGCAGTTATCACTTCTCTGGATGAACAATCCGGCGATATCGCTATGGGTGTAAATAAGGCCTGGGAAGCTAAGAAGGGTGAGATGTCTGATAGCGAACTGGACGCTATCGGAGCCGGTGATCAGGCATGATGTTTGGATATGCCAGCAATGAAACGGAAAGTTTTATGCCCACGCCTATTTACTTAGCATCAAAGATGGCCATGCGGCTGACTGAAGTACGTAAGACTGGTGTTCTTCCTTATCTTCGTCCCGATGGTAAGACTCAGATAACGGTGGAGTACATCGACAATAAGCCGGTTAGGATCGATGCAGTAGTAGTTTCCACTCAGCACCATCCTGATGTGGCAATGAAGGATATAGAAAGAGATGTAATAGAACATGTTGTCAGGCCTACTGTTCCAGAAGGTATGCTGGATGATAAAACCAGATACTATATAAATCCCACCGGACGTTTTGTCATTGGGGGGCCTCAGGGTGACTGCGGTCTGACCGGACGCAAGATTATTGTGGATACTTATGGCGGTATGGCACGTCACGGCGGCGGCGCCTTTTCCGGCAAAGACCCCACCAAGGTTGACCGTTCGGCCTGTTACGCTGCCCGGTATGTGGCTAAAAACCTGGTTGCGGCCGGGGTGGCTGACCGCCTGGAAATCCAACTGGCTTATGCTATCGGCGTGGCTTATCCCCTGTCGATCAGGGTAGAAAGCTTCGGAACCGGCAGAATATCAGATGAAAAGATAGTGGAGCTGGTAAAAAACAATTTCGATCTCCGTCCGGCAGCGATTATTCGCGACCTCAATTTACGCAGACCTATATTTAGGAAGACAGCGGCTTACGGCCATTTTGGAAGATCGGATGAGGATTTCACCTGGGAGAGAACTGATAAAGCCGATTCTATAAGGCAGCAAGCCGGGTTATAGAGTATATTAGCCACAGATGAACACAGATTAGCACTGATAAATCATCTATGTAAATTTGTGAGAAATCTCTGTGTGTATCTGTGTTGAGTTGTTCCGAAAAATTATTTGGATAATTATAGTTTTGTGAGGCGGGAGGACCCGCCTCTATGAATTTCGATTACTCATTGGGGGAAGGTCTATGCGCTGCGCAGAAGTGATAATAAACCTGCCCATAAAATCGGGAATACCAGTTTTCACTTATCATGTACCTGTTAATATGGAAAATGATATCAGGTTTGGCCAGCGGGTGTTGGTAGAATTGGGCAAAAAAAAACATGAAGGCATAATAGTTAATGAGGATGCTCCCGTGCCGCTTAAACCCACACGCCCGCTTGTAAAGATTCTAAGCCCGGAACCATTACTGGATTATAAACTCTACATCCTGGCACAATGGATATCCGAGTATTATGCCTGTTCCTTATCTACAGCCCTCGCTCTGGTTTTACCGCGCAAACCCAAACCAGCAGGACGGAAAATCGTATTGCCCTTATTATCACTGGATGAAATCGAAGGGATAGAAGAAAACCAGCAGAATCTCATGGAGTTTATGAATGAATTATGGGAAAGGGGCGAATTGTCTTACCGTGAAGCAGTTAGCAGAGCAGGTCAGAATGATTTAAATCTTTGGCAAGAGATGGGACTTATTCACATAAGCGGACAGGAACCTGCGGCCAGAATACCCGCTGAAGAATTTGATTTTGTGCTTAAAGACTTTGATCCCGAAATAGACCTGCCTGGTCTAATAAGGAAGGCTCCCCGCCAGGCTGAGGCTGTGCAGTTACTGCTGCGGGCCGGCAGTATTGAGAAGAAAACCATGGAGAAGATGATCCCGGTACAAAGCCTGCGATCATTAATTGACAAAGGTTTCATTGAAATGGTGCCCCGTGACCGGGCCAACTTGCTGCACGGCCATATATTAAGCCCGGACCAAGCTGAAGTGCTGGCAAGACTCGATCAGGCTGTGCAGATGGGCGGGTTTGCAGAATTTCTTCTTTACGGAGTCACTGGCAGCGGTAAAACGGAAATATATATTCGTTTGGCGGAAAAAGTGCTTAACAGCGGGCGGGATGTCCTGGTGCTTATACCGGAAATTGCCCTCACTCGTCATCTCCTGGAGATTTTTTCGACCCGCATTAAAAACCTTGAGGTTTTACACAGCCGTATGGCTGACGGAGAACGCTACCGATCATGGAAGCGTATAAATGATGGAGAAGCTCGGTTGGTATTGGGCGCACGCTCGGCCGTGTTTGCCCCCTTGCATAACATTGGGCTCATTATTATGGATGAAGAACAGGAGAATACATTCAAACAACAGGAACAGCCGCGTTACCATACCCGCGATGTTGCCCGGCAACGCGCGAAAATGGAAGAGGCCATCTTTCTCCTGGGAAGCGCCACACCGGCTGTGGAGAGCTTCTACCGTGCTTGTGCCGGTGATATCAGGTTGTTGCGTTTGCCTGAACGGGTAGGATCAGCATCAATGCCCACAGTTCATATCGCTGATATGAAAACCAGCCGCAGTAATACCGGGAGCATTATTTCACCTTTATTGCGGGAAAAGTTATCAGCGATTCTGGAACGAAACGAACAAGCTATTATTTTTCAGAACCGGCGAGGTTTTGCTCCGTTGACTATATGCCTCGAATGCGGGCATATTCCTTCCTGCCCGCATTGTACTATCGCCTTAAGTTATCATCGTGATCAGGAAATGTATATATGCCACTATTGCAACCACCAGGCCCGAGTACCGGTGAGCTGCTCGGCCTGCGGAAGCAAACACCTTCAACAAGTGGGAACCGGAACTCAGAAGATTGAGTTCGAACTGCAAGGCTTATTCCCGCAGGCGAGAATAGAACGGCTTGATTTAGACAGGAGCCGTCAAAAGGGCAGCCAGGCTGGAATTCTGAGCATGATGAAAAAAAAGCAAATAGATATTCTGGTAGGCACCCAAATGGTGGCCCGCGGTTTGGACTTTCCCAATGTATCTCTGGTAGGAATCGTTGATATGGACAATATGTTGAATCTGCCTGATTTTCGTGCGGCTGAACGCTGTTTTCAGCTGATGGTGCAGGCGGCAGGTAGAGCCGGGAGAGGCGATAAAGCAGGCGAAGTAATAATTCAAAGCTATCAGCCCGATGACAAGCTTATCAGGCTGGCGGCGGAACAGGATTATGAGAAGTTCTATCTTCAGGAAATAGAAATGAGGAGGATTTTGAATTACCCTCCCTTTACTCATTTACTGCGGATTGTTATCTCCGCTGTACAGGAAGAATTTGCCCGTCAGGTTGCTGATATGATATCTTTAGAAATCAATGAAATGGTTGATGCCAGGGAAGAACTTTTTACCCTGCTAGGTCCGGCGCCCTGCCCTTTATACAGATAAAAGACCGTTTTCGATACCAGATGATAGCAAAATGCGATAATATATTATTGTTAAGCAGCATAGGCAGACGCTTAACCACATATGCCAGGAGAAAGAGAGTCAAACTGGAAATAGATATTGATCCAGTATCTACTATTTGAAGGAGGATAACAATGGCAGTATACAAGGTTCTGACTTTACCCCATGAAACCCTGCGGGCCAAGGCTCAACCTGTTACCAAAATTAATGCTGGTGTTTTACGGGCTCTGGACAATATGCGCGATACATTGTACGCAGAGGATGGGGTAGGACTGGCTGCCCCGCAGATAGGTATTTCCAAACGCATGATACTGGTTGATCCAGGGGATAATTTGCTTGAATTGATAAATCCGGTAATAATTAAATCCGCAGGTGAAAAATCAGCCCGGGAAGGATGCTTGAGTATACCGGGAACGGTGGGAATGGTAAAACGGGCTCTGGAAGTAACCGTTGTGGGGCTTAATCGCCAGGGCGAGGAAGTAACCATTGAGGCTTCGGATCTTCTTGCCCGGGTTTTACAGCATGAAATAGACCATCTGGATGGGATTCTGTTTATTGATAAAGCCACTGATATCCGACGGGAAAAATAGATAGAACGGAGAGATGCAAGTGAATATAATTTTCATGGGCACCTCTAATTTCGCAGTACCTTCACTTCAAGCGTTAGTACAAGCTGATATTAGTATTCCGATGGTAGTAACTCAACCCGACCGCCCCAGGGGACGCGGGGGCAAAATGACACCTACTCCGGTTAAACAGGCGGCTGAGGATTACGGCATTACAGTATTTCAGCCGGAGAGAATAAAGGACCCGAAAGCGATTAATATAGTATGTGACTTGAAGCCTGATTTAATTGCAGTGGTGTCCTACGGGCAGATAATTCCTGGAGAATTATTAAAATATCCCGCATATGGTTGTGTTAATGTGCATGGTTCTTTGCTTCCCGCATATCGCGGGGCTGCTCCTATACAGCGAGCCATGATGGCAGGAGAAAAAGAAACCGGGATTACTATCATGTACATGGATGAGGGGCTGGATACCGGCGATATTATTTTGCAATCAGTCATTCCTATCGAAGATGGAATCGACCACGGCAATCTAGAAAATATAATGGCGTCCAAAGGGGCGGCTCTCTTAATGGAGGC
Source organism: Syntrophomonas palmitatica JCM 14374 (assembly GCF_001311885.1). GTDB lineage: Bacteria > Bacillota > Syntrophomonadia > Syntrophomonadales > Syntrophomonadaceae > Syntrophomonas_A > Syntrophomonas_A palmitatica. The sequence goes on along the minus strand of NZ_BBCE01000008.1, from coordinate 20,493 downwards.
TATAAAGAAACTTCAGAATGGAACAGCCCCAAGGATTCAACAAGATAACTCCAGAGCTACATATGCTCACCGCTTGACCAGGGAAGATGAAAAAATTAACTGGCAGCTGCCCGCAGCAAATTTGCATAATTTAATTAGGGCTTTGTCTCCCGCTCCGCGCTTACGCCAGATCAAGGATACTAAAATAAAAATTTATCGCAGCCGGGTAGTAGACCAGGAATTAGCAGGTAAGCCCGGGGAAATCCTTGAGATTCATGACCATGATTTTTGGGTAAAAACGGGCAATGGCATACTTGAAATACTGGAATTGCAAAGAGAAGGCAAACGGCGTATGGCAGTAAAAGAATTCCTGCAGGGATTCCCCCTGCCAAAGGGAGCATCTTTCCATTAACCCGGGAGGGTTCAATGTGGATACGAAGAAACGTCTTTATGTTGGCTTGCTGGCCAGCAGTCTCTTAATAATGTTTTTGCTGCTGGTTCTAATATGGTATCTTATTACCAAACGCAGCCTTTTAGTGAATCATATTATAATAATTATTCTAGCCGCTGTAGTTCTGGTCATCTTTTTAATGCTGGGAATAGGTCTCATGGCTCTGGTTATTATGATTCTGCGTTCGCGCACCATACCTTCTTTGGAATCCCTGGCCCAGCGGGTTCACGAAATGCTGTTTCCCCTAGCTTTGCTGGTAGGGGGGGTTGTGGGGATTAACAAAGAAAAAATTCTGCGTTCTTATATTGCGGTCAACAATTACCTGGTTAAAAGCCGCCGTTTATGGCTTAGAGGCGAGCAGATTATGATACTGCTGCCGCACTGCCTGCAGAATTCGGAATGTCCTCATAAAATAACGGTTGATGTTAAAAACTGCAAGGCCTGCGGTAAATGCAGCGTAGGCGACCTAAAAAAACTGGCAGATAATTACCATGCGGTACTGAAAGTGGCTACCGGAGGAACCCTGGCTCGTAAATATATAACTGAACGCAAGCCCTCCGCTGTGATAGCGGTAGCTTGTGAAAGGGATTTATCATTAGGGATTCAAGATATGACAGTTCTTCCGGTAATAGGCGTATTAAATTGCAGACCCCACGGACCTTGTGTTGATACGGGAGTTAATCTGGAAGAAGTCGAAAGTGCTCTGAAGAGTATATGTAAGGGAGGATGATATAATGTATTATTTGATGTTCATATTACCGGCATTGATAATCAGTATTTATGCGCAGTTTAAGGTCAGTTCCACCTTCAAACGCTATTCCGAGGTGCGTTCTTCCCGGGGTATTACCGGAGCCGAAGCAGCCCGCACCATTTTGGCCCGCAACGGTTTGGGCGGAATAGGTTTGGAGGCAGTGGCGGGAAACCTCTCGGATCATTATGATCCAACCGCGCGTACAGTACGGTTGTCTGAGAGCGTTTATGGCAGCAATTCCATTGCCGCTATTGGGGTAGCCGCCCACGAGGCAGGCCACGCAATTCAACATCAGCAAAAATATGGTCCTTTGGAATTGCGTCATGCTATCGTTCCTATTACGAATTTTGCGTCTAGTGCCTCTTATTTTATTCTTTTTCTGGGTATGATTATACAAAGTGCCAATTTGCTTTTAGTTGGCATTATTCTGTTTTCAGCCGTGGTGCTTTTTCACCTGGTGACTTTACCGGTGGAATTAAATGCCTCAAGGCGTGCTGTAGCTCAGTTGTCAGAAGCCGCTTTGATAACCAGTTCGGAAGTTCCCATGGTAAAAAAGGTTCTGGGGGCAGCGGCGTTTACTTATCTGGCTGCGGTTCTGGCGGCTTTGTCCAACCTGCTTTACTACATCCTAATGTTTGTAGGCAGCAGCAGTGACGAATAGATACATTAGGCGAAGGTGTGAATTTGACAATAAATAGTAAAGAATCAGTCAATCCGGCCCGAGTTCTGGCGGTGCAAATTGTTCATGATATTATGGAAGAGGGTTTATACGCTAATCTGGCCCTGGAAAAAGCCCTGAGAAATACTGATTTGTCATTGCCTGACCGACGGCTGCTTACCGAAATCGTAAATGGTACTATTAGAATGATAAAGCACCTGGACTGGGTGCTTAATCAATTTCTACAGAAGAAAATTGTAGGGCAGAATCCCTGGCTGCGGGCTATTTTACGTATATCAGCCTATCAGTTGTTGTTTATGGACCGCATTCCGGTCTTTGCCTGCGTAAATGATGCTGTAAATATGAGCCGTTTGAAGATTAATGATAAGTTAAGCAAGGTTACCAACGGTGTTTTGAGAAATCTTTTACGGCAGCGTGATAATATAGTTTTTCCTGAAAAAGATACACCTGAATTTATGGCTGTTTACTACTCTCATCCCGAATGGATGGTTAAACTTTTTTTTGAGGTCTATGGAGTTGCGGAAACCAAGCGGATGTTGGAGTATAATAATCAGGCTCCACCGCTGGTGCTAAGGGCCAACACCATGCTTTGTGATGCACAGCAATTGCTGGCTAAACTGCAAGCGGATGAGGTGCAATGCTTTAAATCAAGTCTCTATCCTCAGGCAATACGCATTACAGAATCATTAAAACCAATCAGCAATTTGGAAGCATACAGGCAGGGGGCCTTTTATGTGCAAAACGAAGCTTCCATGCTGGCCGCAAGCATTCTGTCTCCCGAGAGCGGAGAAACGGTATATGATTTTTGCTGCGGGGTAGGGGGAAAATCCAGTCATATGGCCGAGTTGATGCAAAACCGGGGAGTCATTAGGGCTTATGATTTGCATCCGCATAAGATAAATGTTCTGCAGGGAAATTGTCAGCGATTGCGGGTATCTATAGTAGAAGCGAGAGCTGCTGACATATGTCAGCTGACGCTTAATGACCAGGCAGACCGGATTCTATTAGATGCGCCTTGTTCTGGGCTGGGAGTATTAAACCGGCGGGCTGATTCGAGATGGCGAAAATATCCTGAAGATTTGAGGGAATTACAAGAGCTGCAATTGCGATTGTTAAGCCAGGCCGGAAAATTCTTAAAGACCGATGGATTGTTATTATATGCAACCTGTACGATTAATCCGGGCGAAAATGAAAAGGTAGTTGGAGAATTCCTGCAAAATAATAATTACAAGCTGCAGGGATTTGCTGATAACATCGACTTCTTTCCCCTGGACAGCACCGACCGCGCCAGGGCTCGCCAGGGGATGCTAACCTTATTGCCAGGTAAATATGATACCGATGGTATGTTCTATGCTTTATTAAGGAGGACAAGTCTTGCCTGATCCGGATAATGTCAAAACTGAACTGCTGGGAATGGATATGTCTGCGCTGGAGAATTATCTGGTTTCGATCGGACAGGCTGGTTTCAGGGGGCGGCAAATACACAAGTGGATTTATGAAAAAAATACCGCTTCATTCTACGAAATGAGCGACCTGCCCCGGGAATTAAGGCAGAGATTAGATGGCACTGCAGTGGTATCAATCCCCAGAGTTTTAAAACAAAGGGTTTCCCGTGATGGAACCCGCAAATTTCTTATGGAGTTTGAGGACAAGAAAAGGGTTGAAACAGTCCTAATTCCCCAGAGCTACGAAAAGGACAGCCGTTTCACCTTGTGCCTTTCCACCCAGGTAGGGTGTCCTGTCAACTGTGCCTTCTGCGCTACAGGCCGTTCCGGATACCAGCGCAGCCTGAAAGATTACGAAATTGTCGGAGAAGTTTTGAGTTCCCGGCGTGAGTTATCCAAAAAGATTAAAAACGGTCCCGATAATTTGGTCAATCATATCGTATATATGGGAATGGGAGAACCTTTGCTTAATTATGAAGCGGTTATAAGCTCCATACATCGTATAAATGACCACCGCGGCATAAATATTGGGCAAAGGAATATAACCATTTCCACTGCCGGAGAGGTTAAAGGCATTGAAAGATTGGCCCGGGAAAAACTTCAAGTAACCCTGGCTATATCACTGCATGCTACCAGTGACGAACTCAGAGATCAATTGGTGCCCTTAAACCGCAAGTATCCCTTAAAAAGCCTTTTGCAAGCAGCAAATTACTTTATTTTGGAAACCGGACGCCGGGTGACCTTTGAATATGTGTTGTTGGATGGGGTTAATAATCGTCACGAAGATGCACAAAAGCTGGCCTATTTACTTAAACCACTACTAGCCAATATAAACCTGATTCCCTATAATGAAGTTGAAGGACTTCCTTACAGGAAGCCATCCCGGGATTCGGCTATACAGTTTCACCAATGGCTGCTTAATGAGGGTCTGAATGCTACCTTAAGGGAAGAGCATGGAACTGATATCGAAGCAGCTTGCGGGCAATTACGGGCCGAGTTTAAAAACGGGAATTTAACCAAGTACTAGAACCTGGCAGACGAGGTGTAGGGATGGAAGCAGCAGCTATTTCTGATATAGGACTGGTGCGATCTGATAATGAAGACAGTCTGCTTGTGCGTATCGAGCAGGGACTGTTTATAGTCTGTGATGGCATGGGAGGACACAAGGCCGGTGAAGTGGCTTCCAGTATGGCAGTAAAGTCTATTGACGATGATTTGCACAAATTACCAGGCCCAGAAATAGCTCGAAAACTAAACCTCGCCATCGAAAAGGCCAACCGTATGATCTGGGAACAAGGCCGCGAAAATCCTGAATGGTCTGAAATGGGTACCACTTTGACTGCGGCAGTAATATGGGATAATCATCTCACTGTGGCCAATGTTGGCGACAGTGCTTTGTATATTATAAGCAACCAGGAAATAAGAAAAATAACCAGGGACCATACCCTGGCTCAGGAAATGGTTAAGGACGGTTTGCTTCGAAGCGAGGATGTGAGAAAAAGCGGGTACAATCATATTCTGACTAGAGCCCTGGGGGTTCAGCACAGTGTAAATATTGATAATTTTGAGGTAGAAATTAAAACCGGCGACATCATATTATTATGCAGCGATGGCTTGAGTGATATCGTATGGGATGATGAAATAAAGGACATTGTGATTACTCATGGCCAGGATTTGGAGAAAGCCGTTCAGGAGTTGCTCAAACAGGCTCTGGCCAGAGGAGGATTTGACAATATAAGTATCATACTCATCAGGATATAATTAGGAGGTATTTGTTTTTGGATATCCAGGTGCTGGGCGACCGTTACGAACTGCTGGAATTGATAGGCGAAGGCGGTATGCTCTGGTCTATAAAGCCAGATGCCGAATCTTGGACCGGGTAGTTGCTATCAAGATATTAAAACCGGAATATGTGGAATCCCCAGGTTTTGTAGAAAAATTCAAGACTGAAGCTCAGGCAGCAGCCCGGTTATCACATCCTAACATAGTGAATATTTTTGATGTCGGCCAGGAAATCGACACATACTACATTGTAATGGAGTATGTGGAAGGCCGTACATTAAAAGAAGTTATTGCAGAACAGGCGCCTCTTAGTTTAGAAATGGCCGTTAATATCTCCATTATGATATGTGACGGCATTCATCATGCCCACGAAAGGGGTATTATTCATCGTGATATCAAACCACATAATATATTGCTGACCAATACCGGTATTGTTAAAGTAGCGGACTTCGGCATAGCTCAGGCTATCAGCACTAAAACTATAACCTTTGGTAAGAGTATGGTCGGATCAGTGCATTATATTTCTCCTGAACAAGCCCGCGGAGAGCCGGTAACTCGGGCTTCTGACATCTATTCTCTGGGTTGTGTGCTTTATGAAATGCTGACGGGTATAGTCCCCTTTGATGCCGAGAGTCCTATTACTGTGGCATTAAAACACATCCACGATGATCCTGCCCCGCCGCGCAGCATTAATAACCGTATACCACCGAACCTGGAAAATATTGTTCTGCATGCTATGGATAAGGTACCGTCCCGCCGTTATGCCAGTGCGGAACAGATGCGCAATTCTCTTCTGGCCATTGAACTGGAGAAAGGTAATTATAATGGCCGTCATGAAAGGGGCAAAACCATTATTATGCCATCTATTTCTAATGAAGGTGACGAATATGCGCCGACGAAGAAAAAACATGGAAACGTGATGGTTGTAAGCCTTATTATCTTATTGGGTTTATTCTCAGGTATTTTTTATATTATGGGCGATAGTTTTTTTGGCGAAGAAGTAGTGGTACCCAATATTCAAGGACTGAATATTGTTGAAGCCAATCAGCAGCTTAAAGACGTAAACCTGAGTATGAATGTTCATGGCTATGATTATAGTGATGAATACGAAAAGGACACCATAATATCGCAAACACCGCAGGCAGGACAAAAGGTTAAGGAGGACCGGGTAATAAATGTTATTCTCAGTAAGGGGTCGCAGCAAGTTAAGGTTCCTTCAATAGTAGGTTTATCTAAGGATACTGCAGAAATTCGAATTCAGAACAGCGGTTTGATTGTTGGCAGTATTGATCAAATATACGATGATAAATATGAAAAGGACCATGTTATATCTCAGTCTCCCCTGGCAGGACAAATGGCGGATAAGGGAGATTCCGTTGACTTAATGGTCAGCAAAGGACCTACTCCGCAAAAGGTAGCTATGCCTGATTTACTAGGGTTAAACCTGGAGGCGGCCCGCAGAAAATTAGAAGAGAACAAGCTGGTTCTGGGCGATGCCACCAGGCAGGAAAGCAACGAATACTACAACAACCAGGTAATGGCACAGGATGTAGCTGCTGGTGTAATGGTAGAGGAACAGACTACTATCAACCTGGTAATAAGCAAAGGTCCTGGCCCGGTTGCCCAGACCAAGACTCTTGAATTTCAACTGCCTGAAGATAATGACTATTATAAAGTGGTAATCATAATTCGCGATGCAAAAGGCAGCCGCAGCATTTATAACGAACTGCACGAAGCCGGTGATTCGATTACCGTGGTGGCAAGTTATTATGGAAAAGGAACTGCGGAAGTGCAGCTAAATGGCCGCACTTACAAGACCTTTACTTTATAAATTAAATCCTGTTTATTTAAAAGGAGGAGTCAATGAGCCGGGAGGAAGAATATGAAGGCTGAGACTTCTGAAGGTCTGGTTCTAAAACTATACGGGGGCTTCTATTATGTAAAAGACCAGCCTGGAGTGCTTTATGAATGCAAGCTGCGCGGCAAAATAAAGGATCAGATCCTTGTGGGGGATCGCGTTTTATTCACCGCCACTGAAGAAGGCCAGGGTGTAATTGAGAGTATTCAGCCCCGTTTAAATCAATTGTACCGGCCAAAAATCGCTAATGTTGATATGGTATTTATTGTTATGGCCCATGACCGGCCCGCGCCTAGCCTCGCTTTGCTTGACCGACTTCTCTTTTTAGTTTTATATCATAATATCGTTCCCTGTATCGTGCTGAATAAATGTGATTTAAAAGAAGACAGGAATACGGTGCGCCTGCGTGAATATTATCCTTCAGCAGGTTTTGATTTGATATCTACTTCGGTTACTCAGGATATTGGCATCGAAAAAATACTGGATTTGGCTGCAGGACGGACGGCGGTTTTGGCAGGACCATCAGGCAGCGGAAAATCCAGCTTAATCAACCGCCTGCTGGGTGTGAAAACCCGCACCGGTGAAATAAGTGAAAAAATTGGCCGTGGTAAACATACTACTCGTCATGTGGAATTATTCGCTCTTCCTTGCGGAGGATTGATTGCCGATTCCCCCGGTTTTACAATTCTTGATTTACCGGGAGTGGAAAGCCGTGAACTATCTGACTATTATCCCGATTTTCAAGACCATAGAACAGGATGCCGTTTTATGGATTGTTTGCACCACCGGGAGAATGATTGCGGAGTAAAGAGAGCCGTAGAGGCTGGACAGATAGCTGATTTTCGTTATCAGAATTACCTGGTCTTGTTGGAAGAAGTCATGAAAAATGAGAGGTGCTATCGTTGATTATTGCTCCATCTATTTTATCGGCTAATTTTTCCTGTTTGGGAGAAGATATAAAGAAAGTAGCTGCGGCTGGAGCTGAATGGCTGCATATAGATGTAATGGACGGCCATTTTGTGCCCAATCTCACCATTGGACCGCAGGTTGTTGCTGATATTCGTAGAGAAACCAGTCTATTTCTCGATGTGCATTTAATGATTGAATCTCCTGAGAAGCTTATTCCCGCCTTTATTGAAGCTGGTGCGGATTTAATTACTGTACACAGCGAAACCTGTCCTCATCTGCATCGTACTCTGAACATGATCAGGGAATTGGGTGCCAGAGCCGGAGCAGCTATCAATCCTGCTACACCTGAATCAGTATTGGAATATGTACTGACAGAACTGGATCTGATTCTGGTTATGAGTGTGAATCCGGGTTTCGGCGGACAGAAATTTATACCAGGCAGCCTGCAGAAGATAGCAAGTATTAAATCCCGCCTGGACGCTTTAGGCAGCAAGGCCTTCCTGGAAGTAGACGGAGGGATTAATGCTGAAACGGGCCGTGCGGTAGTACAGGCAGGCTGTAATGTTCTGGTGGCAGGTTCATACATATTCAAAGCCCCTGATCCTGCAGACAGAGTCAGGTTATTGCAGCAGCTGTAACCGTGAGCTTTTCCAAAGAGTAATTCGATTGGCTGTGCTAAAACGCTACCGCTGCTTGCACGGAAGGCGAGTTTTTTCTGATTGAGGTGAAACATTGATTACAGATGAACTAATACAACGAATAAATGAACTGGCCAGAAAGAAGAAAAACCATGGGTTAACTCCGGATGAACTTGTTGAACAGAAGAAACTATATAGTGTATATCTGTCAACAATTCGCCGGCAGGTTACTGAACAATTGGAGGCTGCAGGTTTTAAACCGGGCAATCAACATTCGCATCACTGCCATGATGGCTGTTGTGAACACCATCATAATGAGACACATAAACACTAAAACTAATTAGATTATGGATACAGCACTGAACGCTAAATAAAGGTACAATACTTGACCCGGCAATATCACCATGCTAGTATATATTAAAATCACATAACACAGCTTTCTTCGGGGATGGGTGGAATTCCCTATCGGCGGTAAAGCCCGCTAGCTCTTCGGGGCATGATCCGGTGAAACTCCGGGGCCGACAGTAAAAGTCTGGATGGGAGGAGAAAGGCAGGCGGGAGCATGTTTATTGTCTCCTGTATTTGCTCTTTGTGTCCATTTGACCCGAGGAAAAATCGGGTTTTTTGTGTTTCTGAGACGGGGGATTATTACGGAAGAGGATAGCAGATACATGCAAAGAGCCCTGGAACTGGCTGCTATGGCTATGGGAAGGACCAGTCCCAACCCGGTGGTAGGTGCGGTAATAGTCAAGGATGGTATCATAGTGGGCGAAGGATATCACCGCCAGGCCGGTACTCCCCATGCTGAAATACATGCTCTTCGCGAAGCGGGAGAAGCAGCTCGCGGCTCCGATGTATATGTAAGCCTTGAACCTTGCAGCCATTATGGTCGTACACCACCATGTGCCGATGCTCTGGTTAAAGCCGGGATAAAACGCGCGGTGATTGCCACGGTTGATCCTAATCCCAGGGTAATGGGCCGGGGAATAAAGATTTTGCAAAAGGCTGGTATTGAGGTTAAGACAGGTATATTGCAGAACGAGGCCCAAAAACTTAACGAGTTCTTTTTTAAATATATCAGAACCGGCAGACCCTTTGTAACTGTAAAAACAGCCATGACCCTGGATGGGAAAATAGCTGCTTCAAGTGGTGATTCGCGCTGGGTCAGCGGTGAAGATTCCAGGCGCCATGTTCATGAACTGAGAAATATTTATGATGCTATTATGCTGGGGATAGGCAGCGTATTAAAGGACGATCCTCAACTTAATACCCGGTTGGATACAGATGATACACGTGATCCGCTTCGGGTTATTATCGACAGATGCTTGCAAATACCATTGAACAGTAAGATCATACAGAGCAGTCAAAGCCAGGCTACGATTATTTTTTGCGGAACGGGAGCAAGCACTGCAAAAGCGGAAGAGATTAGGCAGGCCGGGGCCGAAGTGATATGTTTAGAAACCAATACTGATATGATTCCTCTGGACAAGGTTTTGGATGAATTGGGGCATAGAGGGATATTAAGCCTCCTGGTCGAAGGAGGAGCACAGATTAATGCTAATCTTATTGAAAATAAACTGGCTGATAAATATCTGGCCTTTGTAGCTCCCAAAATTGCAGGCGGGAACAAGGCTCCCAGCCCGGTCGGCGGCAGGGGCGTAGAATTTATGAATGATGCGGTCATGCTGTGCGATATAGAATACCGCTTCTTTGAAAAAGACATTCTTATCAGCGGGTATTTTAGGAACGAATTACCACAGATGGACACAGATTAAAATAATAAACCTTTATGTTATCTAAGCTATTAATTTTGAACTTTACCTTTAAGGCGGGTGATAACGATTTTTACGGGTATAGTTGAAGAAATAGGACAGGTCAGGCATATTCGCAAAGGTGGAAAGTCAGCTCAGATTGACGTACAGGCCTCATTGGTAGTACAGGATCTAAAAATAGGTGACAGCATGGCTGTAAATGGAGTATGTCTTACAGTAATAGACTTTGACCGCCAGCATTTTGTTGCCGATGTTATGCCGGAAACCATGCTTAAGACTACTCTGGCCGGTTTAAATCCCGGCAGCCTGGTTAATATCGAACGTGCTTTGCGTTTGAGTGACAGGCTGGGAGGGCATATTATGCAGGGGCATGTCGATGGGATTGGAAAAGTCATGGAGAAGAATATGCTTGACATTTCAACTATTTTTCGCATATCTGCCCCGCTTAATCTTATGAAATACATTGTTCCCAAGGGTTCCGTATCTATTGACGGGACCAGTCTCACTGTGGTGGATGTATTTGAAGATAGCTTTACAGTTTCCCTGATCCCTCATACGTCAGCCCAAACCATACTCGGAAATAAGAAAGCAGGTGATTTAGTCAACCTGGAAACCGACATACTAGGACGATATATTGAAAAACTATTGTTTAGTTCAGAGCAAAAAACCAGGAACCCGGTAAGCCTTGAATTCTTAGCTGAAAACGGGTTTCTGTAAGGAGGGTATTAATTGTTTGATAGTATTAAAGAAGCAATAAATGATATCCGTGAAGGGAAAATGCTCATCCTGGTGGATGATGAGGACCGGGAGAATGAGGGAGATATAATAATAGCCTCCGAAAAGGCTACTCCAGAAGTAATTAATTTCATGGTAACCCATGCCCGAGGTTTAGTATGTGTGCCTATGCTGGGCGAACGCTGGATGAACTGAACATCAAACCTATGGTTATGGACAATACCGATAATCATGAAACAGCCTTTACGGTTTCGGTAGACTATAAAACCACCAGTACGGGTATATCAGCTTTTGAACGGGCGGATACAGTGCGGGCTTTGATCGATCCAAACGCCAAGCCTGAGGATTTCCGAAAACCAGGCCATATATTCCCTTTGCGCTACAAGCCCGGCGGGGTTTTAAGACGCACCGGGCATACTGAAGGCTCGATAGATCTGTGCAAAATGGCAGGGTTATATCCGGCGGCAGTTATTTGCGAAATAATGAATCCTGACGGTAGCATGGCCAGGCTTCCGGAATTATTGGAATTTGCCAAAGTCCATAATATGAAAATTGTTTCGGTTGCCGATCTGATAGAATACCGCCGCCGTCGTGAAAAAATGATTAACCGGGTGGCGGATGCCAAAACTTCCTACAAAGTTTGGTGAATTCCAGGTCGTTGCTTATCAATCCATACTGGATAACAAAGAACACCTGGCCCTGGTTAAAGGCGAATGGGATGAAGATGAACCGGTTTTGGTAAGGGTTCATTCAGAATGCCTGACTGGTGATGTTCTGGGTTCCAGGCGCTGCGACTGCGGGGATCAGCTGGCTGCAGCCTTGGAGATGATAGAACAGGAAGGCAGGGGAGTACTGCTTTATATGCGGCAGGAAGGACGGGGGATAGGGCTCTGCAACAAGATAAGAGCTTACAAGCTGCAGGATCACGGCCGGGATACGGTGGAAGCAAACCTGGAGTTAGGCTTTCCTGCTGATTTGCGGGATTACGGTATCGGCGCGCAAATACTGGTTGATTTGGGGGTAAAAAAGATGCGCATGATGACCAACAACCCCAAAAAGCTGCACGGTCTGGAGGGATACGGATTAGAGGTAGTGGAACGGGTACCGATTGAAATATCCTGCCAGGCGGAAAACCAGCGTTACCTACAAACCAAAAAGGAAAAAATGGGTCACATGCTGGCCAATATATAAAATGGAGGTAAATAATGATGGGAAAAACATTCCAGGGAAAACTTACTGGCGAGAAGCAACGCATTGGCATTATCGTATCAAGTTTAATGAATTCATTACCAGCAAACTTCTGTCTGGTTGCATGGATGCTCTAATCAGACATAATGTAAGCGAGGATAATATCGATGTGGCCTGGGTTCCCGGTGCGTTTGAAATGCCCCTGGCCGCGCAGAAAATGACGAGCAAAGGCTACGACGCAGTAATCTGTCTGGGAGCGGTTATTAGAGGGGCTACTCCGCATTTTGAGTATGTGGCTGCTGAAGTAACAAAAGGTATTGCCCAGGTGAGCCTTAACAGCGGCATACCGGTTATATATGGCGTGGTAACCGCTGATACCATAGAACAGGCCATCGAAAGAGCCGGCACTAAAGCGGGCAACAAGGGTGTGGATGCAGCACTTACGGCCATAGAAATGATAAACCTGCTGGGAGAGTTTTAAGAGAAGGTGGGACAAGGGGACAGTCCGCCTGTCCCCTCAACTTTATGGCTTATTTTTTTCAGGCCACATTTCTTCCACTAAAACAATCTGGTTCACTTTTGAATCACGTATTTGAAGAATGATACTGCGCTTCTTGTCTGCGCTGTATATAGCTTCAAAATCTTTAAGCTGCCTGCCTTTGCCGCTGTAAATATAATTGGGGCCATAGGCCTCAGTTACCTTTTGCAAGGGATCTCCCACTTTAATACCTCGGTTTGTACATACTTGATTATTAGGAATATGGATTTTTTTCAATATTGTCCTGTCACCATTAAAGGTAAAGATGCATTCGGGGCTGCTAGTTTTGTAAACGGTGCTCATACCCAGGGTTTTACCACCGGCAGAAGAGACATTACTTCTTCCATACTGGTCTTGCCAATAGATACATGTCCATCATTAATATGGACGGTGAAGTCTTTTTCTAAAAGGATTGGGCTTTCTTTAGGGTATATAATCTGGACGCGGGTACTGTTCCTGGCTACCCAAAGCCCGGTTAGTGAAACCGTAGCGAAAATTGCCATTATAATTAAGTAATCGCGTTTTTTCATAACTCACCCTGCTTTCAACATTATTTGCAGTTCATTATACTCAAATTCTAGGTTTTTCTTGGGCTTTTTACAATCGTTAATGCATGGTAAAAAGTGATCGGCACTTTGGATAAAATTAATCCATTCTTCTCCAGAAAATATAAAAGGGAGGCTTCAACCTCCCGTTTTTTCTATGGTGCGGTAGAGAGGACTTGAACCTCCACCTGCGTACACAGACTAGATCCTGAATCTAGCGCGTCTGCCGATTCCGCCACTACCGCATAAAATCTCTCAGCGAAATAGATTATAGTATAAGGCAGGCATAGATGTCAAGGCCTGCCCGGTTTGTATTTATACTAGGCATGAAAAATTACCTCTGCAAATAATAATTATTATTATTTAAACAAGTTTGTTATAATAATATGCGTAAAAGTAATTTTATATTTAGTAATATTATCTGTTTATTATTTGTTGCTCTTAATGGTACAATACTTTCAAAGCTGACAGAAGGGAGAATTAGGCCAAGTGAATAAATTCAAGGTAATCGCCGAAGATGCAGTACTCGTCATAATCGATCTCCAGGAAAGACTGCTTAAGGCCATGAAAGACCGGGAAAGGGTGATTAACAACACCAAGCTGCTGATAGCAACAGCAAAACAATTTAACATTCCGGTGATAGTAACAGAACAATATCCTCGCGGCCTAGGAGCTACCGTACCGGAGATAAAGGATGAACTGAAAGATTATTATTATTTTGAAAAAGTACAATTTTCAGCCTGTATTGATGAATTGTTTAAGGTTTTAACTGACATTAAACGCCAGACATATATTGTCGCAGGCACCGAAACTCATGTTTGTGTGTTCCAAACCGTTCGGGATTTGGTAGAAGCGGGCTATAAGGTGCAAGTTGTTAATGATGCGGTTTGTTCCCGTTTTGATGAAAATTATCACAACGGGCTGGAACTGATGAGAGATCTGGGTGCTGTGGTTACTAATACGGAGACAGTGGTTTTTGATCTTCTGAAGTGCGCCGGCACTCCGGAGTTTAAAGCCATATCGCCGTTGGTAAAATAGCAGATATACAATAACTAGATAGAGAAGTATTTAAGGGGGAAGCGGTTATGTCGTATGGTGATTGGCTTTTGTTTAAAAAAGAAGGCAGTATTGGGATTATAACTCTAAACCACCCGGAAAATTACAATCTGGTAAACTGGCAGCTCCTGGAAGAGCTAGACGAAGTTCAAGGAGTTATTGAGAAGGATAAGGACTTGCGTGCCATAATTATTAATGCCAATGGCGATCATTTTTCTGCCGGTATTGACCTGCATATACTAGTAAATGATGTGGATTCTCGCTTTATTATGGATAAACTGACCTGGCTGCAGCGGGTGTACAGCCGCTGGCAGGAATGGGCCATCCCCGTTATTGCAGCCGTACATGGCTTGTGTTATGGTTCGGCTATGGAATTAATCCTGGGGTGTGACATAAGGATTGCGGCTGAAGATACCCGTATGGCCATTCCGGAAGTCAGGTTTGGCCTATCTCCTGATATGGGCGGAACCACTCGTTTGACGCACCTGATTGGGCCAGGGCAGGCCAAGCGCATGATTATTGGATGTGAAGAAGTAGATGCGCAGGAAGCACTGCGCATGGGCATGGTGGAAATTGTAGTACCTCGTGAACAGTTAATGGAACGTGCTCTAAAAATGGCCAAGCGAATTGCCGGATTACCTCCAGCGGCGGTTCGTTTTGCTAAAAAGGGGATTAACCTGGCGGCTGAGAGCAGCGTCGCGGCAGGGCTGCTTTTTGAACAAGCCCAATCTACCTTCTGCTGCGGAACGTATGATCAAAACGAAGCCATCAAGGCTTTCTTTGAGAAACGCAAGCCAGAATTTAAAGGGGAATAATTTTTATTTCATTTGACAAATAAATATAGAGCGTGTAAAATTCTTACTTGGGCTTACTATAAGTTAGCATCCGATTAAGAAGGCCAGGATAGTCATATAGTGCGGCATTCCAGTGGTTATGCCGCTTATTTTTTGGATTTTTAAGGAGTGAAATTAGAATAATGCTGCAGAACCTGCGAAACATTGGTATTATTGCCCATATCGACGCGGGCAAAACCACCACCACCGAACGAATATTGTATTATACCGGTTTAACCCATAAAATCGGTGAAACCCATGACGGCGAAAGCGTGATGGATTTTCTAGCCTGGGAAAAGGAGCGCGGCATCACCGTGACTTCTGCCGCTACCAGGTGTACCTGGAATGGCTATGATATAAACATAATCGATACGCCCGGTCACATAGACTTTACTGCCGAGGTAGAGAGAAGCCTGAGGATTCTTGATGGCGCGGTCGTAATATTCTGCGGACGCGGCGGGGTTGAACCGCAATCAGAGACTGTTTGGCGGCAAGCCGACAAATACAGAATCCCCAGGATTGCCTATATTAATAAAATGGATGCTGTTGGAGCAGACTTTTTTCGGGTAGTAGAACAGATTAAAAATCAACTGGGCGCCATCCCGCTGGTTCTGCAGATGCCGGTTTATGAAAAAGAAAACTTTGTGGGCATAATAGATCTAATAAATATGAACTATTTAAACTTTACCGGCCAACATGGCAGGGAAGTTCGTGAAGGAGATATACCGCCTGTTTATCAGCAGACAGCTCGTGAGTGGCGTCAGGTAATGGTAGAAAAACTGGCCGAATTCAATGATGAGATACTGGAAATGTATTTTGCAGAGGAAACTGTTCCTGCAGAAATTCTGAAAAAGGCTGTACGGGAAAATACCCTGAACAACAATC
Organism: Syntrophomonas palmitatica JCM 14374; assembly: GCF_001311885.1. Classification (GTDB taxonomy): domain Bacteria; phylum Bacillota; class Syntrophomonadia; order Syntrophomonadales; family Syntrophomonadaceae; genus Syntrophomonas_A; species Syntrophomonas_A palmitatica. Next base: position 4,449 of record NZ_BBCE01000008.1, on the reverse strand, counting down.
TGGTACCGGTATCATGCGGCAGTTCGTACCGCAATATAGGTGTGCAATCACTCTTAGACGCGGTTACTGATTACCTGCCTTCACCTCTTGATGTAGATGCGGTGCAGGCCAAACTCGAATTGGATGAGACTATTGTAGAAGTAAGACCTGATGTTGAAGATGAATTCTGCGCTTTAATCTTTAAAATAGTAAGTGACCGGCATGTGGGTAAACTGGCTTTTGCCCGTGTATATTCCGGTACCATTAAATCGGGCAGCAATATCTATAACAGCAGCAGGGACAAAAAAGAACGTATTGGCCGTCTGCTTAAAATGCACGCTAACCACCGCGAGGAGATCAATCAGGTGCAGGCGGGAGATATCGTGGCCATAATCGGTTTAAAGCATTCCCAGACCGGAGACACCCTGTGCAGTGAAAACCGGGTTTTACTAATGGAATCTATAGATTTTCCGGAACCGGTTATTCAGGTTGCAATAAAACCCCAAAACAAGTCGGATCAGGATAAAATTTCTGAAGCCCTGGCCCGAATTGCAGCTGAAGACCCGACATTTAAAATGAGTTTCAATAAGGAAACCGGGCAGACTCTTATTTCCGGTATGGGTGAGCTGCATCTGGAGATAGTGGCGGAAAGACTGACCCGGGAATTTAATCTAAACTTTAATATAGGCGAACCCGAGGTAGCTTACCGCGAGACTATTACCCGTGCTGCGGAACAGAATTACCGCTATGTTAAACAAACCGGAGGCCGCGGACAATTTGCTCATGTAGTCCTGCGCCTGGAGGAAGGCGAGGGCTTTGAATTCGTAAACCGGGTGACAGGCGGGGCCATCCCCAGAGAGTATTTCCCGGCCATAGAGGCAGGTATAAAACAGGGGCTGGAAGAAGGCATATTAAAGGGTTATCCAGTAGTTAATGTAAGGGCTATTCTGTTAGATGGTTCTTTCCATGAAGTCGATTCATCAGAACTGGCTTTTCGTACTGCCGCTATGATGGCAACCAAGGAATGTTTAAAAAAGGCAGCCCCGCGGATTCTGGAACCTATAATGAAGCTGGAGATTAGTTCGCCTGAAGAATACACCGGCAGCATTATAAATAATATCAGTAACCGCCGCGGACGTCTTGAATCTATGGAACTATACAACAATACACAGGTTATCAAAGGCTGTGTGCCACTGGCGGAGTTGTTCGGCTATTCAACCGTACTGCGTTCACTAACCCAGGGGAGGGCCGGGTTTAATATGGAGTTTTCCCATTACGAAGAGAGCGGCCTGGCAGGATAATAGAATAAATATCTGAACCACTCGTTCATTGCGGGTGGTTTTTTTATGTTATAGAAACCTAAAAAAGGAGAAGGCTTCAAAAACCTTCTCCTTTTAATTTTCCACTGGTAGCCCCAAAGGAGTATAACTATATCCGTAATGGCGACCAGAAAAGAGTTATATACAAAACAACGGCATAAAGCCCATAATTCGGATATGCTGGTAGCCCCAAGGGGAATCGAACCCCTGTCTCCGCCGTGAGAGGGCGGCATCCTAGGCCTCTAGACGATGGGGCCATATGGCAGCCGATCAAGGATTCGAACCCTGACAAACTGATCCAGAGTCAGTTGTGCTACCGTTACACCAATCGGCTGCGTAACGCATTCCACGCAGAAATCATTATAATATAGGCTTTGTTGATTGTCAAAGGGTTGGAACAGCTTTTTTAACGAAGCTCCGGCAAAACATAGGACCAAATAACATAAATAGAATATATTGGTAATATAAAGACCCCTGGTATTATCATGTAATCTCCATGATAGGAGGTGATAAAGATCTGCAGTCAGTATAATCCGGATTTTTTCTTGATGCATTCATATATGAAACAAATCAGCTTATCGAATCACTGGAAGCAATAATTTTAGGAATGGAACAAAAAATGGATATTAACACAAATGAAATATTCAGGATTATGCATACGATTAAGGGTAATGCTGGAGTTATGAATTTTTCTAATATGGCCTCTTTAGCACATGCTGCTGAAGACTTGTTCTCTATCTTGCGGGAAGAAAACCACAAACAGCTTGATTATACCCGGTTAGCCGATCTTTTGTTTATGGTAATTGATTATTTTCGATCATCATTGGAATCATTAGCAAATGGACACAATGAAGCAGACAGTGCTGATCAGATTATTTCATTATGTCATGAGTACCTGCAATCATTAAAGATACCATCTCCCAATAGACAGAAAGATGTAGAAATATCACAGAATACCGCTCTGCAAGAGAGCATTAAACAAAATGCTGATTCGGGAATCTTAATGCAAGGGCGTTACAGATGTGTTGTGTTCTTTGAGACGGATAGCGGTATGGAGAATGTCAGGGCGTTTTTGTTAGTCCACCGTATACAGGAAATAGCGGTGAATATCGAATTCTTTCCATCTGACATTGCTGATAATGAAAAAACCTCAATTTATATTAAAGAATACGGTTTCCAAATAGAATTTGATTCATATCTGGATTTTGAGGAATTAGAAGCATTTATAGTCCAAACCGCATTTATAAAGGAATTGCATATAGAACAATTAAAAAGTTTGATGCGGTCTGACCGGATGCCAATGAATAATGATATCCGGAGCAAACAGGCAATAAAAAATGATGTTTCGCCAGCAACGAGAAAACAGAACATGATCAGTGTGGGAGTTACTAAACTTGATATATTAATGGATCTGGTTGGCGAATTAGTCATTGCTGAAGCTATGGTCACACGAAATCCTGAATTGGCTGAAATGGAACTGGACAGCTTTAATAAGGCCAGTCGGCATCTGCGCAAGATAACCCGTGAATTACAGGATACCGTGATGTCTATACGTATGGTGCCATTGACAGCAACCTTTCAGAAAATGAACCGCCTGGTTCGTGATATGAGCCATAAGTTAGATAAAAATATTCAATTAGTTATTAGTGGGCAAGAAACGGAAGTAGATAAAAATATTATTGATCAAATCTCCGATCCCCTCATGCATCTTATTCGCAATTCTATAGATCATGGTATTGAAGATAGGGAAGAAAGAAAAAAATCGGGCAAGGATGAAACCGGAATAATTGTTTTGGATGCCAGAAATGCCGGGGGAGACGTATGGATCTCTGTAAAGGATGATGGCCGCGGCCTTAATAAAGAAAAAATCATTAATAAAGCCCGGGCAAAAAACCTGTTAAACAAGAGTCCCGACCAATTAAGCGATAGGGAAATATATTCCATGATACTGTTGCCCGGTTTTTCCACCAAGGATGAAGTAAATGAATTTTCCGGGCGGGGAGTGGGCATGGACGTAGTAAAAAAGAACCTTGAGAAGCTGGGAGGAACGGTAGTTATTGACAGCATTCCCGGACAAGGCACCTTAATTTCTCTTAGAATCCCACTTACCCTGGTTATAATTGACGGCATGGTTATCGGAGCAGGAAATAATACTTTCACTATTCCGGTCAACCTAATCAAAGAATCGTTCTGCAGCCAGGAACAGTTAATAATGAAAGACCCTGAAGGTAATGAAATTGTGATGATACGCGGCACTTTTTATCCCCTGATTAGATTACAGGAGTTCTACAAACTTGCGCCCAGCACCACTAATCCGGGGGAAGGCATATTAATTCTGGTTGAGGATGATTCAAAGGGAATCTGTCTATTAGCTGACAGTTTACTGGGACAGCAGCAGGTAGTAATTAAACCCCTTCCTGAACTTATTAAAATGCAAAACACCAATTTAAAGGGTATTGGAGGCTGCACGTTGCTTGGGGATGGCAGTATAAGCCTGGTAATTGATATTGCATCCTTGCACAGTAAACTTTAATGGATATAAACGACAAGGAAAGGAGGACAATTATGCAAGATATTATGGACCCAGATGAACTTGATATTGAAGATACTATGAAGGGCAAATACCTGGTCTTCATGGTAGATAAAGAGGAATATGGCATTGAAATTAAATTTGTTACCGAGATAATAGGAATTCAATCCATAACTCCCATACCCGATTTACCGGAATATATTAAAGGGGTTATAAATCTTCGGGGTAAAATAATTCCGGTAATGGACATCAGACTGCGTTTTGGTAAGGAAGCGCGCAGTTACGATGATAGGACCTGCGTAATAGTTGTCGATAAAGATAATATTTCAGTGGGTTTGGTTGTAGACAGCGTCAGTGAAGTGACCAGCATTAGCGATGAAGAAATATCACCGCCGCCTCGTTTAAATAAGAGTTTTCACAAATACATCAAGGGCATTGGCAAAAGTGCTAATGAAGTCAAGCTCTTACTGGATTGCGAACGTATTGTTGAAAGCAGTGAATATGCCGATTTTCAGCAGCAATAATGTATATCGTTAATGAGATGAGGGAGGAGAGGATTTTCAGTGCATTGGTTTTATAAACTCAAAATCAGAAACAAGCTGATGCTCAGTTTCTTTGTTT
>NZ_BBCE01000007.1 GCF_001311885.1 Syntrophomonas palmitatica JCM 14374 | reverse complement strand
AAAGGGACAGGCATAGGTGCAGTACTGGCAGCCTATGCATTTATCCGGGTCATGCAGGGTAGCGCCGGATTCGCTCTTGTAATACGCGCCCTGGGGACAGACCTTCATACAGGCCGGGTCCAGGCAGTGCATGCACTGGCGCTTTAAGAAGTTCCAATGCACGCCGGTTATCGCGTCCTCGCTCTCAATGAAGTTCACTATGGTGAAGGTATCGCCATTGGTGTCTTCATGAGTTTGGTAATTGCCTTTAAATGGTTCTATTACCGCCGGAAGCTGGTTCCAGTCCTTGCAGGCTACCTGGCAGCCGCGGCAGGCGGTGCATTTGCTTACATCATACATATTAGCCATATTCGCCATGTTTAAGCCCTCCTTATATCGCACAGCCATGCTTTATATTCGGGACACATGGCATTGGCGTCACCAATGTGCGGAGTTAAACGGTTGGCGGGGTCGCCGGTAGCGTATCCCTTGAACCCGTATTGCCACAGCATACCAATTTCGTGTACGGTCTTGCCGTTAATATTAAAGGGCTTGAAGCGTTTGGTAACACAGGCCAGAGCCTTGATATCGCCGCGGCTGGTCGATACGATTACTTCACCGCCGTTTTTGATACCCTTTTCCTTGGCCAGTTCTTCACTGAGCTCAACAAACATATTGGGCATCAGCTCGGCCAGCCAGGGCAGGTTGCGGGTCAGGGCCCCGGTCTGCCAGTGTTCGACCACGCGATAGGTGGTGCCGATAATCGGATACTTGTCGCTGGTACCCTGCTCCTCGGGAGCCAGACCTTGGCCGCCGGGTTAAGGCTACCTTGTTGAGGATGGGTTGGGTCGGGCTTTCCCAGGGCTCATAGTGCTCGGGGAAGGGACCATCCTTCATCATTTTGCCGGTTACAAACAGTGCGCCCTTGCCATCAGCACGCATGATAAATGGGCTGGTAAAAGCCGGTTTATCAGGGCTGGTCGGCTTCAGGAAGTCGGGCACATCGTCTCCGACCCAGCTGCCCAGCAGTTCTGGCTTCTTAGGATCAGACAATGCCAGGGGATCCCAGTGTACCAGCTGCGTTCGGCGTCACCCGGCCACGGGGTAATACCATCTGGCTGCACAGAGCAGCGATTGTAGACAATACGACGGTTCATGGGCCAGCACCAAGCCCAGTTGGAGAATAGACCCAAACCGGTTTTAGAATTATCGACATTATCGCGTTTTTGGGGCTTGTACTGCACCGTGCCATCCGGCAGGGTGGTCATAGCTCCGCAGTAGACCCAGCAGCCACAGGCAGTCGCGCCATCATCGGTCAGTTTGGCAAAGCCTTCGATGGGAGCCTTGGTCTTGGTATCATAGCCGCAGAGTTCACGAGCCACTTTCATGATATCCGGTTCTTCTGAACCGGCCGGACCTTCATAATCCCAGGTCATGTTAACAATGGGTTCATCTTCTGGCCGCTTGCTGCCAGCATAGGCTTTTTTAATCGCTTTGCCCAATTCATAGATAATGGCCAGATCCGCCTTGGATTCGCCAACCGGGTCGGCGCCTTTCCAGCGATACTGTACCCAGCGCCCGGTCTGAGCGGCGGTGCCTTCTTTCTCATAAACCGCTGCTGCCGGCAGGAAAAAGACTTCGGTTTGAATATCCGCCGGGGTTTTCTTCGGCACATTGGGGTTGTCAACCGGTCTTTCCCAGGCCTGATAGGTCCAGAATTCAGCCGTTTCATTCAGCCACAGGTCGGAAGAAACCATCCATTTCAGGTTGCACATAGCTTCCTGTTCCTTGTTGGCATTGGGTCCGCCGACTACCGGGTTGGAGCCGCTGACAAACAAACCATCGATCTCGCCTTTATACATAGCTTCAAAGATGGCGATGTGCGAATAGTTTTTCTTTTCATCCCGCTTGGGCAGGTAATGATAAGCAAAATCATTTTCGGGTTTGGCAGCATCGCCCCACCAGGCTTTCAATAAGCTTACTACCCACTTGGAAGTATTGATCTTAAAGCCGGAGTTGGGGAAACCTTCCTTTACAGCGGCTCTCAGTTCTTCCAGGTTGGTAACCGGAAGTTTGGCTGCACCAGGAGTAACCGCCTTGAGGTACGAAATCAGATCCTTGTTGGCGGTGCTGTTCATAGGCGAATCGATATAGCCTGGAATATAATGGAAAAGAAGAGCCATATCCGTAGCGCCCTGAACGTTATTCTCACCGCGCATAGCGTTGATGCCGCCGCCAGGACGACCCATGTTGCCCAGGAGCAGTTGCACAATGGCGAAAGCGCGGATATTCTGTGCGCCTACAGTATGCTGGGTGATACCCATGGCATAGATTATGGTCCCAACCTTATTAGGTTTACCAGTGGCGCAGAAGGTTTTCAGAACCTCCAGGTATTTATCCTTGGGGGTTCCGGTAATTTTGCATACGGTATCAATGTCATAGCGTTCATAGTGCTTCTTCATAAGCTGGAACACACAGCGGGGATCCTGTAGAGTAGGATCGGTTAAGGCCGCGCCTTTATCGTCCTTCTTATAATCCCAGGTAGTGGGGTCATATTTACGGTTGGCTGGATCATAGCCGGTAAACAGACCATCCTCGAATCCATATTTATCATCGATTAAGAAAGCAGCATTAGTATAATTGACCACATAATCCTTGTGATAAAGCTCATTATCAAGGATGTATTTGATCATTCCGCCCAGGAACGCGATATCAGTACCCGAACGCAACGGTGCATAGATATCAGCACGGGCTGAAGTTCTGGTAAACCTGGGGTCTACATGAATCAGCTTGGCTCCCCGGTTTTCCTTAGCCTTAAACAGCCATTTCATAGAAATGGGGTGATTCTCAGCTACATTGCTGCCCATAATAAGGGCGCAATCGGTATTTTTCATATCAACGATATGATTGGTCATTACTCCGCGACCAAATGAAGGTGACAAACCTGCCACCGTCGAGGAGTGTCAGATACGGGCCTGGGTTTCCAGATAGACCAAACCCAGGGAACGCATTAATTTACTTAAAATATAGGCTTCTTCATTATCCAGACCAGAACCGCCAACATGAGCAATGCGTTCGGTGCGATTTACTATAACCTCATTGCCGTCAGCGTTTTTCTCTTTGTGGATGAAGCTCTTGTCGCGAGTTTCCTTAACTCGCTGGGCAATGGTTTCTACCATCCATTCCCAATCTTTTTCTTCCCACTTGTCACTCCCCGGCGCTCTGTACATCGGCTTTTGTACGCGCTTGGGATTGATCTCCTGTTCCCCGGTCTCTTCGTTGTAAATCTCTCTGAGATTGAACATGGCTGCACCTTTGGCACAGGCTCCACCCTGGTTGATGGGATTATCCGGGTCGCCATGTACGCTGAGGAGTTTTACAAATTTCCCAGCTGAGTCCTTTTCGGAATAAACTACCAGACCGCATCCGGAAGCACAGTAAGGACATACTGTGGGTGTGGGAGTAACGTTTTTAATGCGCAACTCCTTAACGCCAGCTGCTGTTGCTTGCATATCAAAACCCAGATCAAGTACTGCAAAGCTGGCAGCAGTAGCTCCGGTTACCTTGAGAAACTGTCTGCGGGTAACCTTCATAAAGTCTACACTCTCCTTTCCCCTAATAAGTTCGACAATAATCCCTTTTCTATTGCATTATAGCACCTCAGAACAAATTTTCGATAATCCATTTAATGTTAAATTAAGAGGATTATCGATTACTTACCAAGATGCCTATAAACCCCTCCCTTCAAGAATCTTGCCATAAGCAAACCAAATGGTTTTAACAAAGCCATAACTTACATATGCTTCGACATCATATCGTAAAAATCCTTGTTTCTCTATAAATCATCATAAGTATAATTTAAAGGAATAATAACATAAATATAAGTTATATACCGTTGCTTTCGATAATTTTTCCGGATATATCGAGGGCATAACCACCGAAATCAAAGGCCCGGGAAATAAATTCCTTACCTCGAATAATATCTAATAATATCTGCAGCCATTCGGAACTAAGCAGTTCCGACAAAATACACAGATCATAACGTTCTTCACAGATAGGTATGAAATCTAAATCCATGGCTCGGGCAGCGGCAAATATGCCAAGGCCTGCATCAGCAGCATCATTTTTTACAGCAGCCGCTATTGCCAGGTGAGTGAATTCTTCACGGGTATAACCGTTTATTTGTGAAGGTTCGAGGTTTTCCTGAGCCAGGAGGTAATCAAAGAGAATTCTGGTTCCGGCGCCCGGTTGGCGATTAATGTAACGAATTTCTTTATTCTGAATATCCTGTAGAGAATTAAGCCGGAGCGGATTGCCTTTTTTAATGATTAATCCCTGTTGGCGCTTGGCCAGGTTTACCAGCAGCCATTTCTTATCAGACAGGTACTTGCGTAAGTAAGTAGTGTTGTAATCACCTGAATCAACGTCAAGCAGGTGAATCCCGGAAAAATGTGTTTCTCCGCGCCGCAGGGCCATGATTCCTCCCATGCTGCCTGCATTAGTCGAGACCAGCCTCAGGTTATGGCTTTGCTTTAGAATATCCGCCAGGATATCCAGGCAGATATCGTGACTGCCAATAGTGACCATGGTTTTATCAATTAATGACCGGGGACGTCTCAGGGTAACCATACAATTTTCACCGGCCTGCAATCCTTCTTTGCCGCGGGGTATTTGCAGTACGCCGTCTGCTTTGACCAGACTGGTAGTAATGCCTGCGCCTCGCGAAAGGGGATAAGCGGTATAATGGCCGCCGATACAGGATACGTTAACATAGACAAATTCATCTACTCCCATTGAAGATGCAGTTTTCCTGGATATGGTGCAAGCCAGCTGCTCCTGGTCAGGAGCTTCCAGTCCTTGTTTGCGGTAGATCACCGGACGGGCAAACAGATGAAATATCAGCTGGGCCGAAATTGGATAGCCTGGTACCCCTATTACGGGTTTATTATCTATAATGCCCAGTATAGCAGGTTTGCCCGGACGAATAGCAATTCCGTGCACCAGGACTTTGCCATATTCATCAATAATACTTGAACTGTAATCTTCGCGTCCGGCTGATGAGCCGGAGCAGATAACAATAATATCGGCCTCATCTTTAACATCTCTGACTGCTTGCCTTAACAGTTCTTTATCATCTATTACCAGAGCATGACGTAAAGGTATAGCGCCCCATTCAGTACACAGGGCAGCCAGCATACGGCTGTTGGATTCAATGATTTCACCCGGGGCCATATCATCGCTGGCCTTTTCCCGAAGTTCCGTTCCGGTAGGATGATAGCCACCCGGGGTTGTTTAACCACCTCTACCCTTTCCAATCCTCCGGTTATCATAGAGCCTATTTCAAAGGGGCCTATAGGAGTGAAACTCGTTAACAGCAGATCATGGGCTACCAGGTCTTCACCTACTGAACGTATATGCTGCCAGGGAACAGCCGGTTTAATTATTTGTGCCTGTCCATCAATAAAATTTACGTCTTCAATCATTATGACCGCATCAAAAGGCAAAGGCACATAATCACCGGTATCCACTTCTATAAAGTCTTCTGCGGGTTTTAAATATATTGGGTTTTGTTCATTAGCCTGGGCTGTGCAGGAAGCCCTAACAGCAATTCCGTCCATTGCCGAAGCAATATAATGAGGAGAGGATCTCCTGGCACTAACCGCTTTGCTGGTGATGCGTCCCTGTGATGTAATTACATCGACTTCTTCACTTTCTATGGCGAAGTAACCCTGCTCCTGCAGCGAATTCATGAACAGGGTCAAGGCTTTTTCAAGCGGCATGTTTTCAATGTATACGTTGCGCTGCATATTATAACTCCAGTTTTTTCAATATTTTTTCACTATATTGTAGCTTATCTGAATGATAATAACAAAATTACTCAATAGTTAATTTTATTAAACCTGTACCCAACTGGAGTATAATAAACCTGACAAGAAAAAAAGGAGAAAAGCAAGTGGGTGAATTCTTAAATGTAGTGAACTTCCAAGAAGGATTAAGGAAATTGCGAGAAGCATGCCCTAAACAAGAGACAGAACTTTTACCGATACGAAATGCCTACCGCAAAACCATTGCCAGTAAATTTGTCAGCCCGGAGAATCTGCCTGCTTTTAATCGTACTACGGTTGACGGTTACGCGGTATATGCTCCTGATACGTATGGCTGCAGTGAAACATTGCCAGCGTTTCTGCAATTTGATGGTGAAGTGCAGATGGGACAAGCAGCGGAATGCGAAATAACTCCCGGTCACTGCTGCTGGATACCTACCGGCGGGATGCTGCCTTCGGGCAGTAATGCGGCGGTAATGGTGGAATACACTGAAAAAATGGGCGAAGATACTATCCTGATTTACAAACCGGTGGCGCCGTGGGAAAACATAATGCAAACCGGTGAGGATGTGCAAACCGGGCAGGAATTATTTCTGCCCGGCAAAGCTATACGCGCTCAAGACATCGGTTTACTGGCTTCATTAGGGGTTGAATATGTGCCGGTTAATAAACCGTACCGGGTGGGAATCATATCTACTGGGGATGAAATTGTTCCGCTAAATATTAAACCTTTGCCGGGTCAGGTCAGGGATGTTAATTCTTATGCCCTGGCGGTGGCAGTAGAAGCATGCGGCCACATCGCCAATGTTTATCCGCTGGTTAAGGATGATCGTCAGGAATTAACCCGAACAATTGATAAGGGGCTGAATGAGAACGATATTCTGCTTCTGTCTGGCGGCAGTTCGGTAGGCCTGAAGGATATGAGTCTGGAAGTATTAATGTCATTTCCTGATGCCACAATGTTGTTTCACGGCTTGGCGGTTAAACCAGGCAAACCATGCCTGGGAGTGAAGATAGGTCACAAACTTGCTGTCGGCTTGCCGGGACATCCGGTATCTGCTTTAATGATGTTTCATATTATTTGCAAGCCCTTATTGCAAAGCTGCGCTGAAATGGTTCGGGATGTTTCCCTGGAATTAAACGTTGCTTCTCAAGCGGGACGCGATGATTTTATTCCCGTACAAATTATTGAAGGAGAGGATCTGCCGACAGCACGTCCACTCCTGGGTAAATCCGGCCTTATGAGCATCCTGGCCCTGGCTGATGGCTATATTCATATAGCCTATGAAAAACAGGGGCTGAAAGCTGGGGAAAAGGTAAAGGCGTATTTGTTTTAAACACAAGTTTCAGCGTTAACACAAATTCATATCTTATCTTACTCGCGCCTACTTTGCTGCCAAATGATACCATCTGCTTAATTCGGTGATCAAGGGGTACCGCGCCAAGTTCCCATCCTGGTCACGTGGCGCGCTCGCGGCGTCCCGCCGCTCGCCCCCTTTCCCTGCCTTGCCTTGGCAGGATATTAGTAGGCTTATATGTTAAGTTGCCCGCAAGCTATGAATTTGTTTTAAGTCAATTGCTAAATTTGAGTTTTAGAATAAGTATCTTATGCGAATTCCTCTTTAAGCTGTAAGAATAATTCCTGTCGCATCTGCTCGATGGCATCCAGGTCCATCGCCGGAGTATAATAACTTTCCAATTCATCATGCAGTTCTTTGGCGTTATGAATATGCGAAACCGCATCTCTGACAGCAGTTTCATATCGTTCTTGTGCGGAAGAAATATTATGGGCATAAGTATCTATCATTTCTTTTGACAATAGAGCATCAAAATCCAACATACGTTTGATTTTCCGCCCGGAAATAGCTGTTTCATAATCCACCAGGGGCGAGCTAATATTCACCAGGGCTATTTTCTCCGTTGGCAGCAAAATAAGATCAATTTCATCGGGGTCGGCGGGATTGTGATAGACTTCAGCATTAATGCCGTGAAGATTTATCATATTAAATATATTGATAAAAAGCTCGGTTTTACCACTACCCGGGCTGCCTTTGATCGCGAAAACAGCCAAATCAGAATCCAACAGGCTTTCGGCCCGGTGTACTATGCCCAACGGAGTTATGGCGGCCGCAAAGAGATGGCGGACGCTTCCGGCATGTGTGTTATTTTTGGGGATAAAGTCTAATGTGAGAGCTAGAATATTACGGTTTACTGCTTCTTCATTTATGGCGTCATGATAATAGGAGATCCATTCTTCCATTGCCAGACGGCTTTCTTTAAGTCGAATATAGGCCCGGTCAAAACAACGTCCGATATCCTGGGTCAGATTGACAATTACATTGCGGTTTTTGACCAGCTTTTTCTTGTTCCAATACACTCCCAGGTTGATTATTTCATCAACTGCTCCGGGAAAACGCGGATCAACTACATGCGGGGCCGTACCATCAAGAATACATAATTCCTGGTCGCCAATGACAACCCCATCCAAGGAGTCATTGTCGGAGGAACACCAGTGATATTCAACATCATAACCATCAGAACTAAAGTCTTCGCCCATTTTACGCATAAAGGTTGATTTGCCGACCCCGGGGCCTCCCTTAAGAATTATTTTTCGTTTAACATTTGGGCTGACAATATAATTATAATAGGAATAAAATCCGAAGCAGGTATTGCCTCCGGGAAATAAATGCCTGATTTTAGGCATAGCTGCACCTCCAAATAGTTTTTTATTATATATGTGTATACACCCAACTTTCTCCCAGGAATATAATGGGAAATATGCCTGCTGTAGTTATGAGGAGATCATATGAAAAAATATAAAAACTGGATAATAAAAACCGGTAACGCAGAAGCCGCAGCCAGGCTGCAGGCTGAATTGAATATATCCCAAGAGTTAGCTGTGCTTTTGTGCGGCAGGGGTATTGATACATATGATAAAGCCCGCGTATATCTCTATGCTGGATGGGACGAATTAAGCGACCCCTGGATAATAAGCGGCATGGAGGCTGCAGTGCGCCGTATAGATCAGGCTGTCAGCATGGGGAACAAATTGTAGTCTATGGTGACTATGATGTGGATGGTGTCTGCAGTACGGTTCTTATGCTGCGATGCCTTAAACGCCTGGGATGCGAGGCACAATATTATATCCCGGACCGCTTCAGCGAAGGTTACGGTATGAACATCAAGGCGATTGAGGAACTGGCTATTAAAGGCTGCAAACTCTTAATAAGCGTAGATTGCGGCATCACTTCCATTGAAGAAATTAGAAAAGCGGCTGAATTAGGCATGGATGTAATTATTACGGATCATCACATCCCCGGTTCGCAATTACCGGATGCTATTGCTATCATTAATCCCAAACTTGATAAGTGCGAAGCCAATTACCACCTGGCAGGAGCTGGGGTGGTATTCAAGTTATGCCAGGCTTTGTCTCGGAACAGACTGTCGGAAGAAGAGGTTTATACCTGGCTGGATTTGGCGGCTCTGGCAACAGTAGCGGATGTAGTACCGCTTGTCGGCGACAATCGTATACTGGTGAAGTACGGACTGCCCCGGATAAGCACTACCACAAACCCTGGCCTGCAAGCCTTAATAAAAGCCTGTGGATTAGAAGGCAAAAAGCTGAATACCTGGCACCTGGCCTTTATGCTGGCTCCGCGTATTAATTCTGCCGGGAGGATGAAAACCGCCGCTTTAAGTATCGAACTGCTGCAATCATCTGAACCTGCTCGGGCAACGGAAATCGCCGGGCTTTTATGCCGGCTGAATGATGAAAGGCGTTCGCTGGAATCCGCTATGTTTAAGGATGCGGTTTTACAGCTGGAAGGTTTGCCTGATGAAAAGCAGGGGATAATTGTTCTGGCTGCAGATAACTGGCATCCAGGGATTACAGGGATTGTAGCTTCGCGTTTGTGTGAACGTTATAACCTTCCGGCAATTATGATTTCCTGGGACCAAGATATTGGCAAAGGTTCATGCCGCAGTGTTCCCGGTTTTAATATCTACCAGGCCCTGGCCGACAACCACCGCCACTTGCTGCAGTATGGCGGTCATCGCCTGGCTGCGGGTTTAAGTCTGCACAGGGATGAATTTGAGCTTTTTAAAAGTGATATCAAGAACTGGGCTATACAGCACATATTATATGAAAAAACGGAACCGGAATTGAATATTGACATGCAGGTAGAAGTAAAGGATTTAACCCCTCATTTATTGCGGGAATTGGAATTGATGCAGCCATTTGGCGAGGGCAACCCGCAGCCGCTTTTATTGCTGCGCAGGGCCAGGCTTGCATCCGCTCGCTTGATTGGAAAACAGCAGGAACACTTTATCTGCAAAGTGGACGGTTTGAGTGCGGTAGCTTTTCGTCAAGGTAGTTACCTGAATAGCAGCACCGGACTGATTAATCACGACCTGGCTTTTTACCTCGAAGAAAACGATTATGGCGGAAATAATCAGCCAAGGCTGCGTTTGCATGATATAAAACCCAGCTTTGTCCCGGACGAACTTACCAGGGCAGCTGGATCATCACGATTCTTCAATTTAACACAGATGATTGAAAAAGATTTATCACAAAGTTTTAACATTATGCTGGTCTTTCCTACATATCGCACCTTAGAGAAGAGCCGTCCTTATATGGATTATTGTTTCAGCCGGAAGCGGTCCGGGAAATTCATGGCAGAATGCCGGTGATTGAACGCCAGAAACGGCAGAAGGCTTTATTAAGCGGTGAAATACCGATTTGCCTTAGTACGCAGGCTTGCTGCCGTTATCTGCTAAATCATGGGCTGATGCCTGATTTTGTGAAAATAATTGAACTCTGGCCTTATCAAGCAGATGAAGAATGGCAGGAACTAATATGCAGCAAAAATATAAGCCATCTTAAAGACAGGGTATATTTCCCCTCTGCAATCAGTGGAACATGGAAATATAACGGGGACACGCGTTCAGTTGTTTACAGCAACCGTCCCAGCACGGTACAGCATTATGCAGCACAGGACGGCAATATTATCATTGAGGCCGGGATGACTTTGAACCATGAAAGGTTCGCTATACGCAAACGTTTTAATGAAATTCCTTCCGGGGTATTAATATCAGATGGCGTCTTTTATGAATACTTGGCCGGGAAGATTGACGAAATAGTATTCGCTGACGCGCCTTTTAGCATTTTTGAAATCCAAAATGTAATGGAACAGATAGCCGCAATTGATGAAACTAATGTTTTTACGGTTTTTGCCCGCGAAGCGCTGGATTTTAACCGCATGTACCTGGAGCGCGTTTATCCCGGCCAGGACCTGGTAAACACTTTTTGGGGTTATTTGCTTTCAACAGGCCGAAATCCAGTTTATACGAATATGAGGGAACTGCTGGCTGCGCTTAGAGTTCACCTGCCCCGGGAATGGAGAAGCACGGAAATAGAAGCTATAACACAGGTCCTTTCCGAACTGGACTTGTGCACGGTTGAGAAAAAAGGTAGTATTATGGCAATAAAACTGTTTTCTTCAACAAACAGCCAGGTCGATATAGACCATTCCCTCTATTACCTGGAAGGCCTGGCTGAAAAAAAGCTTTTCAGAATCTGGAAACCGAACTGAATAAATATATAGCGTGGTGATGCCTGTGGAATCAGGGGTAGAACCTATTATACAAAAAATTCAAATATATGAACCTGATGCGGATTTTGAACTAATCGACAGGGCCTTTTCCTATGCCCAAATGGCTCACAGCGGGCAAACCAGAATCTCTGGCGAACCTTATATAATTCATCCCGTCGAAGTAGCTTTAATACTGGCAGATATAGAAATGGATACGGCTACAATATGTGCCGCATTATTGCATGACGTGGTGGAGGATACCAGTATAACGTATTTAAACGTTCTAGCGGAATTTGGCGAGGAAATTGCCCTGCTGGTAGAAGGGGTTACGAAACTAAACCGCATCGATTTTCAGTCCCGGGAGGAAGCCCAGGCCGAAAACCTGCGCAAAATGTTTTTGGCTATGGCCAAAGATATACGGGTAATTTTAATTAAATTGGCCGATCGCTTGCACAATATGCGCACCTTAAATTACCAAAGTGAAGTAAAACAAAAAGAAATTGCCCGCGAAACCATGGAGATATTTGCGCCTCTGGCTCATCGGCTGGGCATTTTCCGCTTTAAATGGGAGCTTGAAGACCTGGCTTTCGCTTATCTAAATTCAGATATGTATTATGAAATTGCCAAGCGTTTAAAGCAAAAACGCCGGGAAAGAGAAGATTATGTGCATGAATTAATAGAGCAGATAAAGAGCGGTTTGGAACAGATTGGTATTAAGGCTGATATAGCCGGGCGTCCTAAAAATATCTACAGCATTTATCGTAAGATGATAAAACAGGGTAAGGATATCGACGAAATCTACGATAAGATAGCCATTAGGGTAATTGTCAACGAAGTTCCGGAGTGTTATGGGGTCCTCGGAATCGTTCACACTATGTGGAGGCCTCTGCCGGGAAGATTCAAGGATTATATCGCTACCCCCAAATATAATATGTACCAGTCTCTGCATACGACGGTGCTGGGAAAAGGCGGCGAACCTTTTGAGGTACAGATCCGCACCTGGGAGATGCACAGCAGTTCAGAATACGGCATAGCTGCCCACTGGCGTTATAAGGAGGAAAGCAGCCTAAGGAAAAGGATTTTGATGAGAAGCTGGCCTGGCTGCGGCAGATGCTGGAATGGCAGCAGGAAGTAAAAGACAACAGTGAATTCATGGAGTCTTTAAAAATAGACCTATTTGATGATACCGTTTTTGTCTTTACTCCCAAAGGCGCTGTTTACGAGTTCCCCAAAGGCGCATGCCCTATTGATTTTGCTTACCGTATACATACGGAAGTCGGTCATAAATGTACCGGCGCCAGGGTCAATGGGCGCATTGTTCCATTAGATTTTCCTCTTGGCAATGGGGATATAGTAGAAATAATTACCTCAAAAAACTCACCCGGACCGAGTCATGACTGGCTTACTTTTGTTAAAACGTCCTCTGCCAAGAGTAAAATTAGAAACTGGTTTAAAAAGGAACAACGGCAGGATAATATAATCAAAGGCCGCGATATGCTGGAAAAGGAACTCAGAAGAAAGCACTTGAGTTCTAAAGAATTTCTGAAGGAAGAAAGACTATTAGAAGTTGCCAGACGTTTCAGCCTTAATACTGTAAACGATCTCCTGGCTGCCATAGGTGATGGTGTTATTACAGCCGGACAGGCAATCAACCGTATAAAGGAAATGTATTTCCCGGATGCTCAGGTTGAAGATATGTTAAGCGTCCCGGTTAATCCCGATGCAGGTTATAAACGTGCTAATGCAGCTTTGAGCATTAAGGGTGTTGATGATGTGGTCATTCGATTGGCGCATTGCTGTAACCCCTTGCCGGGAGATAGGGTTTTGGGTTATATAACCAGGGGGCGCGGAGTATCAGTGCACCGGGAAGACTGTCCCAACCTGCAGAATTATTTAAGACACGAAAAAGATCGGGTTATCGAAGTGGAGTGGTCAGATCGCAAAGGCATATATGTGGTTGAACTGGAAGTAAAGGCTTTTGATCGCCCCCGCCTCACTACCGATGTTTTAACGGTGATTGCCGACCAGCATGTACAAATTAATTCTGTTTTTTCCCGGGTGACCAGGAATCAGCAGGCGGTAATGGACTTTAAACTGGAAATAAAAGACATGAGCCAATTGCAAGCCTTGATGCAGCGCATACAAAAGGTCCAGGACGTCTTGGAAGTGAGAAGAAGTTTGCCCGGCGAAGTCAGAGGTGATTGATTTGCGGGCGGTAGTACAACGCAGCCGATTCAGCAGAGTAACTGTAAACCAGGAAGAAAAGGGCTCTATCGAAAACGGGCTGGTAGTTCTGCTGGGAATTAAAAAAGGGGATAACTATAATGATGTTGCCTATCTTGTGGATAAAATAATAAATCTGCGTATTTTTCCGGACCAGGATGGTAAAATGAATCTTTCCCTCTTGGACACGGGCGGGGAAGTATTATTGGTCAGCCAGTTTACCCTGTATGGCGATGCCCGTAAAGGGCGGCGTCCCAGTTTTTCTGAGGCAGAAATACCAGAGGCGGCTTTGCCGTTGTTCAATCAATGTATTAACCTGATTGAGAATGCGGGAATAAAAGTAGCTACCGGAGAATTCGGAGCAGAAATGATGCTTATGATAGCAAATGACGGTCCGTGTACTATTTTATTGGATAGTGAAAAAACCTTTTAGTTTTTGAGGAGGTTATAAAAAGTGATATTAAAGGGCTTGGAAATCAGCGCCATGGCAGTTAACTGCTATATTGTAGGCTGCGAAGAAACACGTGAAGTAGCAGTTATCGACCCGGGAGGCAACCCCAAAGCTATACTAAGGATGCTGGAGGAGGATAATCTTAAGGCTATCTATATTATTAACACTCATGGCCACATAGATCATATTGGCGGCAATAAGGGAGTCAAAGACGCAACCGGAGCCAAAATATTGATTCATGAAGCTGATGCCAAGATGCTTACCAATGCTGTGTCCAATTTTTCTTTTCTGATGGGGACAAAAGTAACCAGCCCTGCTGCAGATCAATTTATAAAAGAAGGCGATATAATCAAAATTGGCAATACAGTTGAATTAGAGGTAATACATACCCCGGGACACAGCCCGGGAGGAATTTGCCTTAAAACCGGAAATATAATCTTTGTCGGCGATACCCTTTTCCAGATGTCCATTGGCCGCACCGATTTTCCCGGAGGGTCTTATAAACAACTGATAGGAAATATTAAAGAAAAGCTGCTTTGTTATGATGATGACACGATTTGTTACCCTGGCCATGGCCCGGCCACGACCATTGGCTTTGAACGCCAGAACAACCCGTTTTTATAATGGGAATTAGCTGTATTGACACTTTACAAAGCAGTAGATCCTATGCTAATATATAAATCACATATTTTAAATGCGATGAAGAAGTAAAGTAGACTTGTGGAATTATACAGAGAGGAGATGCCGCCGGCTGTAAGCATCTCTATAAGGAAGCGGGTTGAAGTTCACTTCTGAGTACCCGGCTGAAACATGATGATCATGCAAGTAGGTCGTGGCGGAGCTCCTGCCGTTAAAAGGGAGAGGATATCGGAATTAACCTGTATCTTTTAAAGCGGGCCTTTGGCAAATTGGGTGGTACCGCGGGAAGCAACTGCTTCTCGTCCCATGCGGACGAGGAGTTTTTTGTTTTAGGGTTAATAATCCCGTATCTTTATAAGCGGCCTTTATGGCAAAAAGGGTGGTACCGCGGGAAACAGATCTCTCGTCCCTTAATGGGGATAAGAGGTCTTTTTTATTTCCCAAATTAATATTCTATGCCCCTGGGTTATAAACCAAAAACCTTTAATCCAAATCTATGTAAATCAGTGGCTAATTCATTTAAGGGAGGAATTTGAATGGCGAGGCTGCAGTTAAAAGAAGGGCAGGCTATGCTGGTGTCCAGAGCGCACCAGGAGGAAAACAGTCAGATCAAAATCAAAGGCTGCGTTATCGGCGGCGAACAAATTGTAGTTGTGGCTGGTCCCTGCGCGGTAGAAAATGAGGAGATTATGAAAGAAACCGCTTTTAAAGTGCGGGGCAGCGGAGCACATATGTTGAGAGCCGGGGCGTATAAACCACGTACATCCCCATATAGCTTCCAGGGATTAGGGGAACAAGGCTTAAAAATTCTGGCCCGCGTAGGTGAAGAAATGAACATGCCAGTAGTGACAGAAATCATGGATGCCGAGGATATCCCGGCAGTAAGCGAATATGCGGATATACTCCAGGTGGGAGCACGTAATATGCAGAATTTTTCTCTGCTTAAAAAACTGGGCAAAATAAATAAACCTGTTGTTTTAAAAAGAGGCATGTCGGCTACCATTGAAGAATGGCTCATGGCTGCCGAATATATACTGGCAGGCGGCAATAACCAGCTAATCCTTTGTGAACGCGGCATCAGAAGCGCCGAGCCCTGGACCCGCAATACCCTGGATTTGGCGGCGGTAGGAATGGTTAAAGAATTATCTCATTTACCCGTTCTGGTTGACCCCAGCCACGCCACAGGCGTACGCAGTTTAGTTGCCCCGATGGCCAGAGCTGCCGTAGCCGCCGGCGCTGACGGCATAATGGTGGAAGTACATCCTCATCCGGAGAAAGCGTTGTCTGATGGAGATCAATCTTTGACTCCCAAAGGGTTCAGCCAGTTGATGCGTGAAATCGAACCGTTGGCGCGGGCTATGGGAAGGAGGTTAAGATAGTGAAATATGCTGTTCTGGGCCCCCGCGGAACCTTCAGCGAAGAAGCTGCCCATATATATTGGGGTGAAGATATTCAAATACAAGTCGCCGCTACCATACCGGAGGTTTTTGCTATGATTGAAAACCGCCAGGCTGATGCTGCCCTGGTTCCCCTGGAGAATTCACTGGCTGGTTCCGTATGGGATACGCTGGAATGCTTAAAAACCTGTCGGGTAGAAATAAAGGGTGAAATCTCAATTCCCATTAAACAGCATCTTATGGCCTGTAAAAACTATGCTTTGGATGAACTGGAGTTGTTGATATCTCAACCTGTAGCGTTACTGCAGTGTGAAAGGTTTGTTAAAAACAGACTGGCCGGGGTGCGTACGGAAATCTGTGACAGCACCACCCGGGCGGCCCAGATACTTAAGAGCGAAAACCGGAGGGCAGCCTCCATCGGTAATTATCAGGCGGCTAAACTTTACGATTTGCAGGTAATCTACCCTGACATTGCCGAAGCGCATAACCTGACTCGTTTTGTTCATATTGGACATGTAAACACGGATATGAAAGGCAATAAAAGCAGTTTGATATTTTCCCTGCAGGATAAGCCGGGAGCCCTTTATGAAACCCTGGGGATCTTCGCAAAACGCCAGCTGAATCTCAGCAAAATCGAGTCTCGTCCCAGCCGTGACCGACAGGCTGAATTCTGGTTCTATGTGGAAGTTGATCTGTCAGAGGGTGAAGGAATGGAGGAATTGCTGGTCGAACTTAAACACTGCTGCCGAGAACTGAAATATTTGGGCACATACTTTAAACAAACGGAGGAAATTGACATTGTTAAAAGTCTATCTGCAGCCGGAATGGCTCTATGACAGTGTACACGAACTAATCCGCATGGCCTTTCCAGGACATGAGCTGAGCCGGGATAACGAGGGGATAGCTGATATTACTATTAACATTGAGTTGCAGATACGGGAAAAAGCGCTCAGGATTACGGGCCAGGTGTTATCACCTGATAAAAATACCTTCCAAAACAAATCCCTGCTTCTGCACGAAGCCATGCCGGACGGATTAAACGAAGCGAAAAAGGCAGTCCGAATTTTTACGTACGAGATGCTTGAAGAACATCTTGCTAAAGATATCAACGCTTATGGAATCTTAACCGGGATGCGGCCGGTTAAACTGGTGCAGCGCATGTTGGACCAAGGATATTCCAGAGAAGTTCTGCTTAATATCCTGCAGCAGGAATACCGCTTAAATGAGGACAAAGCCCGGTTGCTGGCAGAAGTGGCGGGCAACAACCGTTCTTATTTGTTGTCGCCTGAGCAGGCGGCCAAAACCATAAGCATATATATCGGAATTCCTTTTTGCCCCAGTCGCTGTACTTACTGCACTTTCCCCGGGGCGGTGCTGAAAAACCACGAGGGGGAACTTGATAGCTTTCTCAGCTGTTTGCAGCGAGAAATGTTGGCATTGGGTGAATGTATAAAGGAACTGGGACTACAGGTTCAATCAATATATATCGGCGGAGGCACCCCTACCGTGCTTTCCCAGGCTGCAACAGAAAGGCTTTTTGAACTGTTGGCGAAAAGATTTATCTCGCAGGCTGTACGGGAAATCACGGTAGAGGCGGGCAGACCCGACACCTTAACACTCCCCAAACTTAAATTTCTCAAAGAATCAGGAGTAAACCGGGTCTGCGTCAATCCTCAAACCATGAATGATGCTACACTGCAAAAAATCGGTCGCAAACATGACCGGGAAGGAGTGATACGTTCAGTAGAATGGGTCAGGGAAGCAGGTATACCCGAACTTAATATGGATCTAATAGTAGGATTGCCCGGAGAGGGAATCCGGGAAAATGCGTACACAGCAGAAAATATCCTCGCTTTAAAACCAGAAAATGTTACTGTTCACACCCTGGCATTGAAACGCGGTTCAGCTTTAGCAGAAATGCGTAAAGATCTTACGGTGGAGGAACGGGTTAAGGAGGTGAGAATGGGAGTTGAGTTGTTTGCCGATGCTTTGCGGACGGCCGGATACGACCCCTATTATTTGTACCGGCAAAAATATATGCAGGCCAGTATGGAAAATACCGGTTATTCTTTGCCAGGCCATTATTGTTTGTATAATGTACAGATGATTGAGGAAAGGCAAACTATTATCGGCCTGGGCGGAGGGGGAGCCAGCAAATTCGTACATCCGGGGGATTGGAACCTGACTTCATTCTATAACCCCCGTGATCCTATCAGCTATTGTAATTCGATAGAAACCCTGATTAAACGCAAAGTTGACAAGCTCAGGGCCTTAAATTAGAATTATCAGGGAATAGCAATCGGGAGGTTGAAATGGAAAATAAGGCGCCCCGGGGTACATATGATATTCTTCCCCCAGTATCCGGCAAATGGCAGTATGTAGAACAAATACTGCGTGAAACCGCAGCCCTGTATGGCTTCCATGAAATCAGAACCCCCATTTTTGAACACACTGAACTGTTTGAACGAGGGGTAGGAAGCACTACTGATGTTGTCGGCAAAGAAATGTATACCTTCAAAGACCGTTCCGATCGCAGCCTGACACTACGCCCGGAAAACACGGCTTCATGCGCGCGCGCCTTGATAGAACATAGTGTTTACAGTGGAATTCTACCGGTAAAATGGTATTATATGGGCCCCATGTTTCGCTATGACAGGCCACAGGCCGGAAGATACCGCCAGTTTCACCAATTTGGGGCTGAAGTCTTTGGCAGTAATGACCCCCGGGTTGATGCGGAGATAATCCTTTTGCTCCTGGATATATTACAGCGACTCAATCTTAGCGATTATGAACTGCACCTTAATTCAGTCGGATGTACTGTATGTCGTTCCCGTTACCGGGAAAAACTTGTCAAACATATTACTCCCGTTCAAGAACGGCTCTGCAGAGACTGCAAACAGCGCTATGAGCAAAATCCGCTCAGAGTCCTGGACTGCAAAAATGAAAAATGTCAGGAAGCCATTCAGGGTTATCCCAGGTTTTTTGATTATCTTTGCGAGGATTGCCGGGAGCACTATTCCCAGGTAAAAAATTCCTTAACCGACAACGGGGTACGCTTTATTCATGATGACCGCCTGGTGCGAGGGCTGGATTACTATACCCGGACCGCGTTCGAGGTTCATATACCTGGTATTGGCGCTCAGAGCGCCGTAGGGGGAGGCGGACGTTATGATGGTCTGGTCGAGGATTGCGGTGGGCCGCAGGTACCAGGAATAGGATTTGCTATGGGCATTGAACGGCTTTTGTTGGCTTTACAGGAGCTCGATTATGATAATTTGCAGGATAATTATCTTGATGTTTTTATAGCAGTCATGGATCATAATTTTGAAGATACAGCCTTGAAAACCTTGCAGGAACTTAGAGCAGCTGGAATTCGCAGTGATAAGGATTATTTATGCCGCAGTCCCAAGGCGCAGATGAAATACGCTGACCGCCTCGGCGCCCGGTTAGTCATATTAATCGGCGAGGAAGAGGTTAGGCACAAGGTGTTTACAGTGCGGGACATGAACAGCAAAAAACAGGAAACTGTAACCGCAGAAGATCTATTGCGGTATATTAGAAGCATTTTAGTCAAGCAGGATTAGGAGGAAGACTGGATGAAAAGGACCAGCATGGCCACAGACCTGGATGCAGCAAACGCAGGAGAAATCGTAATACTAAATGGCTGGGTGAACACCCGGCGTGATCACGGAGGTTTGATTTTTATTGACCTGCGTGATCGCTCCGGTATTATTCAGGTAGTATTCAGCCCCGAAGTAAACCAGGAAGCTTTCCGCTTGGCTGAACAGGTGCGCAGTGAGTACGTGGTAGCTGTTAAGGGCGAAGTTCGTCATAGACCTGCGGAAACTGAAAATCCTAATCTTAAGACCGGCAAGATAGAAGTCTATGCGGAAAAGATGGAAGTATTGAACAGTGCCAAAACCCCGCCCTTCTATATTGAAGACCATATAGACGTGGATGAAATCCTGAGGCTCAAGTATCGTTATTTAGATTTGCGGCGTCCAGAAATGCGAGAAAATTTAATGTTCAGACACCGGGTAATTAAGAGCATGCGCGACTACCTGGATAAGAAGGGCTTTATCGAGATAGAGACCCCAATTCTTGCCAAAAGCACACCGGAAGGGGCCAGAGACTATCTGGTACCCAGCCGGGTCCATCCCGGAGAGTTCTTTGCCTTGCCGCAATCACCCCAAACTTTTAAGCAGCTGCTTATGGTGGCCGGTATGGAAAAATACTTTCAGATTGCGCGTTGTTTCCGGGATGAGGATCTTCGGGCTGACAGGCAGCCGGAGTTTACACAATTGGATATGGAAATGTCCTTTGTTGATGAAGAAGATATAATGCAGCTGGTGGAAGAAATGATCGCCCTGGTATTGCGTGAAGCAGCCGGACGGGAAATAGTAACCCCCTTTCCGCGGCTGACTTATGATGAAGCCATGGCCAGATATGGCAGTGACAAACCCGATTTGCGCTTTGATCTTCCTATTATAGAACTGACCGAGTTGATGCGCGGGGTAGAATTTAAAGTATTTTCCGGCGCTATAGAAGCCGGCGGGGTGGTCCGGGCCATTAACGCTCGCGGCTGTGCTTCATTTGCCCGCCGGGAAATTGATGAATTGGGTCAAATGGCGGTTGAAAACGGGGCTAAAGGTATGGCCTGGATAGT
Organism: Syntrophomonas palmitatica JCM 14374; assembly: GCF_001311885.1. Lineage (GTDB taxonomy): Bacteria > Bacillota > Syntrophomonadia > Syntrophomonadales > Syntrophomonadaceae > Syntrophomonas_A > Syntrophomonas_A palmitatica. The sequence continues at coordinate 102,202 of NZ_BBCE01000007.1, read as the reverse complement.
TGTAACCGAAAATGAACTAAAGTCACCTATTACTAAGTTCTTTAAACCCGAACAGATTGAAAGAGTGCTTCAAGCTGTAGAAGCCCAACCAGGAGACCTGATATTGTTTGGCGCTGACCGGGCAGACATTGTTGCCAGGGTACTTGGTAATCTGCGGCTTGAATTGGCCCGTAAACTTAACTTGATAGATGAAACCCGTCTCGACTTCACCTGGGTGGTTGATTTTCCCTTGTTAGAATGGGACGATGAAGAAAAAAGATGGTCGGCCGTGCATCATATGTTTACATCACCGCGCCCTGCGGACGTGCCTTTGCTGGATGAAAATCCCGGAGCCAGCAAAGCCAGAGCTTACGACCTGGTTCTCAATGGCACTGAAATCGGCGGGGGCAGCATTAGAATTCATCGTAAGGATGTACAGCAAAAGATGTTCAGCCTGTTGGGCATGAGCCTGGAAGAGGCCAAAGATAAATTTGGATATATGCTGGATGCCTTTGAATATGGAACTCCTCCTCATGGAGGCATAGCTTTTGGGATAGACCGTCTGGTTATGATACTGGCTGGACGACACAGCATCCGTGATGTAATCGCTTTCCCGAAAACTCAAAGCGCCTCATGTCCTATGACTGCCGCGCCATCGTCTGTAAGCGGCAAACAGTTGCGGGAACTGGCTATAAAAATTCGCGAGAAATAAGGAGAAGATTTCGAATCAGGCCGGTTTTCACTGATTAAAATTATCTGCGATAGTTTGCGCTCATCTTAAAAATACTTTTTAGTCCGATGAATCCGGGTTTGGAATCTACCCGGCAGATAATGCCATATGTCATTTCTTGAAGAATTAGTAGTTTTATGCTATGATTTTTACGAGGATATTTAGTTAATAAGACCCCTGCTGTGTGCGTGATTAGCTGCCTAGTTTTTGCCAACACCCGAAAAAAGGGAACTTATCTCTGCCTTGAAGCATGTAAGCCCACATCGTAATGGGACACATAAATCAGGCAGGAGGGTACCCACCTGCTATGCAGGTTTAAACTGCGGCGTCACGGCTCGGTGGGGTTTTGTTTTTTATACTCACTTCATTTCTTTATCTTTCCGATAATCCTGCTATAGATATTCCCTGTCCGATCTGCTGTCTTGATAAATTCATTAAAAAGGGTGATAACTTTTGTCTGCTTTAAGCGACCGGATTATGCAAATCTATGAAGTATTGTTAAAATATTTTGGACCGCGTGGATGGTGGCCTGGTGAAAGCCAGCTGGAAATAGTTATCGGCGCTATATTGACTCAGGCTGTGGCATGGAAGAATGTCGAGAAGGCAATAAAAAACCTCAAAGAGGCAGGCTTAATGGATTTGGAGGCCTTGCGGTCGGCAGACGAAGCATTATTAGCCGAATTGATAAAACCGGCCCTTTATAACCGCCAAAAAGCTAAAAAGATCAAGGTGTTTATTGCTTATTTATTTGAATTTTATAATGGGGATTTAAATGCGTTGCTTGATGAACCATTAGAGCCATTGAGAGAGAAACTGCTGTCATTATGGGGAATCGGACCGGAAACAGCTGATTCGATACTGCTGTATGCAGCGTCTAAAGAAAAATTTGTAGTAGATGCCTATACCCGCCGTATATTCTTTAGATTAGGAATGGTGCCGGAGGATGTGAATTATAATCAGATGCAGGACTTGCTCGAAAAAAATGTTATAAACGACATACAGATCTATAATGAATACCATGCGTTGTTGGTAGCGTTAGGCAATAACTTCTGTAAAAAAAACGTACCGCAGTGCAAAGCGTGCCCTTTAAATAATCATAATCATTGCAATTTTTTGCATGTTTTGCAGGAAAAATATTAGAGGAGGTAGAATAAGTGAACTATTGGGATCAGGAAAAAGAGTGTATGCCCAGAGAAGAACTGGAAAAACTGCAGTTAAGGAGACTTAAAGAGACAGTTTACCGGGTTTATGCTTTTGTGCCTGCTTATAAAGAAAAAATGGATGATATCGGTATCAAGCCCGATGATATCAATTCACTGGAGGATATCAAAAAACTACCATTTACCACCAAACAAGATTTGCGCAACAATTACCCTTTTGGTTTATTTGCTTTGCCTATGAGTGAAGTAGTCCGCATTCACTCCTCATCGGGAACTACCGGTAAACCTACTGTGGTAGGTTATTCAAAAAAAGACATAGATACCTGGGCGGAACTTATGGCACGGGCACTGGTGAGTGCAGGAGCCAGCAAGCATTCGGTAATACAGAATTCTTACGGTTATGGTCTTTTTACGGGAGGCCTGGGTATTCATTATGGAGCTGAAAAGATAGGAGCTTCAGTAATACCTACCTCTGGTGGTAATACCAAGAGACAGATAATGTTGATGCAGGATTTTGGCAGTACGGTATTAACCTGTACTCCTTCCTATGCTCTGTTTATGTACGAAGTTATGGATGAGATGGGGATAAAGCCATCTGATTTAAAATTAAAATCAGGGGTATTTGGAGCTGAACCCTGGTCTGAAAATATGCGCCGGGAAATAGAAAACAAATTAGAAATTGACGCATTTGATATTTATGGACTTAGCGAGATAATTGGCCCTGGTGTGGCCATTGAATGTCCCTTCAAGAAAGGGCTGCATATTGCAGAGGATCATTTTATAGCAGAAATAATCGATCCCATCACTGAAGAAGTGCTGGAAGACGGGCAGCACGGTGAACTGGTTATAACCAGTGTTACTAAGGAAGCACTGCCGTTATTGCGCTATCGTACACGTGATTTGACAAGCCTTAATCGTATTGCCTGTGATTGCGGCAGAACTCATGTGCGTATGCAAAAAGTTTTGGGACGTTCGGATGATATGGTAATTATCCGCGGTGTAAACGTATTTCCGTCTATGGTTGAAAGCGTCTTATTGAATATTCCGGGAGTTGAACCGCATTATTTATTGGTGGTTGACCGCAAAGGCAACCTGGATCAGCTGGAAGTTCAAGTGGAAGTATCAGAACAGATTTTCAGTGATGAAGTTAAGAAGCTAGAAGAATTAGGAGCATTAATAAATAAGGAACTGGAAAGTGCTTTAGGAGTTGCGACCAGGGTCAGACTGGTTGAACCCAAATCCATCGAAAGAAGTGAAGGCAAGGCTAAAAGAGTGATTGATAAGAGAAATATTTAAGGAGGGAAAGCATGGCCAAACAGATTTCGGTTTTCCTGGAGAATAAAGCCGGGCGTCTGGCAAGTGTGACCAGAACTCTAGGAGACGCTGATATTAATATCCGTGCTCTGTCTATTGCAGATACCTCTGATTTTGGCATACTCAGGGTAATTGTCAATGATCCGGATAAAGCGTACCAAGTTCTCAAAGAAGCCGGTTTTACAGTAAGTGAAACGGAAGTGGTAGCAGTACAAGTCCCTGATTCGCCTGGAGGACTGGCCACGGTGCTGGAACAGATGTCCGAGGATAATCTTAATATTGAGTATCTTTATGCCTTTCTTGGAACATCGGGCAATGATGCCCTGGTGATAATTAAAGTGGAGGATATGGACAAAACGCGCAGTATATTTAAGCAAAAAGGAATCATGTTTCTAGAGGAGCAGCAGCTTTATAGTCTGTAATTGATAAAGGGGCGATTGGCTCGCTGGTGGGACATCGCCCTTATTATTCCTAAAACAAATAAGATGCACACCTTCGTAATTTATTGAGAGAAACCATCGTCATGTCAAAGTAATGTTCCACATATTATTGATTATTAATATTGTTATTTAACATCGCAGCAATGAACGCAGCTCCTTCCCGGCAATTGTCGAAAAATTGTGACAGAAGGAGGTGAATCTATGAAAAAAGCTATTGGTCTTGGGCTCCTGGTCGCAGTGTTTTTTGCTGTGTTTGTATTATTACAGGATTACATAGGAGCCAAAGCATTTTATGTTGCGGCAATTTCAACAGCAATGTTTGCCGTTATTGGTCCTTTTGGCGATTACTTTAAAACTGCTATTGCCTTGGTTATAGGGGTGGTAGTCGCTTTTGCCGGCATCGTAATAATGGCGCAAAAACTGCCGCTTCCCCCGGATAACCTTGTCTACGTGGCAATGGTATGCGGGGTTTCGCTGTTTTTAATGGTTTTAATTTCGGTGACCGGTATGCGTATGGATGCCATGTTTCTTGGCTGGGCTTCCTATTTCGCGGCCGTATATGGAACTTATGTATCCGATACTACGGCTCTGGCCACCCAGGCTCTGCCTTCAGCAGTGGGGGTTCTGGTTTCACTATTGGTCGGCCTGGTGATGTCATTGTTAGTGGTGAGAATTGCCATGGCGGTGAATAAGTAAAGAAAGGGGGGAGAAAGAATTGCTTAAAAAATCCAGATTTAAGTTCTATCTGGTATGTATGTTGGTCATGTCCCTGATTCTCATGCCAGCTGCCTTGGCCGGAGCCCAGGGTGAAAACATAGGCGCTATTCAAGATGATGAACTGGTAGTCTGCCAGTTGGATGACAGCAGTCAGATAAGCAACGTTCAGGTTCTGGACAACCTGAAGATCTCAGGCGCTTATCCAGCCGAAATTAAAGACGGCATGAATTACGGTTTATCTTCGATAAGAAACCTATACAGTTCTGAGAAGATTCAAAAAGGTAATGGATATGTAGGGGTACAGGCTGGCGCAAGCGCAGGAGGAACGTTTAAAGATTTATACTACCTGGCAGCTTTAGAGAAAGAAGAAATAGGCAAAATTAAAATGCCAGTCGGTGTAAAGGTTAATTATTACCTGGATGACCAGGAGATAGCTCCGTCAAAATTAGCAGGCCGCAGCGGGCACCTTAAAATTGTGTGCCAGCTGGAAAATCTCACCGGTGAAACCCGGCAGTTGGAATTGGTTGATGCAAAAGGCAACAAGTACACTAAAGAAGCAGAAGTTTTCACACCCTTTGTAGTATCCCTTTCTGGCTGGGAATTCGACAATAAGAAGTTTAGAAATATTGTCGCTCCCGGCAAAGCTGGCGAATCACCCCAGGGGGTTATTGCCAATGTAAAAGGCACTACCAGCGTTACCTGGTCTGTTCCTTTGGTGCCGCCCAAATATCCGGCAAAACAGTACACCATCTTGGAAGCAGATGCTAAAGATATTGAGCTGCCCAGCTACAAGATTGCGGTTATTCCCATCCTGCCTACTACTTCCGAAATTGATTCTCTGGGTAAAATACAGGATAGCTTCGGAAAATTGTATGATGGTTTTGACCAGATTCAGAAGGGTATAGGAGCGCGTAATCAAGACGCAACTCTCCTTTATGGATTAAATGCGATCAAAGATGGTCTGGGACAGGTCAGCGGCGGTTTGGGAACCCTGGTAGATAAAATGAAGATGATCCGCGGAGGGTTATCCAACTCTGCCTTTGATGCCAGCACCTATAATGCGGCAACTGGAGCTGATGCCAAAGGCAACAAACCTGGTGTCCAGGATGCAGTAAGGCTGCTCAAGGACGGCGTAAAAGACAGAGCTCTGCCGGCCTATGCCTTGCAGAAGATGGTGCTGGGAATGATGGAACAAAGCATAGGAAAAGCTGGTGATGCGGTACAAGAACCTTCGGCCAGCACAACACTCTATAATGATATTGTTTACCTGAAGAATCAGGTATCTGGTCCTCAGCAAGCAATCATAAGCAAAACCATTGAACCCAAGTTGAACAACATGGCCACCAATATTAAGGCTTATCGTGATGGCGGCAGCATGGTTACGTCTACAGGGTCTATGCCATTCCCTGCCAGTGTAAAAGCCCTGGAGGAAGGAAGCAATGCTACCCTGGCAGCATTAGAAAAGATAGACAGCGGTCTGGGTATGATGATTATAGGTGTGGGTATGCTCGACAAGGATGGCCAGCCTATGAAAATTATGGTAGACGGTAAACCTGGAAGCATAATGTATGCTCTCTCCTATATGCAGGCTAGTATTGACAACAAAATGGTTCCTGGAATTAACAAACTTACTGATGGCGCAGGCAAGATAGGAACGGGCGCTGGCGGGGCTAAAGAAGCTATTGCAGGCGGCCTTCAGACTTTCCAGGCTATCGGGCCTACTGTATCAGCTTTGGCCGAAAATGCATCCAAGACCGATACCTTCCTGGGTAAACCCGAGGGGGCAAAGGGCAGCGTAATGTATGTATTCCAGACCCCGGAAGTGAGTAAAAAAGCCGCGACCATGAATTATGCACTTGGCGTGATCGTGCTGGCATTAATTGTCCTGATTGCAACGGGAAGACCCCCTAAACAGGTTTTTGATGTTCCGGTTGAACACGCATAAAGATTAAAATTGAAAGATTTAAGGGGGATAATTAGATGAAAAAGAAATGGATGTTGTTAATAGCTGTTGTAATGCTGTTTGCATTTACAGCTGGCGCAGTCGCAGGACCTGCTGTCCAGAATATAACTGCCAGCCTGGCCAGCGATATTAAGTTTACAGTTAAAGGAAATGCATGGACTCCGAAAGATGCTAATGGCAATACCTTGGCTCCAATAATTTATAATGGTGCGACATATTTACCCGTACGCGCTGTTGGTGACGCTCTGGGCGTAAAGGTTGACTGGAATAATGATACCCGCACCGTTATTTTGGGCGAAGCAGCAGCTGCTCCCAAGACAGAAGCTCCGAAAGTAGAAGCTCCGAAGACAGAAGCTCCCAAAACAGAGGCTCCTAAGACAGAAGCCCCCAAAACAGAGGCTCCTAAGACAGAGGCTCCTAAAGCAGCTGCAACTCCAGCTGATCTGGTCAAGGCTGTTGTAGCTAATTTTGCCCCGGTAAAGGCTAATATCAATGTATCAGGGACTGTTGCCGGCATAGTAAAAGTAGGAGCACAAGCTACTGCTTCTATTGCTAAAGATGGTACTGCCGCATCGAAAATAGCTGGAGATTCCGGTCCTCTTGGCAAAACCGAAACCACTCCGGCCGTATGTCCGTTCTCCGAAGTCATCTATGGACCTGAAGCTGCTGGAACCGGCGTTGTAGCCAGTGCAACCTTAAAAGACGGAGTTATTTCATTTAAGGGTAATCTGCCTGCTTCGGTAATCAAATTCCTTGATGGAATTAATCCTCAAGTAACCTGGTCTGCTGTAACTGGCGAAGTAAGCATTACAGTTAAAGACAACCGGGTAACCAGCATAAGCATCAAGAATGGTGCAGCCAAGGTTAAAACCCCGTTAGGAGACAGAGACGCTGTATTTTCCGGAGATTTCACCTACACATATTAATACTGCCTTGCTATAAAACCTATATACAGTTGATAACCCATTTGCCTGTCAACTCTGAAAAGCTGACAGGCATTTTGTTTGGTTAAATCTTCTCAAATAATCCTAGTGACAAATTAGGACCTTAGAATTATTTTAATTTGGCTATTTCCGGGTCTAATGACGCGGAAGCTATATTCATCCGGGTTTCTGCGGCTGATATAATTTACCACATGAGCTATATATAGAAAGTTACTTTTTTCACAAAGCAGGGATGTGAAAGCAGGGGTAGAATTAGATGTGGTGTAATGTGGTTGATAGTGGAGGATAATCCCACAAATCACTCTTGAGGAATGGATTAATGTTTTTAGGAGAGTACCAGCACTCGCTGGATGCTAAGGGCAGAATAATAATTCCAGCTCGATTTCGTGAACAACTGGGGGAATGTTTTATAGCTACCCGGGGGTTGGATAATTGCATTTTTGTCTATCCGCCTGAGGAGTGGCACAACATAGAAGAGAAGATGCGCTCTCTGCCATTTACCAGAGCAGATGTCAGGTCCTTTATGCGTATATTTTTGTCGGGAGCTTCCGAACTTGAACTGGATAAGCAGGGCAGGACTGTACTTCCCGCCAATTTGAGAGATTATGCTCATATCAATAAGGATATAATAATTATTGGAGTTGGAACCAGAGTGGAGATTTGGTCTGCAGAAAACTGGGAGACCTATACTATGAATTCATCTTCTTCTTATGAACAGATTGCTGAAAGTCTTGTTGATCTTGGGATATAGGGGTGACGCATTTGCACCATCCGGTGATGCTGAACCGGACGATTGAATATTTACTAACAGACCGTAATGGGTTTTATGTAGATTGTACAACCGGAGGAGGGGGACACCTCAAAGGTTACTGCAAGAGTTAAGCTATGACGGCAGGATTTTAGCGATAGACCGTGACCGGGAAACACTTGAGAGAACCGCAGGGGAAATAAATGATCCCAGGGTAACTTTTAAACTTGGGGATTTTAGATATTTAGAGAGTATTCTTATAGAAATTGGCTGGGAGCAAGTCGATGGCATATTGTTAGACCTTGGAGTGTCATCATTTCAATTAGATGATGCCGAAAGGGGTTTTAGTTTCCGCCAGGATGCAGTCTTGGACATGCGTATGAATCGTTCCCAAAATTATAGTGCTCGTGAGTTGGTTAATGAATATAGTGAAGAAGATCTCCGCAGAATCATATATCAATATGGTGAAGAAAAATATGCCCGCAGTATCGCCAGGGCAATCGTTAAGAATCGCGAATTGCAGCACATTGAGACTACCATGCAATTAGCAGATATCATTAAATCAGCGGTACCGCAAAGTTACCGGCGGGAAAAGCACCCAGCTCGAAAAACTTTTCAAGCAATTAGGATAGAGGTCAACCGAGAACTGGAAGCGATTGAAGAGGTATTGCCTCAGGCTGTAAATGTCTTACAAACAGGCGGACGATTATGTGTAATTACGTTTCATTCTTTGGAAGACCGTCTGGTTAAACAGTTCTTACAGCGGGAAAGCAAAGATTGCGTTTGTCCGCCGGGTTTGCCGGTTTGCACCTGCGGACACAAACCCCGTCTTAAACTGGTAAACAGAAAGGCTCTGCTGCCTGATGATGCCGAATGTGAGATTAATCCAAGGGCACGCAGTGCCAAACTGAGAGTGGCCAGCCGAATATAGTTCTAATTTTTGGGGAGGAAGAATAATATGGTACAGGCGGGCTCTAGTCTTGCCCGGAAATGGGATGACGATTTTCATAATCCTGCGGCCAATGTAAATGATCGCCAATATAGAAGAGTTAAGAAGAAATATAAACAGGTAAATCCTCACAAAGCGCTGCTGGTTAGGGTGAGTGTTTTTCTATTTGCCTATGGTTTGTTGATCGTATTTCTCTGCATCAAAAGCGCTACATTAGGATATCAAATCGTGCAGCTGCAAAACGATATTGCAAAAACAGAAGCAGCTAACCATAAGCTCGAATATAGCATCGCCCAGCAGACATCCTTAAAAAGGGTAGAGATGATAGCTTCTACCCAGCTGGGTATGTATCCTGCCAAGAATCAGTTTCAGTTTACGATAGAAGCTCCGCCCAAAATGCAGGTTGCAGGGCGAAACTTGGCTGCGCAACCGGTTGAAATGGGGGATAAGACCTTACGCAGTATATATAAAAATCTAAGGATTTTAGCCCAAAAAACCAATTAACAGTAAATAACAACCTAAGCTTTCGCAGTTGACAGTTAATTCGACACGACCTGGTGACAAATTTAATGTATTTAGGAAACCAAGCCCATAATAAATTCATAACATGAGGTGTAATTAATTATGCAAACAACAAGTTTGCTGGTTAGAAAGCGTATATTAACGCTTTTTTTATTATTATCCTTTGGATTCATTTTCCTGGGAACCAGATTGTTTTGGGTTCAATTTATAAAAGGCCAGGAATTATCCAAAATGGCCGAGCAAAATCGTATGCGTGATGTGCCAGTGGCCGCAAAAAGAGGCATAATCTATGACCGTAACGGCAAAGAACTGGCTATTTCTGTCAGCGCGGATTCCGTATACGCCTGTCCCATAGAGGTAAGAAATTCAGGCCGCGCCAGGGAAATTGCTCATAAATTGGCCCAAATACTAGACTTGAATGAAGAAAGCTTGCTGCGCCGAATACAAAGGCCCAGTTCTTTTGAATGGGTCAAGCGGCAGATTGAACCCGCCAAAGCGCGCCAAATACGCAATTTAGAATTGCCCGGGATAAGGCTGGCCGAGGAAAGTCATCGCCAATATCCTAATGGTTCTTTGGCCAGTCATGTTTTAGGAATATCCGGGGTAGACAATACGGGGTTAGAAGGGGTGGATTTTTACTATAACGATTTAGTGGGAGGGAAAAACGGACGCATAGTTGTCGAGAAAGATGCCGCTAATCGTCCCATCCCTGAAGCTACTCACAAGTATATCCCACCTGTTGAAGGCGCCAATCTAATTTTGACTATAGATCAGACTATTCAGTATATAGCTGAAAGAGAGCTTAATAAAGTATTTAAAGAACGCAAGGCCAGGTCGGCAGCAGTTATTATTATGGACCCTAAGAACGGAGAAATACTGGCCCTGGCTTCACGACCCACTTATGATCCCAATAATTTTAGCAAGTATCCGGCCAAGAACCGCAGAAATTTTGCTATAAATGATGCTTATGAACCCGGTTCAACCATGAAAATTGTAACTGCAGCCATGGCCATGGAAGAAGGAGTAGTAAACTCGCAAAGCAGGTTCTACTGCCCGGGTTATTATAAGGTGGGTGTTGAGACAATTAGATGCGCTCAAAACAAGGCGCATGGCAGCCAGAATTTTGCGCAAATAGTAGAAAACTCATGCAATGTGGGTTTTGTTCAGGTAGGACTTAACATCGGACTGGAAAGATATTACCGTTATTTAAAAGCATTTGGATTTGGCCAAGCAACGGGAATTGATTTGCCTGGAGAGGCTAAGGGCATTCTCGTACCACAAAAAACGGCAATGCAGATCGACCTGGCTACCATGGCCATGGGGCAGGCCAATGCGGTAACCTCGCTGCAGCTGGTTCAAGCGGTAGCGGCTGTCGCAAATGGAGGCAAGTTAATTAAACCGCATGTTGTAAAAGAGATTGTCGACAACAATGGCAAAATCATAAAGAAATTTCCGCCCCAGGAGATCAGGAGGGTAATATCAGAAAGCACCGCCCAGCAGCTGCGTATTATACTTGAGGGCGAAGTTATCAATGGTACCGGAACTAATGCATATACCCCGGGATATCCTGTCGGAGGCAAAACTGGAACTGCGCAAAAGCCTGTCCCCGGCGGTTATTCCACAACCGATTACGTAGCATCATTTGTGGGATTCGCTCCGGTCGAAGACCCTAAAATGGTATGCATGATAGTGGTGGATTCGCCCAAAGGTTACCCGTATTTTGGCGGATGGGTGGCAGCGCCGGTATTTAGGGAAATTACCGGTGATGTTATGCGTTATCTTAAAGTTCCTGCTGCGAAAGAGGAAGCCCGTAAAGAAGAGGATAAAATTGATATTGTACTGGTTCCTGATTTAATTAACCGCTCCAAAGCAGAAGCTATGTCATTGCTGAATCAGCGTGGACTAAAGGCTAAAATTGATGGAGAAGGGAACATGGTCTATCAACAGACTCCACGAGCACAAAGTTCAGTCAGCGCAGGTTCGGAGGTAATTATTCATCTATCGCCATTTAACAAAAACAATAAAGAACAACAAATAACGATTCCTGACCTGCAGGGGAAATCTTTAAAAGAAGTGGCTGTAATCCTATCAGATCTGGGGCTGCACTTAATTCCAGAAGGATATGGCCTGGCCAGTGAACAAAAACCTGAAGCGGGAAAAGTAGTAAGCGCGGGTTCTTCTATTAGGGTGAAATTTCAGCCGGTGGGAGAATAAATCTGTTCAGCTTTGATGTTACATCTGATTAGCCGGAGAGGGGGAATTGGGCCTGAAGCTGCTGGAACTCATGAAAGGGATTGAATACAGCTTAAAATCTGGCGATATTGAAATAGATATTACTGGAATTACCTATGATTCCAGGAAAGTAAAGGCTGGCTTCCTATTTGTATGTATTAGCGGTTTTAGAACAGATGGACATATGTTTATTGACCAGGCTATACAAAACGGTGCGGCAGCAGTACTGGCGGAAAAAGAAGTGGATGTCAGAGCTGAAGCGGCCTTGTGTTTGACATCATCCACCCGCCAGGCTCTGGCAATTGCAGCAGGTAATTTCTATCAACATCCTTCCCGGGCTTTGAGGGTTATAGGGGTTACAGGCACTAATGGCAAGACTACTACCACCCACTTGATCAAGGCCATTTTGGATGAAGCTGGATATAAAACGAGTATTATCGGCACTCTTTATGGTATGATTGGCAGCCAGGCAGCGGAAATGGGCCATACTACCCCGGAAGCGCCAGAGTTGGAGGAGTTTATGCTGTCCAGCCTGCAAGCTGGAGTACAATACGCGATTATGGAGGTATCTTCTCATGCTCTGGATCTTTATCGCGTAGACGGTATTGATTTTAATTCGGCGGTATTTACTAACTTAACGCAAGATCACTTGGATTATCACCAGACTATGCATAATTATTTGCTGTCGAAGCTAAAGCTGTTTAATAGACTTGCGGTTAAAGACAGCAACTTTACAGTAGTAAACGGTGATGATGGTGCGGCGCAAGAGTTTATTAAAGCCAGCGCTAATCATTGTTATACATATGGAATAAATAAAAATGCGGATGTTAGGGCGGAAAATGTTAAAACCGGCATGAAAGGCAGCACATTCAAGGTTAAGTGGACCAAGGGCGAATTTATTATCAATATGAAGCTTATTGGCATTTTCAGCATCTATAACGCTCTGGCTGCCATATGTTTTGCCCTGGGAGAGGGAATTCAAACAGATATAATCAAATCTGCTCTCGAAAAGGTGGAGGGTGTGGCAGGACGTTTTGAAACGGTGAACTGCGGGCAAAAATTCAGTGTAATTGTCGATTATGCCCACACGCCAGATGGACTGGAGAATATACTTAGTACAGCTCGCAGTATAACCCCCAATCGTCTGATATGCCTTTTTGGCTGCGGCGGAGACCGAGATCGTACAAAAAGACCCTTAATGGGCGAAGTAGCCGCCAGATATGCTGATTTCTGCGTGGTAACCTCAGACAATCCGCGCAGTGAGGACCCGCAAGCAATCATTAATGATATTATACCGGGGCTTGAAAAAGTGCCTGATTCACGTTATGCCATAATTATTGATCGCCGGGAGGCAATCCATCATGCCCTTAATCTGGCCCGTGAAGGCGATATGGTTATTATTGCCGGCAAGGGTCATGAGACTTATCAGCTGGTTAAAGGAATAAAATATGATTTTGATGATCGTAAGATTGCGGCTGAAATCTTGAAAGGAATGAAAAAAAAGTGAATCTAAGTCTGGATTTTGTCTGTGAAGCGGTAGGAGGCAGAATTATCTCCGGGAATTCTGGGATTATGGTTTCCGGTATATGTACTGATTCGCGCAAAGTGAATAAGGATAATATTTTTATAGCATTGAAGGGCGAAAAATATGACGCGCATGAGTTTGTTGATCAAGCTCTGGAACAGAGTGCTGCAGGCGCAATCGTTTCTAGGAGTGAAAAAACTTACCATCCAGGCGAAAACCAGACCCTGATTCAGGTTGAGGACACTTTGAAGGCTTTGCAGGATCTGGCCGCAGCCTACCGGCGTCTTTTTTCTATTCCTGTTATAGCGGTAACTGGAAGCGTAGGCAAGACTACTACCAAGGATATAATCAGCTCGTGCTTGAGAACCCGTTTTAATGTTTTAAAGACTGAAGGTAATTTCAATAATGATATAGGTTTGCCCTTGAGTTTGCTGCAATTGGAAAAGGAACATGATATTGCGGTTGTCGAATTGGGTATGAGCAGTCCGGGAGAAATAGCCAGACTGGCTGCTATATCATCGCCCACTTATGCAGTTATAACCAATGTCCTGCCAGTACATTTGGAAACGATGTTAACCCTGGAAAACATTGCCCGGGCAAAATGCGAAATCCTCCCCGCACTGGGTTCAAAAGGCATGGCTCTTATTAACGGGGATGATGAACTGCTGCTGAAAACTGCCCGGGATATTACAGGAAATTTATTAACATTTGGTTATAATACAAAATGTGATTTTCAAATTCTAGAAACTCATTTGACTGAATCTGGTCAAAAACTAAAATTGAGATTATTGGATCAATATGAAGGCGATTTTTTCTTTCCGGTGCCTGCCGCCAAACTTGCCAGCAACATTATTGCCAGTGCATCGTTAGCGTATCTTCTCGGGATAAACCCTGAAGATATTCAAAGCGGATTATCAGCTATCACCCCAGCGGCAACCGTTTGAAATTAATATATCGCGATAAGGGCGGCCTGTTTATTAATGATACTTATAACGCCAATCCGGTTTCTATGGTTTCTGCTATTGAGACCAGCAAAGCATTAGCCAAGTCACATCGTTTGATTGCGGTGCTGGGAGATATGTATGAATTGGGATCATATGAGAAAGAAGGCCATTTATCAGTGGGCCGGGCTGCAGCCGCTAATGGAGTGGATATATTAGTTACCATTGGTCAGAAAGCTGAATTAATAGCTCAGGGAGCATGCGAAGCTGGTATGGATGCTGAACAGATTCACTCTTTTTCGCATCGTGATGACAGCCTGGCATTTTTGCAGGAGTTATTGAAAGCGGATGATACGGTATTGTTTAAGGCTTCACGCGGTATGAATCTGGAAGTGCTGGTAGATAAACTATTATAGCGTTCAAATTTGCCTTGATACAAATTTACAGCTTGCGATCACTTAAGCCAGCAGGCTGGAGTACCACTAACTTTGTGTCAAATGCGAAATTTCTATAAGTAATTTACACAGCTAGAACCAGCTTTATGATTATAACCTCGTTTTAACGGGAGGTATGGTGTTTGGACAGCTACTTATTCAAGCTGCTGAGTGCATGTGGGATAGCGCTTTTGGTATCTCTTATTATAGGTCCCGTTATTATCCCTTTTTTAACCCGTTTGAAAGTAGCAGAACATCCGCGAAGAAGGCCCGCAAAGGCATTACGCTAAAGCAGGAACTCCGACCATGGGCGGAATTATTATAATTACTGCTGTTATTACAGCCAGTTTTATTCTGGCAGGACGGAGTATAGAGACCTGGAGCGCGGTTTTGATTATGATCGCTTTTGGGGGAATCGGTTTTTGGGACGATTATATTAAGGTAGTGTTGAAACGTTCTCTGGGTTTGCGGGCTCGGGATAAACTGGGTTTGCAATTACTGATGGGCATACTATTTTGGGCCTGCCTGGTTTTCTATCTGGATCGTGGCAGTATTATAACAGTGCCTTTTTCCGGCGCAACTTTTGAATTAGGATATCTGTACCTGCCGTTTATCATAATTGTGTTAATGTCATCAGCCAACGGGGTTAATCTTACTGATGGCTTGGATGGACTGGCGGCAGGGGTAACCCTTTTTGTGTCAATTGCGTTTGCTGTGGTCAGTATAGTAACCAAACATTATGAACTCGGAATTTTCTGTGCGGCTCTGGCGGGAGCGTGTATAGGATTTCTGGTCTTTAACCACCACCCGGCGCGAGTATTCATGGGAGATACTGGCTCTATGGCTCTGGGCGGAGCAGTCGCTGCTGTGGCAGCAATAACCGGCAGCGAAATTGCCCTGGTAATTATTGGCGGGGTTTATGTTCTGGAAACTCTAAGCGTTATTATACAGGTGGTTTCTTTTCAAGCTACCGGTAAAAGGGTATTTCTTATGGCTCCCCTGCACCACCATTTTGAACTTAAGGGTTGGAACGAAAGCCAGGTAGTAAGGTTGTTTTGGCTTCTGTCCCTTATTTTTGTCATTATCGGGCTCCTGGGCATTAAACCATTATGATAGAGAAGGAGCACATTTTTTTTCAGCGGAATCTATGTCTGCCGAATCAATTTTCGTTATTAAAGGAGAAAAGTATGGAATTCAATAATAAAAGCGTGCTGGTAGTGGGAATGGCCAGAAGCGGGGTAGCGGCAGCTAAAGCTTTGTGTAAGCGGGGCGCCCGGGTCACGATCTGTGACAAGAAAAATGAAGATGAGCTTAAACAAGCCGTAGAAGAATTAAAAACATTTGCCGTAACCATATGCGCAGGTTATTATCCAGCTGTTGCCAGGGATAATTTTGAACTGTTGGTAGCCAGTCCGGGTGTTCCTTTAGATATTGAGCCGTTTTTAAAGGCCAATGAACAAGATATTGAAATAATCGGAGAACTGGAATTAGCTTATATGATTAAAGCTGATTCTGTAGATATATTTGCTGTTACAGGAACTAACGGCAAGACAACTACGGTATCATTATTAAAAGATATTTTATCCGCAGCGGGTAAAATGTTCAGGCGGCCGGGAATATTGGGATTCCGCTAAGCCTGGTCAGTGATAATATGCAAGAAGGAATTATCGCAACCGAAGTATCTAGTTTTCAGCTTGAAACTATAAAGAATTTTCATCCCCACATTTCAGGTATTCTGAACATTACCCCTGATCATTTGGATCGTCATCACAATATGGAAACCTATATTGAGAATAAAGCCAAAATTTTACAAAATCAAAACGAAAATGACTTCGCCATCTTGAATTATGAAGACCCGGTAATCAGAAACTTCAAGGCGCAATGTCGAGCGGCAGTTATATATTTTTCTACTGATCGTGTTCTCGAAGAAGGAATATTTGTTGAGAATAATTTGATTAAGGCGGTAATGCCTCAAGGATCATGGGAAATTTGTACACTGCAGGAGCTTTCCTTGCGGGGCAAACACAATCTGCAAAACATACTGTGCGCGGTGGCTATGGCACTTGCAGCCGGAATTCCTTCTCAGGACATCGCTCACACCTTAAGGACCTTTCCTGGTGTGCGGCATCGCATGGAAGAAGCTGCCTTAAAAAATGGAGTGATGTATATTAACGATTCCAAAGCCACTAATCCGGATTCAGCTATTAAAGCTTTGGAATCATTTAACGAACCGCTCATACTTATTGCCGGGGGACGTAATAAGGTTCCAGCTTTGCTAAACTGGCCGGCTTAATAAAAGAAAAGGTCAAAGCCCTGATCTTATTGGGAGAAGCCAGGGAACAGATTCGTGAGGCGGTCATGGAGGCCGGTTTTCAGAATATATATGTGGCAGGGGATCTAGCTGATGCTGTTGAACAGGCCCGGCAGCTGGCAAGGGCCGGTGATGTAGTTTTACTTTCTCCCGCCTGTGCCAGCTGGGACATGTTTGACAATTATGAACAACGCGGAGACCTGTTTTGTCAATTGGTCAATAACATCGAATAACTGGGGTGAATACTTTGCGATTAAAAAAAGGTCCGCCTGATTTTGTGCTGTTTGTTACAGTATTGGGACTGTTGGGAATTGGCTTGATTATGGTGTTCAGTTCCAGTGCGGTTACAGCCAATGTGGATTACAAAGATGCGTATCACTTTTTTAAACGTCAGTTATTATGGGCTTTAATCGGCATTGCGGTTATGATCGTAATTATGAAAATAAACTATCTCAGATTAAAGGATTTTGCTGTACCATTGATGGTGATTGCTTTGATATGCCTGCTGCTGGTTGAAACACCTCTGGGTTTAGGCGCCAAAGGATCGACTCGCTGGCTTGGTTATGGATGGGCTCGTTTTGCTCCATCGGAATTAATTAAACTGGCTATGTGTCTTTTCCTGGCCAAAACCATGGAAACCAAACTGCCGCAGATCAAGTCCTTTACCAAGGGTGTTCTGCCTTTCCTGTTAATTATGGCTGTTGTATGCGCTATAATCATGGCTCAGCCTGATTTGGGCACCTCTTTCGTAATAGCAGGGACGGTATTTTTTATGTTATTGGTCGCAGGAGCCAGGTGGTCACATTTGTCATTAATTGCTGTATCAGGCCTGGCGGCTGTCTTTGCGGCCATACAAATGGCTGATTACCGCGCGGAAAGATTAATAGCCTTTCTGGACCCCTGGAAGTATTCCACTGATCAGGGGTATCAGACCATTCAATCACTTTATGCCCTGGGATCGGGAGGGCTTTTTGGCATGGGTCTGGGCCGCAGCCGCCAGAAGTTTTTCTATCTTCCCGAACAGCATACCGACTTTATCTTTGCGATTTTGGGCGAAGAACTGGGTTTCTTAGGAACATCTATAGTGTTAGCCTTATTCCTGCTGTTTTTGTGGAGGGGATTTAAGATTGCAGTAAAAGCGCCCGATACTTTTGGCAGTCTTTTGGCGGCGGGAATTACGATATCAATAGCCTTTCAAGCCGCCATAAATATCGGGGTTGTATGCGGAGCCCTGCCTGTCACCGGAATTACTTTGCCTTTTATCAGTTATGGAGGTTCTTCCTTATTGTTTACGCTGGCCGGGGTTGGCCTGTTACTAAATATATCACGTTATACCCACAATAGTTAAAACCATATAGGCCCGTTAAACCTCCAGGGGTCATAAACAACAGGAGGAAGCCATGCGAATCATTATTAGCGGCGGAGGTACAGGAGGTCATATATATCCAGCTTTGGCGGTAGCCCAGGAGATTTGCCGCCGTAATCCTTCAGCGGATATACTTTATATTGGAACTGCCGCAGGTATGGAAAGTAAAATAATACCCGATGCCGGCCTGGCTTTTAAGACGATTGAAGTTACCGGTATTGACCGCAACTCTATGATTAAAGCTTCAAAATCTCTTATTAGTTTTCCGCGCAGCTTTTTTCAAGCCTGGGATATTATTAAAAGCTTCAAACCAGATGCAGTATTTGGAACCGGTGGGTATGTGTCATTCCCGGTGCTGTTAGCCGGGACGTTTTCTCCTTGTAAAACCTATATCCATGAACAAAATGCCCTGCCCGGCCTGGCTAATCGCAACTTAGCCCGCCGGGTTGATTGCGTTATGCTGACATTTGCAGAAGCGGCAGCGCAAATGGAATCCCGCAGGGTTGTTCTAACCGGGCTGCCTGTGCGTCAGGATATTCTAAAAGTAAACCGTGAACAGGCCTGGCAGAAAATGAGGTTAAAACCAGGTGTTTTTACAGTGCTGGTTTTCGGGGCAGCCGGGGGGCAGTGAGCATAAACCGGGCGGTGCTGGCATCACTGCTAGATTTAAACATGAAGAGATGCAGATGATTTGGATTACCGGCCATAACCATTATGATCAGATAAAATCAGAGTTAAATAACGAGAATCAGCAAAACCACCGTTTTAAATTAGATGTATATCCATATCTTAATAATATACAGGATGCCCTGGCAGTATCTGATCTGACCGTATGCCGGGCAGGAGCAGCAACCATCAGCGAACTTGCCGTACTGGGTTTGCCGTCAATTCTGGTGCCGTACCCATATGCGGCTGAAAATCACCAGGAAAAGAACGCTCGCGCATTAGTCGATAAAAATGCGGCGGAAATGATTATCGATGAATTCCTTGATGGAGATACTTTATATAAGAAAGTTATTAATTTATTGCATAACAGCGAGCGGATGGCTGAAATATCTCAAAACGTACGGAAAGAAGCTCGTCCCAACGCATTAAGGGATATAGTCGATATTATTCTTGAAGTGAGAAGTGAAACGTAATACGGTTTGCATTTCACATTTAACTTTTGCGTTGTGCAAGGACAAGCTAAACATAATGTAACCACTTTTATTAATAATGCATACTATACAGTGTGATGGCGGAAATATTGGCAAGGAGATGGGCAAATGGCCGGAGCAATTGAACAATGGATACACATGGTCGGGATAGCTGGAGCCGGAATGAGCGGGATAGCCCGAATTTTAGCCGAACAGGGCGCCAGAGTCAGCGGTTCCGATTTAAATCAAAATAATGTTACTAAAGCTTTGGAAGCTATAGGAGTCACAATTTATAAAGGCCATGTTCCTTCCAATGTTCAGGAAGGGGTTGATTTGCTGGTTATATCCTCGGCTGTTCCCGAGGATAACGTGGAAGTGCAAGCGGCCAGAAACAGAGGTATTCCGGTAATAAAAAGAGGGCAAATGCTGGCCCGCCTGGTAAATGACCGTAAAACCATAGCTGTAGCTGGAGCACACGGCAAAACCACTACTACCTCAATGATCTACACCGTCTTAAATTCATGTGGACTGGACTACATTTATTGTGGGGGGAGAACTGCAAAATGGTCAAACCGGTGCTCGTTTGGGCCAAAGCCAGTATGCGGTGGTAGAAGCCGATGAAAGCGATGCTTCATTTTTGGAGTTAAAACCCTATTATGCAGTAGTAACGAATATTGAAGATGATCATCTGGATTTTTACCGTTCTGTAGATAACATTCACAAAGCTTTTAATAAGTATATTGATGGAGTGAAAACGGGCGGTTTGGCCGTGGTATATGGCGAAGACGAATCCATAAAAGTAATTGCCGATATGACTCCAACCCGATTAGTAACTTATGGGGAAGCTGAAAATAATGATTATTATTTTCGCAACTGGACCGCAGCGGGTATGGGGTCGGTTTTTGAGATATACCACAACCGGAAGCTGCTGGGTCAAGTCGAATTATCCATACCAGGAAGACATAATGCATTAAATGCCACATCCGCAGTTGCTGTGGCCATGGAAATGGGTCTGGACTTTGCAGCCGTATCAAGGGCTATTAAAGAATTTCATGGGGCAAAACGCCGCTTTGAAGTGATCGGACAGGAAAAGAATATTACCGTGGTGGATGATTATGCCCATCATCCTACCGAAATTCAAGCTACCATCGAAGCGGCCCGCAGCTATCAATCTCAGGGCCGTGTTGTGGTGCTTTTTCAACCCCATCGTTACAGCCGCACCCAATTGTTGGGCAAACAACTGGGAGAAGCTTTGGCTGCCGCAGATTTAGTGGTTGTTACCGATGTTTATTCTGCCGGTGAGAACAAAATACCGGGGATTGACGGATCGTTGGTTGAAAAAGCTGCGCGCCATGCTGGAGCCTCCAGCGTATATTGTTCATCATGGCAGGAAGCAGAAAAATACTTGATCAGCGAAATCAGAAATAATGATTTAATCATAACCATGGGCGCGGGGGATATATGGAAAATGGGACCCCAGCTGTTGGAAAAATGCCAGTGTAGTGTGTAACAATAATGAGACCCGGTGGAGGTGTCTTTTTGGATAGTTTCTTTATCAGAGGCAACAAACCCCTGCAAGGTCAGGTAACTATAAGCGGTTCAAAAAATGCTACCCTTCCTATAATGGCAGCGAGTTTGCTTTCTTCAGGGGAAGTTATACTTACCGGCGTACCCAACCTGGATGATATTAGCGTCATGTCCGAGGTGCTTACTACCCTGGGGGCAAAAGTAACCAGAGAAAATGATGTTCTTATTATAGATGGAAAAGACGTAAATTCATGTGAGATTCCAGAAAACATATCCCGTAAAATGCGGGCTTCCAATCTGGTAATGGGCGCCCTGCTGGCCCGCTTTGCACAAGCCAGGGTTGCCTATCCCGGCGGATGCGCTATAGGAACGAGGCCGATGGATTTACACCTGAAGGGTTTCCGCAGTTTGGGTTATGATATCCGGGAAGAGTACGGATTTATGGAGGGCAAAGCTGATAAAATTGGGGGAAAGGAGATATTGCTCGATTTTCCCAGTGTAGGTGCAACAGAAAATATTATGATGACCGCAAGTCTTACCCATGGTACAACTATAATTCGTAATGCGGCTCGTGAACCGGAAATTGTTGATCTGCAGAACTTTCTAAACCGTATGGGGGCCAAGATAAGAGGCGCAGGCCTTGATACCATCAAAATAGAAGGGGTAAAACACCTGGTTGGGGTTGAGCACAAGGTAATTCCGGATCGGATTGAAGCAGGAACATTTATGGTAGCAGCTGCTATTACCAGGGGAGACGTATGGATCGAAAATGTAGTATCTGAACATATTCAGCCCTTAATATCGAAACTGCGTGAAATCGGAATAGAGATTATACCGGGAAGTTCTGGCCTCAGAGTTATAGGCAGTTCTCAGCCTCGGCCTACTGATATTAAAACTATGCCTTATCCGGGCTTCCCCACTGATATGCAGGCTCAAATGATGGCTTTTCTGGCAACGGTAAAAGGAACCAGCATAGTGGTTGAAACCATTTTTGAAAACCGTTTTATGCATGTTCAAGAACTGAGACGTATGGGGGCCAATATCAAGGTTGAAGGCAGAGTGGCAATAGTTAAGGGCGGCAGGCTGCAAGGAGCATCAGTAGAAGCTACAGACCTGAGAGCCGGAGCAGCTTTGATACTGGCCGGATTATTTGCTGAAGGGGAAACGGTAGTCAGTCACATCGAACACATTGACCGTGGCTATGACAGCATCCATGAAAAACTACAGGGAATAGGCGCGGAAATTAACAGGAAATAGCGGAATAACATATATTCAAACCTGTATCCCATCTCCAATTTGCTAATGATTTTGCCTATTATTTCTGCTATAATCATCACAGTTATTTTGGGGATGGGAGATTGCAATGAGTAAAAATCCGCCGGGCCGACGTTTTTTAAACTCTCCCTCTTTTTATTACTGGTTTTCTTCTGCCTATATTTCTTTTTGCATAGTGCTTTTTTTAAGGTGGACAAGATCTATGTATCTGGAGCCAGGCAGGTTCCAACTAAACAAATAATTCAAATGGCCGGGATAGTTCCCGGAAATAATATATTCCTGGTTAATGAAAAGACCTGTACGCGTGCGGTTGAAGTTCACCCCTTGATCAAACACGCTGCTCTGATCAGGCATTTGCCTCGTCAAGTGGAAATAAAGGTTGATGAACGGAAAATATGGGCACTGGTTCCTTTTAAAGATGCCCTGCTGTGTATTGATAATGAAGGAATTTGCATCGACAAATCGCTTGCTTTTTCACTGGCCAATTATCCGGTTATAACTTATAGCCGTATGCCTGCAGAAATTGGTTTGGGACAGGCAGTAAATCCTGATGAAACCCAGATGATTTCTAAACTTTGGTCAAAGTTATCCCCGGCGGTAAAACAGAATATTTCTGAGTTTCACTATAATAACAGCACCAAGGAATTATTAATTTATACTGTATCCGGTACAGAGATCAGGTGGGGCGATAAGAGCCGTGAAGATGAAAAACTCTCTCATCTGACTCAGGTAGTAACCAAACTAGAAAAGACGATAGCGAATCAGGGCAAAGATTCTTTAGAATATGTAGATATTCGTTTTGAGGGAGAGCCTGTTTTGAAAACCAGGGCATCAGAAGCTAATAATTGATTTTAGGAGAAGGTGATATCATGCGTACAAAAGGTGCCCAGATAACTATTGCGTGTGTATGCCTGGTTTTAGGTATTATGCTGGCCATTCAATTTCGGACTACGGCTACCTATACCCCGGATTATTCTACCGCCCAGGTGGACGACCTGGCTTATAAGCTGAAATCAGTAACCGAAGAAAGGGATGCTCTGGCAGAAGAAGTATTGTCATTAAGGGAAAAATTGAAAAATGTCCGGGAAAACAACCAGGCAACAGCTGATTTACAAGATGAAGTTCAAAAGAGCAGCCTTTTCGCAGGTATCTTACCGGTGGAAGGCAAAGGCATAATTCTGACTGTGGACGATAACCCGCGCACCCTGCAACCTGGAGAAAATCCGGATAACGTAATTGTTCATGACCGGGACATTTTGTATCTTGTCAATGAATTAAAAGCCTCAGGCGCGGAGGCTATAGCTATTAATGGAGAAAGAATTACGGCTATGTCAGAAATACGCTGCGCCGGTACGCAAATACTTGTGAATACTAATCGCATTTCAACTCCTTTTGTATTTAAAGCCATCGGCAACCCGGACATGTTGGAGAATGGTATGAAAATTAGGGGCGGATGGCTGGAAACTATGAGTATAATGGGATTTCAGACCCGTCTGCAGAAAGCAGACAAGCTTGAACTTCCTGCATACAACGGACGAATAAAGTTTGAATACGTAAAACCTTTAGAACTTGAAAAGAAGGCGGAATAAACTATGTGGTTGCTGGTGTGTTTCTGTTTGTTGGTCGGTTTGCTCATAGGTTTCCAAATGCCTTTTTTAATACCGATGGTTTATGCCAAATATATGTCTATTGCGGTACTGGCCGCTTTGGATTCGGTTTTTGGCGGGATTAGAGGCTACATGGAAGACGGTTTTGACAACGTTATTTTTATCAGCGGCTTTGTGGTTAATACCCTCCTGGCAGCGGGACTGGCCTACCTTGGAGATCGCCTGGGGGTTGAACTGTATCTGGCGGCGGTAGTCGTTTTTGGAGTCCGCATATTCCAGAATCTAGGAATTATTCGTCGATATCTATTGAAAAAATACTAAATAAAAATTTGCGCAATTAGAGGATTCAGCCATTCTTTGTGGTATCTATACAAAAAGTGGAACTAGCTGGGGAGTGTTTTATTATTAGCAAACGGAAAACAATTGTATCTCTTGATATCGGCAGCAATAAAATTAAGGCTGCTGTGGCTGAAGTATATAACGGTCAGGATTTAAGCATTTTAGGCATCAGCCAGGTACCTTCAGCCGGAGTAAAAAAAGGGCAAATTGTTGATATTGAATCTAATGCCCGGGCCATAGATACTTGCTTAAATGAGCTGGAAAGGCTGAGCGGGGTGGAAATATTAAGCGCCCTGCTTGGTTTTTCCGGAACCAGTGTGGCCGCGCTGAATAATCACG
This sequence comes from Syntrophomonas palmitatica JCM 14374, assembly GCF_001311885.1. Classification (GTDB taxonomy): domain Bacteria; phylum Bacillota; class Syntrophomonadia; order Syntrophomonadales; family Syntrophomonadaceae; genus Syntrophomonas_A; species Syntrophomonas_A palmitatica. Next base: position 77,704 of record NZ_BBCE01000007.1, on the reverse strand, counting down.
CGGTGGTAGCAGTGAGCAATCCGAATTACGAGATAAACCAGGACGACAAGGAAAGGGTATTGCAATCGGCGCGCAGTATAGCGCTCCCGCCTGATAAGAACATTATTCAAACCATTGAGCGGCAATATATTGTAGATGGTTTTGATGGGGTGAAAGATCCAGTAGGTATGGTAGGCAGCAGGTTAGAGGCTGAAGTCACCATAGTTATAGCTGCAACCGCGGCTATTCAGAATATACAGCGCAGCGCTGCGCGCATCAATCTCCATATTAATCAGGTTGTTTATAATCCGCTCCTGGCAGCGGAAGCCGTGCTTTCCCCCACAGAAAAAGAGATGGGGGTTATTTTGCTCGATATCGGCGCGGGAACTATTGAAATAAGTGTTTTTCAAGAAGGTTCCCTGTCTTACACCGCGGTGATTCCCGTGGGGGATGAATACATAACCAAGGATCTGGCTATTGTTTTAAGAACGTCTATGGAGGAAGCGGCCAGAATTAAAGAAACAAGCGGTGTAGCCGCTCCCGCTATGGCATCTGATGAAGTGACTGTCAGTGTTAAGAACCTGCAAGGCAAGGATGGCAAACAAGTGTCACAGCAAATGATCGCCGAGATCATAAATGCGCGCCTGTTGGAAATAATGGAAATGGTATATGAGGAGTTACAGCAATTTGGGGATTGGGACAAAATTCCCGGCGGGATTGTGGTAACTGGCGGCGGAGCAGAACTAAACGGTTTATGCGAATTTATGGAACTTACTTTTAATGTTCCGGTACGCCTCGGAGTTCCTGAAAACGTAAGGGGTATAGCCACAGACGTAAACCGCGCTCATAATGCGGCCGTATTGGGAGGATTGCTTTTTGCGGCTCGTAATGCGTCCGTTAATTATCAGGAATCAAAAGGCCTGACCGATATATGGACCAGGCTTAATGATTGGTTTAAAGATCTATTCAGGTAAGGCGGAGGAGGTTTTTTAATGCCCTTGGATTTTGAGAATGATACCCAGCAATTCGCGGAAATCAAGGTTGTTGGGGTCGGTGGAGGAGGAAATAATGCGATTAATCGCATGATTGAAGCCGGTCTTAAGGGAGTGGAATTTGTTGCGGTCAATACTGATGCGCAATCATTACACCTTTCTCAGGCGGAAAAGGTTATACAGGTAGGCGAAAAATTAACCAAAGGTCTGGGCGCGGGAGCCGACCCGGAAACGGGCAGGAAAGCGGCGGAAGAGACCTCTGAAGAACTGAAACGGGCTTTGCAGGGTGCTGATATGGTTTTTGTAACTGCAGGTATGGGAGGGGGGACTGGAACCGGCGGGGCGCCTGTAATCGCTCGCATAGCCAAAGAAATTGGCGCGCTTACTGTAGGTGTCGTAACCAGGCCTTTTACATTCGAGGGGCGTAAACGCCACCAACAGGCGGATAACGGTATCCAATTACTAAGGTCAGAAGTTGACAGTCTGATTACTATACCTAATGACCGTCTTTTACAGGTTGTGGACAAGAATACCGGATTTAATGATGCTTTTCGGATTGCTGATGACATATTGCGGCAGGGCGTTCAGGCATATCTGACTTAATTGCTGTGCCTGGCATTATAAATTGTGATTTTGCTGATGTACAAACCGTTATGAAAAACACAGGCTCGGCTCTTATGGGTATCGGTAAAGCCAAAGGTGAGAACCGGGCTGCTGAGGCTGCCCGTATGGCTATATCGAGTCCGTTGCTTGAGACTTCTATAGAAGGGGCTCGGGGGGTGTTGTTCAACATAACCGGGGGCAAGGATCTTACCTTGTTTGAAATTCAAGATGCTGCCGAAATAATTCATCAGGCCGCCGACCCTGAAGCGAACATAATCTTTGGTGCTACTATTGATGAAGATCTGCAGGATGAAGTCAGAGTTACCGTAATTGCCACCGGCTTCAATGCTTCGCGTCCTGCCGTCTCCAGGGAAGAATCCAAAACCAGAGGGCGGGGAATCGAATCACCCCTGTGTTTGCAGACCGGGTAGATAAGAGTGATGTAGATATTCCGCCGTTTTTGCGCCGGGGCAAATAGAAGAAAAACATTTTCAGGAACCGAGATATATTATCCCGGTTCCTGTTTTTTTTGTTTTTATAAATATTGATACAGGGGGCAGATTAGACAGATTCATACCATTAGCTTATGGTACAATTTGGAAAATATATTTATGCGCTGTGAGCATAAACATTAATTGATGCTTATTAGGGCTTGTAATAAACATGGATGTGATAGTGCAGGAGTGATTAAGTGCAGGAACCCAGAGTATATATTGATATCACTTTTATAACTAATTTTTGCATGGACTTTATTATCCTCTGGGCCACAGCACGTTTAATTAAATTAGAAATCAGGTATATGAAATTAACCCTGGCAGCTGCGCTGGGGGCTGTATATGCCTGTATATGCCTGTTCCCCCATTGGAAAATTGTCGGCAGTTTGCCGGTTAAAATATCTGTTTCGATTATTCTTTTGCTTATTGCCTTGTACCCCTTAAGTTACACGACCTTCAAAAAGGCCCTGTTGTATTTTTATATTATTAGTTTCAGTGCTGCTGGGGCCGCCCTGGCAGCTCCATACCTGTTTGATTCTGCTGGCCATGTATTTCGGTTTTCATATTTATGGCTTTTAGCAGCCGGGGTATTTGTGCTGACTGTTGGTATTGCCGGAGAGAAGTATCTGAAAAATCACTGGCTTCCAAGTATATTGCAATATGATGTTGAGATGCGTTTTGATGATAAGCGCTGTCAGGGCAGAGGTTTCCTGGATACAGGTAATTCACTGCGTGATCCCCTGACAAATCAGCCGGTGCTGGTAGCTGAATATGAACTTCTGCAGGAATACTTGCCTGAGGATTTCAGACGAGCTGTGGAAGAAAGCAATAATGAGCAGGAGGTCTTGGATGCGGTCACTTTAAGCAGTTGGGCGCATCGATTAAGACTTATTCCATTTCAATCTATCGGCAAAAAGAATGGGGTTCTTCTTGGGATACGTGCTGATGAAATCACCCTGGCCAGTGGCAGAAAAAACATCTCATACCGTAACCTGGTAATTGGGCTGTACCGGGATAAACTGAGCCGTGACGGCAGTTTCCGTTTGTTAATACCAGCCGAGGTGATTAATAGAATACAGGAGGGATAAAAATGAGATTAACCGGTTACCTGTGGAAAATGAAAATGTATCTTTTGCGTTTTTATTTACGGAGAAAACACCCGCAATATATTCATTACATAGGATCTACCGAGGTTCTCCCCGCGCCATTGCAAGAAAAAGAGGAAATGGGCTTAATTACCAGATTAGGTCAGGGCGATATGAGTGTTAAGGCTGCGTTAATCGAACATAACCTGCGCCTGGTAGTATACATTGCCAAGAAGTTTGAGAACACGGGAATTAATATTGAAGATCTGGTTTCAATCGGCACTATTGGTTTGATAAAAGCCGTAAATACTTTTGAACCCAGTAAGAATATAAAACTGGCCACTTATGCTTCGCGCTGCATCGAAAATGAGATCCTCATGTATCTGCGCCGTAATTTGAAAAACCGTGTGGAAATATCGTTAGATGAACCGTTAAATGTTGATTGGGATGGAAACGAATTGCTCTTGTCTGATGTATTAGGAACTGAAGGGGATATGATATATAAGAAAATTGAGAGTGAAGTGGAGAAAAACCTCCTGCATCAGGCTATGCACAAACTCAGTAACCGCGAAAAAACCATTATTCAACTGCGTTTTGGGCTTGGTGATGTCGCAGAGAAGACACAAAAAGAAGTGGCTGATATATTAGGGATTTCTCAATCGTATATCTCCCGTCTGGAAAAACGTATTTTAAAACGATTGCAAAGGGAAATCAGGAAAATTGAATAATTTGGGTATCATTAAGCTCCTGCATCAAGATAATCAACATTATGAATTCATGTAAAGTTAAAAAAGGAAAGCTGCCTATTCTGCCCGTTTATTCAGCCCTGCCATTGCGGCGGGGCTATTTTAATTGCACAGGATATTATGCTGGGCAAATGTTGATAATGTATTCGGGCGGCAGGGCAATCTCAAGTGTCATGGCTGCGAAAACCCTCCTATCGAATAAAATTTTCAAGAAACGTAAATAATTTAAAAAAGCATTTAATGGGGAAGGAGCTGTTTCGTGATCAACAAAGTTGAAATCTGCGGTGTAAACACTTCAAAGCTTCCTGTTCTCAAAAATGAAGAAATGCGTGAACTTTTTAAATCCATGCAATCCGGGAATAAGACTTCACGGGAAAGGATTATTCAGGGTAATTTACGCCTGGTTTTAAGTGTGATACAAAGATTCAGCAACCGGGGCGAGTGTGTGGACGATTTATTTCAGGTTGGGTGTATTGGGCTTATTAAAGCTATAGACAATTTTGATCTCAGCCAAAACGTTAGATTTTCTACTTATGCGGTCCCAATGATAATAGGAGAAATCAGGAGATATTTAAGAGATAATAACGCTGTGCGGGTGTCGCGTTCATTGCGTGATATTGCTTATAAGGCTTTACAAGTCAGAGAAAAACTGGTTTTGGATAAGTCGGCGGAACCTACGGTAATGGATATTGCTCGCGAGCTTGATCTTCCCCGCGAAGAAGTGGTTTTCGCCCTGGATGCTATCCAGGAACCGGTTTCACTTTTTGAACCCATCTATAATGACGGCGGCGACCCTATTCTGGTCATGGATCAGATAAGTGACGATAAAAATACGGACCAGCTCTGGCTTGAAGAGATATGTATCAAAGAAGCGATGAAAAAACTCAATGACCGGGAAAAAAATATTGTAGCTTTAAGATTTTTTGCCGGTAAGACCCAGATGGAGGTAGCTGATGAAATCGGCATCTCCCAGGCACAGGTTTCACGTTTGGAAAAAGCGGCTTTAAAGCAATTGAGAAAGTATGTTTAGGAAAAGGAGCTGTTTGGTAGTGGGAAAGAATCTATTTTTCATTATATTATGTGCTGCGATTTTAGCTTTGCTCATTCCCATCACTTCCAGCTATTATCACAGCGAAGAAGCCTTTACTCCCGATAATTTAATCAAGGTAAATGTTGTGACGCAATAAATCAGCATCAATCCCGCTCGGCTACATGTCAAGCGGGGATTGATAATAATAGGAAATAAGCTGGGTCCTGTTTTTAGTGCTGGTTTTTTTGAGTAAATTGCTTACATGGGCTTTTACAGTTCGCTCGGTTATATATAGGTTTTGCGATATTTCGGAAAGGCTTTGCCCGTAAAGCACAAGTTCAAGCACCTGCATTTCTCTGTTGGTTAGAGCATAATGTGCGGCAAAATCGGCGATCTTTTCATGATGTTTAGTACCATTGGCGGGAGAATCATCAGCCGGTAAATCTTCTTTTACACTCTGCATATTCGTTTCACGCAGTTTTTCGAAAAGCATTAATATCAACGGTATTGAAGCAATAGAGATAAGAACGGCTATAACAAATATAGAAATAAATCCATAAGGGTGTATCAGATGGCAAAGAAATATCCCTGTTGGTTGTAAGAGCAAAGGTACAATAAAACCGGCTGCAATAATCAGCATCTTCCTTTGAAAACGAAGTGCCAGGTTGAAAAATAGAACTTTAATGGAAATATCATATGCCGCCAGACTTGCCTGCGAAATAGCGATGCTAAAAAAGGCCGCCAAAGCCTGCTTTGTTGCTATTTGGAGAATCAGGGCGGCGATAATCATAGCTATAGACCAAAACATAATGGTATGCCATCCTGTTTTATCACATAGCCACCCCATAATAAGAAAGGTAAGGATGGGAAATAAGCGCGTAAAGAGGTTGCCGCCTTTATTCCAAAATTCAGGGGGCGCGGCTCCATGAAGGGCAAAAGCCAGATAAAACAGGAGTGCAATTAATATTATCAAAGACAATATGAGAGTAGTTTTACTCTTTTGCTGTGGTTTAGCTGCTTTGAAGGAATACAATTCAGGCCGGGGATCATTACTGCGAAACAATAAAATAAATAAAACTAACCCTGTAAGTACGTAAATAAAAACCGTAAAATACATTTTTGCATTAACAAAATCATTATTATGAAATAGTATGCCAAAAAATATTAATTGAAACGCCATAGCGATGCTAAAAGCTATGCCTAGTGCAGTACCTGTTGCTTCATGGGTATGTAAATATTTATAAGCATAAGAGCGCAGTTTGGTATTATTCCGGAAACCAGACCTGTAACTGCAATTACTACCATAAAAGGCATATTGGGGATAAGAATCAGGGAACTGATTAAAAAGGCCACGACAATCGAAAAACCAATGATAAGGATTTTTAAAATACTGTATTTGCCCTCCTGCCGGCAATCAAAATATAAGGCGGATAAAAAGAACCCAACGGCCTGGCAAATGGGGAAAAGGGTGTTACTCAATATTATATTGGCCGGCCCCATATGTTTTACAATTATTAAATGGGTTACCCAACCCATGCTTTGAGACCAGATGCAATACAATATGATTGGTATAATATAGAGCACATTACAAACTTTACAACCCATTGGCCCGACTACCCCCACCGCAAAGCGCTGCAAAAAACACTCCTCTATGTAATCCGTTTTTATAATTTTATAGCAAATAGTTTTACATTTCCTGCATAAATAAATAAGTTTTCAGTCAGTTTACGGCAAAACTGTACCTTTGTACAATATATAAATACGGCATAATTATGTATCCTCTTACTAAAACCTATTCCTTTTCCTTCAAATATTTAAATTAACAGACTCGTCTGACATTTTAATATTGGCTTGACTAAACGGAGGTGGTTAAAAGAAAGCTGCATTTTAGGCCAGTATCTTCATGCGATTTTCGAGGGGAGATGTATATGTGAAGCTGATTTACTGTAAAAATGGCTACAGGTTTAAGAGATTAGTTTTACTGATATTTGCAGTTACAGTATTTGCAGTTACCCTGGCTGTAAGCCTTTTACCGGGTAAAGCCCTGGCCGACCCGGTGATATCTGAAGGTGATACCTGGATATCCTTTCAGGATGAGACCGACCACGTTTCTTATACCGTTACAGTTGACCCCGCATTCAGCGGCCTGCCGGGGACCATCCCGCCACGCTGACTATTCAGGCCGCCAGTAAGGATGGAAACGAGATTGTATGTGCTTATAAAGCGGGGACATTATCGGGAGACCTGTTTAGTGACAGCGGGACAACATACGGGACGGCAGGAACACCTGCAGCCAGCATGACCGTTAACCTGACCTCTCCCGGCTGGGTTTATGCCGGCTGCAAATCAAGTGATTTGGATGGTAATCCTGTAACTGCAAGCATTAGTTTTCAGCTCCCCCTGGAGGGAGGAAGCGGTTCGGGTGTTGTCAGCCTGGCTGGAACCACCGTAACCGCAAGTGTTTACAGTAAAAACGCGCTTAGTGACTGGACGATTAATCTGAAACCTGCCCAAGCCATATCAGTTAAGAGCGGGGACAAATTAAGTCTGCAGGCTGCCGGAACCATGTTCCATGTCGTCAACCAGGCGGTTTGTGTTACAGATACCGTAACTGGCTTAGAGCTTTCACCTCAGTGTGTATATACAGACGGCAAACCTGACACCCTAGAAATCATCTTTAATAATACTGCTGCGGTTACCATACCGGCTACGGGAGTTGCTCTGAAGATATGTAATGTGGTAAATCCAGGCAGTGAACAGGGTGCGGTTTGTACCACTACACCGGTTGTAAAGCTGACCACTGCTCAAAACAGCGGTCAGACAAACGCCCCACAATTGTCATTTACAGATTCGACTTTAAGTTTAGTGTTATCGAAAACAGTTATCACTGTCAATCCCGAAGGTAAAGTGCTGGACGGTCCACTTTGCGTAACCGTAAAACTTAATGACAGCGCTGGCAATCCTCTTAATCTGAATAAACAGGTTAAGATACGGGTAAAAAATGCCGCAACTACTTCACTTAACGGTATAGCCGGCAGCAATGCTTGGAACAACCTATCGCTTGCGGCAGGTACGGGAAGCTTTAATATAGACCAGATTAAAGACAGTGCTGTTGCCGAGGGCAGCTTTACCAGGACTATTGAGGCTCGGCTGGCCGATAATCCTTTTGTCACTTCTGAGGCAGATTTAAAAGTTACATACCTGAATACCTGCAAAATCAGCGGCAAAATAGTGGACAAGGAAACAAATCAGCCCGTGCCTGGTGCCAGAATAGAAGTACGGGACAGCCAGGATAAAATTTTGGCCTTGTTCTATTCGGGCGGCGACGGCAGTTTTGCGACGGTAGTCCAGGCGGGCAGCAGCGGCAGTCTGGCTATTAGCAAAGAAGATTATGCAACTGAATATTTTTCATACTCCTCTGCCGATGCGGCAGGCAATGCTTTTGCGATGGGGACAGTTAAAATAGAACCTTACGCTTTCAAGATAGACATATCTTATGGTTACAGTGCTGCTACCCAGACGGGGCCGGCGGCTCCGATTGCGCCCGACAATGGCTATGGTCCGTATAGTGACCCCTATATTCAAAAAGGCAGTATAAAGCTTTATCCCGACCAAAGAAACGGCGTAACCTGTTATTTCAGATCGGGGAAGGGTGTTGCCCGCGGCGATACTGTAAATGTGGTACTGCCATCCAAAACTAATGGGATGTTGAATCTAACCAGGTCTTTGACCATAGGTGCAGATTACGGCATAGAAAACAAAGTGGAATTTGTGGATGTGGAAAAAGGTTTTGCAGTCATCATGGCCGCTGACAACCCTGCAGCGAGTCAAGGTGAAAATCTGGTAGGCCGGATTTACCAGACTGATAATGAACCGGTTTTTGAATTAAAGCCCGGTCAGGTATTTACATATGGTAAAAAACCGGGGAATTGGAGAATGGTCGCCATGACGTGATAGTTATGTGTAAGGAAGCAAGTTCATTGCTGCCCCGGTTTCTTGATAACCTGAGTAGTTTCGGACTGGTTGAGGGAGTGGATTATAATAAGTATTCAATTAACGTTGCTGACGGCAATATTTCCGCTCTGACCGTTGCAGCACCTGTAAGCCCTAAAAGGACGGTTTTAGACAGCGACGGTACTACAATTTATGCAAAACCTGCCTATAATTTGCCGCTTACTCCTTTGGTGGTGAAATACAAGCTGAAACCCGACTACCAGGTAAATACCCGTAAAATCTTGGTGAGCCTGCCCGACGGAGTAGACTTTACCAGTGATTGCGGGGTATACAACACCCAGGAAAGAAGCTTTGCCATTGGTTACCAGTATGATGCTGCTCATAAACAGCTAGCTATTGAGACCAACCATTACCCCTGGTATAATCTTGATTCATTTGTTTTTACCGTTAAAGTAAGTCCAAATGCCCATGGAAAGCTTGCAGCTAGTTTGCAATATTGTATAGTGGGGAGCGGAGTTGATACCGCGGAAAATATAGGGACTGCAGAAATTGCTGCTCCGCAAATCAGCCTCTCCGGTCCCTCCGCAACCAGCACCGGAGAATTACTTGTACGGGGTACGGCTATTCCCCAGGCCCTGGTTGCATTTTACGATGGTGATACTAAACTCGGCGAGATAAATGCTAATAAAGCCGGCAGTTTTGAAATGATGCTTGTTCTAAGCAATCCTGCACCCGGCTCCATACATTATCTAACGGCACAAACCGGGAGCGGTGCTGAAAAACAATCCTCGCCGGTTTTGGAAATCGTCTATCAGCCCCTTTTGCCCAAAATAACCAGGCTATTGTACCAGTCCCCAGGGTGTAATCCTGTTGAATTGATTGGACCTAACCGGCCTGACTGGCTTGTCACTTCCTGGGAGATAATATGAGTTTTGCGGTGGAAAGCAGCGACGATTCCAAAATTAACAAGATGTGGGTGGTTATCGCTAACGGCGACGCCTATAATTCCGGAGGCCAGCCCATGATCGTGCCTGCTTTTTATGATGCAGCCAGAAAGCAATGGCTGACCGGGAACTTCAACGGGCATCTTAATGAATTCAATCCAGGACCGGTATCCGTCCAATTCACCCTTAATAACTATATAGCTGAACCTATAGAGATGAAACCGCTGCCGGCTAATTATTTCAGCAATCCCTACCAGTACATGGGGACAACGCAAGAAGCATATTTGGAATCTCTGCCCCCTGAGATAAAAAATGGCGGTGTCAACATTACCCGGATGGGAACGAGCGGCTTTAAAGCCGACATTACACTGGCGGACACAGCGCAGAGTAAAATAACCTATACGTTTGATCTAGGTACGCCGCCTCTTATCAGCCAACCCGGCGGTGTCACCGAAGAAAGGCTGGTGCAGAAGGGCTTCCACAAGCTGGCCGCGGAAGGGGGCGGGAGTATATATATAAAGGAAACTGTAAATGGTGAAGAAATAAAAGATTTCATCGCCAATGACCGTCTTTCTTCCCTGCCCGCCGACAGTAAGTTAAATATAGCCACGGCCTGGTTTGTTTTTCCGGCGCAAAAGGCCGCAGGGCTGCGCGGCGTCAGCGGTACGACGATTCCAGCTGCAGACGGAGGCATATATTATAACCTGGGAGGAGAAAACAACATTTATTATCCTCCGCAGGGCGGTCATCATTTCTCCTATACAGGTCAATCGGCTGGAGCCTGGGGGGAAACCCTTTATTACCAGGCGCCGGCCAAGCAACCTGACGGGAGTTACCAGAACCAGTACTACAAGTTTAACGGTATTAAAAACGGCTGGGAAGCAGTGGCGCCGGAAGATCTGCCGGATGATTTCGCGGCTCACAACAGCCCCATAGCAGACAGCGATATGGTGGGTGCAGGCGCTAACTGGCCAAACAGCTTCGGAAGTCAATCCGATAGCGAAGCGAACTTTACTGAAACAGTGCAATATACTGTACAAACGACTGCCGATACCGTTGCTGGCTTGGCCGAGGCTGAATGGACCGCCAGCGCCAATATTCCAGGAACAATACTGCAAACAGTCACGGCCGGTATGACTATACAGGAGCTTAACCAATATATGAAACTGCAGATTGAGACCATGGAAGCCATGAAAAACAGGAAAACCGGTACGGGAACACTTTGTTATGCAATGCTTACCGATAAGGAACGAGTAGATTTTGACAACCTGTTACAGAACATGCAAACTCGTAATGAGGAACTGCAGAAATTTTTGCATCAGTATAGCATCTATAATTCCCTTCAAGCAGGCTCGATTGGGGCTGCTGCCACCCCGGCAATTGGCACTGTGTTAGGACTTGGAGCCATGACTCCGGGGGTTAATCTGGTAGCTGCGACATTAACTGGAGGACTGGCCCTAACCGGCACGCTTTACAACTGCATTGTGGGCGACAACCAGCTTGACAATTTCCGCCAGTCAGCACAACAATTCACTGAACTAAACAATGCCTGGGCTAAAAAATTCTATCTGATGTGCGGAAATGTTTATAACAGTCCGGCTCAAACCAATCCTGCTTTCGTGATTGATCCCAGTGGTTATGCTTACGAGGGCATGAAGACAAACCCTGTAGCGGCAGCGCGAGCCGAGTTATGGCGGGCTGATGACATCAGCGGGGAAAATGCCCGTCTCTGGTCAGATGCGGTTGATTATGGACAACTTAACCCCCAGAACACTTTGGATTCCGGCTGGTATCAATGGGATGTACCGGCAGGGTGGTGGCAGGTGCGCTTGACAAAGGCGGGTTATGAAGCTGCCCAAAGTGAATGGCTCCCCGTACCTCCGCCTCAGCTTGGCGTGAACATATCTATGGTTTCCAAAGCCCTGCCCACAGCGGCCCTATCTTTTGACCAGACATCTAAAAAATGCCGGATTGAATTCAGCAAACCCATGATGATAGATACAGTAAAAGCCGCGGTATCTTTAACCGCAAATGGAGTGAAGGGAATTAATCTCACGCCACTGAATTCGGAAAATGAACTAGCCAGGACTTTTGAGGGATGCCCCGTCAGCGGTGTTTATTTGGCCAATACGACTTACACGTTGACCTTGACCACATTAGCGAAAAGCTATGCGGGTGTGGCCCTGGACAAAGAATATACGATATCGTTTATTACCAGTGGCAATTTCCCAAACGGCAGTTCTGCAAGCGATAGCGGCAATGCCAACAGCCCTGTTCCGGTTCTGCAGGCTGACCAGCCTGCCGGTCAAAAAATTACTGTGCTAGGCGGTACGGTCAAAAATAAAGATGGATCAGTTTCTCTGGTCTTTCCCGCCGATTCCCTTAGTAATGAAGGCCAGGTAAAAATCGTTGAGTTAAACGCGGATTCCGTACCTCCATTAGGAGAATTAGTAGCCGGCAGCAAGGTATTTGATATAAATATTGAAAATGCGTCACTGGTGAAACCGATTTCCTTAACCATACAATATAATCGAGATATATTAAAAAAAATGAGTGCTGACCAAATAAGCCTCTACTACTGGCATACATTGAGAAACCAGTGGATTGTATTGGACAGCAAGGTTGATGTAGTGAACGGGCTGGTTACAGCTCCTGTAACCCATTTCACCAAATTTGCGGTGCTGGCTGACAGTAAATTACCGGTTTTCACTGATATTAATAATCACTGGGCCAAAGCTGATATTTTACACCTGGCGGGGATGAAAGTTACCGGCGGTTATCCTGACCACACCTTCAGGCCGGATAACAGAATAAGCAGAGCAGAATTTGCCAGGCTGCTGGTTACAACCATGGGTTGGAACACTGATTCTGATAATCTGAGCTTTAAGGACTCCTCACAGGTGCCTGCTTGGGCCAGAAGCTATGTCGCTGCTGCAGCAGAGAAAGGCGTTATCAAGGGTTATGAGGATAATACCTTCAGAAGCGAGCAAAAAATCAGCCGGGCTGAGATCGCGGTAATGATAGTTAACGCGCTAAACAAAAAAGATAAAAGTACAACAAGCGGGTCAATAAATTTTGCGGATGGTGAATCCATACCTTTGTGGGCCAAGGGTTCCGTGGCGGCTGCGGCTGATTTGGGTATTGTTGCCGGAAAGCCGGGAAACATTTTCGCTGCTTCTGATTATGTTACGCGTGCGGAATCAGCGGCAATGCTGGTCAGGATGCTGAGGGTTCTCGGTATTTAAGTGCATCAGCGTTCTGAGATTCAATTTTGTCATCAGCCCGAGAGGCCCTGGGTTACCAGGGCTTTTTGTGTTAGAATGATTTGAGATACCAGGGTTAAAAGGGGAGAAAAAATGGCTGAACTGCCTGATGACAGCGTTAAACTCATATGGAAGGATAAGCACTGCCAATCGCAGAAAAAAAGCGGCTTAATCTTGGAGCCATCTCATGTCTTCCCCAATGTGCAGTACGACAGCGGCGGCCTGTTTTTGCCGGTAATAAATAATTCTGTGTCGGTGGATTTATCTGAAAACAGGTTTATGGAAGCTGATAATTTGGACGTTTTGGATTTGTTAGAACGCGAATCATATGCAGGCAAAATCGATTTAATATATATTGACCCGCCGTATTATTCATCTAACCAGTATCTCTCCAGGGTTATGCTTCAAGGAAAAAATCAGAATCAATGGCTGGCCCGGCCAGTATTTGACGATAGCAGCCGCAGTGATTTACGGGGTTATTTGCATAATCTTTTCCCGCGCCTGGTAAGAATGCGAGAATTTCTTTCTGACAAAGGCAGTATTTTTGTTCACTTGGACTGGCATGCCGGTCATTATGTAAAGGTGCTAATGGACGAAATATTCGGGCCCGAACATTTTATAAACGAAATTGTCTGGTGTTATGGCGGGGGCTCGGGCAGCCGCAAGCATTTTCATCGCAAACATGATATTATCCTCTGGTACGGGCGCGGGCGCAATTATACATTTAATCCCCAATACCGAAGCTACAGCACCGGCACCTTGCAGCGTGGATTAACCAGGGTTAAAGGTGACAAATACAAACTGCATGAAGAAGGGGCCCTACTGCAGGACTGGTGGACAGATATTAATAAGATTTTAAGCCCCACTGCCTATGAAAACCTTAAATTTCCCACCCAGAAACCAGCAGCCCTGATTAAGAGGTTAATTGCGGCTGCGTCTAATCCCGGAGATCTTGTAGCGGATTTTTATTGCGGTTCAGGCACAGTGCCACAGGTTTGTGAGGAAATGGACCGTAAGTGGCTGGCTTGCGATATCAGTTCTATTGCGGCCTCCACAACACTATATCGACTTCTGCAGGCGGGAGCCAAACCGTTTAGGTGGGACACCATTGCCAGCAGCTGCGAAGAGGGCATGCCCGGAATTGAAATGAAAACAAGCTGCCAGTACCATCCTGCGGCAGGAAAATACCAGATTGAATTGATTATCACCGATTATATTCCTGCAGTATATGATCAAGAACCTAATAATGAACAAAACGGTCGTTATTTAATTGATTTTTGGGAAATTGATACAGATTATGATCAAAAAACATTTCGTTCTTCTCTGCAAATACTGCGTAAAGATCGGAAACGTTTTGACCAGGGATTATGCTGGCAGGCGGGCATAACCGTTGAAAAACCTCCAGCAGCAATGGCGGTCAGGTTCATGATGTATTTGGCCGCAGGATTATTAAAAAATTAAAAATTGAGCCGGGGATTGACATCTGCCAATCCCCGGTTAATCAGTAGGTTCTGATCCTATTTTGACGCAGTAGATTCTGAATATCGTTTTCTTTATCATCACCTGCAGGCAGCCATAATTCCTCATAAGCATCTTCCGGCTCAAGGTCTTCTATATTTGAAGATAATCTGAGCCTGCGGTTAAGTTTATTTAATGGTTCTTCGCTGTAAACTCGCATCAAAGTCCTCCGTAATTAATGATGATGCCTGTGTTCGGAATGGGCTATCATACTGCCTAACGCATAAACGCCAGCTATGGTAGCTGCGTGTAATGCCCACCATCCGGGCTCGAGAAAACTAAAAGTACCAGGATCAACACGGTCACTATTCATGAGTTTTTTGGCAAATGAATTTCTTCGATCCATAAAATCTAAAATCATGTCTGCACTCCTTTCATAAAATTTATTTTTGCCTTCAGGTGCATTATATTTTTCCCTCTGTTTATGCAGCTTAGATTAGAAATTAATGTTATTTGTTTCAACAAATAAAAGTAAAAAATATGAAACAATGGTATCGGTAACAAAAAATCTATTGCAGAATAAAATCTTTTGTGTTATCTATACCTTTAGACTTCAATTCGGTTATTCAGTTTACCGAATAATAGTTGAGAAAGAGGAACAAAAGCATGGAGCCTAAAGAAACAGCTGCTTTGGCTGTCTTGCACTCCATCAAAGGGATAGGAAATAAAACCCTATGGACTATTGCTGAGAATTTTGGCAGTTTCGCAGCATGTTGGAACGCCCCCACGGAACGGTTAAATGCTGCGCCGCTTAGCGCCGAAATAGTTCGGGATATTATTGAACTAAGAAAAAGAGTCGATCCCCTGCAATATCTGGAGAGTATATTATCCCGGGGAATAAGAGCAGTATCCTGGCAGGACAGCGAATATCCCGCCCAGCTAAGGAATATTTCCAATCCTCCTTATATATTCTATTGTCAAGGGCAAATAGAAGCAGCGGCCCAACCATGTATTGGCATTGTAGGATCACGACAGGCCAGTAACTACGGAAGAACTGTGGCCCACAGATTTGCCAGGGAATTGGCTGGTCATGGCATAACCATAGTAAGCGGAATGGCGCGGGGAATTGACAGCGAAGCTCATCTTGGCGCTCTGGAAAGCGGAAAAACTGCAGCTGTTTTAGGTAATGGGCTGAATATTATTTATCCGCCCGAAAACAAACATCTTTTTGAACAAATAACTATGTCAGGTCTTGTTATGACCGAATTTCCTTTAAATAGCGGTCCAGAACCCAAACATTTCCCGATGCGTAACCGGATTATTTCCGGTTTGTGCCGGGGAATAGTAGTGATAGAAGCCCGGCAAAAAAGCGGGGCTCTTATTACGGCTGATTTTGCCTGGAGCAGGGGCGCGACGTATTTGCGGTACCCGGTTCAATTAACAGCAAAAACAGTGAAGGTGCCAATAATTTGATTAAGCAGGGCGCTAAACTGGTTAGCTGTATTGAGGATATAATTGAAGAATACCCTGATTTAATTATATCGTCTGGACAAAACCATATGAGTCAGGGCCATCTTGAACTGCAGGATGAAGAAGAAAAAAGAATAGTAGATTTCATGGGTTCTGAAGCCATTCATTTTGATGAGTTATTACAGTTGTCAGCCATGAATATCGGCCAATTGAGCACTCTTTTACTGCGCCTGGAGATTCAGGGAATAATAAGGTCTCTGGTCGGCAACTATTATATTCGGGTATGAAAATCTGTGATAATCTGTGTCAATCTGGGGCGACTTTCATTAAGTCCATGTATTTATTAGAGAGGTGATAGTTTTTGGCGGAAAATACCCTGGTTATTGTTGAGTCGGCGGCTAAAGCCAAAACCCTGAGCAAATTTTTGGGCCGAGGTTATAAAGTAAAGGCTTCAGTCGGACATATTAAGGATTTGCCCAAAAGCAAGCTCGGAATCGATGTTGATAATAATTTCGAACCTCAATATATAACCATAAGGGGTAAAGGGGCCTTGCTGAAGGAAATTAAGGATGAGGCCCAAAAGGCTGACCGGGTTTTACTGGCTACTGACCCTGACCGGGAAGGGGAAGCCATTGCCTGGCACCTGCAAAACGCAATTAAACTGGCGGATGATTCCAAATGCCGCATTGAATTTAATGAAATAACCAAGGAGGCTGTAAAAGCTGCTATTAAGAAGGCCCGCCGTGTCGATGGTGATCGTGTAAATGCTCAACAGGCGCGCAGGATATTGGACCGGCTGGTGGGATACAATTTAAGCCCATTGCTCTGGAGCAAAGTGCGAAAGGGTTTGAGCGCAGGCCGAGTTCAATCGGTTGTGGTAAGGCTTATTTGTGACCGGGAAAAGGAAATACAAGATTTTAAAGCAGAGGAATACTGGACCGTAGAAGCAGTATTAGCTGCCGATGCCAAATCATTTTCTGCCCGTTTGACCAGCCGAGATAAACATAAAATTAATATTACGAATGCCAAAGAAAAAGACCAGGTATTAAAAGACTTGCAGGATTCAAATCTGCTGGTTTCTAAAATCGAAAAAAAGAAAAAACGCAGAAAACCTGCGCCTCCATTTATCACCAGCACACTGCAGCAGGAGCTGCCAAACGCCTGAACTTTTACTCTAAACGTACTATGAAAGTAGCGCAGGAACTCTATGAGGGACTGGAAATCGGCAAAGAGGGTACTATCGGGCTTATTACCTATTTGCGAACCGATTCTACGCGTAGCCCAGGTAGCTCAGGAAGAAGCCCTGGAGTTTATTCGTTCTCATTATGGAGAGCTCTATGCTCCGGAAACCCCCAACCAGTATAAGAGCAAGAAAACCGCGCAGGACGCTCATGAGGCTATCCGTCCCACATCGATATTACGTACTCCGGATAGTATTAAGGCTTATCTGAGCCGGGATCAGTATCGGCTGTATCGTCTCATATGGGAGCGTTTCCTGGCCAGTCAGATGACAGCAGCTGTTTATGATACCATAGCCGTTGATATCGAAGCCGGAATTTATGGATTAAGGGCCAGTTCTTCGCAAATTAAATTCCCGGGTTACCAAAAGGTTTATGCTGAAGAAGAGGAAGAAGATAATAAGAATTATATTCCTCCTTTAAAAGAAGGACAGTCATTGTCATTAAACGATCTGCAGGCTGAACAGCATTTTACCCAACCCCCGCCCCGTTTTACAGAAGCCAGCCTGGTTAAGCTGCTGGAAGAAAACAATATTGGCAGGCCCAGCACCTATGCTCCCATAATTGATACCATCTTAAAAAGATACTACGTTGAACGGCAAAACCGCCAGTTTGTTCCTACTGAATTGGGTTTTATCGTAGTAGATATCTTAAAGGACCATTTCCCCAATATTGTGGAAGTAGATTTTACCGCGCATATGGAAGAAAACCTGGATAAAATTGAAGAAGGCGAACTTGACTGGCATAAGGTGGTGCGTGATTTCTTTGAACCCTTTGCCGCAGACTTGGCCAAGGCCAGCACCATGGTGGAAAAGGTAGAACTGCCTCGTGAAGAAGCCGGTAAGGATTGCCCGCACTGCGGCAAACCTCTCTTAATAAAACATGGCCGTTTCGGCAAGTTCATGGCTTGTTCAGGTTTTCCCGACTGCCGTTACACCGAATCGATGAATGAAGAAGTTGGGGTTAAGTGCCCCGAATGCGGCGGGGAAATATTAGCCCTGAAGAGCAAGAAAGGGAAAAGATTTTACGGTTGTGCCAATTATCCGGCCTGCGAATTCCGTTCCTGGAATAAACCCACAGGACAAAAATGCCCGGTATGCGGAGAACCTCTGGTGGAAAAGAACCAGCGTTCCCTGGAAGGAAAACTCGTCTGTCAGAATTCACAGTGTAAATATGTAACCGAAGCGAGGGCCTGAAGTGAAGAAAATAAATGTTATCGGCGGGGGCCTGGCAGGTTGTGAAGCTGCTTATCACATAGCCCGGCAGGGTATCCCCGTGATGCTGTGGGAGATGCGGCCCGGGAAAAACACACCGGTTCACACTACCCCTAATCTGGCCGAACTGGTCTGCAGCAACTCCTTAAAATCAGAATTGGAAACCACTGCCCAGGGCTTATTGAAAAAGGAAATGCGAGCTCTGGGCTCAATTTTGCTTGACGGGGCCGATCAAGTCAGAGTGCCTGCCGGATCTGCCCTGGCGGTTGACAGGGAATCTTTTGCCCGCCTGATTACTGAACAAATCGAATCACATCCATTGATTAGCGTGATGCGGCAGGAATGTTCATCGATTCCTAATGAGGGTATTAACATAGTGGCGACAGGACCTTTAACCTCTGAATCATTTAGCGCTTATCTGCGGCAGATAACAGGAGAAGATAACTTCTATTTCTTTGATGCGGTTGCTCCCAGCGTATCCTTTGAAAGTTTGGATCATAATAAAATATTCAGAGCCTCGCGATACGGCAAAGGCGGTGAAGATTATCTTAATTGCCCCCTCACTCGGGATGAGTATGAACATTTTTACGAAGAACTGGTAAAAGCCGATACCAGTGCGGGACATAGTATAGACCGAGCCTTGTTTTTTGAGGGTTGTATGCCTATTGAAGTGATGGCCAGGCGGGGAATGGATACCTTGCGTTTTGGCCCTATGCGTCCTGTAGGGCTGTACGATAAAAATGGCGAACGTCCCTATGCGGCAGTACAGCTGCGCCAGGAAGATCAGGATGCTCGCATCTGGGGTCTGGTAGGTTTTCAAACCCGGCTCAAATGGGGGGAACAGGACAGAATTCTGCGCATGATACCGGGACTAGAGAATGCTGCCTTTGTTCGTTATGGGGTAATGCATCGCAACTCATATATAAACAGTCCCCGCTTATTGCTGCCGTCTTTGCAGTTAAAGAATGAACCGCGGGTTTTATTTGCGGGACAGATAACAGGTGTGGAAGGTTATATGGAATCGGCGGCTACAGGAATAATCGCGGGAATTAATGCGGTCCGCTTGTGGCGCGGCCTGGATACAGTGGTTCCAGGTCCCAATACTATGATTGGAGCTTGCTGAAGTTCATCACAACCTCATCTGGTAATTTATTTCAGCCCATCAACGCAAATTTTGGTTTATTACCTCCGCTGGAAAAACCGATAAAGAAAAAGGCTGAAAAATATCAGGCATATGCAGAAAGAGCCCTGCGGGATATTGAGAAATTTTCAGAATTGTTTATAAAAGAGTTGTAAAAAGAATTTCCTTATGTTACATTTTTTCGTAAGAACAAGCCAGAGGAATGACCATGCTTTTTAATCAGGTTGACTATTTTCTGGAACACCTGCGCATTGAAAAAAGCGCGTCGAAGCTAACGCTGATTAGTTACAGAACTGATCTGCTGCAATTCTTTAATTATGTTGCCCAGAGCTGCAAACTGGCAGTAGAAAATGTAGACGAAACAGTAATTAATCATAAAACAGTACGTGAATATTTGAGTTATATGCAAGGGCAGGGTCTGAGCCGTTCTTCTATGGCCAGAAAATTAGCGGCCTTGCGTTCTTTTGTACGTTTTCTCTGCCGGGAAAACATAATTCAATATAATCCCATAGCCGGGGTTAGTACACCGCGCCAGGACAAAAAACTGCCTCATTTTCTATATCCGCTGGAAATAGACCTGCTGCTCAATGCGCCCGATACTACTCAGATTCTGGGAAAACGCGACCGGGCGATATTAGAGCTTGCTTACGCAACCGGTTTAAGAGTGAGTGAGCTGGTTGGTATAGATAAACAGGATATTAATTGGGATGAGGAACTGGTTAAAGTTACGGGAAAGGGTAACAAGGAACGGATTGTGCCGGTCGGAGCTCAGGCCAGGCTGGCCTTGCACCAATATCTTCAGGAAAGTTGGCCGGTTTTAAACCGTTGCAATGATAAAGAAAACGCCGCTTTGTTCCTGAACCGTTTCGGGGAGCGTATATCATCTCGCGGCGTAAGAGATATTGTTAATAAATATGTTGAACAAGTGGCATTAAATCAAAAAACCAGTCCCCATACTCTAAGGCATTCATTTGCCACACACATGTTGAACAACGGCGCGGATTTAAGGTCGGTACAGGAATTATTAGGTCATGTAAAATTATCCACTACGCAGATATACACCCATTTGACCAGGGAAAACATTAAATCAATATATAATGAAACTCATCCCCGGAGGTAATAATGTTTGAAGGAACCACAATAGTAGCAGTGAAAAAGGGGCGCAGTACGGCAATTGCCGGAGACGGCCAGGTTACATTTGCCCAGAACACCATTTTGAAGAGCAATGCCTGTAAAATCAGGCGGCTTTACGACGGGAAGGTTATTGCAGGTTTTGCCGGAGCAGTAGCCGATGCGCTGACATTGTTCAGCAAGTTTGAAGAGAAGTTGAAACAGGCAGGGGGGAATTTAACTCGCGCGGCGGTGGATTTGGCGCGTGAATGGCGTTCCGACCGGGTTTTGCGCAAATTAGAGGCATTATTGATTGTGGCGGATCAGGATAATATATTTATTATATCTGGAAACGGGGAGCTGATTGAACCAGACGATGGGGTGACCGCTATCGGATCGGGCGGAAGCTATGCTCTGGCTGCGGCGCGCGCTCTGACCAGATTCACTGATCTTGAAGCTCGGGATATTGCGGTGGAGGCTTTAAAAATAGCAGCAGAAATCTGCATTTATACCAATGACCATATATCTGTAGAAGTGGCGGAATAGAAATAATTAAGGAGAGAAAGGCGTGCAGAATCTAACGCCCAAGGAAATAGTCCAGGAACTGGATAAATTTATCATCGGACAAAAAGAGGCCAAAAAGGCAGTGGCCATAGCCCTGCGCAACCGCATACGCCGCAAAAGGCTGGCGCCGGAACTGCAGGATGAAATCTACCCTAAGAATATAATAATGATTGGTTCAACCGGGGTTGGCAAAACCGAGATAGCCAGAAGACTTGCTAAAATGGTAAAAGCCCCCTTTATAAAGGTTGAGGCCAGCAAATTTACAGAAGTAGGTTATGTGGGGCGGGACGTTGATTCCATGGTCAGAGATCTGGTGGAGACCTCTATACGTATGGTCAAACAAGAGAAGATGGCTGAAGTAGAGGACAAAGCCAGGGAACGGGCTGAGGAACGCATAATAGAAGCCTTTTTACCCTCGCCGCGCAAAAAGTATAAAAGCCCCCGTAACCCCCTGGAATATCTTCTCGGTCAAACCGCGCCTGATTCTGCGGATAACGATGAAGCATATGACAGACAGTTAAAAAATAATGAAGAGCAAAAACAAATATTACGGCAAAAACTTACACGCTTGGAATTGGAAAATGAAATGATTGAAATTGAAGTAGAAGAAAAGAACACGTCATTTATGGAGATAATTTCCGGTTCCGGAGTCGAGGAAATGGGCGTCAATATTCAGGACATGTTTGGCAGCCTTATGCCCCGTACCAAGAAACAGCGTAAAGTCACTGTAGAAGAAGCCCGGCGTATATTAACATTTGAAGAAGCCCAGCAGCTTATAGATATGGATGCCGTAAAACGGGAGGCCATTAAACGCGTTGAGGAAGATGGCATAATATTTCTGGATGAGATAGACAAAATTGCCGGCAAAGAAGGATCATACGGTCCAGACGTTTCCCGGGGCGGTGTTCAACGAGATATACTGCCTATTGTCGAAGGTGCTACGGTAGTAACCAAGTATGGCCCTGTCAAAACCGATCATATTCTATTTATCGCTGCCGGGGCATTCCATTTTAGTAAGCCCTCTGATCTAATACCTGAATTGCAGGGCCGTTTCCCCATAAGGGTGGAACTGGAGAGTCTGAGCCGGGAGGACTTAAAAAGAATCCTGCTGGAACCGAATAATTCCCTGGTTAAACAATATTCAGCCTTGCTGGGAACGGAAAATGTACAGGTAGTTTTCACTGACGACGCTGTGGATGAGATAGCTCGAATAGCCTTTGAAGTAAATGCTCGAACTGAAAATATCGGTGCTCGCCGGCTGCATACCATTATGGAAAAACTATTGGAAGATTTGTTATATGATGCTTCAGATATGTGCGGACAGGAATTTGTGATTAACGCTGAATATGTACAGAAAAAACTCAGTAAAGTTGTAGCCGATGATGACTTGAGTCGCTACATTTTATAATTAGTAGGGGGGTTGGTGAAAGGTGAGCAAAACCTTATTAGAAAAGTCGAGATCAATCAACAAAATACTGCAGAAGATCGGCGGGAATCCGGTTAATTTCTATGAAATTGCCGAGGTACTGTCACAAAACCTTGATTGCAGCGTTTTTATTGTTGGCAGGAGAGGGCAGATAGGCGGGTACGCATTTACACCCAATGCTGTATGCACTGAAATTGAAAGGCTTATGAACCATGCGGAACGTTTCCCGGAGAGTTTTAACCAGGAGTTTATCAATCTACAGGAGACTAAAACCAACATCGTTTTAGAAGAAGGCAGAAAATGTGTTTTTAATCCGAACAATACCAACTGTGATTGTTCGCGCCGCATATGGTCGATTACTCCTGTTTTTGGCGGAGCAAGAAGGATAGGAACTTTGATACTAATGCGGGAAGGCAAGAACTTCTGTGACGAGGATACGGTTCTGGCTGAATACGGGGCTATTGTAGTAGCAAATGAGATAATGCGTATGAGATCAGAGCGCATTGAAGAAGAAGCCCGCAAGAAGGCCTCGGTGCATATTGCCCTGGCTACGCTTTCTTACTCTGAAAGAGAAGCTATCGAACATATTATGGCTGAATTGAACGGGAAAGAAGGCTTGCTGGTAGCCAGCCGGATAGCCGACAAAGTAGGTATAACACGTTCGGTGATTGTCAGCGCTTTGCGCAAATTTGAAAGCGCAGGGGTAATCGAATCACGTTCGCTGGGGATGAAGGGTACATATATAAAGGTTCTGAACGATTACCTTTTTGAAGAATTAAGAAATAACAGATGATTATGGAACAGTTAGGGACTAGCAACGGAGCTAGTCCTTTTTAATTATGTAAAAAAATAGCAGAACAAGAACAAAATTTATGTTTTTTGAAGGAAAAATCTCTTGGGAGTAGAACAAATAATATTGGGAAATTAGTGTCAAAGAGGTGAGAATATGTTCGATAGGATTTTTAATTCGCCTTCACAATATTTGATTAAACAAGCTATGGATGTCGCGGCCTTAAGAAATGAAGTAATAGCTGATAATATTGCAAATGTCGACACTCCCAAATTTAAAAGAAGAGAAGTAATTTTCGAAGAAAATATTAAGAAAGTCCTACAAAATACCACAAAAAATGGTATACTTAAAACTAACGATCCCCGACATCTGCAAATGAAGGAAGATAACCCCGTGATGGTGCCAGAAATCAGAACCATGGAAGATCTCAGTTATCGAAACGATGAGAATAATGTAGATATTGATGTTGAAACCGCCAAAATGGCAAAAAATAAAATTATTTATGATAGTAACACCCAGTCATTGAACAGTGAATTAAAACTGCTGCGCATGGCAATTACTGGAAGGGGGTAATTAATATTGCGCTTTCTTGAAAGTATTGATGTGAGCGCGTCGGGGATGACAGCACAGCGTCTTCGTATGGACACGATTTCCAGCAACATGGCCAATGTTGAAACTACCAGAACGGCCAATGGCACAGGACCATACCGCCGTCAAATCGTAATATTTGAAGCCCGCAATGAAGCCCCGGCCAAAAGCAAATTCCGGGCTATGCTTGAAAAAGAACAAAAAAACTCCAACCCTGCTTATGGAGTCAGAGTTAAGGAAATCAGGCAGCTTAATGAAAATGAGGCCCCGTTTCGCCGCGTTTATGAACCATCTCATCCTGACGCTGACGCCCAGGGTTACGTCAATTATCCCAATGTTAACATTGTTGAGGAAATGACTAATATGATTTCAGCAACACGCGCTTATGAAGCCAATGCCAGGGTTATCGAAGCCTCTAAAGGCATGGCCTTAAAGGCCCTGGAAATCGGAAGATAGGAGGATTTGTTGCCAGATGAAAGCTGGTGTTTTTAACAATATTGCCCTGCGTCCTTCAGATTTGGCTAGTGGCGATTCAACCAGCACCAATAAGATTGAACCTAATAGTGGTGGTTCGGATTTCTTATCCTGTCTCAAAGATGCCCTTCATGAAGTGGATGACCTGCAAAAAGAGGCTGCCGCCAGCGGACAAAAATTGGCCCTGGGTGATCAGGAGTATCTGCATGATACGGTGATAGCATACGAAAAAGCCAACCTGGCCTTACAGCTTACCATTGAAGTTAGAAACAAAATAGTAGAATCGTTTCAAGAACTAATGAGAATTCAAATGTAGGACTTGTGGGGAGTTATGTAATGCAAACATGGTTAGACAAGGCCCGGCAATTGGGCGTTTGGTGCAAAGAAAAGTGGCTGAGTTTATCGCTTAATCAAAAAGTAATGTTTTCCGGCCTGGTTTTGATACTGATAGTTGCCGCAGTATTTTTAATGATGCGCACTGGACAGGATAATACATATGAAGTTCTTTATGCGGAAATGGAACAGAAGGATGCCGCAGCTGTCAAAGAAAAACTGGATGAATACAAAGCGGAATATAAACTGCAGGATAACGGGGACAACGGTATAACCATACTGGTGCCTCCCGAAATTAAAGATTCCACCCGTCTTAAACTGGCTGCTGAGAACCTGCCCAGCGGTGAAGCGGGTTTTGAGCTTTTTCAGCAGACTAATTTCGGAGAAACTGAAACAGACAAAAAGGTTAAATACCAACGTGCTCTCCAGGGAGAATTAGCCCGTACTATTCAAAGCCTTGACAAAATCAAGGCGGCCAAGGTTAACCTGGCACTTTCTGAACCCACCCTTTTTTCAGATAAGGAAGAACCACCAAAAGCATCTGTTGTTATTAACACCCGCGAGGGCCAAAAACTCACTCCTACTGAAGTTAAAGCTATCATCAATCTGGTTGCAAACAGTGTAGAACGCATGGATCCAGATAATGTGGTAATAGTTGACCAGGACGGCAATCTGGTTTCAGAGGATCAGCCTGCCCTTCAGGCCAATACCAGCGAAATAGTCCGTGCCCAGTTAGCTATGAAACGGGAATTTGAAAAAGAAAAAGAAGAAGCAATACAAAGCATGCTGGACAAAGTATTGGGCAAAAACAATTCAGTAGTCAGAGTCAACGCTGAATTAAACTTTAATGACCGGGAACAATTTGACGAACGTTATACCCATGATCCGGATGGCCCCTTTGTAGTAAGTGAAGATATAAAAAAGGAATCGGGTACAGATACAAAAACTCAGACAGCCAATGCTCCCGGTACCGATACGAATATACCTCAGTACCAACAGGCTGAAAATAACGGCGGTACTTCAACATATGACAAGAGCGAAAAGGTGCGTAATTACAATTTGAATAAGACCGAAACCGTCACCCAGTATGCATTAGGCGATGTAAAATACGATTATTTGACTGTCTCGGTATTTGTTAATAATGCCGGAACCAAAAACGCTAATTTGGGCGACAGCGAACAGAAAAAGGAGGAGACCATTCGAAATATTATTGCTACTTCCTGCGGGCTGCGTGAAAACCGTAAAGATGAAACGGTTCGCCTGGAAGATAACATTTCTGTAGCCTTTATAGATTTCTATGCTGAACCGCTGCGCCAGCTGAACCTCAGGGGGCTTTGAACAAAGTTATGGCTTCACCGTTTGCTCCCTGGTTATTCGCGGCCCTGGCAGTCATTATCATAGCATTAGTCCTCCTGCTCAAACGGCGCAAAGAACAAAGAGAACAGGAAGAGATGGAAGCTATGCAGGAAGAATTGAGCGGCTTCGAACGATTGGTCGAAGAAGAAATCCGGTTGGAGGATATTATTGAAAAGGATATGACACCGGAAGAAAAAGAACGCCAGAGGATTAAACAGGAAGTTGAAAAACTGATTGACGAGAATCCTGAAAATGCAGCTCAGGTACTTAAGACCTGGCTGCTGGAAGATTTGAGGTGATTAAATGGCTACTGCTGCCAAGAAGGGTTTAAATGGCAAACAAAAGGCGGCGAACTTCCTCATTTATGTGGGCCCCGAAAAGTCAGCCAAATTATTTAAACATTTAAATGAAGAGGAAATAGAACAGCTTACACTGGAAATCGCTAATGTGCGTCAGGTATCTATGGAAAAAATAGACGAAATTTTCCGTGAATTCTACGAAATGTGCATAGCCAGCAAATTTATAGGCCAGGGCGGAATAGGTTATGCCAAAGAAGTTCTGGAGCGCGCTTACGGCGAAGAAAAGACCGCCGAAATCATAGGACGAATTTCCGCGTCACTGCAGGTAAGGCCATTTGATTTTATGCGCAAGACCGAACCGGCTCAATTGCTTAATTTCATTCAATCTGAACACCCCCAGACCATAGCGCTGATTCTAGCTTATCTTGAACCAGAGAAGGCGTCCATGATTCTGTCTGCCCTCTCACCTGAAAGGCAGGCCGAAGTTGCCAAGAGGATTGCCATAATGGATACCACTTCTCCTGAAGTTATCAAAGAGGTTGAAAGGGTACTGGAACGCAAACTTTCATCTATTGTACCGCAAGAACTCACGGCTGCCGGCGGTATCAAGTCAGTAGTAGAGATAATCAACCGGGTTGACCGCGGTACTGAGAAAACCATTATGGAGGCCCTCGAAGTGCAGGATCCTGAACTGGCGGAAGAAATCAAGAAGCTCATGTTTGTGTTCGAAGATATTGTTATGATAGACGACCGGTCGGTACAGCGGGTACTGAGAGAAGTGGAATCTCAGGATCTGGCTTTGGCGCTCAAGGGCGCCAGCAACGAAGTGGGTCAGAAGATCTACCGCAATATGTCCAGTCGTGCTTCGGATATGCTGCGCGAGGATATCGAATTCATGGGTCCTGTCCGCCTGCGGGATGTTGAAGAAGCACAGCAGCGCATAGTTAATATCATTCGCCGCCTGGAAGAAACGGGCGAGATAGTAATTGCCCGTGGTGGGGGAGATGAAGTAATTGTCTAGAATCATTAAGAATGGTAATGCAGTTTTCTCCCAACCCATCTTAATCGAGCCTTTTAGATTTATGGAAATTAGCGAAGAAGTACCCATATGTGAGTATGAAGAAATAGATGAACCCAGCGCGGAAGAAAAAAACGATGAATTCGAAATCGCGCAAAGAGAGCTTGAGCGTTTAAAAGAAGAAAGCCAATTAATTCTTACTGAAACTGAACAAATGGTAATGGATCTGCTGCAAAAAGCCCGAGATGAAGCCCGCGGTATATTAAGCGGCGCTCAGGAAGAGGCAGAATTGGTGCGTTCACAGGCTGAAGAAGAAGCCCAGCAGATTAGAAAAAGGGCTTTTGAAGAAGCCTATGCTGAAGGACTTAAGAAGGCCCAGCTCGATATAGAAGAAGACCGTCAGGCTGCACTGCAGCAGAGTGCGGAGATCATTGAAGAAGCGAGACAGACCAAAATTCAGATTATGAGGTCTTGCGAATCTGATATGGTGCGTTTAGTCATGGCTGTAGCGAAAAAGGTTATTGCCAGCGAACTGACCACTAATCCTGATATTATTATTAATGTTCTGCGAGAATCCATTAGTTACCTTGATAAACCTGATAATATTATGGTTTATGTTAATCCGCGTGATTTAGAAAGACTTTTAGATGTAACGAAAACTGAAACTTTTTTCGATATAGGAACTAATGATGTAAATTTAAATTTCCAGGGTGATGACAGGATATCACCAGGAGGTTGTTCTCTGGAAAGCGAAGGAGGTTCAGTGGATACCAGGTTAGAAACCCGTATTGCCGCTGTAGAACAAGCTCTGCAGGAAGTGAGCGGTGATGAATAAAGCTGTCGTTTTACCGATGGAAAAATATATGGATTCCATAGCGCGCGCACCCAGCTGCCAGTTGAAAGGAAGGGTGTCGCGGGCTGTTGGCTTGACTTTGGAAGCCAGCGGTCCCAGGGTGCGTTTGGGGGAGCTTTGCTACATAAAGAGCAATTATGCTGATCGTGAAATGATACCTGCTGAGGTGGTAGGATTTCGTGATAAAAAAATCCTGCTCATGCCCTTGGGAAATCTGGAAGGGATCGGGCCGGGCAGCGAATTGTTAGCCACAGGCAGCATCCTGCGGATTCAGGTGGGCATGGAGCTGAAAGGCCGGGTTTTAAATGGGCTGGGTGAAACGATAGACGATAAGGGCAGGCTCAAATCATCTATAACCTATCCGGTTATTAATCCCCCGCCTAATCCGCTTACCCGTCAGAGAATCACCTCGGCCTTGTCGGTTGGGGTTAAGGCCATTGACGGTTTAATAACTGTCGGCAAAGGACAAAGAATGGGCATTTTGGCTGGCAGCGGTGTTGGTAAAAGCACGCTTATTGGCATGATAGCCAGGAACACTGATGCCGATATAAACGTAATTGCCTTGATTGGCGAACGAGGCCGCGAGGTCAGGGAATTCTTGGAAAAGGATTTGGGCGAGAAAGGACTTGAACGGTCAGTCGTTGTGGTAGCTACGTCTGATCAACCGGCTCTGGTCAGGTTAAAGGGTGCCTTTGTGGCCACCAGTATAGCTGAGTATTTTCGTGATCAGGGTATGGATGTACTCCTGCTTATGGATTCATTAACCAGGTTTGCTCTGGCCCAACGCGAAGTTGGTTTGGCCATTGGCGAACCTCCCGCTACGAGGGGCTATACCCCATCGGTTTTTGCGCTTTTGCCTCGTTTGCTGGAAAGAGCGGGGACCGCCGAAAAGGGCAGCATCACCGGCCTATATTCAGTTCTGGTAGAGGGTGATGATATGAACGAACCGGTTACCGATGCGGTTCGGGGTATTTTGGACGGACATGTAGCATTAAATAGAAATATGGCCGCCCAAAACCTCTATCCGGCTATAGATGTCCTGCAAAGCATCAGCAGAGTAATGATAGACATTGTGCCTCCGGAACAAATGCAGACCGCCAACCGATTCAGAAGTTTGCTGGCAACCTATGAAGAAGCCCGGGATTTGATCGACATTGGAGCCTATAAACGGGGATCAAACGCTCGTATCGATGAATCTATTGCGCTTATAGAAAAGTGCCGCAGTTTTCTGCGTCAAGGTATTTTTGAAGAAAGCAGCTACACAGACACAATAGAACTTCTTAACCAGGCTGTTAATCCGGGAGGTTAGTTTATGAAGGCTTTTCGTTTTCGGCTGCAAACTAACCTGAATTTAGCAGCAGGCCAGGAAAAACTGGCGCAGGAAGAACTGCAGAAAGCTATGCAGTATCGCGACCAACTGGCCCGGGAACTCGATTATGCTTATAATAGGCTGCATAATATTCAGGATGAATTAAGGGAGATGCTGTTTGACGCGGTGCCGTTTGCCAGAGTAATACTGGTTAAACAATATATGCCAGTTTTAATGGATATGATTCATAACCTGCAGGATCAACTCAATAGAGCTGAGGAGATAGTGGAGAAGCGCCGCTTAACTTTGCTGGAAAGAAAAAGGGAAACTCAGGTTTTAGAGCGTTTAAAAGAAAAAGAATGGACGCGTTATTTACATGAATTACAGATGGAAGAACAAAAGTTAATTGATGAAGTAGCGGTAACCGGACACTACCGCAAGGGTATAGGGTAAAAAGGAATTAACCACAGATTATCACAATTAATTTTCTGCAGCTTATTCATTAGAACATATTATGTCTTTGATTGTTTGGTTGAGGGAGAGGCTAATGCGCAAGTTTCTAAAAATATTCTTCTTAATATTATTGGTCATACTGATAGCAGGGGGAGCGGGATACGTTTTGATGCGTTCAGGCATATTACAGGCCCCCAAGTTTTTACCTTCACTTCCGGTAGTAGGCAAGTACTTTGCGGAACCGCAGAAACCACAAATAGATCCGGAGTTAATAAAGCTGCGGCGTGAAAACCTTGAATTGAGCCAAATTATCAAACAGAAAAGGGCCGAAATGGAAAAACTGCAGAAAAAGTACGATGATCTTGATAAAACGCTCACCGCCACTCAGGAGAGCGAAGATAGCCTAAAAGATGATATAGCCCGGTTGAATCAGCAGATTATAGATTCAAAAAATAATACGGCAGCTCAGGAATCAGCTTATAAAGATATGGCTGCCTATTTTAGCGAAATGAAGGTAAAGGATGCTGCCGATATCTTATCCCGGCTCAAAGATGAGGATATTATTGGGATATTAAATGAAATGGAGAAGGATACCGGCGCTGAAATATTGCAGAATTTTGAACGCAGCAAAGCGGCATCGGTAACAAAGAAGATGCTCATTACCAGTCAGAACCCCTAAGCAGCGGTTGAAGGCGGATTTTATAACGGTAATAATATCCGGCTTCAACCCCTTGCCGCAATGAGGGGAATTCATGAAAAAGGAGGTGAGAAATTGCAGAATATTGAAGTCATGGCCCTGGCAGCACCCCAATCCACCCAGCAGATTAGCAACGTAACGCGTTCTGAACCATCACGGTTGAATTCTCCCCGCAGCAGCTTCAAGAAACTGCTGGCGATCCAAGGACAAAACAAGAAAGACTTGCCGGTTTTGCGGGAGAAACTTGGCCCATCATCTTTTGAACCTGACATGGTTGCGAATCATTACCTATTAAATGGAAAAGAATCAGCTTCGGCCACGGATAATTCAGCTTTAACGGGCAGTCCCAAGGTAAATTTGACCATAGAGAATCAAAAGGCTCCGGATTTACCCTTCACGACGTCAAATAATCAGGAGCTTTTGTCAGAACTGACTGTGGCGGAGCAGGATTATGAGCCTCAGGTTGCGGGATCATGCGAAATTGCGGGCAAATCACCCGGCAACGGCGGGGAAACAGTGCCTGTATTAGCTGTTGCCGCACCAGACGCATTATTCAATATCATTGCAACAGAAGGCCAAAAAGCGGAGACTGCAGCACCAAAAACGCAGAACATGGATATAGATTCACCAACCGTTGCTGCGGTTCAAGCCGGCATGTTGTCTGAGGATGTTCCTGACTTTATGCCAGAAGCAGGCGAAAAGACGCCATCTTTGGCATCGAACCAGGAAAACCCGGAATTTGCTGGTATTAACACAACCAGGGCTGGCAGCCTGGTTTCTTATGACAATTTGGTTAATGAACCCGGCCTGCCATTTCAGGAACCAACAGATAAAACCGAACCGGCGGGAGTAAAGGTTCAAATTGAACTGGCGGATTTTTCAGATACCGAACCAGGGAAAAGGCTGACCGATAAACTAACAGCTGCTGTGAAAACAACTACAGAAGTACATGTATATTCCCAGGCGTCTGAAAATCAAAGCGAAAACCCAGTTGAATTAACAACGGTAAATCAGCCTTTGCCTGAAGAAAATGATTTATCCAAGCAGACCTTGCCGACTCAAACTATAGTACCGGTCAAAGCAGATACGGCCCCTGTTTTATCGGCATCTGACCCGGTAATTGAAACCGTTGCTGCGGCGGAAGTGCCAACCGTTCAGAAAAAAGATACCGGCCAGGAAAAATCTGCTGTGAACCTGAAAAGCGATTATCAGTTGACTAACTCAGTTGATAGTGCGGCTTCATCTGACAGTTCTGATAAGCAGAGGCTTCAGGCTTTGCTGTTAGCAAGAACGGTCCCCGCTCCTCGTGGGGAAAGCCAAACAGAGAACCCGGTGAAACCACTGCAAACTGGTGAAATACTTAAAGATCAGTTCGGTAAAACCCTTGAATCCAGTAAACTTCAGAGGCTGATAGCATTTGAACACCACCGCGCCCAGGCTGTCCAAATGCCTGACAGTCAGAATACGGCCTCATTAAATCAAACTTCGGAACTGGTTCAGGATTCCGGTGCCAATTTAAACCTACTAACATCTATAGGCAAAGACCAGGTTGGAACTGAGCTGGTTAAAAAAGATGCTGAGTTGCCGCAAACTTTTCAGGATTATGGCAAGCTGCTGGAACAGGTGGTGCAAAAAGCGGAACTAATGGTCAAATCCCAGACATCGGAAATGAAGATTCAGCTGCATCCTGAATTTTTGGGCAAGATGACTATAAAGGTCTTAATGGAAGACGGGGTTTTGACCGCTCGTTTTATCACCGACAACCATCAAGTAAAACAGATGCTGGAAAGCAACCTTCCCAACCTGAAACAAACCCTGGAAAACCACGGTATCAGGGTAGAAAAAACCGAGGTTAATGTCCAGTTAAACAACGGCGGGACGTATGACGGTTATCAGGAAGGACGCCATGACCAGTGGCAGCAACCGGCCTTCACCGCTTTCAATCATAACCGGCAGGCCAAAGGAGACGATTTCTTCCTCGCTAGCAACGAAGATGAACCATACCCGGAATCAATTGTCCTGGAATCATTTGGATTACAGAATGACGGTTCCATGAATCTTGTAATATAAGGAGGTGGAAAAAATGGCGGTAAACCAGGTTACTTCAGAAACCTTGCCCTGGTTGAGCAAAACCAGCAGCCAGCAGACAGCAAAAACAACTGTTAACAGTAAAAGCGCGCTGGGCAAAGACGATTTCTTAAAGCTGCTCATTACCGAGTTAAAATACCAGGACCCCACCGACCCGCTGGACAACAAAGAGTTTATATCCCAGATGGCTAATTTCAGCGCCCTGGAGCAAATGAGCAACCTGAACACCGGTTTCACAAAGCTTTCCGGCACTATAACCGATTCGCTGCTGCCGAGTTTGATGCTGCAGCAATCCTACAGCCTTATAGGGAGTGAAGTAAGCTATGCCAGTAAAGCTGGTGAGGATGGCAAGACTTCTACTCTAACCGGAGTCGTCAGCAAAGTAGTCTTAAAGGACGGCATACCTTACTGTGTAATAGGAAACGAAGAGGTGGAGCTGTCCAGGATAAGCGGAGTAAATGGTTTTGTTCAACAGAATAATGATGTAATGAACTCTATTCTGGAAAGATTAGATTTGCTTCTGCAAGAGCTTGGTGTATGAGAGGGTGTAAGCCATGACAAATAACCGCATATATATACCCCAGCAGCCCGTACAGCCAATATCGACCGGCAAAGATAACGTTAAGCGGTCGGCAAATAGCACAAAAAGCAAGTTCGGGCAGGTGCTGGAACAAAACCTGCGGGGGCAGCTCAAGTTCTCCCAGCACGCTCAGCAGCGTTTACAAGCCAGGAATATCGAACTAAGTTCGTCCGATATGGAAAAGCTGGAACAGGCTGTAGGCAAAGCCCGGGAAAAAGGTTCCAGGGATTCGCTGATAATTATGAATGACCTGGCCCTCCTGGTCAGCGTTAAAAACAATACTGTAATTACCGCTGTAGATGGACAAAATATCAAGGAAAACGTTTTTACCAATATCGACAGCGCGGTAATCGTCTAGGGCTGGACCTCAAAGAGGAAGCCCGGGGATGCCAAACGATTGACGCATCCCGAATAAAGCTTAAAGGAGGTCATGATAAAATATGTTGCGTTCTATGTATTCGGGGGTTGCCGGTCTGCGCAACCACCAGACCAGAATGGACGTTATAGGAAATAATATTGCCAATATTAATACAACAGGTTATAAAAAGAGCCGGGTGGTCTTCAAAGACACCCTCTATCAAAGCATGCGCGGGGCTTCAGCTCCCAGCGGCAACATTGGCGGCACCAATCCTATGGGTGTAGGGTTGGGAGTAACTGTTGCCAGCATTGATCAAATTCATACCCTTCACCAACTACTTCCACAAGTAAGCTGACCGATTTGGCCATAGACGGCAACGGCTATTTTGTACTGGGTTCGGGAAATGAGCGGCTTTATACGCGGGCGGGGGCCTTCGATTTTGACACCCAGGGGAACTTTATCAGTACCGCGAACGGGTGGCATGTCATGGGCTGGAATGTTGATCCGACCACCTGGGAAGTAAATACCAGCGCGGTAGCAGCCCCCATAGTCATTCCAGAGACGCTCAGGGACTTGCCCCCCCAGGCAACTACAGAAGCTGAGTTCGGCGGCAACCTGGATGCCGAGATTGCATACAGCGAACCCCGCAATGAAAAACAGACATTGACCTTCAACGGCGCTACACTTTCCGGCCCGTCTGGGCGGACATTTACTTTAACCTATAACGGTGTTGCTACTGGAGAGATAACAGTGGCCGCTACCGGCGAAGCTACCGCTGCCGCCATTCAGAGTGCGCTAAATGATCCCGGTGTGTGCGGAGCCGGCAACACAAAGGTAACCTGGAACGGGCAGTGCTATGAAATAGAATTCCAGGGCGCCCTGGCCAGGACCAATATTGATCCGCCGCTTTCATGGACCGCAACTGCAACCGGTGGTGCTTGGGGAGCCGTCACTGGAGTAGTAGCCACACCTATCGAGGGGATTGCTCCCATGCGGGTATCACCCAATGAAATCCAGACCCTTGATTTAAGGCAGGCGACAAATGGGCAGTTCCAACTGCTATATGATGCCCCGCCCCTGGGAGGAGGAACAGTTTCCACTGTCGACATTGAATACAACGCTGCCGCTACTGATATTCAGAATGCCTTGACTGCTGCTGGGGTATGCGGAGCTAATAACGTAAGAGTTACTGAATCACTCGTTACCCCCCGCGTGTTTTCGATCGAGTTTACGGGTACCCTGGCCAACACCGATATACCGATTTTGGGATGGCAGCCTGGTACGACGCCTTTAACCGGCACTGCTTCCATCGTCAATCTGAATAACGGCGGTACGGTTGAATACCCTGCCGGTGTGGAAAATTCATGGGTTACCACGCAGGAGGTTTTTGATTCCCAGGGCAGAGCGGAGACCGTTTATTTCCGGTTCTTCAAATACGTGGTTTATACCCCTACTCCCGAAACCCGCTGGGCCTGCGATATTTCACGCGACCCCAAATTTGAAAAAGCGGACGGCTTCCATACCCTGACCAATTTCAAGACCCTTGATATTAATTACACCCCTAACACAACGACAACATCTCTTAGTTACAATACACCGGACGTATTGCGGGTTACCAATCTGCTCTTTGACAGCAAGGGCAAATTCCAGTGGCCTTACGACCCAGACAACCCGGGTGACCCCAGCGCCGCTCTCGTCAACTTGACTTTAGCCGCCCACGAAGTGGGCGCCGATGACATAGCATTTAATGTGGACTTTTCAAAACTAACTCAATATGCTTCCGATTCCTCCGCCAAAATTACTACTCAGGACGGATATAAGGCAGGAAAACTGAAGTCTTATACTATTGATACCAGAGGAAATATTGTGGGCGCATACGATAACGGGGTAAGCAAAACCTTGGCTGCCGTGGCAATGGCCAATTTTACCAATCCGGCGGGTATGCAACAAGTCGGCGGCACCCTGTTCAAAGAAACCGTTAATTCCGGTACGGCCAGTATTAGTGCGGCCGGCACCAACGGCATGGGGAATATTGCTCCCAGCAGCCTGGAGATGTCAAATGTGGACCTTTCCGAGGAATTTACGGATATGATCGTGACCCAGAGAGGATTCCAGGCCAATTCGCGTATCATAACCACATCCGATGAGATGCTGCAGGAACTGGTTAACCTGAAACGTTAGATTTAACTTTCCAGGGGGGGAGACAATTTCCTCCCCTGGGTAGTAAAATAGAGGTGAACAGATGATTTACCTTACCCGCCTGAATGGTGAAAGATTTGTCATAAATATCGATTTAATTGAAACCATCGAAGAAACACCTGACACAGTAGTTACGCTTACCACTGGCAAAAAGCTGCTGGTGAAGGAGTCCATACCGAGGATCAGGCAAGAAATTATTAAATTCAGGAAGCTATCATGTACTAATCTCAAAAAATAAGCCCGGGGGGGGATTGCGTTGGCAGAGGAGAAAGCTAATGAAACGGTAAAAGAAAAAGGCAGTTTTGATTTTAAAATAATTATTATAGGTCTGGTAATATTTCTTGTAGCCATGGGAGCTTCGTATTTTATCATGCGCAGCCTGATTGCGCCGCTGGTGCCCAAGGAGGAAGAAAAGGAAACCCTGACAGGAAACCTGGTGTCTGTAGGAGAATTTACTACGAATATTAATGATGAAGGAGGAACTCGCTTCCTCAAAGTTGAAGTATTTGTAGAAGTCTCCGATGAAAAGGTTCAGGAGGAAATAACCGTCTTCATGCCGGTTATAAAAGATACTATTTTAGGGATTCTGTCATCCCAGACCGTCAGCGATCTCGACCCGATTAACCGTGAGAAGCTCAAGGTTAAGATGAAAAAGAGCATCAATGCCAAGATTGGCAAGGATTTAGTCAAGGGTGTATATTTTACGAATTTCATTATGCAGTAGTTGAGTTGAAATAGAGGGGGGAGGCCAGTGAGCGAAGTACTCTCACAAAATGAGATAGATGCTTTGCTGTCTGCTCTCAGCAGCGGTTCGGTGGACGCCAATGAGTTGAAGGAAGAACAGACGCGCAAGAAGGTTAAGGTCTATGATTTCCGCCGGCCTAACAAGTTTTCCAAAGACCAGGTACATACACTGCAAGTTATATATGAGAATTATGCCCGTTCCCTGGGGACCTACCTCTCGGCTCAGTTGCGCGCGCCCGTACAGATCGAAGTTCTATCCGTGGAACAACTGACGTACGAGGAATTTATCAGATCTATTCCCAATCCCACTATACTGAATATTTTTTCACTCTACCCCCTGGAGGGAAGCGCGATAATGGAAATCAACCCCAATTTGGGCTTTGCCTTTCTTGACCGCCTGCTGGGCGGGCCTGGGTATGCTCCTGCTAAAATAAGGGCTTTGACCGAAATAGAATTAACGGTTGTAGAGCGCATTGCTCAGCGTATGCTGGACTATTTGCAGGAGCCCTGGGGCGGCATTATAGAAATGCAGCCTTACCTGGAAAGGGTGGAAACCAATCCTCAATTTACTCAACTGGTTTCCCCGAGTGAAATTATGATGATAGTATCATTGGAGACCCAGATGAGTGATGTTGTAGGTATGATGAATATTTGTATTCCGTTTTTGGTCTTAGAACCGATTCTGGATAAATTAAATGTGCATTATTATTATTCTTCCGCCAGTGCGAAATCGACACCGGAGAATGTGGAAACCATCAGACATAAACTGGAAAACAGCAAGGTCCCATTAAAGGTAATTTTGGGACACACTTCAATAACGGTTAAAGACCTGCTTGAATTAGCTCCGGGTGATATCGTACCCTTGGATAGAAATATCAGGCGGGAACTGGAAGTAGTGATCGGGCATCGCACAAAGTTTATGGGTCTGCCCGGTATATACGACAATAGGTATGCAGTGCAAATTTCCCAGGTAATGGAGGAGGGAAGCGAAGATGAATGACGGCATTTTATCTCAAGACGAAATAGATGCCCTGTTGAAAGGCGGAGGGGGTGACAGTACCCCTGGCGCTTCGGACTTGTCTGCAGAACTGAGTGATTTTGAAAAGGATACCCTGGGCGAAATAGGCAACATAACCATGGGTACTGCGGCAACTACATTATCCACTTTATTGAGAAAAAAGGTGTCTATTACCACACCTCAGGTTATGGTTATCTCAGGTCAACAGCTGGAAGATGATTATCCCCTGCCTTACGTAGTAGTTGAGGTGCAGTATACAGAGGGTTTAACCGGAACCAATGTCCTGGTAATAAAAGAAGAGGATGCTTGTATTATTGCTGATCTTATGATGGGCGGCGAAGGCATTTGTGAAACAACCGCTCTGGATGAGATTCACTTGAGCGCCGTGGGTGAAGCTATGAACCAGATGATGGGTTCAGCTACCACCAGTCTTTCATCTATGTTTAACCGGCGTATTGATATCGCGCCGCCGCATTTAACTTTAATGGATTTTGGCAAAGAACGATTACCCATATCCAGCAGCCATAAGGATCTGGTAAAAATTCAGTTTAAAATGGAAATTGAAGGCCTGGTAAATAGTGAGATCATGCAGATTATTCCCATGGAAGCGGTTAAAACCATGATTGATATGCTGATGGGAAATGCAGTGGAAGAGTCGGGGTTGGAAGGTTTACTGGAGACTCCTGTCCCGCCTGCTCCTCCCCAGGCTGTTTATACTCCGCCTCCAATAACGCAGACACCCGAGCCTCAGCCTTACTATAATGCTCCTCCAGCTCAAGCCTGGAATCAAGCAAGTTATGCTGAGGCGCCTTCAGGCGTTAAAAAGGCGCAGCAGTTTGCGGTACAGCCGGTACAATTTGCCCCCTTGCGTGAGGTGGAAATGGCCGGCGCACCTTCAAATATTGGCTTGATAATGGATGTGCCTTTGGATATTTCGGTTGAACTGGGCAAAACTCGCAAGACGATTAAGGAGGTTTTAGAACTTCACCAGGGTGCGATAATACAGCTGGACAGACTGGCCGGCGAACCGGTGGACCTGCTGGTTAATGGCAAGTTGATTGCCAAGGGTGAGGTCGTAGTTATTGATGAGAATTATGGTATTAGAATTACAGCTATTATTAGCCCAGCCGATAGGATGAACAAACTTCAATAGAAATGAATTAGGAGGGTAACGATGGCTAAATCGGTTCTGGTTGTGGATGACGCTGCGTTTATGAGGATGATGATTAAGGACATACTCTCAAAGAATGGTTACAATGTGGTAGGCGAAGCTGAAAATGGCGCTGTCGCGGTTGAAAAGTTCAAAGAACTCAAACCCGATCTGGTTACTATGGATATTACCATGCCGGATATGGATGGTATTGCTGCGGTTAAGGCCATCAAAGAGTTTGATCCTTCGGCGCGGATTATTATGTGCAGCGCTATGGGACAGCAGGCTATGGTAATTGACGCTATTCAGGCTGGAGCCCGGGATTTCATTGTAAAACCGTTTCAACCCGAACGGGTTATAGAAGCTGTAGGCAAAGCACTTGATTGATTATTCTTGGATGTGAAAAAACTTGCATTTATTTACCCGTAAAATCAGTCCAGTTTTTGTAATCCTATTGGCATTGTTTATAGTACAGCTAATGGGATCATGTGTACTGGCAGTAGACAATATCAATGACCTTAACCGGGCCTATGATCAGCAGGAAGCAGCAGCCGGCGGCGGAACCAACTTCTGGCTTGATCTGTTAAAATTAATAATTATTTTACTGCTTATTTTGGGGGCAGCCTGGTCTGTTATAAGGTTTTTGGGATAAAAGTCATCGCGGCGCATGCAGGGTAAATGGCTGCAAGTGGTTGATGAGGTGGCGTTGTCCAATAACCGGGGCATAGTTTTATGTAAAACCGGGGATAGAGTATATGCCCTGGGTATAACTGATCATAATATATCCTTGTTATTTGAACTTGATTCTGCTGCAGTGTTGGAGGAAATAGAACAATATAAACTGCCTGAGAACCAAACTGATTTGGATTCCTGGAAGGATTTCTTGTTTAGTATGTTTAAGAACCGCAAGATTGCGGATAAAAAAACAAATGAGTTTAAATGGCTCATGGAAGAGCAGGTGCAGCGTCTTGAGAAAATGAATCTTGAAGTCAGAGATGGGCGCACTGGTGGTGGTAAAATAAGTGACGACAATGAATAAACTTCGAAGCAATTACATATTGATACTATTTCTTGCGGTTTTTGCAGTACTGGCTGCAGCATTACCGGTTCAGGCTGAGCCACTGCAGATTCCGAATATTAATTTGCAGGTCGGCGATGCTGCCAATAATCCTGAGAATCTGTCCAATGCCTTGCAGATAATTATCCTTTTAACTATCTTGTCACTGGCTCCCGCCATTATGATAATGCTTACTTCGTTTACGCGTATTATCATAGTATTAGGTTTCATCCGCAGTTCCCTTGCTACGCAGCAAATGCCGCCCAACCAGGTTCTAATAGGGCTGGCTCTATTTCTTACCTTTTTTGTGATGGCCCCCACTTTTCAACAAGTGAATTCGCAGGCTTTGCAGCCATATTTAAACGGGAAAATAAGCCAGGAAACTGCCTATGATCGGGGCATAAAACCCTTGCGTCAATTTATGTTCAAACAAACCCGAGAAAAAGACCTGGCATTAATGGTTAAATTATCCCATAGAGCAAGGCCGCGAAATTTTTCCGACATACCCAATTATGTTTTAATACCGGCCTTTATAATCAGTGAATTAAAAACGGCTTTTCAAATTGGTTTCATAATTTTCGTGCCTTTCCTGGTAATTGATATGGTTATAGCGAGCGCTCTGATGTCCATGGGTATGATGATGCTGCCGCCCATGATGATATCACTGCCTTTTAAGATATTATTGTTTGTGTTGGTAGATGGATGGAACCTGGTTATCCAGTCCTTGATCCTGAGTTTTAAGTAAATTGAGACGCTGAATACGCGGAAGTTTATGACCTCAGCAGAAAGTACCTGAGAACACTTATTAATTTATATCAGGAAGGAAAATCTATCGCTTCCTGAAGGCAAAATGTTAATACCTGCAAATTAGCATATATAGAAATTAAAAACATTCAGCGTTATTTATAAAATTCTGGGTTTTCAGCGTCTTATTTAACCTATTGGGGAGGGTGAGTTTTTTGTACGATGATATTGTTATGGGAATAGCGACCCAGGCCGTAGTAACTACTCTTCTGGTATCTGCTCCCGTTCTTGGGGTCGCTCTGATAACCGGTTTATTAATCAGTATATTACAGGCCACTACACAGCTGCAGGAAATGACGCTGGTGTTTGTTCCGAAAATTGTTGTGGTATTATTGGTAGTACTTATTTTTGGCCCCTGGATGTTAAATGTTCTTACCTCTTTCATGCATAATTTATACGCCAGTATTCCGCATATGTTAGCATTATGACCATGGCAGGCTAGATCATGTCATTTACTGTATCCGGTTTTTTATTGTTGTTCTGTCGCCTCTCCGGCCTTTTTATAAGCGCTCCTGTTTTGAGCAGCCGTATGATGCCGGTTCGGGTCAAGATATTTACCATTGCAGCTCTGGCAGCGGTATTGTGTTATATAGTGCCTTTAAGCGAAGCCAGCCAGAAAATAAGTACGCCCGCGATGTTTATAGCGGCCTTGGTTTTGGAAATTGTGGTGGGATATACGATAGGCTTTGTAGCTTATGTAGCACTGGGCGCTATTCAGCTTGCCGGGCAGTTAATGGATATGCAAATGGGTTTTGCCATTGTTAATGTTGTGGACCCACAATCAGGTACACAAATACCCCTGATGGGCAATCTTACCCAGACCATAGCTTTGTTGATCTATTTGTCAATGAACGGACATCATTACTTATTGCAGGCTCTGGTCCAGAGTTATAAAGCGGTGCCGGTTTTGGGGTTTAGCATGTCCTCTGATTTAATGAAGCTGCTGACGGGGATTACCGTATATATGTTTATTATTGCTCTAAAAATAGCAGCTCCTTTGGTGATTGCCGTTCTTACTACTGATGTAGCCATGGGGTTTATTGCGCGCACCGTTCCGCAGATGAATGTGTTTCTGGTGGGAATGCCTATAAAAATTATGCTGGGTTTGGGGGCGCTCCTGGTTATGCTGCCCGTTTACATATGGGTTTTTGGTGAATTGTTTGTGCGATTTTTTGCTTACATTGACCAGCTTGTACTGGTAATGGGGTTGTAGCTGTTGATTGACGAAACGTTGATGGCTTTTATTTTTAACCTGCAGCTTTTCGCTGAAGGCGACGGCGGGGAAAAAACCGAACAAGCTACTCCGCGGCGCCGTGAAGAGGCACGCAAAAAGGGACAGGTATTCAAGAGCACCGACCTGAATTCGGCAGTAATTTTATTAGCCGGTTCAGTAGGTCTGTTAATGACATTTAACTACGCTGTTGAGAGTCTCAAGGCTTTTACCTCTCTGTATATACTGGATCGCAGTCTTCAGGATTTCAGCAACCAGTACGCCTGCGACCTTTTAATAGAAGTACTGACCCTAATGGCCCAAATACTGATGCCGGTTTTGCTCAGCACTTTTATCGCGGCATTTTTAATCAGCTATTTGCAGGTAGGGTCCGTATTCAGCAGTGAGGCCCTTACCCCAAAATTTGAACGTTTAAATCCCATTGAAGGTTTTAAACGGGTTTTTTCCCGGCGGGCTTTAATGGAATTAGCAAAGTCTCTATTCAAGGTAACAGTCACCGGTTACATAGTATATACGGTAATAAAAAAATACTACTACCTGTTCCCGCGCTTTGTAGACATGGAACTGGCAGCCATAGTAAAAAACCTGGGTAATATTTTTTTCGAAATGGCCCTTAAAGTTGGAATCGCGTTTATTATTTTAGGCATTATCGACTATCTGTACCAGTGGTATGAACACGAGAAATCTCTTAAGATGAGCAAGCATGAGATTAAACAGGAATACAAGCAGACCGAAGGAGATCCTTTGATAAAATCCCGGCAAAGGCAGATTCAAAGGGAATTTGCCACCAAACGCATGATGGCTGAAGTTCCTCATGCCGATGTGGTTATTACCAACCCCACCCACTTTGCCGTGGCTTTAAAATATGAGCTCAAGACGATGGAAGCCCCGGTCGTAATTGCCAGGGGACAGGATTTTGTAGCTTTAAGAATAAAGGAAATTGCTCGTGAGAACGGGGTAACTGTTGTAGAAAACC
Organism: Syntrophomonas palmitatica JCM 14374; assembly: GCF_001311885.1. Taxonomy (GTDB): domain Bacteria; phylum Bacillota; class Syntrophomonadia; order Syntrophomonadales; family Syntrophomonadaceae; genus Syntrophomonas_A; species Syntrophomonas_A palmitatica. The sequence goes on along the minus strand of NZ_BBCE01000007.1, from coordinate 34,618 downwards.
CTGTTTTGGCACGTACACTCTATTATAGCACCGATATTGGCGATTTGATTCCTGAAGATCTTTACCAGGCAGTTGCAGAAATATTGGCCTTTGTGTTCAAACAGAAGAGAATTGTTCTGTAGACGGAGGATGGAAGATGCAGGATAGGGCATCCTGGCTGGGCAAAATAATGGATCACAGCGATGTGCTCATCGCTTTACTGGTGGTCTGCATAGTAATGATGATGCTTATACCTATGAGTACGGTTCTGCTTGATATTCTCCTGACTTTTAATATAAGCTTTGCCTTGATAATTTTAATGGTTTCGACTTTAAATACCGACCCTCTCGATTTTTCAGTTTTTCCCGCCCTCTTACTGGTAATGACCCTGTTTCGCTTATCACTGAACATATCATCCACACGCCTTATCTTGTTGAATGCCGAGGCGGGCGAAGTGATCGCTTCATTTGGTTCTTTTGTGGTAGGCGGTAATATGGTGGTCGGATTGATTATTTTTCTGATTCTGGTGGTAATCCAATTTATCGTCATAACCAGAGGAGCTGAGAGAGTATCTGAAGTTGGAGCCCGCTTTACACTGGATGCCATGCCCGGTAAACAAATGGCTATCGATGCTGACCTGAACGCAGGATTGATTAACGAACAAGCCGCCCGCGAACGTCGTCAAAAGATTCAACAGGAGGCTGATTTCTATGGAGCTATGGATGGTGCCAGCAAATTTGTAAAAGGGGACGCTATAGCTGGAATACTTATCATCATCATTAATATAATAGGCGGGTTTATTATTGGCATTTCACAAAAGGGTTACACCATGGCTGAAGCTATGCAGGTGTATACCATATTAACGGTTGGTGATGGTTTGGTCACCCAGATACCAGCGTTACTTATCTCTACCGCTACCGGTATTGTTGTTACCCGCAGCGCGGCTAAAACTACTCTGGGCAGCGAATTGACCAGCCAGCTTTTTAGTTATCCCAAAGCCCTGGGCCTGGCGGCTGTTATCCTGGTTATAATGGGGAGCATTGGTTTGCCGCGTTTACCCATGTATTCGCTGGCAGCCTTTTTTGGCCTGCTGTTTTTTGCGTTTAAAGGTTCAACGCAGAAGTAGTGCCTGAAGCAGATCAGGAAGAAATGGTAGAAGCGGAGTCGATAAAGAAATCTGAGAATGTGGTTGAGTTGCTGCAGGTAGAAAAAATGGAGATGGAACTTGGTTATGCTCTGATTCCATTAGTTGACGCCGAACAGGGAGGGGACCTGTTAGATCGTATTGTTATGATACGGCGCCAGTGTGCGGTAGAATTAGGTTTTGTAGTGCCTCCTATACGGATTCGCGATAATATGCAGCTAAAACCCAATAATTATGTAATAAAAATTAAAGGGGTTGAAATCGCTGCCGGTGAATTAATACTTGACAACTATCTAACCATCGGCCCCGGCATCGAAAATGATACTGAACTCCCGGGAATAGACACCCTGGAACCGGCTTTCACCTTGCCGGCCCGGTGGATTGACGCCAGTGATAAAGAAAAGGCAGAATTGAAGGGTTATACAGTAGTAGATCCGCCTTCAGTGCTGGCAACTCATTTAACATCAGTTATTAAAGCGCATGCTTTTGAACTGCTGGGCCGACAAGAGGTCCAAAACACTCTGAACTTTATCAAAGAACAAAATCAAGCGGTGGTGGATGAACTAATACCTGACCTGATGAATATCGGCGATGTTCAGCGGGTAATGGCGAATCTGCTCAAAGAACTTGTTTCGATACGTGATATGGTCAGCATTTTAGAGACCCTGGCTGACTATGCCAAGATAACGCGGGATCCAGATGTTTTAACTGAATATGTGCGTCAGTCATTAAAGAGGCAAATTAGTCGGCAATTTGTTGGCAACGACAATTCCCTGACAGTTCTTACCCTGGACCCCGTATTAGAGGAACAATTGCGCGAATCCATACAACAGACTGAATTTGGTTCCTATCTGGCTCTAGATCCTGATACTGCCCAGCGCTTAATTGATAACCTGAGTCTTAAACAGCAGGAGTTGACAGCCCGAGGTATTACGCCAATTGTGCTTTGCGCTCCAGTAATGCGTATTTATTTTAAACGCTTGATAGATCGCTTTATTTCCAATCTGATTGTTCTCTCCTATAACGAAATTGATACTGATGTCAGAGTTGAAGTGTGGGGATGGTGTCAGCATGAAGATAAAAAAATTCGTGGCCCGGGATTTTCAAGCCGCCATTAAACAGGCCAAGGCGGAAATGGGCGGCGAAGCTATCATTTTACATAGCCGTCAGGTGAAGAAACGCGGTTTGTTGGCCTGGTTCTCCGCGCCGTATGTAGAAATAACCGTAGCTATAGATAATGATTTAATGGTCAATAGTGATCGCTACCGCAAAAAGACTCCGCCGCCAGAGGATAATGCAGATGCAGCTAATAATGTTAAACCGGAAAGAGATGAAGAATTACTGCTGGAATTGCGCAGTATGAAAAATCTGATTACTGATTTGAAATCCAGAATGTATGAACTTGAAAGAATAGGCGGTATGTCGGAACAACTGCAGGTCTTATATGAGATTCTTACTGAAAATCATGTGGATCGTGAAATTGCTTTAAATATAGTTTCAAGCGTGGCATCAACCTGGCAGCGGAAACTGATGCGGCTGAAGATAGAATCATAGAATTATTCGTATCTGCTATACAGGGATATATAAACTGTATCAGTCCGATTACAATTAATTCTGATCGTAAAGGGACTATTGTATTTTTGGTCGGTCCTACAGGGGTGGGAAAAACAACCACAATAGCTAAATTGGCCGCAAACATGACTTTTCTGGAAAATCGAGATATCGGATTAATCACTCTGGATACCTATCGTATTTCCGCTGCGGAACAATTACGCACCTTTGCTGAAATTATAGGCATATCCATAAGTGTGGTATTTAACCCTGCCGACCTATGTCACGCTATTGATAAATTTAAAAATAAAGATTTAATATTTGTTGATACTGCCGGCAGAAGTCCATATAACCGCCAACAAATGGAGGAATTAAAGGAATTTGTGCAGGTTGCCAAACCCGATGAAACCATATTGGTTTTAAGCATTACCACTGAGAGCAGTGACCTGATTAATATGTACCAGGAATTTTCCACCGTAGGCATTGATAAGGTTATATTTACCAAATTGGATGAGACCCGTCATTATGGACCCATAATAAATGTTATTCAAGAAATAAACAAACCCATTGCTTACTTTACTACCGGGCAAAATGTGCCAGATGACATTGAAGTTCCAAACAGCTTTAAACTTGCTCATTTGCTGTTAAGAAGGGATGGGGCATGATGATGAACGACCAGGCTGATAAATTGAGGGAAATGGCTCTGAATGTAAAACAACAAATAGAAAATGAATTAATCAATGAACTTAAGCTAACCCGGGTCATTGTTATCAGCAGCGGCAAAGGAGGAGTAGGCAAAAGCACGCTGGCTCTGAATATATCCTTAAGTCTCTGCAACCGTGGTAAAAAAGTGATTTTAATGGATGCTGATTTGGGCATGGCTAACATAGATATTATGTTGGGGTTAACACCTCAATACAATATTAATCATATGCTTCAAGGTCAGAAGAGTTTAAAAGATATTATAATAACCGGGCCGCAGGGCATGGCAGTTATTCCAGGCGGCTCGGGAATGGCCGAATTAGCTAATCTTACCACCAGCGAACTCAAGAAAATAATGATTGAATTAGGAAAACTCGATGGTGAATATGATTATATGGTTATAGATACCGGCGCCGGAATATCCCGAAATGTTCTCACATTCCTGCTGGCCGCTGATGATGTAGTAATCGTTACCACTCCTGAACCTACAGCGTTAACGGATGCTTATGGGGTAGTAAAAGCGATAGCACGTCAATCCGCTTCCAAGAGTATTTACCTGGTGGTAAACCGGGTGAATGAAAATGCTGAAGGCATTATGGTGGCGGAAAAATTTAAGCTGGTTTGTTCGAAGTTTCTTAACCTCGATATCAAGATACTGGGCCATGTTGTAAATGAATCAATGGTAGGCGCGGGAATTAGAAATCAGCAAGCGTTTATTCAGATGTTTCCAGGAAACATTGCCGCCAAAAATATAAATAACATTGCCAATAATCTGATGAACACAGATTTTAAGAGCGGAGCCAATAGTGGTACCAGCAGCGGGGGAATAAGAAAGTTCTTCCGGCGCGTAGTCGGTCTGGCAAAATAAAATGAGTGGAGGATCACATGAAACCCGAAGATATAAAAGTTAATCAGTTGCTGGAAATTGAGGTTGAAGGAGAAAAACAACGATTGCCCAGCCGGGTGGAGGAAATTAAAGACAATTATCTTTATATATCCATGCCTATGCGCAAAGGCGCGTTGGTTCCTTTGTGGCCGGGTCAGGATATCAAACTGATTTTCCGCGACCGCTATAGTATTGTAGGAGGAAATTCCAAGGTCGTTAGCAGGCGCCGCGATCCGCTTCCGCATCTGGTAGTCAGTAAACCTGACAGTTTATTCCCGGTTAATCAGAAAAGAGAATATGTCCGTTTGCAGGTTACGCTTCCGGTTCGTTTTCGTATCCTGAATGATGAAAATAAAGATGAAAACCAGGAGGATATCATCTATCAAGGTACTACCATTGATATCAGCGCAGGGGGGTTGTTGATAAACACTCGGGCTTTCTTGCAAAAAGACCAGCTGATTGAATTAGAACTGCAATTACCCGGGCAGGATTCTGTTTATTGCAAATCACGTATTATCAGGGTTTGGGATCGTAAACGAGAGAATGATGATTTCCGTGTCGCCATTGAATTTGATAATATTACCGACCGGCAAAAAGACAAGATATTCAAGTTCATCTTTCAAAAACAACGCGAGTGGATTAAAAAGGGTTTATAAATTAATCGGCATATTTAACACGTGTATTTTATTAATTTGAATATAAATATGTGCCTAAACGGTCCCAATTATTACATATAAATGATACTAAAGGCCACATTACAGTGAACGGAGGGTATGAATGGCTGCAGCAAAGGTTCTGGTAGTTGATGATTCTGCTTTTATGCGTAAAGTTATATCTGATATTATTAACCAGAGCCTGATTTGGAGGTTATTGGCACTGCCAGGGATGGCAATGATGCTCTAATGAAAATTAACGAACTTGATCCTGATGTGGTTACCATGGATGTAGAAATGCCGCATATGGATGGTTTGAGCGCGCTGGAGAAGATCATGCGCGAACATCCGCTGCCAGTGATAATGTTAAGCAGTTTGACCAAAAACGGGGCAGATCAAACCCTCCGCGCTCTTCAGCTGGGAGCGGTTGATTTTATTCCCAAGCCATCGGGTTCAATATCTCTGGATATTGATAAAGTTAGAGATGAAATTGTAGGGAAAATTAGGATTGCAGCAGGAGCTAGAAAAAAACTGCAGAATTTAAATATAGTAAGTGAACCTGGCCTGACAAGACCAAAGATTACCAATAAAATCTCCGGAACAGTTCAAGAGTTGAATCAGCTTATACTAATAGGGACTTCTACAGGCGGTCCCAAGGCTTTATACCAGCTAATTCCGCGTTTACCAGCAGATATAAAGGCAGGTATACTGGTAGTACAACATATGCCGCCCGGTTTCACACGTTCTCTGGCCGAAAGGCTGGATGTACTGTCCCAGGTTCATGTGAAGGAAGCGGAACAGGGCGAAAAGGTTTTACCCGGTACGGTCTATATTGCTCCCGGTGATTATCACTTAAAGGTACGTTCTAAAAACGGTATGGGTGGATTATCTCTTTGGGTAGAGTTAGACCAATCTCCGCCACGGGGGGGATTACGTCCTGCAGTTGATGTCATGCTTGAATCAGTGGCTCGCGAATTCTGGTCTAATATGGTTTGTGTAATTATGACAGGAATGGGACATGACGGAGCTGCAGGGCTTCCGCTGTTAAAGCAGCGCGGCGCCAAGATTATCGCAGAAGATCAATCTACTTGTATCGTGTATGGCATGCCCAAAGCGGCTGTGGAAACCGGCCTCGTAGATAAGGTTGTGCCGCTTACCATCATGCACCATGAAATACTAAAATATGTTTAAACATAAACAAGAGGCTATATAAGTAACTTTTGGGAGTTGATAAAATGAAGATGGATATGACCCAGTATCTGGATGTGTTCCTGGAAGAAAGTAAAGAACACTTATCCAGTCTAAATCAAAGATTGTTGGAACTGGAGAAAGAACCAGCCAACATGGGCGCATTAAATGAGATCTTTCGCGCCGCCCACACTCTCAAAGGTATGTCATCTACTATGGGTTTTGATGATTTAGCTGATTTAACCCACCATATGGAAAATGTCTTGTCTGATTTAAAAGAAGGACTAATGCCGGTTAATATTGCAATAATTGATGTTATATTTAAGTGCTTTGACCGCATCCAATCCATGGTGGAAAAGATAGAAAATGAAGGTTCGGGAGAGATGGATAATCAAGACCTTATCCTGGCGCTGGACAATATTAAGTTTGGCAGCTATGAAGCTGCCGGGGCGGCAGAATGTAAAATATTAGACGCAGAACCCCCGGCTGCCGCTGATATTATGGAATATAGCCACAGCGCTTTTGAGTTTAATGAGTATGATATTACGATTATGAAGGAAGCTGAAAGCCGGAATTTTAAAGTTTTTTACATAAAAATGGGTATAGAAAAAGATTGTTTAATGAAATCAGTACGTGCTTTTATGGCATTTAAAGCCCTGGAAGAAGACGGAGAGATAATCAAATCAATTCCTTCGGCTCAGGAACTGGACGAAGGGCGTTTTGAAGATAGTTTTGAATTGTTTTTAATATCTCCGGCCGCATTGACGGAATTAAAAAAGAAGCTGGAAAATATATTAGAACTCTACATAATTACTATTGAAGAAATTGATATAAAGGCGTTGAATGCTTCAAGCCAGACTTCGGTTCCGACGGGACCGGTGGAAATACAAGGTCAGACTGCTGACAATAATGATAATAAAAAAACCAACCATAAGGTTAAACAAACTGTCAGGGTAGACATAGAACGGTTGGATAATCTTATGAATTTAGTCGGCGAACTGGTTATGCATAAAGGCCGTTTGGAACAGATAGGGGCTACCCGCAAAATTACCGAATTAAACGAAACCATGGAGCAAATAGATCGCATAACTACAGACTTGCAATCAGTTGTTATGAAAGTTCGCATGGTTCCAATTGAACAGGTTTTTAACCGTTTTCCCCGTATGGTAAGAGATCTGGCTAAAGAATTGAATAAAGAAGTAGATTTTCTGATTGAAGGCAAGGAAACTGAATTAGACCGAACCGTAATCGATGAAATAGGCGATCCCCTGGTCCATCTTCTGCGCAATGCCCTGGACCACGGCCTGGAATCCCCCGAAGAAAGGCTCAAGAAAGGCAAACCTTCCCAGGGTACGGTAATGCTGAGGGCCAGGCATGAAGGCAACAATGTTTATATTGAGGTTGAGGATGACGGCGCGGGGATAGATATCAAAAGGGTATTGGAAAAAGCAGTAGAAAAGGGTATCCTCAGTAGTAAAGAAGCGGAATTGATGAGCCGCGAGGAAGCTATTGACCTGCTGTTTCATCCGGGATTCAGTACGGCTAAAATCGTTACCGATGTATCCGGACGCGGAGTAGGGCTTGATGTAGTCAAAACTAAAATCGAAGCCCTTAGCGGGGAAATATTTGTTGATTCCAGGCTTGGTCAAGGTACCCGTTTTAAGATTAAATTGCCGCTTACTTTGGCTATAATACAGGCATTAATGGTTTCTGTCCAGGATGAAGTCTATGCAGTTCCTCTGAGTTCTGTAGATGAAACTACCATGATCAAATCCAGCGATATAAAAATGATCCAAAACCAGGAAGTCATTATGTTAAGAGGGACTGTATTACCATTATATCGTCTGGGATATCTGCTTGAAGCAACAAGTAACAATGATAGTGATGAGATGTATGTAGTGGTGGTACGCAAAGCCGAAAAACAGATTGGGCTGGTGGTTGACACCCTGATTGGCCAGCAGGAAATAGTAATTAAATCTCTTGGTAAACTTCTGGCTGGAATTCCAGGACTGGCAGGAGCTATCGTTTCCGGAGACGGCAACGTTAGACTTATTCTCGATATAGCCACTTTGTTTTAAAGGGGAGGTGTGTTTAACATGGAAGATATGCTGAGTCTCCGTTTTCAGAATTCAGTTTCCAGCGGCAATGAAATTCAAGTCGTAGCTTTTCAGTTAGGAAAAGAGGAATATGCGGTTGATATTTTAAACGTACAGGAAATAAACCGCTTGTTAAATATAACCCGCGTACCCAGAGCAGAAAAGCATATTGACGGTGTTATCAATTTAAGGGGCAACATCATCCCGGTTATCAACTTGCATAAGAAGTTTAATTTGCAGTCCTCGGGCAATGAAGAAGATAAACGCATAATAGTATTTGAATTTGAAGACGTAAAGGCTGGAATCATAGTTGATGAGGTTTCGGAAGTATTGCGTTTGAATACTGCAGATATTGAAGCTACAGACAGGGTTTATAATTCTATTAACGCTGACCACATAAAAGGCATAGCCAAGGTGCAGGAGCGTCTGCTTATATTACTGGATCTGCAGAAAATATTGGACTTATAGTTATGGGTCCTCGGGTAGGTGAACCACGGTGGTAAATGACTTTAGTGAATTATCTGGCATGCAAATGGATGCCCTGAAAGAAATCGGGAACATTGGCGCTGGCAATGCGGCAACCGCTCTGGCGCAGATGTTAAGCGCCAAAATTGATATGACGGTTCCCAAAGTAAACATCCTTCCTTTTGCTGAGGTTCCTGAATTAATTGGCGGAGCCGACAGTCATGTCGCGGGCATATATTTCAATGTTACCGGCGGTGCTCCCACCAATATTCTTTTTATTCTTTCAGTTGAAAAGGCATGTTTGTTAATTGATATGCTTTTGGGGCGTTCTATGGGAGAAACCAGGGTCGAGTCCTTGGATGACATGGAAATGTCTGCCATGATGGAACTGGGTAATATATTATCCGCTACGTATTTAAATGCTTTATCCATGTTTACCAACATAAGCTTTATTCCTTCAGTTCCGGCTTTGGGAATTGATATGGCGGGAGCAGTGCTTGATGCCATTTTAGCGCAATTTGGTGAAGTAGCTGATCATGTTCTGGTTCTGGAAACCGACTTCACCAAAGAAGACCAGGAAGTAGTAGGACATTTTTTCCTATTACCTGAACCGGGTTCCCTGAACACAATTTTAACAGCGCTTGGGGTGAATTACTAATGGCCAGTATTATCCAGGTAGGAATGGCTGATTTAAAGTTGGCCAGGGCGCCGGACAAGTTAATGACTGCGGGGCTCGGTTCCTGCATAGGTATTTGTATCATTGACCGGTCCATTAAGTTGGCTTGTTTGGCCCATATTATGCTGCCGTCAAGTGAACAGGCTAAAAATCCTGAAAATAAGGCCAAGTTTGCAGATTCAGCTTTGGAAGTAGTATTGGAGGAAATGACTAAAGCCGGGGCTTCCCGGGCACGCTTGCAGGCTAAGATAGCAGGCGGAGCGCAAATGTTTAAATTCTCCGGGGAAAGCGACATCATGAAAATTGGCGAACGCAACGGCCTGGCAGTTGAAGCCAATTTAAGCAAACATAAGATACCTCTGCTCGCCAAAGATACCGGTGGCAACTATGGCCGCACCATAACCTTTGATCCGGAGACAGGTGATCTATTGGTGCGAACAATAGGACACGGGGAGAGAATAATTTAGATGAAGACAGATATGAGCATGACCTGGGTGCAATATAAAGAAAATGATGATTTAGAGGCCCGGGATGAATTGATAATCCATTATGCTCATCTGGTTAAATATGTAGCCAGCAGGCTGGCTATAAATCTATCTTCGGTAGTAGAACTTGATGAACTTATATCATACGGTATAGAAGGATTAATTGACGCGATTGAGAAATTTGATCATAAAAGAAACGTAAAATTTGAAACCTACGCTATAACGAGAATAAGGGGTTCGGTAATTGACGGATTGCGAGCTATGGACTGGGTACCGGTTTCAATACGCCAGAAGAGCAAGGAGTTGGAGAAGGTATATTGTGAATTGGAATCCAGATTGGGCAGAGCTGCCAGTGATGCTGAAGTGGCAGCGGAGATGGGCATTACAACGCAGGCTTTGTCAGGGTTATTAAGAGAAGTAGCTGCGAATACGATAATATCATTGGATGATTTTCTTCCCGGAGAAGAAGGGGATGCAAGGAAAAAAAGGGTTTTAGATTTACTGGAAGATCATAAAGCCACTGATGCCTTGGAATTGATGGAACTGGCTGAGGTAAAAGAAATCCTGACCAGGTCTATATCCCGTTTGCCGGATAAAGAAAAGACGGTAGTCTATTTGTATTATTACGAAGGATTAACATTGAAGGAAATAGGAGCAGTACTGCAATTATCTGAATCCAGGATATCACAATTACATACCAAAGCTATTCTCAGACTTCGCGGCAGCCTTAGCAAAAAGAAATATATCATGGTGTAAAGGAGGGAAATTAATGGCAGATAATGACAATTCAGCTGCGGTAAAGGTTACTATAGAAAAGGATAAATTAAAAGCTTATGTAGAAGTATTCCCTCCGGGCGAAGGCGGTAAAACATACTCTGTGCAGGAAATAAGGCAAATATTGAATGATCATGGGGTAGTTTTTGGCATTGATGACAACCGGATAATGGAAGCCTTGCAGCCCCAGAATTTAGGCTATAAAATAATGGTCGCAGAAGGAAATCCGCCGGTTGACGGTAAAGATGGTCAGATAATAAACAAGTTTTCGCTTTCCGGGGAAGGCGGACCTAAAATTGATGAAAAAGGCAATGTTGATTATTTTGACCTGGGCTTAATACATAATGTCAAAGCCGGAGAACTACTAGCAGAACGTATTCCTCCCACAGAAGGAACTCCCGGGCAGGCAGTGACCGGCGAAGAAATTCCTGCCCGCCGCGGTAAAGATTTTAAGCTCCTGCGAGGCAGCAACACTGTTATCAACCAGGATGAGACTCAGCTATATGCTGTTATCGATGGGCACGTTAGTATCATTGGCAATAAAATAGCTGTAAACCCGGTGTACAAAGTAAATGGAAATGTAGATTATTCTACCGGTAATATTGATTTTATTGGCAATGTAGTTATCAGCGGCAATATAGTATCCGGTTTCAAGGTTCAAGCCGGCGGTGATATAGAGGTAAATGGTTTTATCGAAGGCGCCGAAGTATATGCTAATGGCAGTGTCATTGTAAAAGGCGGTATTGCTGGCGGAAACAAAGGAAAAGTGTCAGCCGGTGAAAATGTGGTAGCCAAATTTATTGAAAACAGTAATGTGGAGTCCGGCCGCGATATTCTGGTCAAGGACGCCATTATGCAGTCGTTTTTAAAGGCTGGGGGCAGTGTTAAGGTAGATGGAAGCAAGGCCATCATCGTTGGCGGCCTAATTCAGGCAACTCACGAGGTGGAATCTAAAGTAATGGGTTCCCAATTGGCTACGCAGACAATTATTGAAGTAGGAGTAAACCCGAAACTTCGGATGAATATCAGCAGCTCATTAAGGTCAGAGCTGAGAAGAAAAAACTTCTGGAAAAGCTTAACCAAAACGTACAGGCTTTTCAACGCGGCGGTATCAATATTGAGAATCTGAGTGACCAGAAAAAACAGGATCTCTTGAAAATGTTGGATTTTTTCAAGGCACTGCATCAAGAAGTCAGTCAAATGGAGAAACGCATTGTATTTCTTGAAGGGGAGTTTCAGCGTACCCAGTCTGCTAAAGTCAGGGTGAAAGAGACGGTATACCCAGGAGTAAGAGTAAGTATTGGGCAGTCAATATACATAGTTAATGACGCCATAAAATATTGCGAATTTATTCTGTCCAATGGAGAAGTAAGGATGACTTCCTTGCGTTAATTTCAAGGGGATGGTTAAATGACGATCAGAAGTGTGGATATGCAGGTTCTGGTGCAGAAGATGGGTGATGTAACCCGCGTGCAGCAAGCTCAGCAGAGCGACCATCAAAACCGACAACAGGAATTCATCCAAAATATAAACGTACAAAATGAAAGAATTGCCCACAGCGTAGACAAACCTTTACGCAATGAATCCAAGCTGGTACACGAAAAGGAAGAACAAGAAAAAGGATCAAAAAGCAAATCCCAAAAAAGAGGAAAAGAAGAAGAAGAAGAGAATAAGAAAAAAGGTGAAGCCCAAAAAGGCTCGGATCACCTGCTGGACATAATTATATAATGTCTGGCAGAAATAGTATGGTGGGGGTGAACAGCCATTTCAGCGGGTCTTATTCTGTTTTTAATAGTTTTTATTTGTGGCAGCTTTTTCTATTTGGCATATAAGAAAAATATCTGGGAACAGTTTTTTCAAGAATTCCGCAGCACAATAGATGAGGCTCATCTGGTTAAAGAAGATTTGGACAAGCTCATGGAAAAAAGCCTGGAAGTCTCCATGACGGTTGTAGACAGGATAGATAATAGTATTAATGAATTAAGTTCCTGGCAGGAAAAGGCTCATGAAGCTCAAAACCTGGTGCAGCAACAGGTTAAAGCACAAAATGCGGTTATAGACAAAATAGAAGACAATAAAGAACAGCCCGTTGTTTTTTCAGGTAAGATTAGAGTGTACGAGTTAGCCAGAGAATTGAATATGAATAGCCGTATGTTAATTAAACATATTAACGCTTTGGGTTTCAATATTTCCAATCCACTTAATGGCTTGGACGCAGATACTGTAACAGCGATTAGAAAAGGATTACAGAATTTATCTGCAGACAGCGGAACAGAGGGTAAATTAATCCCATTGCCAGGCAGACAAAATGAAACGCACGATGCTAATAATAATGATACGGATGATTTGCGTGGTGCCCATCCTTATATTGCCGTTAGGACGCTTTTTGAACAGGGATATGCGATCAGAGATATTGCTAAAATGTTAGGCAGGGGTCAGGGAGAGGTTAGCCTCATACTTAATTTAATCAATAAAAAAAGGGCTTCAGTATAAACAAAGGAAACCGTAAAGGTTTCTTTATTTTTTGTCAGGGGATATTGCAATAAGCCGACTTGCCAAGGAAACCGAAATTATGTTATATTATCCTTTGGTAATTACACACGCGGCTGGACCTTTTAAAGGGTGCTGTTTAACAGTTTTTAAAAGGGATGATAGCGCGGAGGAAAAAACTTTAAGGAGGTGGAGTCGGTGTCAGTAATTACGATGAAACAACTCCTGGAAGCAGGAGTGCACTTCGGACACCAGACCAGAAGATGGAACCCCAAAATGGCGCCCTACATTTTTATGGAGAGAAACGGAATCTACATCATTGACCTGCAGCAAACGGTCAAGAAGTTTGATGAAGCTTACGAATTCATTAAGAGTGTGGCGGCAGAAGGACAAGGCATTCTGTTTGTTGGCACCAAAAAACAGGCCCAGGAAACCATTCGCGAAGAAGCCGTGCGCTGCGATATGTTCTTTGTCAACCAGCGCTGGCTGGGTGGAATGCTGACCAATTATAAAACCATTCGCAAACGGGTGGTCAGGCTTAAAGAACTGGAGAAAATGGAGCAGGAGGGCGCTTTCGAGGTATTAACCAAGAAAGAGGTGGCAAAGCTCCTTAATGAAAGAGAAAGACTGGAGAGATTCCTGGGCGGCATTAAAAACATGGATAAGCTGCCGGGAGCAGTCTTTGTAGTAGATCCCCGCAAGGAAAAAATAGCCGTAGCCGAAGCACGTAAACTCAATATTCCAGTAGTAGCTATAGTCGACACCAATTGTGACCCGGATGAAATTGATTATGTGATACCTGGAAATGACGACGCTATAAGGGCGGTTAAGCTTATTTCCGCCAAAATTGCCGATGCGGTTTTGGAAGGGAAACAGGGAGAGCAAGTCAGCGCATAGCAGCCAGCTACAAGGGTTTACCGGAGCTTCTCCTGTAAACCCTTTTTTGTGAGAAAATCTAAGGAGGTATAAGATTTGATTACGGCACAAATGGTAAAGGAACTGCGTGAAAGAACCGGCGCAGGTATGATGGACTGTAAAAGGGCTCTGGAAAGCACCGGCGGCGACCTTGAGAAAGCTATTGATGAACTGCGCACCAAAGGTCTGGCCAAAGCTGCTAAAAAGGCGGGACGAGTGGCCAGTGAAGGTACGGTAACATCTTATATTCATGGCGGGGGACGCATAGGCGTACTGGTTGAGGTTAATTGCGAAACCGACTTTGTTGCTAAAACCGCGGAATACAAACAACTCGCCTATGATATCGCCATGCAGATAGCCGCTTCCAATCCGGAGTTTGTCAGCCGTGAAGAGGTTTCAGAAGATATTTTGCAAAGGGAGAGAGATGTCTTGAGAGCCCAGGCTCTTGAAGAAGGCAAACCGGAAAAGGTAATCGACAAGATGGTAGAAGGACGTTTGGATAAGTTCTTCAAGGAACGCTGCCTTATGGAACAGCCTTTTATTAAAGATACTGATAAAACTGTCCAAGAGCTTATTCACGAACACGTAGCTAAATTGGGCGAAAATATTACCGTGAGGAGATTTGTGCGTTACGAAGTAGGAGAAGGCATTGAAAAGGAAAAAGGCGATTTTGCCGCCGAGGTAATGGCACAGGTAAATCGCTAAGAATACTAAGGGGATGGCGCATTGCAGAAACCCAAATATAAGAGAGTGGTTTTAAAACTGAGCGGTGAAGCTTTGGCCGGCAGTGAGGCCTATGGCATTGATCACAAGACCCTGCTGTCTATTGGCGAACAGGTGGTAGATGTAGTTAAGCAGGGGGTAGAAGTAGCCATTGTCGTAGGGGGAGGCAATATCTGGCGCGGGGTAGCTGGAAGCGCACAGGGCATGGACCGGGCTACCGCTGACTATATGGGCATGCTGGCTACCGAGATCAATGCCCTGGCCTTGCAGGATGCTCTCGAAAAGCAGGGCCTGGAGGTACGGGTAATGACCGCTATCGAAATGAAAGAGATAGCCGAACCCTACATAAGACGCCGCGCCATCAGGCATCTGGAAAACGGCCGGGTGGTCATATTTGCGGCCGGCACCGGTAATCCTTTTTTTCTACCGATACCGCTGCAGCTTTAAGATCTGCGGAAATTGAGGCCGAGGTTATACTTATGGCCAAAAAGGTCGATGGGGTATATGATTCCGATCCCATAAAAAATCCGGATGCTGTCAAATTTGATCACCTGGATTATATTGATGTCTTGAACAAAGGATTGGGGGTTATGGATTCCACAGCCGCTTCCCTTTGTATGGATAATGGCATACCTATTATTGTTTTCAACTTAACCGTTAAGGGCAATATCCTCAAAAGTGTTATGGGAGAATCCATAGGCACCTATGTAGGGAGGTAACAATATGATCAAAGATATTTGTCTGGATTGTGAAGACAGAATGAAAAAAACTACCGAGCATTTAACCCGGGATCTCGCTTCCCTGAGAGCAGGCAGGGCCAACCCGGCTATGCTGGACAGGATTATGGTTGACTATTACGGTGAACCGACTCCGCTTAACCAACTGGCTAATATAGCGGTTCCGGAAGCAAGATTACTCGTGATACAGCCCTGGGATAAGAGCAGTATTGCCGATATCGAAAAAGCTATAATGAAATCAGATTTGGGAGTTAATCCTTCTAATGATGGAAATGTTATTCGTATAGCTATTCCGCAGCTTACTGAGGAAAGAAGAAAGGACCTGGTCAAAGTGGTCAAGAAGCGGGCTGAGGAAGCCCGGGTGGCCATACGTAATATACGTCGTGAAGCTAATGATATGATTAAGTCAAGTGAAAAAGAAAAACTGATCTCTGAGGATGAAAGCAAAAAAGGCATTGATGAGATTCAGAAAATAACTGATAAATCCATAAAGGATGTAGACATAATACTGGCTGCCAAAGAAAAGGATATTATGGAAGTATAAACTGATTTTGCTTTCCATTAATACCGGCTGCGGTTATAATAATGCTAAACCAGAATACCCCCGGTCCGGGGGTTTTATACTTTCAGCGTTAGGAGAAGAATAGCCTATGGTGAAAAAGAAGCCTGACTATGCTGAACTAATAAAAGCGGGGGAAATACCTCAACATGTTGCAATTATTATGGACGGCAACGGACGTTGGGCCAAAAAACGACTGATGCCCAGGACCATGGGCCATCGTGCTGGCATGAGCACTTTAAAGCAAATCGTTAAGGCCTGTGATGATATAGGTATTAAGGCTTTAACCGTTTTCGCTTTTTCCACCGAAAATTGGAAACGGCCCGGAGAAGAAGTGAATTTTCTTATGAATTTGCTGGTGGAGTATTTACATAAAGAACTGCTTGAACTCCATGAAAATCAAGTGCGCATTAGAATGCTGGGTGATCATGCCACCCTCCCCAGTGAGTGCAGAACAGAAATTGAAAGAGCGCTGAGCCTGACAAAAGACAACCAGGGCTTGCGGTTCAATATTGCTCTAAATTACGGTGCACGGCGTGAAGTGCTGGACGCAGTTCTGGCTCTCTCCCGTAAACTTCAGGCCGGAGAACTTCAAGAAGAGGATATTAATGAAACGCTTTTTTCTAGCCTGCTCTATACCCATGATTTGCCAGATCCCGATTTGCTTATCCGCACCGCGGGCGAAATGCGAATCAGCAATTTTATGTTATGGCAAATAGCCTATACCGAGCTGTGGGTTACAGAATCACTATGGCCTGATTTTACAACCGATGAGTTCTGTAAGGCCATATGGGATTATCAACAACGCGAACGCAGGTTTGGAGGCCTGAATTCTTCTCCGGGGCAGGATGAAGATTATGCTTAAAACCAGGGTCTTAAGTGCAGTTGTTGGCATACCTTTGCTGTTGGGGTTGCTCTATCTAGGCGGAGCCTACTGGCAGGGATTCTTTATTCTGCTGGCCATATTGTCCCTGGGAGAGTATTACAAAATGATGCGCAACCGCCAGTTTAAACCTTTGCAAATTCCGGGCTTGCTGATGCTTTTGGTTATTATGCATCTTCCTTTGTATCCTGATTATTTAATACCTGCAGTATTTTTGACCCTGGTTGTAAGTGTCGTATATATGGTTTTAAAATACCCAAGGTTTGATTATATTGACCTGGCTCTGAGTATTTTTGGGCCTTGCTATCTGGGATTCCTGTTTAATTACAGCCTGATTATCGGCAAAATGTCCAATTCATTTTATATTATCCTGCTGGCGTTTTTATTGACCTGGTGCAGTGATATAGGGGGGTATTTTGCCGGCAGGTTTTGGGGGAGTCATAAGCTGGCTCCGCAATTAAGCCCGGCCAAGACATGGGAAGGAGCCCTGGGCGCAAGTGTTTTGCCGGTAATTTTAGCCATGGTGTTTTTCAGAGTAATACATATTGAATCCATACCTCTGGCATATGTATTAATACTAGGACTGTTAACAGGTTTCACCGCCCAGTTTGGCGACTTGTTTGAATCCGGCATAAAGCGCTATTTTAATGTTAAGGACTCAGGCAATATTATTCCCGGTCACGGGGGCGTTATGGACCGTTTCGACAGTTTCCTGTTTGTGGCTCCAGTTGTATACTATTTCTTTGTGTTTTTTGTGCATTAGCCGCGTATTAAGACAGATTAGCAGAAATTTTACCGCGTGTAAGACATTGAAGTGAGGAGGGGATGGGCTTGGATCCGGAATTGCAGAAGTACCTGAAATACCTTGCCAAATTGGGTATTCTGGTTATGGCCTTGGTGGCTGTTTATCTGATTTTTACCTACGCTTTTCCTCTCTTAGGAAAAGGGTTATCCTACGTTCCGGTTCTGTTGATGCCGTTTATTGTTGCCATGATTCTGGCGTTCATGGTTGAACCGCTGGTACAATTTTTTGAAAATAAGGTTCATATGCAGAGAGTGTGGGCGGCGGCAGTCAGTTTAATAATCGTTGTAGGCGGCGTATTTTACCTGATTTTCCTGATTATCTCCGTTATTGTGAAAGAACTATCAGGATTGTATCCCCAGGTAGTACAATATTCGGACCAAATTACGGGCAGAATAACCACAACGATTGCTAATTTCAAGTTATTCTATCTGAATCTGAACCTGCCCCCTGAAGTAGAGAAGTCCATACAGGGGAACCTGGGCAAAAGTTTGGATGCCCTGAAGTCATTGCTTGATGGCAGTATAAATGTATTACTGCAAATAATGACCATGCTTCCGGGAATATTTATTTTTCTGATTATTGTTGCTGTGGCCACCTTTTTAATAGTAAAGGACCGGGAAATAATCAAGACATTTTTAGCGAGATTTCTTCCCGGTCAGGCTAAATCGAAAACCAGCAGAATAGTATCTGAACTTATTGCTGCTTTAATGGGTTTTCTAAAAGCCTACAGCATCTTAATCAGTATAACTGCCATAACCACAATGGTTGCTTTAAAAATTCTACATGTAAAATATGTTTTAACTATAGGCTTGGTGGTAGGATTATGCGACATTCTGCCCGTATTGGGTCCAGGAACAATATTTGTACCCTGGATAATCTGGGAGTTTGCGACCGGCAGCACACGTATGGGCGTAAGTCTATTACTGGTTTACGCGACCATTTCTATTGTTAGGCAGGTATTGGAACCGAAAATTGTTGGTGATAACATCGGCCTGCATCCTTTGGTAACCCTAATATCCCTCTATGTGGGGCTGCAGTTAGGCGGACTGGTGGGCATGATACTGGGGCCCGTATCAGTAGTAATATTTATGGCTTGTTACCGGGCCGGCATATTTCCCGGTCTGGAATGGAGGAAAAATATTTAATGGGTAATATGCAACGCAATGTTGTTATCCTGGGATCTACCGGATCCATAGGCAGACAGACCCTGGATGTAATTGACCGGTATCCTGACCGCTTCCGGGTTTTGGGATTGGCAGCACGTAATGAGGCCGATATGCTGGGGGAGCAGGCTGCCCGCTATCATCCGCAAATGGTGGCGCTTACCGATAAAGATGCTTATCAGGAATTTAAGAATGCTGCTTCAACCCCTGCCGAAATCTTATTTGGGTTGGATGGACTTTGTGAATTAGCTGTTTTGCCTGAGGCTGACATAGTAGTCATCGCATTGAGCGGCGCGGTAGGAATTAAACCAACCCTGGCAGCCATTGATGGCGGTAAACGAATAGCGCTGGCTAACAAGGAAACCCTGGTAGCCGCCGGAGATATTGTAATGCAAGCAGTTGCATACAAAGGGGTCGAATTGATTCCGGTTGACAGCGAGCATTCCGCAATTTTCAATGTTTAGCGGGTGAAAAAAAACATCTGAAAAATATTTGGCTGACTGCATCCGGCGGACCATTTCGTGATTTTAGCCAAGAACAACTTGAAAAAGTGACAGTGGACATGGCCTTAAAACACCCTACCTGGAGTATGGGACCTAAGATTACCGTGGATTCAGCCAGTCTTATGAATAAAGGATTGGAGGTTATTGAGGCCCATCATCTCTTTGGTGTTGATTATGATCATATCCAGGTCCTGGTCCAGCGGGAAAGCGTGATACATTCCATGGTTGAACTTATGGATGGAGCGTTTATTGCCCATCTGGGCACAGCTGATATGAGAATTCCCATTCAGTACGCCCTGACGTATCCTGAAAGGCTGCACTCGCCAGTGCCTGTACTTGATTTTGCCAGTCAGGGCAGAATACATTTCGAGAAGCCTGATTACAATCGATTTCCCGCCCTGGAGTTGGCTTATGAGGCTGGCAAAACCGGGGGGACTATGCCCGCGGTAATGAATGGTGCCAATGAAGTGGCGGTGCAGGCTTTTTTGGATGGCAAAATCGCTTTTGTACGTATGGCGGACCTGGTTGCCGGGGTAATGGCCCGGCATAATACTGCAGCCAATCCGAGCCTGGAACAAATATTACAAGCAGACGCCTGGGCACGAGAAGTTTGTGGGGAGTTATTTTGAGAATGTTGGCCACAGATGAATATAGATATTAGTTTAATAATAAAAGACAAAAACATAAGTGAATAACTGTTTTCAGCTAATTGATACATATTCAGATTTAAAGATCCATCTGTGTTAATACTGTGGTTGTTTATTTAATTTACGGGAGGTTTGTATGAGTACTACCGCTACCATTTTGATAACCCTGCTGATTATTGCCGTTTTAATACTGGTTCATGAATGGGGCCATTTTATTATTGCCCGAAGGATTGGCATACCCGTTTGGGAATTCTCTTTGGGTTTCGGCTACCGGTTGTTCTCCGTTAAAAGAGATGGAGTAGTATATTCACTGCGCCTCGTGCCATTAGGAGGTTTTGTGCGCATGGCAGGAGAGGAACCGGGCGATGAGGATGACCCTAATGGGTTTAATAACCGCACCCCTTGGGAAAAAATTAAAGTTTCTGCAGCAGGCCCGCTCATGAACATGGTTCTGGCCTTGTTTATATTTATATATTTATATTCATTTATTGGTATTGCCCACAGTTCTAATGAAGCCGTAATTGGGAAAGCCATCACAGGTAAACCCGCGGCTGCTGCCGGTCTTCAGGCCGGTGACCGCATCGTAAACGTGAACGGAACTGCTATTAAAACCTGGAGTGAATTGAACCGCAGTATTGAATCGAACAAACCTGGGGTAAAAATGCGGATAATTGTTGAACGAAAAGGCAAAATACTTAACTATACAATTGTCCCGGGTCGTAACCAAACTACTGGTAAGGCTGAAATAGGGGTATTAGGACAGGTGCGGTATGAAAAACTTGGTATTATTGAAGGAATAAAGGTTGGATTCAAACACACCTTTGATTTAACGGTATTGATGCTGTCTGGTCTAGGATTGTTATTCAGCGGAGGAGCTTCATTGGGAGACCTGGCCGGACCGGTAGGTATTACTAAAATGGTCGGAGAAGTGGCCCAAATTGGCTGGGTAGTTCTGCTGGGGTTCAGCGCTTTTCTTTCCATCAACCTGGGGATATTGAATCTGCTTCCCATTCCAGCTCTGGATGGCAGTAAAATCGTATTTGCCTTGATTGAGGCTGTAAGACGTAAACCTATCGAGCCGGAAAAAGAAGGCTTTGTGCATTGGCTGGGTTTTCTCTTTCTTATCGGATTAATGATAGTAGTTACTTTTAATGATATAGCGCGTTTGCTAAAAGGATAATGAGATGCGCAGAAAAAGCAGGGTAATTCACATTGGTTCACTGGCTATAGGAGGAAATAACCCTGTAGTCGTACAGTCCATGACTAATACCGATACCCGTGATGTAACAGCAACGGTGCATCAGATTCAGCATCTGCAGGCTGCTGGCTGTGAACTGGTGAGGGTGGCGGTTTTGGATGAAGAAGCGGCGGCTGCGATTAAAAAAATAAAGACATCAATTGATATACCCCTGATAGCTGACATTCATTTTGATCATCGCCTGGCGATAAGGAGTATTGAAGCTGGAGCAGACGGCTGAGGATAAACCCTGGAAATATCGGCGGCCCCAGCAAAGTTAAGGAACTGGTGAAAGCCTGCCGGGATTATAGAATTCCTGTTAGAATTGGCGTTAATGCCGGATCTTTGGATAAAAAATTATTGAATAAATATAATGGAATCTGTGCTCCGGCTATGGTGGAGAGTGCCCTGGATAATGTAAGATTACTTGAAGATATGGACTTTCGTGAGATCAAGATATCACTAAAAGCTTCATCAGTGCCTTTGACCGTGGAGGCTTATCGTTTGATTGCCAGGCAGGCGGATTATCCGCTGCACTTGGGGATAACTGAAGCCGGAACTATAAACCGGGGCCTGATTAAGTCTGCCCTGGGAATGGGTATCTTATTATCCGAAGGAATCGGGGATACCATAAGGGTATCCTTAACCGCTGATCCGGTTGAAGAGGTTTGGGCTGCCTATGAGATCTTGCGGGATTTAGATATGCGCCAGCGCGGGGTAGAGTTAATTTCCTGTCCCACCTGCGGACGCTGTGAAATTGACCTTATTCGAACCGCAGAAGAGGTGGATAAGTGCATCCGCCACCTGGACAAGCCTATAAAAGTTGCGGTAATGGGATGCGTAGTTAATGGCCCCGGAGAAGCACGTGAAGCTGACATCGGAATTGCCGGAGGCCGGGGTTTTGGTTTGTTATTCAAAGATGGCAGCATTAAAGGCAAGGTTCCCGAAGACCGCCTAGTTGAGGAACTTTTGAAAGAGATAGAGGAAATAGGCTCGGATGATACGGAAAAAACAATAGCCACAGATTCACACAGATTAAACACTGATGAACACAGATGATTTTATATAATTACAGATGTAAAATCTGATGTCTCTTCACAATGTCAGCTAATAGTCAATGTTTGTGGATTTTCAATTTAAGATAAACGGTAAGGCTTAATAGACCTGCGTTAGTCATAGATAATCTGTGTTCTCTGCGTCTATAATTCTAATGAGGAGGTAACGTAATGCTTTTTTCCCAACTTTTTTGTCCTACTTTGCGTGAAGTTCCGGCAGAAGCTGAGGTGCTGAGTCACCAGTTATTGCTCCGGGCCGGGTTTATCAGGAAGGCATCCGCCGGAATATACTCCTATCTGCCATTGGCCTACCGGGTTATAAAGAAAATTGAAAACATCGTACGTGAGGAAATGGACCGCGCCGGCGGGCAGGAAGTGCTGATGCCCATCGTACAGCCTGCCGAAATATGGCAAAAATCCGGACGCTGGGTAGTATACGGGGATGAAATGTTTCGCTTGCAGGACAGACACCACCGTGATTTTGCCTTGGGACCCACTCACGAAGAAATGATAACCACTCTGGTTGATGCTGATGTGCATACTTACAGAGATCTGCCTTTGCTGCTATACCAGATTCAAAATAAATACCGGGATGAAATAAGACCTCGCTTTGGTCTGCTTCGAGGCCGAGAGTTCATAATGAAAGACGCTTATTCCTTTGATATGGATAACGAAGGCCTTGATAAAGTGTACTGGAGAATGTATGAAACCTACAGCCGCATATTTAATAGACTCTCTTTGGAGTACCGGGTGGTAGAAGCGGATAGCGGAGCTATTGGAGGAAACGAGACTCATGAATTTACGGTTCTGGCTGATACGGGCGAATCAGAAATAGTATACTGCGATGCTTGCGATTACGCGGCCAATGTGGAAAAAGCTCAATGCAAGGTTTCCGCGGAGATAAATTATAATGAAGAAATGCTGCCTCTGGATACGATTCCTACCCCCGGGCAGAAAACTATAAATGATCTGGTATCTTTTCTTAATATTCCGGTAGAAAAAACGGTTAAAACTCTGGTCTACGTTCAAGACGGGGAATTGGTTGCTGCCATATTACGAGGGGATCGCGAACTTAATGAAATCAAGTTTAAACACGTCCTGGGATGCAATGAACTGAGGATGGCTGGGGAAGAAGAGGTCAGACAAGCCTGCGGAGCAGGTTTCGGTTCTTTGGGACCAGTGGGACTTAAACTCAAGGTTTATGCCGACCAGGAAATTGTGACTGCCAAAAACTTCTCTTGTGGAGCCAACAAGGATGATTATCATTATATTAATGTAAACATGGGACGAGATTTTGAACCTCATGCTGTGGCGGATATACGCAGCGCTGTGGAAGGAGACAATTGTCCTCTCTGTGAGGGCAGGCTTTCGCTGGTGCGCGGCATCGAAGCCGGGCAGATATTTAAGCTGGGTACCAAGTATTCTGCGTCTTTGGAAGCAACGTACAAGGATCAGGACGGCAAAGACAAGGTGTTTGTTATGGGCTGCTACGGAATAGGTATTTCACGAACTATGGCGGCGGCAGTGGAACAAAAACACGATGAGAACGGAATCATCTGGCCGGTACCGATAGCTCCTTACCACGTGGTTGTAGTACCGGTAAATATAAAAAATGAAGAACAGATGACCGCTGGTCTGAAAATCTACAGAGAATTGCAGACGGAGGGAATAGAAGTTCTTTTCGATGATCGTGATGAAAGAGCCGGGGTAAAATTTAAAGATGCTGATTTGATTGGAATACCGGTGCGAATTACTATTGGACCTAAATCCCTGCAGGAAAACAAGGTCGAGATGAAGAAAAGATGGGAAAAAGATAATGAACTGGTTGAACTCGATGGCGTATCTGCCCGGGTTAAGGAGATCATCCTGCCTTTGCTGCATGGAACCATAGAATAATAACATCTGCCACAGATGACTACTGATTAAACACAGAATTATACAGGATTTTGTTTAGGGAACAAATTAATCCAATAGACAAAAGAATTATCAGTGTGTGCTGAATCGTTCCTAAATGTGGGAGTGAGTTTATTTGGGTATTTTTGAGATTATCTTCAAACTTGCTCTGGCCGCGGTTTTAGGCGGCCTGATCGGGTTGGAGCGTGAGAGCCTGAACCGCCCGGCCGGGTTGCGGACCTACACCCTGGTCAGCGTTGGTTCGGCGTTGGCAATGGTAGTATCAATTGATATTTACCTGCAGTATTACCATACGGTCCAGGCCGATCCCGGCCGTATCGCAGCTCAGGTGGTCAGCGGCATTGGCTTTCTGGGTGCCGGAACCATTATGAAAGAGGGTGCAACCGTACGCGGGCTGACCACTGCCGCAGGTCTGTGGGTGGTTGCTTGCATTGGGCTGGCTGTAGGAGCGGGACTTTATGTACCGGCAGTAGTTACAACACTATTAATACTCTTTGTGCTTATCTATTTTGTAAAGTTTGAACAATATATTACTGGCCTGCGCGAATACAAAGGGATTTTAATGGTGGTGGAAGACGGCCCGGGACGGGTGGGAACTATAGGTTCTATTCTCGGTGAGATGGGGGTATTAATTAAAAATATCCAGTTAACCCGCGTAGAAGATGTTGATGACCTGGAGGTAGAACTCTTGTTAGAATTGCCTGCCGGCGTAAGTATAGATGAAGTGACGGATGAATTGTCAAAGGTCAAGGGATTACGCAGTATTGATCGCTTGAATTAGATTTTCCGGGGGAGTCTTTAATATGAAGCCTGATTTTAGCGGCTTCCTGCGGGAACATGCAGCCGCCGATTTGGCAGAATCCTGGCAGGGAGCAGGTATTAATCACATAGAAGTTGATAATCATAATGCTGCCTGGTATTTACATATTGAACTTAAGAAACCTTTACCCGCCGCTGTTATTTCACAAACCCAGGAAAAACTCCTGGACGTCTTTCCTTTTTTATCCACCCTTGAAATCATACCGGCATTGGAAGATTGGGAACAAGGAATTACCAGCCTGCTGCATATATATGCACACGAAAATAATAATATTTCAAAACAGGAATGGAACCGCTTGAACTGGGTGATTGATGGACCCCGCCTGGATTTTTTGTTTGAAGCTGATCGGGATTTTGAGGTTTTTATCAATAACCAGGAATGTTCATTAATATCGGATTGGTTTAGACGGGAATATAACTTGCGGATTCTCACTCGCGCTTTGTGTACCCAGCCCAATTTTGAAAGCTGCCTGGAAAACCGGCATGAAATTAAAGCCTTAAATGTCTTGGCCCTGCGTGAAACGAGCAAGAAAAAGAATCAGGGCAAAAGGGCATATCAGAAGTCGGTTCCCAGTGCCGACAGTGTGCTTATACCTATCTCTGAACTGCAGGAAGGTATGAAGAACATTGTTGTAGAAGGGGAGATTTGGCATAAGGAGAGCCACCTGCTTAAAGGCGGACGTTATGTGATATCTTATTTTATTACCGACTTCCGGGATAGCATTATGGTGAAAACCTTTGCAGACAATTTGGAACAGGACGATATTAAACCCGGACAGTGGCTTAGGATATCCGGCAGTGTACGTTATGATGAGAACAGCCGCGAAATCGTGCTCTTTATGGATGCTTACAGCCTGGCCGATAAACCGGTTCGCAATGATGATGCGGCCGAGAAACGGGTGGAACTGCATGCCCATACCAAAATGAGCGCCATGGACGGACTTACAGAAGTTAAAGATTTAATAATACGTGCGGCCGAGTGGCATCATTCGGCAATAGCTATTACTGATCACGGATGTATACAGGCCTTTCCAGAAGCCTTTTCAACCGCTAAAAAGGTGCAGAAGGAAATGGGGCGGCCTATTAAGGTTATCTATGGGGTAGAAGGTTATCTGGTTGAAAACGACCGCAAGGAATCTCCATACCATATTATTTTATTGGCGCAAAATGACCAGGGATTGAGGAACCTCTATGAACTGGTTAGCTATCTTATTTGGATTACTTTTTCCGGCATCCCAAAATTCCTCGCGCTGAATTGATAAAGAAAAGAGAAGGGCTGCTAATAGGTTCGGCCTGTGAAGCAGGGGAAGTATACCGGGCTTTAGTTGAGGGACAAAATCTCGATAAAATCTATGAAATCGCTAACTTTTATGATTACCTGGAGATTCAGCCCTTGGCTAACAATCAGTTCCTGATTCGTGAAGGACAGGTTAAAGACCTGGAGGAATTGCAAGATATCAATCGCCGGGTGGTAGAACTCGGCGCAAAACTAGGCAAACCGGTTTGTGCCACCGGTGATGTGCATTTTTTAGAACCTGATCATGAGGTGTTCCGGCGCATAATTCAGGCCGGGCAGGGTTATGAAGACGCTGAAGCTCAGGCTCCTTTATTTTTGCGAAATACGGAAGAAATGCTGCAGGAGTTTGCTTATCTGGGTCAAGAATTAGCCCGTGAAGTAGTAATTAATAACCCTAATAAGGTTAATGATATGATTGAGATGATAAAACCGATTCCGGATGGGTTTTATCCCCCGAAAATAGAGGGGTCGGAAGAGGAAATAGTTGCGCTTAGCTGGCAGCGGGCAGCTGAACTTTATGGGCAGGACATGCCTGACCTGGTTAGAGACAGAATTGAGCGGGAACTTCATTCCATTACTACCCACGGGTTTAGTGTTTTGTACCTGATTGCTCATAAATTAGTAAAAAAGTCCAATCAGGACGGTTATCTGGTGGGTTCGCGCGGTTCGGTGGGTTCCTCACTGGTAGCTTATTTGACAGGAATTACCGAAGTGAATCCCCTTCCACCGCACTGGCTATGTCCGCAATGCCAGTGCTGCGAATTTGTTAAGAACAGCGATGCTGGCTGCGGGGTTGATCTGGATAAACGGATTTGCCATAAATGCGGTACACAAATGATGCAGCTAGGGTTTAATATACCTTTTGAAACCTTTCTCGGCTTTGAGGGTGATAAGAATCCGGACATTGACCTGAACTTTTCTGGAGATTACCAGAGCCGCGCCCATCAATACGTAGAGGAATTATTTGGGCGGGAAAACGTGTACCGTGCCGGGACGATTTCAACCATAGCCGAAAAAACGGCTTATGGTTTTGTCAAAAAATACGCTGAAGAAAAACAGATTAACCTTAGAAGCAGTGAAATGAGCCGATTGGCTGCAGGAATTACAGGGGTCAGACGCACAACCGGACAGCACCCGGGGGGATTAATCGTGGTGCCGCGTGAATGCGACATCAATCAGTTTACGCCTATACAACACCCGGCAGATAACAAGGAATCCGGGGTCAGAACTACGCATTTTGATTATCACGCTATAGACAGCCAGCTGGTTAAACTCGATATTCTGGGGCATGATGATCCCACCGTTATCAAAGAACTGGAGGACCTCACCGGAGTAAAAGCCTCCGCCATTCCCCTTAATGAAGAACAAGCTATGAAAATTTTTTCAGGGCTGGAACCACTGGGCCTAAACCCTGACGACTTGGGAACATCAGTTGGTACGTTCGGTATTCCTGAGTTTGGCACACGTTTTGTGCGTCAGATGCTGGAAGCTACACGTCCTACTACCTTCTCGGAATTAATTATGATAAGCGGCTTATCACATGGTACAGATGTGTGGCTGAATAATGCTCAGGATCTTATAGAAAACCGTACGGCGGCTTTAAATGAAGTAATATCTACCCGCGATGACATCATGACTTACCTGATTAACAAAGGAGTAAAAGAAAAACAGGCTTTTGATATAATGGAAAAAGTACGCAAGGGGAACGGTGACAAACTTAAAGCTGAGGAAATCTCATGTATGCGCGAAGCCGGGGTGCCGGAATGGTATATAGAATCATGCCGCAGAATAAAGTATATGTTTCCCAAAGCCCATGCTGTAGCCTATGTAATGATGGCCTTCCGCATTGCCTATTTTAAGGTTTATTACCCCCGCGAGTTCTATGCCAGCTTTTTTAGTATTCGCGCTGAAGATTTTGAGCCCGATACCATATTGAATGGCTGTGAAGCGGTGAAGGAACGCATTAAAGAGATCAACCGCCAGGGGATGAAAGCATCACAAAAGGATAAAAAACTGCTTACTATTCTAGAATTGGCCATGGAAATGTATTTGCGCGGTTTGAAATTCTTCCCGGTGGATCTGTATTTGTCTCATGCCCACAAGTTTCTCGTAAAAGATAACGGGCTTTTATTGCCTTTCTCAGCTCTGCCCGGATTAGGACTAAATGCCGCTCAATCAATTGTAGATGCCCGTTTGCAGGGTGAATTTCTTTCGGTAGAAGAATTGCAGCTGCGGGCTAAGATTAATAAAACCACCCTGGAGGTTCTTAAAAAGTACAACTGCCTGGAATCATTGCCAGAGAGTACACAACTAAGTTTATTTGCCTGAACAATATGCAATGAAATGAACCGGAATTTGCACAAATAAGCCCATAGTGGCTTGAATAAACTAAACTTATTGTGTTATACTGTTAACAGCGTATTAATACCGATTAGTGCAAGTGGGTGTCGGCCCACTTTTTCTATTGTAATTAAGGCATTTGCTTAAGACGGAAGGTGCTTAGCTTGACTGTTACCAGGGCTGCTATAGAAGAGATGATCAGTAAGCCGCTGGCTAAAGCTCAAATTGAACTGGTAGATATTCAATATCGTCAGGAAAATGGCGAAAAATACTTGCGGGTATTTATTGATCATGAAAATGGAGTGGACCTTGATTTATGCACCCGAGCCAGCCGTTTGCTAAAACCACTGCTTGATCAGGAGGAAATATATTACGATCACCTTGAAGTGTCTTCCCCGGGTTTGGACAGGATTATAAAAAGAGAACGTGACCTGGAGCGTTTTACCGGAGAGAAGATTAAAGTAAAAATGCTTAAGCAATTTGATGGCCCGGCCAAGATTGCCGGGATTCTTACGGGGTTTAGCGATACTGCGATTGTATTGGAAACAGAAGATAAGTCAGTTCAGCTTCCGCGGGATATGATTTCTATCATAAGACTGAATCCTGATTTATAAGGGGGAAATAGGATGTCCAGTGAATTGATACAGGCCCTGCACGAGATAGAAAAGGAGCGTGGAATTCCACAAGCTGCTCTGATTGAAGCAATAAAAACCGCTCTTAATACCGCTTACCGGAAAAACTTCGGTACGGCTCAGAATGTAAGTGTGGAATTTAATGAAATTACAGGAGAAGTCAAGGTTTTCTCACAAAAAAAAGTAGTGGCTGTTCCCCAGGATCAGCGCATGGAAATTGGTTTGGAGGAAGCCCTCGAATTATATCCTTCCTGTAAAGAAGAAGATATGGTTTATGTAGAAGCCACTCCCGGAAATTTTGGACGTATAGCCGCTCAAACCGCTAAACAGGTGGTTATGCAAAAACTACGTGAAGCTGAACGCAGTTTGATTTATGAAGAATTTCTGGAACGCGAGGGTGAAATAGTCACGGGTACAATTCAAAGGATCGAAGCCCGTACTATTTATATTTATTTAGGCCGTATCGAGGGAATCATGCTGCCGGGGGATCAAATCATCGGCGAGAGATACAACCTCGGCCAAAGACTTAAAGCCTATATATACGAAGTTAAAAACAGCACTAAAGGTCCAAACATATATCTATCCAGGTCTCATCCCTATTTCCTGCGCCGCTTGTTCGAACTTGAAGTACCGGAAATCTATGATGGGGTAGTTGAAATTAGATCTATTGCCCGAGAAGCAGGGTCGCGTTCCAAGATCTCCGTTCATTCGACCGATGAAAAAATAGATTCAGTAGGAGCTTGTGTAGGACCCCGCGGATTGAGAGTGCAAAACATAGTATCCGAGCTGGGCGGAGAAAAGATTGATATTATTAAATATGATCGCGAGCCTGCCAAATACATTGCTAATGCCTTGAGTCCTTCGAAGGTCGCAGCGGTATATATTGATGATGGCAATAAAGTCGCTACGGTTGTGGTTCCCGATTATCAATTATCATTGGCTATTGGCAAGGAAGGCCAAAACGCTCGTCTGGCAGCAAAATTAACCGGCTGGAAGGTCGATATTAAGAGCGAAAGCCAGTTTGCCGAGGAGACTGATATCGATGGTTAAGGCCCGCAAAATTCCGCAGCGTATGTGTGTGGGATGCAGGGAAATGAAAAACAAAAAGGAACTAATCCGGGTGGTGCGCAGTCCCGAGGGTGAAATCGCCCTGGATTTGACTGGCAAAAAAGCTGGCCGTGGAGCGTATATCTGCCCGAACCTGGAATGTCTAAACCAGGCTGTCAAAGGCAAAAGACTGCAAAAGGCCCTGGAACATGATATTCCCGCCGAGGTCCTGGCCAGTATTACAAAACAGATTGAGGCAATTCCTGAATCATAAGGGTGTGATTTTAGTTGAACAAAGTGAATAGTATGATTGGATTTGCTATGAAGTCAGGCAAAGTATCCAGCGGCACTTTGGCAGCCAAGACCAGCATAATCAGGCATCGAGCTCATCTGCTGGTGTTAAGCGGCGATATGTCTGAAAAATCCAAAGAAGTGCTGATTGCTTGTTGTGAGAAGCAAAAGATACCCTGGCTGGTTATAGGCAACAAATACGAACTAGGAAATAGTGTAGGAAAGGCCTATAGGGTGGCACTTACGATAAATGATTCCAAAATGGCAAAATCTATTATCGAACTGGTTAATTCCGAGGGAGAAAAACACACGGGGGTGGTTGAATGGCCAAAATCAGAGTTCACGAGATAGCCAAAGAACTGGGTATTCCGAGTAAGGAAATGGTGGATACCCTTCAGAAAATGGGTTTGGATGTTAAAAACCATATGAGTACTCTGGAGGATTCACAGGCGAGCTGGATTAAAAAACAACTGTCGGGTTCTCGAATTGAAAAGGGTGCAGCTAAACCCCAAATTGAACCAGGGACTGGGAACGAACAGGCCCCTGAACAACGTGATAGTACATCCAGATCCAAGCAGAATGTTATTCCCAGGCAGATTGCTTCTGGTACTGGAACTGCTGCAGAACGGCATTCTTCTCCCCCCACGATTTCTGCGCCACATACCCCTCAAAGGGATAACCGCCATGAAAATCCTGCATCCCTTCAAGGATCAAAAGGACAATCAACTGGCGCAGCCAGCCGCCCTAATCAGAACAACCAGGGTCAGCGCAGACCTTTCCCTGAAAATGTGGATATAGACAAAAAGAATCAAGATAACCGGCCTTTTAGCAGACCGGCTGGATCTGAACGTTCTGCCCATGAAGGAAGACCGGCTGTTGATAATAGACCTTTTCAAGACCGCCGTCCTTCTGCTAACCAGCGTCCCGGTTTTGAAAATAGAAAACCTTCCGGACAACCTGGCACGGTTCCGGACAGAAGAACAACAGGAGAACAACAGAGACCGGCTTTTGATAGAAGCCATCAGGCCGCCACGTCCGGGTCAAGATAGAAGACCCCCCGGTGAACAAAAAACCGCTTCTGGTGCAGGGCTGAAACCGGTGCCGCCAAGCCCAAAACCTGTAGACAGAAAGTCCGGATATGCTGATCAGCGGCCTGTTGGCGCTCCTAACCGGCCTTTCCAGGAACAGAAGAAAAATGATTACGAGCGTCAGAAAGCGGCAAAGAAAAACGCACCTCCGATTCAGGTTCGTGACTACGGTCGTCCTCCCAAAAAATCTAAACATAAACGCAAGAAGGAAGAGGTCTTTATGCCCCTGCCAGATAAAATTGTTCTGGCCGAAAACATCATGGTAAGGGACCTGGCAGAAAAACTGCGCCGGAGTTCGGCGGAGATAGTTAAGAAACTGATGGAATTGGGTACAATGGCTACTATTAACCAGGTTATAGATTACGATACTGCAGAAATTGTAGCAAGTCTGTATGAAGTGAAGGTTGAAAGGGAAGTGCCGGAGGAGGAACGGATTCTCGAGGAAATTATTGATGATGAAGCCAGCCTCAAGCCCCGTCCGCCGGTAGTTACCGTTATGGGTCATGTAGACCATGGAAAAACATCGCTGTTGGATCGCATACGGCAGGCTGATGTAGCTTCGGGTGAGGCCGGGGGAATAACCCAGCATATCGGCGCTTACCAGGTCAAAGTAAATGATAATTATATTACCTTTATAGATACTCCAGGTCATGAAGCGTTTACAGCTATGCGGGCCAGGGGAGCCAATCTCACTGATATCGTAGTGCTGGTAGTAGCTGCAGATGACGGGGTTATGCCGCAGACAGTTGAGGCGATTAACCATATTCGCGCCGCCAACGTTCCTTTCCTGGTAGCGGTAAATAAGATTGATAAACCGAATGCCAATCCAGATCGTGTTATGCAGCAATTAGGTGAACACGGGATTGTTTCCGAAGATTGGGGCGGAGATATCATATTTGTTCCGGTATCGGCCAAGAGCGGCGAGGGGATAGAAACCCTCCTGGAGATGATTTTGCTGCTGGCTGAAATCAATGACATCAAATCTAATCCTGACCGCAGTGCAGAGGGTGTTGTAATAGAAGGCGAACTGGATAAAGGACGGGGACCTGTAGCTACGGTCCTGGTGCAGAAAGGCACCCTGAGAATCGGTGATAGTCTATTGTGCGGCAGCCAGATATGCCGGGTACGCGCTATGACCGATGCTCGCGGGCGCAGAGTTGATACGGCCTATCCTTCAATGCCGGTGGAAATTACCGGCTGGCCGGAAGTTCCTGAGGCCGGTGGCAGGGTCAGAGCCTGTGACGAAAAGATCGCTAAACAGATCGTGGAACTGCGCCTAAGTGAGAAGAAATTAGAAGAACAGAAACAGAGCAGCCGGGTTTCACTGGACGATTTCTTTAAACAGATGCAGGATTCCGATATCAAGGAATTAAACCTGATTATAAAAGGCGATGTGCAGGGATCGGTTGAAGCCCTTTCTCAGTCATTGTTAAGATTAACTACCAATGAAGTTAAAGTAAATGTAATTCATTCCGCGGTAGGCGCTATAACTGAAACCGATGTTATGCTGGCTTCGGCTTCACGGGCTATTATTATAGGTTTTAATGTACGCCCTGATATCAAAGCCAAGAAATATGCCGAAGACGAAGGTATCGATGTCCTGTTGTACCGGGTAATTTATGAAGCGATTGATGATGTTAAAAAGGCTATGGTCGGTTTGCTGGATCCTGAATACCGAGAAAAATACATGGGTCGGGCTGAAGTCAGAGCTTTGTTTAAAGTGCCCAATGTAGGCATCGTAGCCGGCTGTTACGTTGTAGATGGTAAAATTACCCGTAATTCCAATGTTCGCGTATTACGGGACGGGGTTATAATATACGATGGCAAGTTAGCTTCTTTGAAGCGTTTTAAGGATGACGCCAAAGAAGTTTTGGAAAACTTCGAATGCGGCATGGGGGTTAAGGACTTTAATGACTTAAAAGAAGGCGATTTCATAGAAGCCTATACCATGGAAGAAATACCTCGCCAACTATAAAACAAATTCACGGAGGTTGAAATGTGAGCAGACACAGGCAGGAGAGAATGGCCGTAGAGATTCAGAGGGTCTTATCTCAGGTTCTGCAGGGAGAAATCAAAGACCCGCGCATAGATTCCGGTACCATTTCCATAACCCGTGTGGACGTAAGCAATGACCTGAGTCATGCCCGAGTCAACATCAGTGTTTTGGGTGATGAAAACAAACAGGAAGAAACTATGAAAGCCCTGCAAAAGGCCAAGGGTTACATGCGCAGTGAATTGTCGCGTGAGATTAAGGTCAAACACGCGCCTGAACTGGAGTTAAGATTGGACAAGTCTATTGAACACGGCTTTAGAATCAACAGTATATTGCATGATTTGAAGCTGGATAAGAATGAAGAGGCTCCGCAATGAATCAACTTAAAGAGATCGCCGAGTTTCTGTTAGAAAACGATGATTTCACTGTTGTTGGCCACGCTATGCCCGATGGCGATTGCGTGGGTTCAGTCTTAGGATTGTATCACGCATTAAAACAACTGGGGAAAAAGGTGCAGGTTGTCCTGCAGGACGCCGTACCGCCTATTTATCTTTATTTGGCCGGGGCAGATATAATAAAGACTCCGCAGTTGATGGAGAACCACACAGAAAACCTTGTCTTTCTGGACTGCGGTGATGAAGAAAGGGTAGGCGATGACCTGCTCCTCAGGCTTGCTCAACGTAAATTGGCGGTGAACATTGATCACCATCAAGCCAACAGCCTGTTCGCTGATTATAATTATGTAGAAACCAATGCCGCGGCTACGGCCGAGATCATCTATAACCTGATACAAACTATGCAGGTTGAATTGACGCCAGAGATATCTGCATCCTTGCTGGCAGGAATAATAATGGATACCGGTTCATTTATGAACAGCAATA
>NZ_BBCE01000006.1 GCF_001311885.1 Syntrophomonas palmitatica JCM 14374 | reverse complement strand
CATTTTCGTCAAATCCGGAAATGAAAAAAGCGGCGGGCGAAAACCGGGAATTGATTGCCGTATTGAGTGAAAGCAATTATCTCAAACTTAAAAACCGCATTTCGAGCCGGGCAGTGAATACGCTGAGCTGTCATATCGACTTTCCCGCAGCGCAATCAGGTCGTGAAAGAAAAATATATGTTCTGCAGTTAAAACCGAATCAAAAGCGGTAATTAATAATTCCTAATTCATAATTCATAATTATTTTAGGCCTTCCAGCCACCGTCCACATTCAAAACCGCACCATTAATATATGAAGCCTGGGAAGATAATAGAAAAACACAGGCAGCAGCCATTTCCCGGGAACGGCCCAGTCGTCCCAGAGGTATTTCACTGTTTAGCTGTTCTATTTCATCCGCCTGCAATTCTTTAACTAACATATCAGTTTTCACCGGGCCGGGAGCTATGGCATTTACCCTGATACCGCACTGGCCCACTTCGACAGCCAGCGAACGTGTCAAGGCCAGTAGCCCGCCTTTGGAAGCCGCATAAACAGATTCGCATGCGGCTCCCCGCATACCCCACACCGATGCCACATTAACTATACTTCCCTTTGAATTGCTCAGCATGCCGGGGAGTGCTCGCCGGCAGCATAAAAAGGCACCTTTAAGATTGACCCCCATTAGCCGGTCCCATTCATCTTCCGCAGTATCAACCAGCATAGCCTGCAAAGATATACCGGCATTATTAACCAGTAAACCAACCGGCCCCAGTTCCTTTTCTACCCGTTGGAACATAGCCTCCACTTGAGCCGCCTGGCTGATATCAGCTTTTACAGCCATAGCTTCCATTCCCTGCAAGCGTATTTCCTCCAGTAGTTTTAAAGCTGCCGCTTCAGAATTATGATAATTTACAGCTACTTTAACACCCTCAAGCGCCAAAGCGCGGCAAACTTCGGCGCCAATGCCCCGGCTTCCCCCGGTTACCAGGCAAACCTGACCTGCCAAACCTTTATCCATTTGCAAAAGCCTCCTCGGGATGATTCTATCCATATTAAGCATAATAAATAATCACCCGGTTATCCAATTTTCATGCAAAAATTGCCCATGAAAAATACCCTTCCCAGTCTGTAACCAGGAAGGGCATCATTTCTTGTTTATTCGGTGGCGGAGAAGGAGAAAACTAATGACAACAAGGTTTTCTTAACTCTCAAGGAACCACCTGTAAGGACTTTCTGTTATATTTCAAAAAAGTGAAGGGACTAAAAACCGAACCGAACATTACTTAACATGTGAAGCAGCGTGTTTACTCTCTGGGTCTAAAGGATTCAACTCACCAGGATTCTCCGCCACCTTAATTCAATTATATGTTGCCCTTATAGTAAATGCAAGCCTGAGAATCCTGGTAAATATATCTAGATATAGCCCTTGCAATTTGATATAAAAGTGATATCATATAAATATCATTTATTAAGGAGGTAAAATTATGACAGAAAAAAGCGCCTGGAAATTGAACGGGTTTCTTATGTTGTTTCTGGCTGTTTTTGTTTTGGCTGCGGCGGTTTGCAGTTTCATCCTGGGATACATTTTACCCGGGGTATTGTTTACTCTTTTCAGTATGATCGTTTTCAGCGGGATTACAATTGTGCAGCCCAATCAAGCCGGAGTAGTCATCTTTTTCGGCAGCTACATGGGCAGCATCAGGGACAGCGGTTTTTTTCTGACCGTTCCTTTTGCCAATCGCAATAAAGTATCTCTGCGGGTGAGCAATTTTAACAGTAAAACACTCAAGGTTAACGATGTTGAAGGCAATCCCATCGAAATAGCGGCGGTGGTGGTTTTTAAGGTAGTGGATTCCGCCCGGGCTATGTTTGATGTAGACAATTATGAACAATTTGTAGAAATTCAAAGTGAGACCGCCCTGCGTCATGTAGCCACCAAATATCCTTATGATGATTTCGGGGAGGGTGGGATTTCCCTGCGCGGCAATGCTGAAGAAGTAGCCCATGAACTGAGCCGCGAATTGCAGGAACGCCTTGAGGTAGCGGGAGTAGAAGTAATAGAGGCTCGTTTGACCCACCTGGCTTATGCCACGGAAATCGCCAGCGCTATGCTGCAAAGGCAGCAAGCCTCGGCAATTATTGCCGCTCGCCAGAAGATCGTGGAAGGTGCCGTGGGTATGGCCCAGATGGCAATTGCCCAGCTGCAGCAGGAAGGCATTGTGGAACTTGATGAAGAGAGGAAAGTAGCGATGATTAACAACCTCCTGGTGGCTATAATTTCCGAACGCGGCGCTCAGCCTATAATAAACACCAGCAGTATATACTAAGGGCAATATCATGGCAGGACCGAAGAAAAACTTTCCTCTACGTATAGATCCGGCAGTATACGAGGCTTTGGAACGCTGGGCGGCAGACGAATTCCGCAGCGTCAACGGTCAGGTTGAATTTATTCTAAGGGAAGCGTTAAAAAAGGCCGGGCGCCTGGAAAAAAACGTCCGGCCTGAGGAAAAACCAAGTAATGGTAATTAGTTATCCATCTCAACTTTCACAGTTGATCGGTTATGCGTAGCAAACGGCATGTCATTGTTATGAAAACTCGCGTATTTGTCATTGCGAGGAGCGTAAGCGACGCGGCAATCTTTCTCTCGCATGACATTTTAGATTGCTTCGCTTCGCTCGCCAATGACATCATACTGTGCCGCATTATATGATTACCCATGGATTAAACGGGGCAGGCAGCGAGTACAGGTCCAAAGAGCCTGCCCCTTGTGTTTCAATGGCAGCAGGTAAACTTCTTCTTCGCTGTTGTTACAAAAGGTACAGTGCTGCGGAATATATGGCAGTATCTTTTGCCCCTGGCGGGCTTTTACCGCTGATTCTGAAAAATCTTCAGCTTCCCGAGTCTCCAAGGACAAAGCTCCCAAAGGACAGACTCCCAGGCAAAACCCGGCTCCATCACAGAGTTCTTCCTTAATGACTTCAGCTTTACCGTCAACCAGGGCCAGGGCTCCCTCAGCGCAAGGGCTGATACAGGCCCCGCAGCCGTTGCATAATTCTTTATCGATTTTGATAATGGTTCTTTGGACCATCAAATCACCCCCTTATTCAGTCTGCTAATGATGGGTGCCATCTACTACCTTAATGCCCTTGTTCTCAATAGATTTACGGATTTCCTCATAATGAGGACAGGGAATATAGTTGTCTGACAAACCCATACAGGATGAGAGATGCACCACATCCAGCTTGTGTTTTTTCAAAGAATCCATCAACCGGGATACCCGCCTGCCCGGGCAGCCGCCACAGGTGAAAAACCCGATGATCTCCGCCTCATCACCATAGGACTTGAAATACTGCTGGCGGCGATTGAACGCTGCCATGCACGCCACCCCCGGACATACTTCGGACACGGTTTCACAGCGTACTACGGCGATGCGGGTCTTTTTCTTCTGGCCCGGTTTGTCTTCGGCGAAAGCAATATACTTTTCCCGGCTGCGGCGCAGATCCTCAGCCGTAACCGTATCATCTCCCCGGGCTGTCACTTCGCTTTCTACTGCCTTAACGGCCATATCCCTTACAAAGGCCGGAATCTTTTGCAATTCGGCCTGGGCTTCTTCTGTCCACTTCACTATTACCACTTCCTCATTATCCAACTCCATAAGCAATATTTTAACCTAAAATAGCTTTCAAATCCTCATCCGCGCTGCTCACCGGTTTAATAGCAAAATGCTTAACCAGGACATCCAGGACGGCTGGAGTGATAAAAGCGGGCAAGGTCGGTCCCAGCCGGATATTTTTTATGCCCAGATAAAGCAGGGTCAGCAAAACTGCCACGGCTTTCTGCTCATACCAGGAAAGGATCATGGATAAAGGCAGGTCATTTACTCCGCATTCGAAAGCGTTGGCCAGAGCCGCAGCTATCTGAATAGCTGAATAAGAGTCATTACACTGGCCCACATCCAGCAGGCGGGGTATGCCGTCGATTGCACCCAGTTCCTTATCAAAGAAACGGAATTTGCCGCATCCCAGGGTAAGGATTACCGTATCGGCCGGGGTCTTTTCCACCAGTTCGGTAAAATAGTTGCGTCCAGCCCGGGCCCCATCGCACCCGCCTACCAAGAAGAAATGTTTTATGACACCGGCTTTTACACCGGCTATAACTTTATCGGCGACACCCAATACGCTGTTACGGGCAAAGCCGACCATTACATTTCCCTGTTCCTCGTCGCTTTGGAACCCTGACATTGCTAGAGCTTTGTCCACCAATTCAACAAGGTTATCAGTTTTCAGGTGGGTAAGGCCCGGATAGGATACGGGACCGGTTGTAAAAACCTTATCTTTATAACTATCTTTAGGCATCATCAAGCAGTTGGTAGTCATTAATATCGGCCCCGGGAAATTCTCGAACTCCTTTTGCTGGTTCTGCCAGGCCCTGCCGTAATGGCCATAAAAATGGGGATACTTTTTGAGTTCCGGATAACCATGGGCAGGCAGCATTTCCCCGTGAGTATAAATATTTATATCCTGACCCGCGGTCGCTTCCAGAACATGTTTTAAATCCAGGAGATCATGCCCAGAAACCAGGATAGCCTTACCGGCTTTGTGTCCCAGAGTCACCTGGGTGGGTACGGGATGGCCAAAAGCAGAAGTATTGCCTGTGTCTAACAGTTCCATAGTCAACAGGTTTATCTCCCCGCACTTTAACACCATGTTCAGCCAGAAGTCGAGGTCATTTTCATGACTGCCGACTCTGGTAAAGGCTTCCTGAACAAAGGTATAGATTTTTTCATCTTCCTGTCCCAGAAGAGCGGCATGATAGGCGTAAGCGCAAACACCTTTGACTCCGTAAAGCAGAATTTCCTGCAAGGACTGTATATCCGCCGGTGCCCGGCGATCAACCAGCAGACCCTGCCTATTGCCTTCCTCAATTAAATCCTGCAGGCTTTCCCCGGCAAGATAGTTTGCAGCTGGATCATTAAAAGCTGGAACCTTATCCATGCCCTGAAGCTGTTCGCTTATTTGATTTCTAAATAATACCGTCTTTTCAATGTATTCCTGCAGTTTTTCCGGATTGAAATTCACATTGGTCAGGGTGCTAAAAACAGCTTCACAGATGAAACGATCTGCTTGTTTGGGGTTAATTCCTGCTTTACGCGCCTCAAGTGCATAAAAGGATAACCCCTTCAGCGCATAAAGCAGCAGGTCCTGCAGGGCGGCGGTATCAGGATTCTTCCCGCACACGCCCACGTTGATGCAGCCGCCTTTACTGGTCTGTTCACACTGGTTGCAAAACATATTAGTTCCTCCTTTTATATATATGATAATGTTGATTATATTGGTCCACTTTCGGCTTAAAGAATTCCTCCTTCCCATCCATTTTCACATAGATGCTGCAACCTCTTACACTTGTTGTAGGTTTTTCATTCTCTATGATCGCTGCTGTCTGTATTCTTCAACATGTCTTCCAGGGTTTCGCGCTGCAGCTCTTTAATCAATGCTTGCTGGGCACGGGCTAAATTACGGTTCACCGGACATACAGGCTGATTAGGGCAAGTATATCCCGGTGACAGACATACATTCAAAGCAATCGGCCCTTCTATAGCGGCAACTATATCCGCCAGGTTGATTTTACCCGCCCGTTTGGCCAATTTTATTCCCCCGTTAGTCCCGCGCTGGGTAACGACCAGATCAGCCAGTGCCAGGAGTTTTACAGTTTTCTTGAGAAAGTCTTCAGGAATGTCTTGCTGTTCCGAAATAAAACGTGTGGATAATACTTCACCATAAGGAAATTTAGCCAGTTCCAACATAGTACGAATTGCATATTCCGTTTGCCGTGTAATTTGCATAAAAAACCATCTTTTATTGTGGACTATATTTATCCTCTTTATCTTATTACAGAATACCAGGTAGAATTCTAGTCTGCAAGTCTGATGTAGAATAATTTCGATTTTTTTAGGCATTTTGGAAGGTATATTTTGTAAGTATGTCGAATGGTTTTAGTTGGGCACAGACATTACAGACTTTCTATGATTTTCACAGACCTTTTAACTGTGGGGTAAGACATTTTTTGATGCTGAATACGCTGAAAGATTATTAGCTGGGACCCTTCTCACGTCTCATGTTTTACGTTTAACTTCTTACTCCTCAATATTGTATCCACTGGGCATGAGGGGTTAATAGGATCTAATCGATGTGGGTGATTTTAAAATGAGGATTATCGCTGTTTGCAATCAGAAAGGCGGAACGGGCAAAACCACCTCCACAGTAAACATCGGCGCCGGACTGGCCATGTTGGGCCACAAAGTACTCCTGGTGGATCTTGACCCTCAATTTAATCTCAGCTTTTCCATGGGGCTGTCTGAATCAGAAATAAACACCTCCGTTTATGAAGTCCTTAGCGGTCAAAGCGAAATTAATCAGGCTTTAATCACTGTCAACGGATTAAAACTTTTACCGGCTCGTTCGAATTTAACCCAAGTGGATGCAAATCTTAACAACAACCCAAATAAACAATTCCTTTTGAAGAGAGCTTTACCAAACCTGGCTTTCGATTTT
This sequence comes from Syntrophomonas palmitatica JCM 14374, assembly GCF_001311885.1. Classification (GTDB taxonomy): domain Bacteria; phylum Bacillota; class Syntrophomonadia; order Syntrophomonadales; family Syntrophomonadaceae; genus Syntrophomonas_A; species Syntrophomonas_A palmitatica. Next base: position 116,462 of record NZ_BBCE01000006.1, on the reverse strand, counting down.
ATTTTATTGGATTGCCCTCCCAGCTATGGATTAATCACCGTAAACGCTCTGGCAGCAGCCCAAGAGGTGTTTGTACCGGTGCAGGCCGAATTTTTAGCCTTGCATGGCATGAGCAAGCTGCTTGATACAATTTCTTCAATCCATTCTCAATATAATAAGGAACTAAAGCTTGGCGGAATCATTATAACCCGTTACGACCAGCGCAAAGTGCTTAACCGCGAGGTTTTAGCCAGCCTGGAAGAACATTTTTCCGGCAGACTTTTTCAGACTATTATCCGTGAAAATATAGCCCTAGCCGAAGCGCCCAGTTTTGGCCAGGATATATTCAGATATCGTCCTGACAGCAACGGAGCCCGGGATTATATGAACCTGTGCCGTGAAATCATGGAAAGGAGATAAATTATGAATCAGAAACGCCGGTTGGGAAAAGACCCTTTTGCGAAGCTCAATCAACCCGCTGAAGATATTCTGGAGAAATCTTCAGCTAATGATCAGGTTAAAAAGGCCCCCAATTCCACCCGAAAAAGCAGGAAAACCTCTTTACAAATGAATCCGGTTTTATCTGAAGAAGCCCCTTCATTGCCTGTTACTGCAGAAAACCATACGCCCACAAGCGATATAGATGTAGAAACAATTAAAATAGAAGTTAAAATACTTAAGCAAAAAACCGATCAACTTAATTTGTTAATTCAGCCCTGGCGTATATGGTTTCCATTTCTATTTTGGTAAACCTCGGGTAATGAATAAGAAAATAAAGAACTAAATAGACAGTGACTTCACTGACTACTATGACTTACACAGACTTTATAACTGCAGTGTAAGACAATACGCTGAAGGTTAAGCCAAGTTTACCGCATCCATAGATATCACATCACTTTACAAACCATTTTGATAAATGTTTATGGCCTGCACTATTTATTATTATTTCTATCTCCCGCGACCTTTTGCTTCATCTCCTTTTGGTTCTTCTCACAACATGAGATCGATTATATAAAATGCCTTTTAACCGCTCTCTTAACTTCCTACAAAAACTATTGATGTTTTCATATTATTCAGAATATAATGATTATGATACCACATTTAAACAGCACTCCTCATTTATACTAATTGCCACATAATTTTGTCATAGAGATTAATTAGACCATCACTTATCATTATCGCTTTATTTGTCGGAATTTTCTTTTTATTAATCTCGCTTTGGCGCACTTGCTTTGCTTAAGGGGAGTGTACTGAAAGGGGGAGTTTGTTGTGGATTTAAAAACGGTACTTTATTGGAAAGATGATGGCATCGCTACTGTGCAAATCAACCGGCCTGAAGTGCTGAATGCCATCAACGAAGATGTGCTTATCGACCTTTCCCTCGTGCTGGACGATGTAGCATCCGATCCGCAGGTAAAAGTGCTGGTTGTCCAAGGTGACGGGAATGCCTTTGCGGCCGGTGCTGACATCAAAAACTTTGTCAGCTATGGGCCGCAGGATGCTCACAACTATATTTACCAGGTTCAGGTCACTATGAACAAGATCATGGCCCTGGGGAAACCTACCCTGGCTTCTATCGCCGGCTACGCTTTGGGTGGCGGCTGCGAAATGGCCCTGGCCTGCGATATCCGCATAGCTGCGGATAATGCCTTTTTCGGTTTGCCGGAAATAAATCTGGGTATTGTCCCTGGCGGCAGCGGCACGCAGCGTTTAACCCGGATGGTAGGCGAGGGCAAAGCCAAAGAATTAATCTTTCTGGGTGAGGTGTTCAATGCTCAGCAGGCCTTTCAGCTTGGCCTGGTGAATTTCCTGGTATCTGCGGAAGAGTTAAAGGAACAGACTTTAAAAATTGCCAAAAAGCTCAGTAAAAAACCGCCTCTGGCTATCCGCACCGCCAAAGAACTCATACATCTAAGCTATGATGTGGATATATACACCGGACTCATGATGGAAAAAGAAAAGTTCGCCTTCCTTTTCTCCTCCGATGATCAAAAGGAAGGTATGACTGCATTTCTGGAGGGACGCAAGGCAGTTTTTAAGGGGAAATAGTAGTTGCGCAAATATAAAAAATAACATTTATGGGGGGAAGATTTTATGAATCGCTGGCAGGAACTGTATAAACAGAAATTGGTAAGCGCCGACGATGCGGCTAAATTAATTCACGATAATGATAATGTAGTGGCCCCGCTCTCCAACGGCCAGCCGTTGGGCCTGATTAACGCTGTAGCGCAGCGGATTCGCAATGATGAATTAAAAGGGGTTACTTATGTTGCCGGGGTGGATGTGCGCTGGTTTGACCTTTATCACAAGGATCTAGTCGGAAAGGTCCTTATAGATTCGGGATTTGTATCCATAGCCACCCGCAACGGGGTAGGTGAAGGTTTATTTACCTACACTCCCTGCCGCCTGGGCGAAACAGTTGATATGATTCAACGCTGCCGCGAGTGTCATGTGGCCTGCATGGTGGTATCACCTATGGACAAACATGGCTTTTTCAGTACGGGCTGCAATGTGGACTGGGGCTGGGAAGCCGCAAAACTCAGTCATCCTCGCAGTATCATCGTAGAAGTAAACGAGAATATGCCCCGTACCTACGGACACAACCAGCTGCATATAAGTGAAGTCTCCGCCGTGGTGGAAAACACTATCCCCTTGTTTGAACTTCCTCCGATACCTATCACTGACAAGGATGAAAAGATCGGGCGCTTTATAGCCGATTTGATTGAAGATGGCTCTTGTATTCAAATCGGTATCGGCGGCATGCCTAATGCTATTGCTAATTTTCTGACTGACCGCAAGGATTTAGGAATCCATTCGGAAATGCTTACCGACACTATGGTTGACCTATACGAAGCCGGGGCTATCACATGCAGCAAGAAGAACTTTATGCCCTATAAATGGGTGGGCTCTTTTGCTTTGGGCACCAGCAAACTCTACAACTTTATTGATGAAAATCCCATGGTGGAAATGCACTCCACCCGTTTTGTAAATGACCCTTATATAATTGGCAAAAACGACAACATGATTTCCGTAAACGCCACCATGGAGGTTGATTTAAGCGGGCAGGCCGCTTCCGAATCCATAGGCACCATGCAATACACCGGAACCGGAGGGCAATTAGACTTTGTTCAGGGCACCTGGCGTTCCAAAGGAGGAAAATCTTTTCTGACCCTTTACTCCACCTACACCAACAAAAACGGCGAGGTTAAATCCAAAATCGTCCCCACTCTGTCGCCCGGCATTTTTACCACAGTCTCCCGCACCGATGTACAGTATGTCGTAACCGAATACGGTGTAGCCAGCCTTAAGGGTCAAAACCTCAGAACCCGGGTCAAGGAACTTATAGCTATCGCTCATCCTGATTTTCGTCCCCGCCTGGAATGGGAAGCGCGGAAGATGAATTATATTCCTTAATGCCATGAACGGGAAACAAACGTAAAATGACACCTGCCAGGCCGGGTTTGACAGTTTTGATTATTTACACCAAACCTTAAAACAGTGCCAAAAGATGGAGATTAGAAAAGCGTGAGGGGTTAAGCGGATGTCTTAGTCTCCTCACGCTATAAATTTTTTATTCTTTAGCCAGGGTATAAATAGCCTTGATGGTTCTATCAATATCTTCTTCGTTGTTAAAAAATCCTGGGCTCAAGCGGCAGGCCCCGGTTTCAAATGTTCCTATACAAGTATGGGCCAGCGGAGCGCAGTGCAAACCCGCCCGGCAGATTATGCCATACCTGTGATCCAAATTAAAGCTTACATCGCCGCAATCTCTACCGGAAATATTAAATGCTATTACAGCGGTACGATCCTTACTGTCAGCAGGCCCGTATACAATGACTCCCGGGATCTCCCGCAAACCTTGCAGCAGCCTTTCACAGAGCCTTATTTCATGTTCCCTTATTTTATCCACTCCCGCAGCACGAACAAAATTAACCCCCGCCAAAAGCCCTATAATTCCCGGTGTGTTAGGGGTTCCGGCTTCCAGGTGATCAGGCATAAAATCGGGATGGGTAAGGTGTTCGGAAAACGAACCGGTCCCTCCTTCTTTCAATCTTCTAATAAATAAGCCTGGTTTTACATATAAGCCTCCGGTTCCCTGCAAGCCCAAAAGGCCCTTATGTCCAGTAAAAGCCAGGACATCTATATTCTGTGCAATGACGTCTATCGGTAAAACCCCTGCGCTCTGGGCACTGTCCACCATAAAAGTAATGTCGTGTTCACGTGCAATTTTTCCAATGGCGGTTATAGGCATTATGGCGCCGGTCAAATTGGATGCATGCAGCAAAGTTATGAGTTTGGTATTAGGTTTAATAGCTCTGCGGACATCCTCGGGGTCCAGCCCATTCTTCATCGAAGCGTGTATCTGAGTCCATTCAATCCCCTGTCTGGATAAAACATATAAAGGACGCGCCATGGCATTATGCTCCATATCGGAGGTTATTACATGATCCCCCGGCTGCAGCAGTCCTTTTAGCGCTGTATTTAACGCTTCGGTAACATTACTCATAAAAGCGATATAATTGGCGTCTTCAATATTAAATAGGGCCGCCAGGGATTCACGGGCCTCCAATATGATGTTTCCCGCCTGTAACGTAGCCCGGTGGGCTCCCCGTCCAGGGTTTCCTCCCAGGTAACGGTTAAAATGGTCTACGGCGTCACATACGCTTTCAGGTTTGGGATATGATGTAGCCGCATTGTCAAGGTAAATGCCCCGCATGGCAAACCTCCTTTGCAATAGGAGACCTGATTGACCGCAGATAAACCCAGATTAAGCACTAACGTATCTGTGTCTGTCTGTGGCAACTCTTATAATGTTATGGCCTTGGCGGCAGTAGTCAGGAGTTCCATAGCGGTATACATATTGGTGACCTTCCCCACTGCCAGTTTTTCTTTCAGGTGGTAAAAGTCCAGGCAGGTCCCGCAGGACAGAATCTCCACCCCTTTTGATTCCAGGGCTACCAGGTGTTCCAGAACCGCAGATCCCTCGCAGGTAAGTTTAACCCCGCTGTTCATAAAAATCATATGCTTAACCGGCTGGTCAAGTTCATTCAGGCTGAACAGGAAGCTCTTCATCAGCACCTGACCCAGTTCACCATCACCCTCGCCAAACAGGCTGCTTTTAATGAGAATGGTTACATCCCCGGCCAATTTATCATCTTCACAGCTTTCCAAACCGGGATGCAGGTAAATGTAATAATCGGCGTCTTTTTCTTCCACCTCCACCTGATACCCCTGACTCTGCCCCAGCTTACTTACGTTTTCCCGCGCTGCTTCATTGCTGACTATGGCTGTTATTTGCATAGAGTGGTTTTCGTCCATCGCTTTTTTCGTCAAAATAACGGGTTCCGGACAATTCAACCCTCTGGCATCTACTATCCTTCCTTCCATAATACCGCCCTTTCATATTTATTTATATTTTCTCACCAGTTCAATATACCTTTATTCACGGCTGATTATAACCCAGCCATCTCCAGTTAGACTGCAATTATAAGCATTAAACTATCCAAACCAGATGAAGAATAAACGATGTCTTAAATATATCATATAATTATTATAAGTATAATAACTAACGGTTATATAGGTTTTTAATTGGCAAGCCATCCATACATGATAAAGGTAAATATACATGCCCTTAATTGTATATTTAATGGCTGCATGAGAAAACTAGCAAAAAAAGAAAGGAGGGTATACATGGCGCTTCTGGGAGATCCATTTGTAGCCACTACCCCAAGGCAGTTGAACGATGCTGAATTGCTGCAGGCTCTGCGTGTCGATTTGGCTGGAGAATTAGAGGCCATCATCGGTTATGAGGCTCACGCTATGGCTATATATGATGAACGTGTAAAAAAAGTCCTTTTGCACATAGCCAATGAGGAACGCAGGCATGTAGGACAGCTCCAGCAGCTATTATTCATGCTGAACCCCGCTGAACAAGATTATACTCAACAAGGTATCCAGACCATACAAAATCAACAAGCCCAGAATTTTCAGAATCCCATACAGTAAAAAAACCGGGCCGGTAACAGGAACCAAATTACAGGTCTATTAGTAATTTAAACCTGTGTCCGGCCCTTGTTCCTTAGTAATGAACCGCCAGCCAGATACAGGGCGGGTTCGTTGAAGTCTCGCTCACACGATGTTTTTCACCTGCGGGAATAATTAACCATTCGCCGGGAAATAAATCCCTTCTTCTGCCATTCTCCCATTCCAGTATCGCGGTACCTTGCAAGAGCAGCACCCATTCGTCACGCGGCTGGTCATACCAGAAACCCGGCGGGGAAACCTGTCCGCTGGAAACTATGCGTTCAATGCGCACTGCATCTGTCTCAGCCAGTATCTCGACTATTTCTTCATCAGGCAGATCAGCAAGTAACTGGTAAATATTGTGCATTAATCTCCACATCCTGAAATTATTCTTGTTTTTAAATGCTATGGATATACAATATATAATATCGTTCCTGGTTCATAATATATGAAATTATTAATTGCGGGAGGCTGTCTTTTGGCCTTAAAACGTTTCGCGTTCTATGCTGCTTTTCTTTTGCTTTACGGTTTAATAAATGCTTACATAGCTCTGCGCGGGGGGCAGGCTGTACGCGGCAGCTATCCCCGCCTGGCCTGGTCATGGGGTATATTCGTGCTGATCGCTTCTCTGCTCTTCCCGGTCAGCCGCTGGCTGTCGCAGCTGCTTCCTCATGAAATCAGCAAGATATTGATTACGGCAGCTTCTTACTGGCTGGGAGCGATGTATTATCTTTTTTTTATTATTCTGGCTCTGGATTTGGTGCGCCTGGCCGACCACTTTATAAACTTTCTGCCTGCAGATTTTAAAACGCCGCACCCAGGGGTGGCCGCCGTCATGTGCAGTATTTTGCTGGTAATATTTTCTTACGGTACTTGGAATGCCTGCCATCCGCGCATAATTCATTATGATTTAAGTATCAATAAGAAATCCAGCCCGCTTGACAAGATGCGCATAGTTATGGTTTCCGATATCCACCTGGGCTGGATTGTTGGAATTAACCGGTTAAATTCTATGGTCAACAGCATTAATTCGCTTCAGCCCGACCTGGTTTTGCTGGCGGGGGACATAGTCGATGAGGGGGCTGACCTGGAAGCCCAGGACGAAATCCCCTATACCTTCAGCAGAATAACTGCACGTTACGGCACTTTTGCTGTTCCTGGAAATCACGAATATATCAGCGGTCAAGTGTACCGGGTCGGAAAATTCCTGCAGGATGCGGGGGTAACCGTTTTGCGTGACCGTTATATAGAAGTTGACAACGCTTTTTACTTAGTGGGACGGGACGATTTAAACCGGGGCGGGTTTAGCCAAAAACGGCGTAAGGACCTGCGAGAACTTCTGCAAGGACTGGATTCCGAACTGCTGCCGGTTATTTTAATTGATCACCAGCCGTTCAAACTGGAGGAAGCCGACCAGGCCGGAGTTGATTTGCAGTTTTCCGGACACACCCACCTGGGCCAGTTCTTTCCCAACAACCTCATAACCCATAAGCTCTATGAGCAGGATTGGGGCTACCTGCGCAAAGACCGCCTGCAGGCCATTATTTCATGCGGTTACGGAACCTGGGGCCCGCCTATCCGCATCGGCAACCGCCCGGAGATCGTTGTGGCCGATGTAGTTTTTAATAAATAAGGGCAGCTCTTCTTGTTTGATTAAATAAGCGAGCTGCCCTGGATATCGATTTTGATCAATTCGACTTAACGGGAAAAGACCACGGTATAGGTGGCTTTATCCCAATCAACTTTTACCCCCAAAGACTCAGCCGCAAAACGGACCGGATCATGGTGCGCCCATTTAAAATTTCCGCCGGGGCATCGAGGTATTTTTGCTGGCCATTGCTGTAATAACCCTTTTTACCGATATACAGGATCACCGTTTTATCTTTCAAAACTGCGGTAACTTTTTGCTGTTTCTCATCCCAGCTTACCTGTGCTCCCAGGAGTTGTTCAAAAAGGGTGCGGAATGGCATCATGGTACGTGAATTTTTTATATAGGGCTGCACATCGGGAAAACTGATATATTTTCCATCCATAATTACCGCGGGTTGTCCTTCTTTTCCCCCGGACTGCGCGGTTTTGAAGGTCCATACTGTCGAGGACAGCATATTGCCGAAACGGTCCTTAACCCCTTCTATCCCTACCGTATACTCAGTTCCGGGAGTTAAAACCTGACTAGGGGTTAATGTCACCTGGCAACGGGAGGAATTATATATCAGGCTGCAGGGTACTGCTGTGCCATTTGCTGTGGTCCGCAGGGAAATATTACTGGTAGAAAGGGTTTCCGCAGCCGGTTCGCTGCTGAAGGTAATCTTAATCGCGCCTGTAACCGGAACATTAACCGCGCTTGGCAATGGTTCACGGGTACTGATTTTAAAAGGGTTTTCTGCGGCGGTGGTGAATGTCCAGGAGGCGCCGGTTATATAATAGCCGTTATAATCCTTTATATTTCCGCTTACGTTGACAGTATAGACTGTTCCCGGCTGCAAATTGCTGCGCGGTGTTATAGTTACCCGGCGTGAAGATGAATCATAAGATACTGTGGCTGAAACCGATGAGCCGCCCTGAGTCAGGTAAACGGTGCTGCTGTCAATAGTGCCGGCAGACATGGCCGTATCAAAACGGAACGTAATCACCTTGTTGATTGCTACCCCGCTGGCACTGGCATAAGGATCCTTGTCACTGATACCCGCGCTGGCTGACCCTGTAGTAGTAAATTTCCAGGAAACAGAACTTATATAAGTGCCGTTATAATTTCTGATATTGCTGCTTACATTTACCGTATATTCGGTTCCGGGGTCCAGGTCGCGGCTGGGGGTGATGGTGACATATCTAGTAGACGAATCATAGGAAACACTGGCGGAAACGGATGAACCGCTTCTAGTTAAATAAACCGTACCGCTGTCTATAGTGGAAGACATCATGGCATTACTGAAGCGGAATTTGATGACCTTGTTAAGAGCCACCCCGCTGGCGCCGGAATAGGGATCCCTGTCACTAATCGTGGTGTCGGAGTAATATGAGGTGGTAAATGACCAGGAAGTGGGAGTAATGCTGTTTCCATAATAATCTCTCACATCGCTGGTTACATGCACGGTATAAACAGTATTGGCAGCCAGGTCATAGGTGGGATCAATGGTTACCTGATCAAAGGATTGATCGTATGTAACTGCAGCGGAAACATAGCTTCCCCCTTGAGTAAGATAGATGCTGCTGTTGCTAATAGTGCTTGAACTCATGCGGTTATTAAAATAGAACTTTATGGTCTTGTCTACAGGAACCCCGGTGGCATTGGCTTCCGGGTCGCGGCTATAGATTTGACCAGAGCCTGTGCCAATGGTAGTAAAATACCAGCTTGAAGGAGATGCGGCCAAATTATAGTAGTAGTTTCTGGAATTCACTACCACCGTATACCCTGTTCCCGCTTCCAATGCATAGGTTGGCGTAATTGTAACCAGTTTATTACTGCTAGAATATACAACTCCTGCTGATACGCGGACACCATTATCTTTTACCAGGTAAATATAATTATCATTTACGGTGGCAGGGTCCATATCCTGGTCGAAATAAAACGAAATCACTATCCCCGTATTTATATTGGTAGCGTTAGGCAAAGGATTCTGATTATATATGTAAGGAGCAGTGGGGCTGTATACAGCCAAAGTTACCCTATCGGAATTCAACAAGCTGGAACCATAGGGATAACCTGAGCGTGATGCAGCCTGGACCTGTGCGGATAACAGCATCACAGCTATACCCGCTGCCAGAACCGCAATTATCATCATAGGTTTTGCCATTTTAATACACGTTTTTCCCTTCACATTTTTCATCTCCCTTTCCAAGCTAAAATATCCTGATACCAACCAATCAACAGCGTTTATATATAACCTTCCTTCGGACAATTACATTACTTAACTTTACAGACATAGTTCATTATTGTTTGGCTAATTCCTCCTTTGTTAGATAATCTTCTTGGTAAACTACGTATTTATTATGAGAAAAATTACACGATATAAAATAAATTTAACAAGCTGTTTGTATTTATTATCCTTCCCGCGTATTATTTGCTTTTAACCGCTGTGGTCGATGCGAGTACGTCTTATGATATAATCCAGATAAGCAAAACGCCGTAAATATTAACAGGCGGTGAATTAATGGATTTAGATAAAAAAAACCTGGAAGAACTCAGTGCTGAACTGGAATCTCTTAAAACCCGGGTTGCATTTTTGGAAGAACAACTCCAATCGGGTTATAACCGACAGGATAAGGTTTCCTTACGCAGCGCCAAAGCTGGCCCTCTCTACATAGAACCTCCTGAAGAACAATCGTCCCGGAAGCCATTTATTACCGAGAGCTTCATCGGCGGAAAGCTTTTTAACCGTATTGGCGCTCTAATTGTGGTCTTTGCCGCAGCCTATTTCCTCAAGTGGTCCTTTGACAACCACATCATCGGCGAGTTGGGACGCTGTGTGCTGGGATTGACCGCGGGCGTGTTTTTAATCGGCCTGGGGCATTTCTACTTTAAAAAGGCCTATGCGGTTTATGCCCAGGGATTAACCGGCGCGGGCATCGCCATCATTTATCTTTCTTCTTATGCGGCAGTTAATTATTATCACCTGATAAGCCCTTACGGCGCTTTTGCCCTGATGTTTGTTACCGCCCTCACGGCCGGGGTGCTGTCAGCGGTGCAAAATGCTCCCGGCACGGCAATTATGGCTGCTGTGGGCGGCTTCCTGGTACCCTTCTTAATGGGCAGTCACAGCGGCAGGATTATCCCGCTTTTATCTTATGTTCTAATACTTGACCTGGGAGTATTGTTCCTCGCCTATTACCGGCGCTGGCTGGTCCTGGACCTGCTGGCCTTTATAGGCACCGCGGTTATTACTCTGGTTGCCTTCCAAATGCAGTGGAAAATATGGGCGGGACAAGGTTTCCTGGGCGCATTTCTGCTGCTCTTCATAGCCGTAGCTGCCATTCACAACCACCGCAGCCGTAAAAACAACCTCCTGCTCTTGCTGGGCAGCGCAATTTTTTTCAGCATGTGTTCTTTTGCCAACCTGGATAAACATTCCCAATGGTATGGCCTGCTGAGCCTGACCCTGGCGGCTGTATATCTCGGTACTTTCAAAATCATGCTTATCGGAAATAAAGGTACCGGTTTCTTCCGTCAGAGCCTCTTGGTTATGGCCATGGTTTTCTCCCTTCTGGCCGCTCCCCTGCAGTTAAGTGAAGTGTACAGCCACCTGGCCTGGTTTGCGGTGGCCGCCGTGCTGCTCCTGGCTTCCGACATATTGAAAAATAAGGCAGCCTATATTATCGCCTGTGTTATCACATTCTTTGCCTGTTTTTCTGTTTTTACGATATACCAGAACCCCCATCCCCTGCCTTTCCTTAATAAACCCGCCCTCTTGCTGGCGGTGGGAATCGGTGCTTGGCTGTGGGCATTGCGGTTAAGTGCAAAACATTACCCGGGCAGGACCTGGCTTACACTCGGAATAGCGGTTGTCTGCGTGGCTGTCTTGTTCTATCTCCTGCACTTCAATATCGATAATGGTATTTATTACTACCAGGCCAACCAGTCCTTCGCTTTCCTGATTCCGGTGGCCTGGGCCATTGTCAGCAGCCTGGTGCTTTATATGGGAGTAAAGCGCGACAACCGGGTCACCAGATTGTTCAGCCTGGTGCTCTTCGGGGTGGTTATACTGCGCACCCTGTTCTATGATCTGCACCAGCTCGATATTGTATATAAAATCCTGGTGCTTATGGCCGTAGGGCTTATATCGCTGGGAATATCATTTTACTATCAGAAACGGATGCATGAGGAGGCTCTGTCATGAGAAAAATCATTGCCGCTTTAATAACTTTGCTCTTTTTGGCCTTATCAGCAACAGCGGCTGCAGCGGCTGCTGTACGGCCTGCCTGGCATTATTACCGTGAAATCCCAGACTATAATGGTTTTGCCCTCATCAAATTAGATAAAGCGGTTATGAACCATTGTCAGGACTTCTTTGCCGACCTGCGTATCACCGACAATAATGGAAATGAAATTCCCTGCCAGATACTGCAGCCCGGTATGGGTGAAATCAGCATCCCCGTCACTTTGCTGAATGCGGCAGATTATACGGACCATTCATCGGTAATACTGGATTTGGGCGCTAACCCCCAGGCGCACAACCGCCTGAACCTGGTCCTGGATTCACAGAAAGATTACCTGCGGGAAGTCAGGCTGGAAAGCAGTAATGACAAGCAAAACTGGGGCTACCTGACTAAAGGCAGTATCCTTTATTATAACAAAGAAGAAAAAAGCGAGCCCATCGCCTATACGACCAGCGATGCCCGTTATATAAGGGTAAATATATCGCGGTTCCCAGGCGAAAAGGCTTTACATGTTCGTTCAGCCATGGTCCATTATGTTCCCGCCGGTATTTATAAGGGAGAGATTATTGAAACCAGCCTGGTTTCCAAGCGTTCAGACCGCAAATACACACACATAGTGCTGGACTTAAAGGCGCCTAATTATTTTATAACCAGAGTGGAGATTAAAACTTCAAACCGGAATTTTGACCGTAATGTTGAATGTTTTACAACCGCAGAAATTACCGACAACGAACAGAAACAAATGTTCATATCCAACCGTATATGGGACCATCAATGGCAGGGTTATAATGCCAGTAAAACCGGCATAGAACTGCAGCAGTACGCTCAGCGTTATCTTATGCTGGATATATATAACGGTTCCAGCCCGCCGCTGAAGATATCTGATATCAAGGTATATGGCGACACCCCGGTCCTGCTGGCTGATCTGCATGGCCCTGCCCGCCTGTGGTACGGCAACAGCAAAGCCAGGCTGCCTGAATATGATCTGGCCCAATTTGCTGCTTTGCTGGAAAATAAGGATCTGGCGCAGTTAAAACCCGGCCCGGAAAAAATTAATCCAGATTATGTTCCCCCGGCAATACCGTTCAGCGAAAAGCACAGGTGGCTGCTTAATGCGGCAATTATTTTGGTAGCAGCGGGTTTTATCATCTATATATTGCGCAACTTGAAGAAAATGAAAGCATAAATGACAGAGGGGACGGGGTTTTTGGCACCCTGTCACCTGTCACTTTCACCTGTTTTATGGAATCAAGTATACTTCTAGCCTTTCTTTTCTCCAGCGGCGTGGGACTCTTTTTCGGAATATACCCGGCCAATCAAGCTTCCAAGATGGACCCCATCGAAGCCTTGCGTTACGAATAGATAGCCCGGATAAGTAATACTATAAATTTCTAATTTAAGCACTTTGCTGGTAACAACGTTTCTTATTTCGCCATATAATACCAATGATCCGAAAAGTTGAAGGAGGTGAACATATGGCGACCACAGTATTTACACCTACGGATAATGTCTACATTTCAGAGTATTATTACTATCAGAATTTTTCCGGCAGCAGTTCTTTATATTGCGGTCAATATGATGGCAGTGGCGATATATACAGAAGCATTCTGCGTTTTGACCTGGAATCCCTTCCCGCTTTCTGTACCATTACAGATGCTAAACTCAAGTTATTTATATATCGCAACGATGCGCCTGCTGTCTCACGCACTATTAATGTCTATCAAGCCCTGAGTTATGTTCCGCAGAATATCGTAACTTATGCCAACCAGCCTTTAAGCCCTGGTTCTCCCGAGGCCAGTTTAATTATTTCTTCGGAATTGGACACATATTTGGAATTTGATCTAACAAATCTGGTTAAGGGATGGTATACCGGCAGCATTCCTAATAATGGGATCGTGGTAACCGGTTTGGAAAGCGATAATGCCCTGGCAGGTTTCAGAAACGGATATTATGACAACAGCAATTGCTGGCCTTTACTGGAAGTGGATTATGTCAAAGGCATAATCACAACATACCCGGTGCAAAACGTAGTGACTACAACGAATTGGGTGGGTTCCCAACCAATCCCGTTAGGTACGCGGACTGCTACCATTACAGTAGTAAATACCGGTTCGACCTATGATGCCGCTGTAGAATTGGAGATCAGTCCCGATGGGGTTGCATGGGGATGGGCTCCCTTTATGACAGCCAGCGGGGTATTTATTGTAACCCCCCTGCCGGCAAACGGGTATTTGGGAGACAATACCGTGGTTTTTCATACAAGCGGGTATTCGGGAGCTTATGCCCGTGTCAGTTATGTATGTCGTGACGGGAACGATCCAACCACCTTATCAATATACGCCACAACAACTGAAGGATAGGCAATACTGATCGGGGGCAGGTAAGGATTACATTCTCCTGTCCCCTTTTTAATTACTCTGCTAAAGAACACCGTCAGTTTATTCTAAACAAGAATCCTGACACCTCGTTGGGTTGATTTAATATAGATATAGTCTTTTAACTTTTCCTTGATCACGGCATCTATTATTTTAGCCCGGTTAAGCCATGAGTTGGCTTTGGCTATTTTCATCCTTTTCATCTTTTTAACAAAATCTTTATCCTCTAAAGCTTCTCTGAGGTATTGGTTGAACTCTTCTCTGGTTCTGCCTACATACAATCCCTCGATATTTCTAACTTCAGGCATGTCGGTTGAGACGATTGGTTTTCCTGCGCTTTGATATTCATACATTTTAATGGGATTGCAGGCTTCTGTCATGGAAGTTACTTGAAACGGTATTATGCACACATCAAAATATTGCAGGTATTCCGGCAATTCCAGGTAATTTTTCCTGCCCAAATAATAGATGTTATCTGCTGTAACAATATCTTTAAATTCGCCATATAGCGGTCCTATCATCACAAAATTCACATCATGGTTCTGTTCACTGATATAATTCATTAGTTCCCAGTCTATCCAGGGGGCAATAGCGCCAAAGTAACCAATGACCGGTTTTTGATTATCAGGCATATCAAAGGGTTTGGGGCTAATTATGCCCTGAGCAGGGCTGAAGTGCTTATAATCCGCTCCATTAGGACACATGTAAACATTAAGGTGTTTATTCTTGTGATAGTCATATAGTTTCTGAGCAGTCGCAAATATAATATCCGCCTTGGCGGCCGCACGGTCCAAATCTCCAGCCCAGTGTGCAAATTCTCCGCTCGCTTCATCAATGGCATCAAAAACCACCAGTTTCTCCTGGTATCTGCCAATAAACTCAACATTGGGAGGATATGATATCCATAATATTATGGGATATTCGAGCGGCAATTCTTCCCAAGGTGTTTCTGGCGTACACAGCCAGAAATTGGGGTACACCTTTACAACATTTTCGTTTTGTTTGAAATAATGATCATGGTTATAAAACAGTACTTTATAACCCAGGCCTGCCATTTCTCGCAATAATTGCTGCGGCCGCTGGAATAACCATGCAAAATCTATGGTTGGCGGATATATAATAGTAGGCACTTTTTTACCTCACATATTACTAATACTTATTAAGCGTTAAGCACCAATAGCAGGGCATCATTAAGTTCCTCATCAATTTGCTCTACATCTCTAAATCTATATGAAGTCGATGTAAAAGTTTATTTATTCATTAACACTTCATTATATGCGCCCGGTGTTCATTTTGCTGCTATACAATTACCGGAAAACCATCGGCAGCTGCTTTTCTTCCACGAAACAGGATAATAAAATACTTTCAGCTGGTAAAATCCAGCCTTACGTTTGTTCCAAAGGTTTTTTCAAGTCCTTGAGTATCTCCTCTTTTGATTTTCCCTCCAGCTGCATTTCATAAGCTTCTTTCAAAACATCACCCAATGCTGGACCGGGTTCAAAACCCAGAGCCAGAAGATCACGGCCCTGCACCAGCGGGTTAATACCCGATTCAGGGTCAAGTCCTAACCGGGCGATCCTTTCCAGCAGCCAGGTTCTAATCGGAGCATAATCCCTTTTGAGCGTACGTCCGCAATAATCAGCTTCGGATAACAACAACAGTTCCGCTACATTTACCCGCTCTACCAGTTTACGTATAGCCTTATCACTCAGCTTTTCCCTTTCCTTATACAGCAAAACCGGACGCATGTGTTCACGGACCAGAACGGTCACCCTGTCCGTCAGGCTGCGGCTGGCTCGCAGATTCCGCAGAAACCGTCGGGCTAATTCAGCGCCCTGAGTATCATGTCCGTAAGCGGTAACTTTTTCTCCTTCCTGCCGAGTTACACCTGGTTTGCCGATATCATGCAGCAATGCTGCCCACATTAAAGTCTGTGGATCCCTTGATTTTTTCCGCAGGCGAGCGGCCTGATCCACAACTAACAAGGTATGCTCCCATACATCACCTTCAGGGTGGTGGGTTGGAGACTGAATACAGGCTTTTAAGCAATATAACTCCGGATGATTGCGTTCCAGTACGCCCGTTTGTTCCAAATACCTTAACCCGATCGAAGGATGTTCGGCTCTTAACAGCATTTTGGCAATTTCCAAAAGGATTCTTTCCGGATCTATATTGGTTAATGCGGTTTCTGCCATGAGCTTTTGCGTTTCCGGGCTGATGCTGAAGTTCAGCCTTGCGGCCAGTTGGACCGCACGATAGACACGCAGGGGGTCATCAATAAATACCCGAGGCTGGGTATGCCTGATGGTTCTAAGGTGCAAATCTTTCACGCCCTGGCAGGGGTCGATTAGATCCCCGCTGATTACGTCGATCATCATGGCATTTACCGTAAAGTCCCGCCTGAGTGCGGCTTTTTCATAGCTGCTGCCGGGTGGCGCCACTGTGAAATCGAAGTGGGGATAACCGCTGATTTTAAAAACCGGATAGCTTTTCCCTACCTCTTTAACTTCACCAAAATTGGACAAGATATCCCGCAAGACTCCCGGTTCCAGAAGGAATACCTCTATATCTATATCCTTGCTGTCATGATCCGATACGTTCAGGAGCTGGTCACGCACAAACCCTCCTGCATAAAAAGCCCTTGCCCCGCGTAAAGCTATCTGCCTTGCGATTTCCTGAATCATATAACCATCCTTTATCTTCATTTGCCCATACTTATCATACCCTCATAGGTATTGCAGAATCCACATCAGATCAGACTTTTATTGCTAGCAGGCAAATTATACCTCCGGTTATATTAGTTCTGACTTTTAGGGTCCAAGTTATGTATAATACTTATAACTCCGCTTGCTATTTCAAGCTTGGAGGCATTTACAGCAAAGGTGGTAATGAGCATGAAGGTACTGGTTTTTGGTCTCGGAGCTTTGGGAACGGTTTATTCCTGCCTGTTAAAAAATCAAGGCCATCAAGTATATGGTGTGGATATAGAAGCTGTAAGCACCGCGATACAAAAAACGGGAGTAAAGGTCCATGGTATATGGGGAGAGCATGAAGCCGCTTTGGACAAGGTAGTCAGTGATATTCATCTGCTCTCTGAGGAGACTTTTGACCTGGCCATAGTAACCGTTAAGGCTTTTGATACTATAGCCGCGGTACAGGAAATCAAAAAGATTCTGCATGGAAAAACTCTCGTGATGCTGGCCCAAAACGGATACGGCAACTATGAAGCGGCTTCAACCATAATTCCCCGTGAGCAAATAATCGTGGCCCGGGTAATTTTCGGTTCGGAAACTGAAGGCCCCGGCCTGGCAAAAGTAACGGTAATTGCTGATGATGTGGTAATTGGTTCCCCCGAAGGACTGATCGATATGCCCTGCCTGGAGAATTTAGCAGAAATATGCAGCTCTGCGGGTATTCCCACCCGCGCCTCCCGGGAAATCATGCAATATGTCTGGGGGAAAGTGATATATAATTCGGCTTTGAATCCATTGGGGGCAATACTGGAAGTAAATTACGGCAAGCTGGCGGAAATGGCCCCCACCCGTCAACTGATGGACGATATGATTGAGGAAGTGTTCGCGGTATTGTCAGCTATGCAGCAGACGGTATTATGGAAAGACGCCTCAGAATATAAAGAAGCGTTTTATGGTCAGATGGTACCAACTACAGCCGGGCATCATGCTTCCATGCTGCAGGATATTCAACGCGGAAGGCGCACGGAAATAGACTCCTTGAATGGCGCGATTGTTGAACTCGGTCGGCGCCTGGGAGTACCTACGCCTGTACATGCGGTTATTGCCGCTTTATTAAGAGCCAAAGAAACTATGTTCTTACGTCAGGATTAAGGTATAACCCACGGTCTTGTCTTTATCTAATTTTTAATACTGCCGGTTTTCCCTCGATCATTTAAAGCAAATTTAATACTAAAAGTGGTGCCTGACGGACCGGTATCTATAGCGATAGCGGCTCCGTGCCGCTTGGCTATGCCATAACATACCGCCATGCCCAATCCCGTTCCATCATCCTTGGTCGTAAAAAAAGGAGTGCCCAGTTTTTCTATGACATCTTTGCTCATGCCATGACCCTGATCCTGAACCGATAATACAACATTTTCATCTTCCATAAAGGTCATTATGGTCAGCATTCCGCCTGATGACATGGCCTCCAGACCGTTGCGAACCAGATTTAGCAAAAGCTGGCGGATTTCTTTTTCGTCCAACAGCAAATCAGGCACATTGCCTAATTTAATACTGATATACTTTTCCTGCGACATAGCGTCCGCCTGAAATAAGGGCAGCATATTCGATATAACAGAATTAATATTCTGCATTTTAGGTTCGATAAGCTTATCTTTAGCCAAAGATAGAAATTCCTTTATTATCGCGTTGGCCCTGTCTATTTCCTCAATCATCAGGTTAAGGATCTCGCTGTCTTCAGCGTATTTCTCTTTATCATTTAAAACCTGCAGGAAACCGCGTACTGTTGTCATGGGATTCCTAATTTCGTGGCCAATGCTGGCTGCCATCTGTCCTACCAGGTTCATGCGATCCAGACGGGTTATTTCCATTGCCATCTTCTTGCGTTCGGTTATGTCCATTATTATGAAGAGCAAACACGATTCATCACCGATATCAATGCTTTCCGCTGAACATAGTCCCAACAGCAATTGTCCTGATTTGGTTATAAAACTTAACTCTACATCATGAAACGATTCCTGATGTTCAATGATTTGTTTAATAAGGGTTGGTTCGTTTGGTTCCTTCCACAGTCCCAAATCCAATGATTTATGACCTATAAGCTCTTCACGGCTGTAACCCGTAATCCGGCAAAGGCTTTGATTTACGTCAATAATACGCCCGTCGTTTAAAGAAATTATAGCCATAAGCAAAGGGCTGGCATTAAAAGCTTTGGAGAAGCGTTCCTCGGATAAACGCAGTATTTCATCCAGGCGTTTGCGGTCAGTAATATCTTTCACAACTACCAGCAGGTGATGGCGCCCGTCCATTTCTATTATTTCCCCGGAAACAAGGGCCGTGATAATCTCTCCGGATTTAACCCTGAATCTGAGTTCCAGCCCGCTGACACTGCATGGTTCTTTAATAAATTGGTGAAATAATCCCTGTCTGCGGTATCGACCCAGATTCCCAATTCAAACGCGGTATGTCCTATAGCCTCATATCGTTCATAACCGGTAAGCTGTGTAAAGGCATCATTAACATCAACATAGCGTCCATCTTCCAGAATGCTTATGGCAATCGTATCCGGGCTAAATTTGAATATTTTTGAAAACTTCTCCTCAGATTGCCGCAGGGCCGTTTCCGCCAGTTTTCTGTTTGTAATATCCCGGGTTATTAAAATAATCGATGTGATTTCATCGTTGTCAATCAACCAGCTGCCGACTGTCTCCACATAAAGGTAGTGACCATCCGCATGCCGACAGCGATAATCAATCCTGGCCGGCTGGCGGTTTTTCATATATTCAGTAAATTCTTTCCTGACTCTAACCTCATCATCTGGATGGATTACATCTATAAAGAATGTACCCAGTGTATCTCGGGGTTCATAGCCCAAAACCGTTTTAAAAGCCGGGTTAGTGTATTCAATAAATCCCCGGTTGTCAACCTTCATATAAATGTCCCGCATATTTTCAGTTAATTCACGCAGATGGGTTTCGCTTTTTCTCAACTCCTCCACCGCCTGGTTTCTGGAAGTCAGATCCGTGACAAAACCGTAGTAATAAGTAATCTGCCCTATATCATTTAAATATGGATGGATAAAAACCTCCACCGGTATCCTGGTTCCATCCTTGCGAAGGTATTCTTTTTCATAATGCAGGGCTTTTTTGGTACGATAGACTTCTTCAATCGTATTTTCCTGTACTTCATGCCATTCTGATGGTGTAAGATCGTGATTCCAGGTCATATTTAACAACTCTTCCTCGGTAAATCCCGTTAATTGACAGAATGCATGGTTAACCAGAAGTATACGACCATCTTTAAACCCGATCAGAAATGGATGCGCGGAATTAGCCACAGCTTTGGCCATAAGCCGCATCCGTTCCAATTCGTCCAATATCACAGCCTCTTCATTTTCGGGCATTCTCCCAATATAATTAGTCAATGACCATGTTCCTTTCAGCACTGACGCTTTTCACTTTCTTAAGTCATAATAAACCAATGCAGATAAAATTTTTGTCACAATTAGGTGTTTTTTGCCTTTTTCGTAATTTATAAAGAAATATCCTTACGATTAAAAAGATTGGCGAAGCAGTAAAAGGTTTGGGCCTGCCCACGTCCCGAGCAGACTTATCCACAGCCAATCAACGAAAAGCATGCTTTCCTATAAAAAAACAAAGAGACCGTGCCAAAACTTGAAGTTCTGGCACAGTCCCTTTGCATAATGCTTTTTATACCCTGCCGCCATGATTTTTAATTATCTGTACCGCCTGGCTTACGTTCTCTTCCTTGGTTATCACAGTTAAAAGGAAGGGACTTCCTCCCGCCATACCTGCTCCGCCATCCGCCATGCCGCTGGCCGAGTCAGAGGACGCCAGCAGCGGGTCAGGACCCTGAGAACCGCTGCTGGCCGAATACAACGTTGGTCCGCTTAAAGTTCGCGCATTGTTAATGGGACCGTTAATATCTTTATTATTGTTAAGACTGTAACGAGATACTCTGTCTACCTGAATGGAATCTGAATCCTGCACTAAACCTGCGTTTACTATTTCTTTAGCGGCGGCGCTTGCTTTGGTACTGGAAGGGAAATAAGCCAGTATGCTGCGTTCTCCCTTGGGTAGTTCCATTTATTCACCCTCCATGCTTTTTTGCTTAGCATGACCGTAAATAACTTGCTTATACTGGCTTATTCTTCCTGAATTATTCCGAACAGCGCGGACTATAATCCTCTGCATAGTCCCTTACAACAAATCCCCAGTAATTATGCAAAACTACCCTTAACAATTTTCAGCTTGAGGACCTTTTATCTTTTTTTCATTTATGTTATATAATTATAAGATTAAATAGAAAGAGGTGTACCGGGACTTGGGCCTGTCAAAACACCGGAAAGGAGTAATTAATTCATGAAAAAAACCTGGTATCTGGCATTGTCGATAGTTTTATTGTTGGGATTTATTCTCGGAGCCAGCGTAGTTGCCAAAAATACTGGGACTCCATTGTTATCGGGCTTAGAAGGTACGGTAGCGAAAACCGGCAGCATACAAAACAGTTCCGCTATAGCCGCATCCACTCCTGCCATGGGTGTAGCTGATATTGCAGAAAAAG
This sequence comes from Syntrophomonas palmitatica JCM 14374, assembly GCF_001311885.1. Classification (GTDB taxonomy): domain Bacteria; phylum Bacillota; class Syntrophomonadia; order Syntrophomonadales; family Syntrophomonadaceae; genus Syntrophomonas_A; species Syntrophomonas_A palmitatica. The sequence goes on along the minus strand of NZ_BBCE01000006.1, from coordinate 94,930 downwards.
CGGGTCCGGCTGTTGTAAATATCGAAGTTAAAGTACGGGTTAATTCAAATTTCCAGGACTTCTATTTTAACGACCCCTTCTTTAGAGAATTTTTTGGAGACAGAATAAGAATTGCGCCCCAGCAGCAGTACGAAAACGGAATCGGCACAGGTTTATCATTTCGCAGGATGGTTATATCATCACCAACCAGCATGTTATAAATAATGCGGAAGAAATTACCGTAAAGCTTTCCAGTAAAAAATCAGCCATACCAGCGCGGCTGGTGGGGCAGGATTACGAACTTGATTTAGCCGTGCTAAAAATAGAAGGCAGCGGCTATCCCACCCTTACCCTGGGAGATTCGGATAAAATGCGCGTAGGCGACTGGGTGGTGGCCATAGGCCAGCCTTATGGATTGGATCACACCGTTACCAGCGGGGTTGTTTCCGCCAAAGGCCGCCCCATAAGCATACAAGATCGTAATTATAAAAATCTCATTCAGACCGATGCCGCTATCAACCGGGCAATTCCGGCGGTCCGCTGCTGAACATGGCCGGGCAGGTCATCGGTATTAACACCGCCGTTAACGCTGAAGCCCAGGGAATCGGTTTTGCTATTCCTATTAACACCGCTTCTGAAGTTTTGAAGGAATTAATGAACGGGCAAAAAGTTATCAGGCCTTACATGGGTATTAGCATGGCCGATATTAATGACGAGATTATTCAAAAACTTAACCTTCCGGCCAGTATACAGGGAGTGCTTATTATGCAGGTTATGTCGGGCAGCCCGGCAGCCGTTGGGGGAATTAAAGCCGGGGATATTATCCAAAAGGTTAACGGCAAGGAGGTAAATGCCGGCACCGATATTCAAAGCATTGTTGAACACAGTAAGGTGGGTCAGAAGCTGGAAATACAGATATGGCGCAGTGGCAAAACCGGAACTGTGTCAGTAACTTTACAGGCCAAACCCTAGATAACCTGTAATTAAGGCGGGGATAACCTCCTCAGCTACAAACGGATTGGAGCCCCCGGAGAGAACAAACATCACCGGTCGTCCCGCTGCATAAGTCCTGATTTTTTGAGCGAACTCTTTAAAGGCTCCCGTACTTAGGTAGAAATCGCCATAGTCCTGGCCATGTCCATCATGACCAACTATGGCGATTAGAATTTGGTATGACCAGTCCCGGTGCATATACCTGTCAACAGATTCTAAAAATACCTGGTCATTGGCGCCATCGATAAGTATTCCGAAATTATTCCGCCGGGCATCTTCATAAGCATAATCTTCATCAGCAAAAAAATTCAGGTGAATCACTTCAGGATCAGCAGCTAAAAGGTCTCTGGTCCCATCTCCGGAGTGCGGATCGATATCTATGACAAGTATCTGATTGACTCCCATAGATTTAAGTTTATTTACCGCCATAGCAACATCATTGTAATAACAAAATCCCCAGCAATAGTTGTATCCGGCATGATGTCCGCCGCTGCCTACAAAACAAAAAACGAAATCCGCTTCCCCGGCGGCTAAAGAAGCAGCAGCCTGAACCACTCCGGCAGAGGATAACAAGGCCACTTCATGGTATCCCGATGCTTTTACCCGTTCTATAAGTAAGGGATCATGGGTTTGCGCCAGCAGGCACTCAATTTCTTCATCTATTTGGGGCACTCTGAGCTCAATTAATCCAGCCTTTATCAAGGGTTGAACGGCAATAAATCCAGGTTTCACCCGGTGTCTCAGGGTTGTGTAACCATGATCCGCAAAATCCGGATGGTAATAAACAGCCGCTTTCATATGATACCTCCGATCCAATTTGCAAAACGGTTTTTAGGATGGTACAGGTTTGGTAAAATAGTACTGTCAAGGAGGATATTTTCTGGTCGGTATAGAAACTTATAGTGATTTATAACGTTCGCTGTTTGCGATAATTAAACAGCCACAGATATAACCGTTGATTATTACAGATTTTCGTTCATTATATTTCAAATGGAACCTGAGTAACCAAATGGTTTAAGATATACAGCTAATATTATAAATTTGGAGGGAAAAGATGGCCAGGATTATGATCGTCGATGATTCGGCTATAGCCAGAAGAAATCTGCGCACTATTTTAACCAAGGCCGGACATACCATCGTATCTGAATCGGAAAATGGGCTGCAGGCCTGCCGGGAATATGAACTGCATCAACCGGATATTGTCACGATGGATATTACCATGCCGGTTATGGATGGTGTCACCGCAGTTAAAAGGATCCTGGCCGATTTCCCCAATGCCCTCATAATCATGATAAGCGCTATCGATCAGAAGAATATGGTTATGGCCGCAGTAGAAAGCGGAGCCCGTCATTATATTATAAAACCATTTTCTCCGGAAAAGGTCCTGGCGGCTGTAGATACGGTGTTGAAAAAATTTGGTCAAAACCAGCAGAAAGCCGCCGCTTCCCCCAAGGCCTCTGCCCCGGCAGCTATCAGCAATCCGACCAACAAGGAACCATTTGATATAGAGAATCGCAACGGTACTTTCATTATTTATATCAACCAGAATTTTACCAACAGCCATGTCCCATCACTTGGTCAAACCATCCAGGCCTTCCTTTATGTAAAACCGCTGCGAATGGTTTTCGATTTCGGTTCTACACAAATTCATGAATTTACGGTCATCAGTAACCTGCTGGATATAATGAACCGGGTCAGGCAGGCCGGAGGGCTGGTTATGGCCCGAGCCGAAGATGCCAAAATCGTAAAAATAATAAGTGAAAAAGGCATAGACTGCAATTAAAGCAGCGACGGCAAGATGGTGGCAATTTGCGGGAATACCATAAGAATAGCCACACAAACCACAATAGCAAACAAGAAAGGCCAGATGCCTTTAAAAATAGTCTCTAAAGGCACCTCGGGGGCGACGCCCTTTATTATATAAACATTCATGCCCACCGGTGGGGTTATCACTCCCATTGCCACTACCAGAACGATAATTACCCCGAACCATATAGGGTCATACCCCAGGTTCCTACGGCGATGGGATAAAAAATGGGAATGGTCAGCAAAACCAGAGCCAGGGCATCAATAAAACACCCCAGAATTAAATAAATAAAAATAATGACCGCCATTACTTCCCACGATGGAAGGTTCATGCCCGCGGTCCAGCTAGCCAGCTCATAGGGTAGTCGGCTTATGGCCATAAAGCGTCCGAATACCATGGCGCCCGCCACCATGAGCATTATCATTACTGTGGTACGGGTAGAGTCTAACAAGGATTTTTTAAATCCTTCCCAGGTAATCTGTTTTCCCAGCAATGCGGCCAATAGAACCCCGAAAGCTCCCACTGCGCCTGCTTCGGTAGGGGTAAAGAAACCCGCAAAAAGCCCCCCCATAGAAATGAGGAAAACGATTAAGACTTCCCATAGTCCCCCGTTTAAGGCTTCAACCCTCTCCTGCCAGCTGGTTTTCGGTCCTGGCGGACCTAATTGCGGGTTCCTCCAGGTTAAGAAAATTATTGTCAGCTGGTATAAAAACATCAGCAGAATGCCGGGGAGAATACCGGCAATAAACAGCTTGCCTATAGATTGTTCGGTAGCCATACCGTATACAATAAAGATTACGCTGGGAGGAATTAATACCCCCAGGACCCCGCCCGCGGCCACACTGGCTGTGGCGATGGAATCATCATATTTGTATTTTTTCATTTCCGGCAGGGCAATGGCCCCCATGGTAGCAGCTGTAGCCGTATTGGAACCGCAGATGGCTCCGAAAACAGCACAGGCCGTCTGAGTCGCTATGGCCAGCCCCCCCGGCCAGTGCCCGATCAGGCGGTAAGCGAATATATACAGTCTCGAACCGATGCCTGAATAGTAAGCCAGAAATCCCATCCATACAAACATAGCTATTACGCTCAGGCTGTATGAGGAAAATGTTCCGAATAAGTCACGAGCCACCATGTTCATAGCGGTGGGAAATGAGGTAAGATAAGCAAAACCTGCAAAACCTACCATGGCCATACCATATGCGATAGGCATGCCCAGTATTATCAAGGCAAAAAACAAGAATATTCCAATTAAGCCAGCGGCTACAGGGGTCATGGCAATACCTTCCTTATTGATTCTGCGGTTTTTATTATCAGCACCAGACCAAGGGCTGCAAATCCGAGGGCCACCATATAGATAAACGGAGCCAGCGGTATGGGGGTGGTTGAAGCCACCATACCGCTTTTGGCTGTAGTTCGGGCATAATCTACGATAAACCAGGCTGCCGCTCCCCAAAAAAGCAAGGCCGCTGCATTAATAACGGTTCCAATTAGACCCTGGATCTGAGGAGATAATTTCTGATACACAAACTCGATGGCTATCTGCCCGTTTTGCAGGGCGCAGTGGGCCAAGCCCACTGCTATACATACTGCGGTTAACAAACTCACATAATCAACCGTGCCCAGCAAAGGGCGGTTAAATATCACCCGTAATAAAATGTTCAGAACTACTACAGCCATAATCGCAACCAGACAAAACCCGGCAAACCTGTCCATCGCGCGGCTTATGGCCTCGATATACCCTTTGAATTGCTCGTTCACTGCTGCCTCCAGAGCTTCCTACTTATATTGCCGGTTATATTTATCCGCCAGGGACTTGGTCAGATCCAGTGCTTTTTGCCCATCAAGGCCCTGTTTTTTCATTCTGTTCACATAATCAGCTTGAATGGGTGTAACCAGCTCGACCCAGCGTTTAGCTTCATCCTGGCTGAGCTGAATGGTTTCCATCTTATTTTCTTTTATAGCTCCGTCCAGAGCGCTCTGGTTCTGTTTATCCCACAACCCCATAGCCACATCGGCAAAGAATTTCTCGTTTAATTTATCAATGGCCTGCTGGGTTTCAGGGCTTAATTCATTCCACTTATCCTTATTCATAGTGACAAAGAATAGAGTATTGTACAAAAATGGGGTTTTGGTAATGTATTTGGTTACTTCGGCCTGTTTCCAACCCTGCAGTACCTCAATGGGACCCAAATTGCCCTTTACCAATCCCTTGGACAAAGCGTCATAGGCTTCTGATTGCGGCATAGCCACAGGGTTTGCTCCCAGGGTTTTCAGGGTTTCGGCGCTCAATCCGGTGGCGCGTATCGCCATACCCTTAATATCCTGTAGTTTATTCACCGGGGTTTTGGTGTAGAGGTCTCCCGGGCCGGTAGTTAAGACCATCAACAAATGTGTATCCTGTACTTCCTGGGGATTCAATTCCCGGATTCCATCCCAGGCCACGCGGCTGGCTACCTTGGAATTATTATAAGTAATACCTGGCAGTTCAAAAACTTCGCTTAACGGGAAGCTTCCCCTGGTATAGGAGAAACAAGAGATGCCTATATCGGCTATTCCATTCTTGACCCCGCCATAGATTTCCGTTGCTTTGAGCAGGGACTCCATCGGATAACTGGTGATTTTTACCTGGCCTTTGGTAGCCTGCTCAATTGCCTTAGCCCAGGGCTGTACAAGCTGGGTTTCCACCGGGTGAGTCGCCGGGAAAAAGTGGGCCAGTTTTAATTCCACCGTTTTTACTGGTTCGTTTTTAGCAGCAGGCTCGTTCTTAGCAGCTTGTTTCTGGGCGCAGCCCGCCAGGCTCAGCATCATCACCACCAACAAAATGCCAATCGCTTTTCTTCCCACATTTGCCTTCCCCTTAAAAATCCGTCCTACCTTCAAACCTTTCACTTCCCTTTCTCCTTCTTCTGTTTTGGGCAAGAAAAAAACTCCCGCAGGAGTAATCGAAGATAACGCTATATCAAATAAACAATACAGCATTGTTCTTCCTACCGTACTGGCCTTGCTACCCTTTGTGCTTTCCGGACCTTCAACCTGCCATCCTGCAAAGTTTTTTCCCTACCGTGTTGCATCCAGGCCAACCATGCCTGAAGACATACTTAAATTTTTTATTCTACATATAATTACAAAATCCTGCCGATTGCAAAAGATTATCGGGCATGGATGGTGCCAGGTACAAAACAGGAGGAACAAATCTCTGCTTTGAGTTTGTTCCTCCTGTTTATTTGCTGCCTCCCAGGACTGCAGGCCGCAACCACTGATTAAAACAACCAATTAGGCAATGAGTACAGCTAAAACAATATATCTGTGTTCAGCAGCGGTTTTAAAACTCCTACTCGACTGTAACGCTTTTGGCCAGGTTGCGGGGTTTATCTACGTCAGCGCCGCGAAGCACCGCCATGTAATATGCAAAAAGCTGCAGCGGCACTACCGATACCAGGGGAGCCAGGATAGGATTAACGCGCGGCAGCAGAATTTGCTCGTCACATTCCTGGCATTCCTCCTGCAGGTTTTCCTTGCATATGGCCACCACCACGGCACCGCGGGCTTTAACTTCCTTTATATTGGACATGGATTTCTCCACCAGCTTATCCTGGCTGATTAAGGTTAACACCGGCACACCCTTATCAATCAAAGCCAGGGGGCCGTGTTTCAATTCACCCGCCGCATAGGCTTCAGCATGCACATATGATATTTCTTTGAGTTTCAAGGCTCCTTCCATAGCCACAGCGTAATCCAAACCCCGTCCCAGGAAGAAGGTACTCTGTACGCCTTTATACTTTTCAGCCAGTTTTTTTACTTTATTGTGTTCTTTTAAAACCTGTTCCACCATAGTGTCCATATATAAGAGTTCGCTGGCCAGTCCCGTTAATTTCTTATCTTCATAGGTATGGCGCAGGTCGGCGACATATAAAGCCAGGAGATACATTACCACTAATTGTGTAATATATGCCTTGGTGGAAGCTACCGCTATTTCCGGTCCGGCATGGGTATAAATAACCCGGTCCGCTTCACGCGCTACTGCACTTCCTACAACATTGGTAATCGCTAAAACTTTAATGCCATGGCGTTTAGCTTCGCGCAGTGCGGCCAAAGTGTCTGCGGTTTCACCCGACTGGCTGATAACGATTACCAGATCCCGCGGCTTCCAGAGCACATCCCGATACCTGAATTCGGAAGCAATATCCGTTTCCACCGGTACGCGGGCCAGTTTTTCAAGCGCCAGACGCCCTACCAACCCGGCATGATAAGCTGTACCGCAAGCCACGATAAAAATCTTCTCCGCTTTTTCAAAAACTTCATCAAATTCCAGGGCGGAAAAATCAACTCTGCCCCCCTGTATACGCCCGGCCAATGTCTTGCGAATAGCTTCGGGCTGCTCATATATCTCTTTTAACATAAAGTGATCAAAGCCGCCCTTTTCCGCGGAAACCGGATCCCAGGTGACTTCAAAAACCTCTTTTTCAATAGGCTGGCCGTTAATATCTGTAATTTCTGCCGAGTCAGAGGTCAGAACCACAAATTCATTGTCTTCCATGATGTATACCCGGGAAGTACGCCCCAAAATAGCAGGAATATCTGAAGCTACATAGTTTTCTCCCTGGCCGAGTCCGATTATTAAAGGGCTGTCTTTTTTCGCGGCAATAATACGTTCAGGTTCATCTTTGCTGATAACCGCCATGGCAAAAGAACCATGTACGCAGCTTAAAGCGCGTCTCACAGCTTCCTCCAGCGAATCCGTATAATACTTCTCAATCAAATGCGCCAGGACTTCGGTATCAGTTTCAGATAGAAAATCGTGTCCTTCCAGTATCAAATCTTTCCGCAGGGTCGCATAGTTTTCAATGATGCCATTATGCACTACCGCAATTCTGCCGGTACAATCAGCATGGGGATGTGCGTTGTTGTCACTGGGTACACCATGGGTTGCCCAGCGTGTATGCCCGATCGCTAAACCAGTCTTATCCGTCAGGCCCAATGCAGTCACTAAATCAGCCAGACGTCCCTTTTTCTTAACAATTTCCAGATTGCCGTCCTGATACATAGCAATTCCCGCTGAATCATAGCCCCGGTATTCCAATTTGCTCAAGCCGTCTATAATTACCGGCACAGCATCACCTCTGCCGATATATCCCATAATTCCACACATAAATAAACCTCCAAGAATAGATATAGCCACAGATGAACCCAGATGCGCACTGATGGACACAGCTGATTTAATCTCTGCTTGCAAATCGTCAGTATGCCTTAAGATCAGTTTAAATAAGTTTTATAAAATAAAACTTTTATTAACTTATCTGCCCTGAAAACCCTACCGCTTCGGACAGATACCAAGCAGTTTTTACGTTCTAATGATGACCCGGAAAGAGTCAGGGATGTCTGTGTCAATCTATCAATAATCTGTGAAAATCTGGGTTGAATCGTTATCCTATACCACTGCAGGGCCTTTTGTCTCCGGCATTGCTGCCGGGGTTTGTAGCCATGCTGTCGATGGTGGTAACACCGGGGGGCACCCGCCGAAAGTTCGATAAACCCCCTCCTCGTCACCCGGCAGGTCAAGACCTGCCGGATCAGGCGCTTTCATTATAATTTTTATTTAGCATCACCGCCTTTGGGTATATTTTTTGAAAACCTGGTTTTTTCATGCTCCCATTACCTTGGTAATCGCTTTCTTTATTCCGCCAATCACCTCCTCCAGCAGATACTGATCCGGCCCCTGGGCCATAATTCTTACCAGAGGCTCAGTCCCCGAAGGTCTTACCACCAGTTTGCCATATTCGCCCAGGCGGGTTCTGGCTTCTTCCATTGCCGCCCTCACCAGATCATGCGACAATATTTCATCCTTATTTTCCAGGCGAATATTAACCAATATCTGGGGCAGCTTTTCCATTTCTCGGGCTAACTCGGAAAGCTTCATGCCGTTGCGTTTCACCACTTCGGCTAATTTAAGCGAGGTTAATAAGCCGTCACCGGTTGTAGCATAGTCTCTAAATATTATATGCCCGGATTGTTCTCCTCCCAGTAACGCGCCGGTCTCCTGCATTTTTTCCAGCACATAGCGATCTCCGACTTTACAGTTTTCCACCCTGATATTTTCCCGGCGCAGGGCAATATCCAGCCCTATATTGCTCATTACGGTCGCTACCAGCATAGAAGGATTTAGTTTTCCCTGTCTTTGTTTATCCAGAGCGCAGAGCAGCATAATATAATCACCGTCAAGTTCATTGCCCAGTTCATCAACAACAATACAGCGATCAGCATCGCCATCATAAGCTATTCCCAAATCTGCCTTGTTTTCAAGTACCGCACGGCGCAGACCCTCAGTATGGGTTGAGCCGCAGCGTTCATTTATATTAATGCCATTGGGATTATCATGAATGGCAATGACTCTTGCACCCAGTCGGCGCCAGAGTTCCGGACCTGTACTATAAGCCGCCCCGTTGGCGCAATCAACCACCAGACTGATATCATGCAGTTGTTCACTTAATTCATAGCAGGAACACAGGTACTGCAGATATTTATTCTCCGCTTCTTTTACCTCATAAACCCTGCCGACATCCGCTCCCCGAGGACGAGGCAGAGCGGAAGTTCCGCACAGCACCAATCTTTCAATGTCATTTTCTATCTCGTCCGGAAGCTTAAAACCATTGGGGCCAAAAAATTTAATGCCATTATCCTCAACCGGGTTATGGGAAGCAGATATTACTATTCCGCACGAGGCCTCATATTTTTGCGTCAGGTAAGCGACTGCAGGTGTAGGTATGATACCTGCAGTCAAAGCGTCAGCGCCCGTTGAACATATACCCGCAACCAAAGCTGCTTCCAGCATGTCTCCTGATATGCGCGTATCTTTTCCCACCAGAATCCTCGGTCTGCTTCCGCCAGTTTGACGGGCGAGAACATAGCTGCCAGCCCGGCCGAGATCAAAAGCCATTTCAGCAGTAAGTTCTTCGTTGGCTATTCCCCTAACCCCATCGGTTCCAAAAAGACTCCCCACTTTTTCTCCTCCTCAAAAGAGATTCTCTTTTCTCGCTGCAGTGAATATTTTATTAACTAGGCAGTATTGTAACAACTAAACATATACAGGTAAATCTTAATATTTTACAATCATAGTGTCATTCATGCTTAGATGCCGTGCATTGGTAACTCCGCCGCGGTTTAAGGGCAAACCTTGTGCAGAACAAGCATAGCCAGTAATTATCTTCTCCGCCACCTTCAAACCATCTACGGCCGAACTGACAATCCCTCCCGCATAACCTGACCCTTCTCCGCAGGATAAAGATTAACAGCACTGACAGAACACATATCCTGACCGCGTTCAATCCGCAAGGGGGCTGAACTGCGGGTTTCCACCGCTGTCAATACCGCTTCTTCATGTATGAAACCAGGCATCTTTCTGTTCCAGGCAGCTATTCCGCGGGCCAGGACCTGGCAAATCGGTGTGGGCAGCAAATCCCACAGGTTGCAGGAACTCACCCCGGGTTTATAGGTAGCCAGAGAACCCTCCAGGGACTCCCCCTGTTTTTTTTGCAGGAAATCAGTCATCCTTTGTGATGGAGCATAATAATTTCCGCCGCCTATTCGAAAAGCTTTTCTTTCCAGATGCTCCTGGAAATCTAATCCGCCCAGGGGAGTATAATTCCAATCTCCCGGTTTTACACTTACCAGGAGTGCGCTGTTGGCAATGCCGGAATCACGCGCCTGATAACTCATGCCATTGGTAACCACCTGCAGAGGCTCTGAAGCTGCCGCTATTACATATCCCCCCGGGCACATGCAGAACGTATACATAGAACGCCCGGTTTCACGGTCCTGGTAAGTTATATGATAATCAGCCGGTCCTAACCTGGGATGACCGGCAAATTTTCCATATTGCGTTTTATCAACGTACCTCTGGGGGTGTTCCACTCTTATCCCTACCGCAAATGGTTTGGGTACTATTTTCACCCCTTTATGTTCCAGCAGACGATAGATATCACGCGCACTGTTGCCAACCGCCAGGACTAATACTGAAACGGGAATCTCCAGGCTGCTATTTATTATTATGCTTTTTATACACCCCTGGTTAATATTTATATCTGTAAGACAAGCATCAAAATAAATTTCTCCGCCCCGGTCGAGTATCTCCCCCCTGATTTTTTTAACCACCTGGCGAATGATCTCAGTACCTACATGGGGTTTTTTTAAATAAAGTATCTCCTCGCTGGCGCCATAATCTACGAAAGTCTGTAATACGCTGGTCACACGCTGGTCATCAATACGAGTGGTAAGTTTGCCGTCAGAAAATGTCCCGGCGCCGCCTTCACCGAACTGGGCGTTGGCTTGAGGGTCAAGTATTCCCTGTTTCCAAAATTTTTCAACCGCGGCCACCCTTCGGTCCATATCAGGTCCGCGCTCAATTATAACCGGTTTAAAGCCTTCCCTGGCCAGGGCCAGAGCACAGAAAAGCCCGGCTGGTCCTGAACCAACTACCAGGGGGGGATATTGCAGGGAAACCGTACCGTGCGCCAATGGCTGCGGCACAGGAGTTTGCCAGGCAGCCAGCCCGCGCATATCCAGGATTTCTACGGGCAGCGCCACCCCTTGGTTAAGTTCCACATTAATCGTACAGGTAAACTCAACCTGATTGCGCCGCGCATCCACTGCCTGCCTGACCAGCTTTAGCTCTTTAATATCGGATTTTTTTATTTTTAATTTCTTGGCCGCAGCGATATACAGGTCTTCCCGATGATAATCAAGGCCCATCCTTAAATCGCTCAAACGAAATATCATGATTTCGAACCTGCCTCAACACTTTTTTCGATTATTACTTCTATTAATAACTTTGAAGGAAAAACCTTTATTGAATCGGGATTTTGTATCTCAACTTCCTGTACAAATGATTGCTTTTTACCGGTAAGATCAATTTCTTGAGTGGTTATTTCCTCAATACCGGCCAGCTGATCTTTTGTGCCTAACAGCTCAATTTTATCCGGCTGCAAACGCAGGCCTGACATTTCATAGCCATATTCTGGATTTCCCCGGGTAAGGGCTTTAACATTCACGACTTTATGTTCCAGATTTTCACCTATTACAACATATACGCTGGCCCGGGCGGGAAGCAACCTGATTCCCTGCTCAATGGGCTGGCCGTTTTTATCCAGTGCTCTGAGGGGCACTTCCATCGCCTTGCTCTGAGTAAGCCCGGCAAGCTGCAGCCAGCATACAACGCGCGCTGCCCTGGTTACCTGGCTTTGTTCACCGCTAACCAGGCAGTTTTCGGGTACCGGTGTAAGATTAAGCACCCGGTAAGCAGGTGACGGGGACTGCAAAACCTGGGGTTCTATCTTTAAGCTGCGGTTATTTTTCCGGCTGAGGACAACTTTAACCTGGTCCGGTTCTACACGGGTAAACATAGCCCCCTCTGCAGCTTTCACCCGCACCGGCAGGCTGTATTCCCCTTCGTCAAGCCCGGCTAGATCTATATAAGCTGCGGCCTGGGGCGTTCTCGAAACGCTCCCCATATTCTCAGAGATACATTTTCAGGCCCGGCAGCGCTTAGGCCCTCACCCAGGTTAAGATAACGCAGTTTTACCTGCGCGTAATCGCTCCCAACCTTGCCCTGTTCCTGATAACCAATATAAAACCATAGCAATAAGGCTAGTATGACCGATATTATTTTAAGCCCGCTGTTTCTTTTTAAACTTACATTTACAGACAATGACCCATTACCTCCTGAACCACGAGGTATCATTACCGGTTTCACCCAGCTTTTTCTCAAGCATTAACTTGAGCTCATCGATACCAATGTCCCGCTTAATTTCTCCATTATAAGCCAGTGAAACCTGCCCGGTTTCCTCAGAGACAATAAGAACCACCGCATCTGACACTTCGCTTATTCCCAGTGCGGCGCGATGCCTGGTCCCCAGTTGACGATCCAGGGCAGGATTGTCACTTAGGGGCAGAAAGCAGCCCGCACGTTCGATACGAGTGTTTCTGATTACCACTGCTCCATCATGTAAAGGAGTATTGGGAAAGAAAATAGTTTGCAGAAGGCTGGCAGAAACCAGGGCATCCAATCTGGCGCCGCTTTCCAGATATTCGCCAATGCCAGTTTTCCTGGCCACAACGATTAAAGCCCCTGTGCGGCTGCGCGATAACGACTGGGCGGCAAGACAAAGTTCCGCAACCATTTCATCGTATTCGCCTTTGTCACTCCACAAACTCCGCATTCCAAAAAGACCGCCACGGCCTAACTGTTCCAGGAAACGGCGTATTTCCGGCTGAAATACTATAGGCAGGGTAATGGCAAATAATATCCACAGCTTTTCTGTCAGCCAATTTACCATGGTGAGTTTGAGGAAACCTGCCGCAAGCGTAAAAATAAGCAGGAGCACCAATCCTTTAAGCAATTGCTCGGCTCTGGTACCCTTGATAAGCCCCAGCAGGCGGTAGAGAATATATGAAATTATAGCTATATCAACCAGGTTGCGAATTATATCCCAGGGACTGGCAAATATACCGGTTAAAAAAGTAAAATCCAAGTTTGCACCTCCGGGATGCTTATAGCTCAACTTTCGCACTTAACTTAAGGCAAGCATATTGTTCTGCTCCTATAGTTAACATGAAACCGGCTGACAACGGAATAAAGCGTTATGATTGCCTTAAGTCAAGCAGTATTTTACCTTACATAATATATCAAGCGCAATTTTTCCGCCCCGATTATATTATCTATTGCCGTGATAGTGGAATACCAGCAGTATACCCTGGCTTAGATTGATTTCAGCCCTATCATCGCTGATAACATTTGAAACCGCATAGGGATTTGTTTTCTCTATAACCGCATTCTGCAGGGGATAAACAAATCCATTTTCACATACCCCTTGAACCTGGTCGCTTAGAGCCAGTACAGAGACCAGGTCTCCCTTACACCCTTCCAGCCGCAAGCTGCCTGTAAGCAGATAAATGGTGCAGTCGGGGGAATAATGTTTTATTTTTTTCCCGCTGTGCGCCATATCCAGACCGGCGTAAATATTGGACATGGTAAAATCCAGTCTTTTGCCCAGAGTTCCCACCAGGACTATGTCATCTGCTCCCAGTTCCTCTGCTAAAGAAAGAGCCAGCTGCGTATCGGTGAAATCTTTAGAACGCGGATACTTCTTAAATTTTACCCCTTGCAGTTGGTAATATTCTCTAATTTCAGCGGTGATAGAATCCAGATCACCAATAATATAATCGGGATTTATTCCCAGGTAGTAAGCATAGTTGGCGCCGCCATCAGCACATATCACCAGATCAACATTTTTCACCAGGTCTTTATAGGCATCCATCACTCCATATTCGCCATTGGCGAGAACCATGCACTTCAAGCGTATATCTCCTTTTTCCGACAATTATATATCCAAGGTATATTTTATGCCATGGAACTATTGTCCTGGCAATATTATGTGCTGATCGGGCAGGCAATTCTGTCTTTATACGCCTGGTTTCTAAATTGACAAACAAAAAGGCGTTAATTATAATGCTAGTAGCTTAAATGTGGCAAAGGAGGGAACAAAGTGACTTACGAAATCACCGATGAGTGTATCTCCTGCGGAGTATGCATTGATGAGTGTCCGGTGGAGGCGATTAGTGAAGGCGAGGACAAATACGAAATCGATCCAGAACTGTGTACCGATTGCGGTTCTTGTGCAGATGTTTGTCCAGTCGAAGCTCCCGTGCCGGTGGAATAAAACTCATTTATATAGGTGCTTAATAAAAACCCCATTCAGGGGTTTTTTATTTTGAGTCAGCAATTACCACCTGGTTGCGTCCTTTACCCTTGGCCTGATAGAGAGCATCATCAGCCTTTTTAATCAAGTCGTCTGAACTCATCGCGCTGCCTGATGACATATCAGCAATTCCGAAACTGGCTGTCACTCCCACTTCTGTATTATCCGCTAACACCGTTCTCTGTTCTCTGAGCATGTTCCGCATCCGTTCCGCTATATTACAGGTTTCATTAATATTGGCCCCGGGCAGGCAAATGATGAATTCCTCCCCGCCATATCGGCCTACAAAATCATACACCCGGCAAGCCGAAGTCAGGCATCGGGATGCGTCCTGCAGTACACGATCACCCACCTGGTGTCCATATCTATCATTTATATCCTTAAAATGATCCAGATCAGCAATAATAATACCCAGGTGATTGTAACCGCGCTGAGCGCGATTTATCTCCGCCTCCAGTCTCTCCATAAAAGCCCGGCGATTTAAAAGGCCGGTAAGATAATCGGTGCTGGCCATGCTGATAATACGTTGTTCAAGTTCAATTATCCTTTCCCCGATTCTTAAGCGGTATTTCAGCTCCTCCGGATGGAAAGGCTTTATAATATAATCGTCCGCGCCTGAGTCGAGCCCTTTTATTACATCTTCCGTCTTACTTCTGGCCGTAAGCAAAATAACGTACACATACCGGGACGGATTCATTTTTCTTAGTCTTTCGCAAATCTGAACCCCCTCCAGGCCCGGCATCATCCAATCCAGTATAGCAATATTAGGGCGGTTTTCTTGTTCCAATACGGCCCAGGCTTCATCGCCATTGCGGCACAAAATCACCTCATATCCCCAGCTGTTAATATAATCATTAAGAATGCGCAGGGACAGTAAATCATCATCCGCTATAAGAATCCGCATTTTCCCAGCTCCCTTGTAATCTGATCTTGCTTTAATTAGGATTGAGGCATTTTTTAGGTCGTTTGTCCTCTTAGAATAGGGTAATATGGAATATATAAGCATGTGACGTTATTATTATAATATTTTATATTTGTGGAAATGTGTATATAATTTTTATCGATTTTTACGGTTAATCCAGTCCAGGAAAATCCATCTGCCTGAGTGCCTCATATATAATAATCGCTGCCGCATTAGAAAGGTTTAATGACCTTCCCATGTTAATCATGGGTATGCGGATATGTTTATCCGGAAACATCGATAAAATGTCCTCTGGCAAGCCCCGGCTTTCGGCGCCGAACACCAGCATATCATCCGGCTGGTATGATACGCGGTTATAATATTTTTGGGCTTTCGTAGTGGCCAGGTAGAAATTGGCGTCTTGATAATGTTCAAGCAATTCATGAAAACCAGTCCAGCGTATTATATTTACATATTCCCAATAATCGAGCCCCGCTCTTTTTAAATACCGATCCTCAAGTGAAAACCCTAATCTGCCCACCAGATGCAAAGTACACCCCGTCAAAGCACAACTGCGCGCAATATTACCGGTGTTTTGCGGAATCTCCGGTTCCACCAGGACGATATGCATAGCAAGCCTCCTATCTAAAAAGTTAGGGGTTAAACAGAAAAATTAAAGCCTTTTGTAAAGCATAAAAGTCTGTGAAGTCCATGTCCAGCAAATAATTGATTTAATAACGGGCAAACTAGAACAAAATTACGAAGGAGGCTGGTACTTCTTGCAGAAAAGAAATTTATCCTGCTATGCGGCTGTGTTTCTGGTTCTAATATTTATATTCAGTTTGGCCGGATGCCAGCAGCAAAGTAAGAAACCGATTCCGGCGCCCATGCCAAGCAAAAAACCACTGACCCTGAAGAAGGAAGTCACTAAATACAGCTCAGAACCCAGTTTCAGCATTTATCGCACCGCCACCGGCGCCAAGGAAAATATTAAACTGGAAGAATATCTTAAAGGTGTGGTAGCTGCGGAAGTAGGTCCCAAATATCCCCTGGAAGCTATGAAAGCGCAGGCCATTGTTGCCCGCACTATGACTTTGGCTCTGATTAATTACGAAAACGGGACGCGCGGAAAGCATCAGACGGACATGAGCGACTCTCATACAGAATTTCAGGAATACGACCAAACCAAGATTACGCCTATGATATCACGGGCTGTAGATGAAACTCGCGGACAGGTGTTGTTATACAACGGTAAATTCGTCTATGCCCTGTTCCATTCATCTTCTAAGGATAAAACCGCCAGCATCGAGGAAGGTTTTCCCAAGCTTAAAAACAAGGCTGGTTACCTGGTTCCAGTAGCAACCCACGGCATCAAATATGCCCCGGCCAAATACCGTAATTGGACGGTTAAGATCCCCCGTTCCGAAATACAAAACATTATGGGCAGCAAAGCCGGGACACTGAATGACATTAGGGTCAGCACCCGGGGACCATCTGGACGGGCTAAAACCATTACCGCAGGCAAGGCTACGATTTCCGCCGTAGATCTGCGCGCTAAAATAGGTCCTGATCGCTTGTACTCTACTGTAATCAGCAGCGTCAAAACGGAGGGCAATAACATTGTCTTTAGAGGCAGCGGCTGGGGACATGGTGTAGGTATGGAACAATGGGGCGCCTATGCAATGGCTAAGGAAGGCAAAAATGCCCAGGCCATTATTAAACATTACTTCCCCAAAGCCCAACTGCACGATATGTATTAAGCTCTTATAAGTCCAAAACTAAAAAAGAACAACCCTGAACTTCTCCGGGTTGTTCTTTTTAGATTAATATCAATCTTTTGCCGTTGATTTACTAATATTAATCCGCTATCCCCTGGCCTTCATTCACAGCGGCAATATAAATGCCGGTTAATATTAAAAGCCCCCCGCTGATTTGGTACCATAGCAGGTTTTCGCCAAATATAAAATAGGCCAGTATGCTGGCTCCCACCGATTCACCCAGGATAGATACCGATACGGTCGGCGCCTGCAAGTATTTCAAAGCCCAGTTCAAAAGACCGTGTCCAGCCAGCCCGGGGCCCAGAGCCATCAATAAAAACAACAGCCAATCCAGATAAGGATAACCGGTAAACCGCTGCCCTGTGGCCAGACAGAACAGGGCCAGGAACAGGCAGGCTACCGCGCAGTTAATGGCGGTATAAGTCATAGTGTCCACCCGGGCACGTATCTGGCGTCCGATTAAATAATAAATGCCCACAAAAAGCCCGCTGGCTAATGACAGCATATCTCCCAGGAAACGGCCCCGGGAAAGATCGCCCTGCGCAATGCAAAATGAACCGGCCAGGGCTATAAAAATCCCTAAAATTGCCATGCGGCCAGGTTTTTCTTTTAATAACACGATCGACAGAACCAGAACGAAGATTACCTGCAGATTCGTAAATAAAACCGAACTGGAAACCGAAGTGTAAGATAAAGAAGTAATCCAAAATCCTAAATGCAAGGCCAGAAAAAATCCTGAAACCATAGTCAGCTTCAAATCCCGGCGTGAAAGGCTCCGCAAGCTGCCGGCCAGACGAGGGCCGCGAATAAAGGCGGCCAGACCTGAAGTAAAAAACACCCGGTATAAAGCGATAATTATGGCGGGAGCCGTACAAAACTTGATCATAATTGAAGAAAAGGACATGCACAGCACCGAGAAAAATAGGGCCAGGTAAACCAGAGAAATCCTCATGTTTAGGCTCCCAGATAGGACTCAATTACTCCAGGATCGCTTTTTATCTGGTCGGGAATACCTTCGGCGATTTTACGGCCATAATTAAGTACGGCAATCCGTTCACATATATTCATGACTAGGTTCATATCATGCTCAACCAGTAAAATCGTAAGCTGCATTTGATCACGTATTCCCCTTATCAAATCCACCAGTTCGACCTTTTCGGTGGAATTCATCCCTGCCGCAGGTTCGTCCAGAAGCAAAAGGGCGGGAGATCCGGCCAGGGCCCTGGCAATTTCCAATTTTCTTTGTTCCCCATAGGCCAGATTATCAGCGTATTCTCCGCGTTTTTCAAACAAACCCACCATTTCCAAAAGTTTCAGAGAACGTTCCCTTATGATTTTTTCTTCCCTTCTGGAAGCGGGCAGGCGAAACATTCCTGAAAATATGCCGCTGCGGGTGACGCTGTGCATCCCCACCCGCACATTATCCAAAACGGATAATTTATTGAAAAGCCTGATATTCTAGTAAGTACGAGCAATGCCCATACGGGCCACGCGAAAAGGCGGAACCCGTTTCATAACCTGATCCTTAAAATAATATTCTCCCTCGGTCGCATAGTATATCCCGGTCAGGATATTAAACAGGGTGGTTTTGCCGGCGCCATTGGGACCAATAATGCCGAATATTTCCCCCGCTTCGATATCCAGATCTATGCCATCCAGGGCCCTCAGGCCGCCGAATTCCTGGCTGATGCCCCTTAATGTCAGAACTGACATTTCGTCACCTCTTTAATCTTTCCGTTTAAAGTCTGATCTGTTCCATTTTACTCAGGATATAATCACTGGCGCCTTTATTTTCTCCGAGCAGGGTTTCAATCATATTCAGTTCATCATTTATGTAGGACAGGGCTTTAACCATCAAGCTGTCCATTTCTTTATTTATCCTTTCATTCATATTTGAAGTCAGACGATGCAGGTTTTTATCAATTTCATAATCGATCTGTTTCTCAAAATAACGCTGAAAAATACCCCTGAAGATAAACATAGGAAAGAAAAACCAAAGCATATCTAAATGAAAATCAAAAGCCCGGCTGATAGAAATGCTAGGTTTCTTTATTTCATCCACGGAAATATCAAGGGCTGCCAGATTGGCTTTTATACCTAAGACCTGTTCCAGGTTATGACTCAGTCTTTCCCGGAAGGATTTTAGATAAAATGTGAGATGTCTTTTCAACGCGCCTAATAACTCAAAGGATTTTTCTTCTTTTAATAAAATCTCCTGAAGTTCCAGGGTTAAGGTCTGATTGAGCCAGTTTTCATATTGTCTGCTGACGGAATAAAGATTGCCCTTCCAATCGGGAAAGGCCGTGCGGTAACCGTTTTTCAGCCTGGTTTCTATCTCCCCGCGGAAAGAATTCAGGTAATCATATACCTGTTCACGGTTTTTCTCTTTATAGCTGCCAATAATAAGCAGGAGTTCGCGGCGGATAAAATGAAAATGCAAATGCTCATCCAGAATTGATTCCTGAAGTCTTTTTCTATCGGACTCCTTCTGCCGGGAAGCCTCATAAGCTATTTCCAAATATGACAGACAATTATTTGATAAAGATTCAAGTTTGTGTCGCAGGATTTTGGCAAAATTTTCGTCCCGGTTCAAGGCCAGGGGCAATAAAATATCCTGTTTAATAGCTTCATTGTATTCAAGGGTTGCTTTATGAGAAGAATGTCTCAACAGCGGGAAATCCTTGTTAAAGTATTGCCGCAGCACATCTTTAGTAAATTTTTCCATATTCTGCAGGTGTTTTTCGGCAAAAAGATCGGTTTTGCTTAAAACGATAACAATTTCCGGCGAATAAAGGTAAATTTCCTGCAGCAGAGTCAGTTCATTTTCCGATATCGGTTTTTCGGCACTTATCAGGAACAGCACCGCTCCGGTTTCCGGGAACCAGCTCGTTGTTGTTTCAGTATTATGTTTCCATACACTGCCTATACCTGGTGTATCAACTAATCTGATTGTCTTGATCTGTTCAAGTCCAGGCAGCTCAATATCAACCAGCAATACATTCTTCTCATTCTCCGGATTCCCGGATTCAGAAACATAATCCTCAATTTCCTGGCTGGATATTTCCTGGCGGCTGCCATCCGTGAAGGTTACTGTGACCTTTTCCTGCGGTCCATAGCTGATGCGGCTGATAACCGCCGTAACTGGAATATTGCCAACCGGCAGCAGGGCTTTATTTAAGAAACTGTTTAAAAATGAGCTTTTGCCAGCCTTAAATTGCCCTAATACAGCCACATCAATGTATTGATTTTGTCGGGCAAAATTCTTGATCCTTTGCAGGGTTTTGTTAACGGAATGCAATCCAAATTCTTCACAAACCGACTGTATTTCTAACAAAAACTCCTGGACTTCTTTATCCATATCCATACCTCGGTTTAATCAACTTTTGCCTGCTTATTCTGCAATAAGCCAATTGGCGCGGTTGAATGATTATGTACAGTAAAAGCAGCTTTGGTTAAGGCAATCATAACGCTTTATCCCGCCGTCAGCCGGTCTCATGTTGACTAAAGGAACAGACTGTATAATAACCGAATTACTGCTTTCAGTTTTATTGCGGGTTGAGCCCGCCTTACCTTCCTGGCTTGGACAAAGCGTTATGCTTGCCTTGCGTTCAATCAGTAACCAACTTTCGCAGTTGACTAATGATGCGCAGCCAAGAACATAAACTTTCCGGTATTGTCATTGTTACGCAAACTATGTGTTTGTCGTTGCGAGGAGCGCAGCGACGCGGCAATCTTTCCCATCCCAACGCTTTTCTTCCTGCAGGGTTTATATTCCTGTGAAGATTGCGAGTGCAGCAAAGCAATCTCTCCCTTGCCATAATATTATAGATTGCTTCGCTGCGCTCGCAACGACAGGGCGATTCGTGAATCGCCCCTGCGCTAACTGCGGGATAAGACACTATAAAGCGTTTAACCACGGATAAACACTGATATACACAGATAATTTAACTCTTGACTTAAATACCGGCTGACAGCTTGGACAAAGCGTTATGCTTGCCTTGCGTTCAATCAGTAACCAACTTTCGCAGTTGACTAATGATGCGCAGCCAAGAAAATAAACTTTCCGGTATTTTCATTGTTACGCAAACTATGTGTTTGTCGTTGCGAGGAGCGCAGCGACGCGGCAATCTTTCCCATCCCAACGCTTTTCTTCCTGCAAGGGTTATACTCCTGTGAAGATTGCGAGTGACTATAACTTACCGTCCTTTTCTGCGCCCTTAATGCGGATAATCCTACCGTTTTCTGAAAGCAGCCATGCCGCTATACTGAGCCGCATTCCCTAATTCCTCTTCTATACGAACCAGCTGATTGTATTTAGCCACCCGATCAGTGCGGGCGGGTGCTCCGGTTTTTATCAACCCGGCCTTGGTAGCTACTACAAAATCAGCAATAAAGGGATCTTCGGTTTCGCCTGAACGATGCGATACCATGCAACGATAGCCTGCATCCCTGGCCATTTCTATAGTATCCAGGGTTTCGGTAAGTGTTCCGATTTGATTGAGCTTTATCAGCACGCTGTTGGCTATACCCTGTTCAATGCCTTTTTTCAAGATGGCGGGGTTGGTTACGAATATATCGTCTCCTACCAGCAAAATCCGCTGGCTGAGCCGGTCAGTCATTATTTTCCAGCCGTCCCAATCGTCCTCAGCCATACCATCTTCGATGAGTACGATGGGGAAACGGTTTACCAGTCCTTCATAATAATCCACCATCTCTTCTGAACTGCGGGCGATTCCTTCGGCCGCAAATACGTATTTCCCATCTTGATAAAATTCCGAGGCGGCCGGGTCCATAGCCAGGAATATATCCTGTCCCGGTACATAGCCTGCCTGCTCAATAGCGCTCACAATCAATTCCAATGCTTCTTCATTGGTGTTTAAATTGGGAGCAAAGCCGCCTTCATCACCAACCGAACTATTAAGATTATTCTTCTTCAAAACCGCTTTAAGAGTATGATACACCTCGGCTCCCATCCGCAGAGCTTCTTTAAAATTAGGAGCTCCAGCCGGCACAATCATAAACTCTTGCACATCCAGGTTATTATCCGCGTGCTTGCCGCCGTTTAAAATATTCATCATGGGCACCGGCAAAAGCCTGGCATTGATTCCGCCCAGATATTTGTAGAGGGGGATATTAAGAACCTTAGCAGCAGCCCGCGCCACAGCCAGGGAAACGCCCAGGATCGCGTTAGCTCCCAATTTACCTTTATTAGGGGTTCCATCTAGCTGAATCATGTGCTGATCGATTTCGTACTGGTCCAGACAATCCTCCCCGATCAATTCAGGGGCGATGATTTCATTGACATTTTTTACGGCTTTCTGAACCCCTTTGCCTGAATAACGGCTTTTATCATTGTCTCTCAATTCTACGGCTTCATTGGTTCCCGTAGATGCGCCCGAAGGAATAGCGGCCCGTCCCATTATCCCGCTTTCCAAATAAACATCCACTTCAATAGTAGGGTTCCCTCTGGAATCTAAAATCTCCCGGGCGAATACATCAGTAATAATACTCATGGTTTTAAAACATCTCCATTCTAAAATTATTTATTTTAATTAGTAACAAAGACATTTTCCCCGGTTTAGGGACTTTTATGACCGTTTGCTCTCCATCATAAAACCAGCACCAACAAAAACTGCCCCTATTCAAAAGATAGGAGCCATTAGCAGGGCGGTTCCGCAATGACAGCGAGGTGAGCTCCATCACCTGGAAAATATTAAACTATTGCTTTTTGTATATTATAACCTACAACCCCTTTATGTAAAGAAATGACCCCCCATTCGGCTGAAATTACAGACTTTTTATCCCCGACTCACATGAGTCCGGACACAAATCCAATACCGGTCAGCAAGACTACTGTTTCCACTACTCTGGTGAACCAAATGCGGGGCATCCGGTCTACAATTTGCTTGCCGGTAAATGAGCCTAATACCATCACCAGCCCCATCATCAGTCCAATGAAAAAAGTATCCCATCCCAGCAGCGCGTATTTTGAATAGACAATCCCCTTGGTTATGTGCATAACTACAGCAGTCATCGCCTCACTGGCGATGTAGGCTGAACCTACCAGCCCATAATCCAGGAAAAACGGAGCTACCAGAGGACCTACCGTTCCCACAACAGCAGATAACCAGCCAAAGACAGCACCTAACAGCATAAAGTGAATAAGGCTCATATTTACTGATTTAAGCCCGGAATGACGATATATCAAGGTTAGTATTAAAAAGGCGCCCAGTCCTGTTTTCAACCAGCTGGCATGTATTGAACCGAACATAACCGCGCCAATAATAGCCGAAGGTATACATCCCAGGCTAAAATAGAATACCACCCTCCAATCTATGGACTTTCGTCCAAACCAGGCCCGTGAGGCATTGCCCAACAGTTGAGCCACTGTAAGTATAGGTACTGCCGCCTTTATCCCGAATAAATGTACTACCAGCGGAAGCAGGATTACGCTGCCGCCAAAACCAGCCACTGCAGCTATGATTGAAGCCACCAGACTCAGGGCCAGGAGTTCAACCCCCTGCCAACCGAATAGGATTGATAAATCCATGCATTATCCCCTTACTATTATAATTTTATGATATGTATCTTCTTTTCTGTTTTAAGATAAATGGCCTGGGACCTATTCAAGACTATCAGCTCTTTGCTTTCACATTCATATTTCTTAATCCGATTATTAACAGCAGCTTCTGTTCCATAGAAGTAGCGGACCTTATGCCTGCCGCCAACATAGTAATCAAATTGCCAGTACTGCCGCATATGATCCTCTCCTTTTAAAAGGCTGGCTGCATTTTCTTTAATTATACAAGATCCAGGCTATAACACATAAGGTTGGTTTTAACTGGTATTGTTCGCAAAATCATGCTGCTCAAATACCTGCTGGTATATATCCTGCCCGAAACTTGTTCGCAAAGGCTCCCCAGCTATCATTTTATAGGTTCGCCTTCCATCGCTGTGTCTTTCTGCCCGCAGAAACATGACATTCTGCATCTGGCGGTCATGAATGCGGCTGGCAAATTCATAAAGATGGGTAACAAAGAAAACCTGAATGTTTTTCTCGATCAAGGCGCAAATGATCTGCCGGGCAAGTTCCGAGCCTTCCCTTTCATTAGTGGCGGCAAATGATTCATTGAAAAGCACCAGGGACCCAGGCTTCAGTGTATACACTATTTGGTTCATACGGCCAAGCTCCTCATCCAGTTTTCCGCTGTTCATGGCCGCGTCTTCTTTTACAGGCCAGGAATATATACTCATCACCAAGGGACATAGCATTAATCAGTATATTCAGCTCCAGATCCTGAATCAGGTCTTCTTGAACAGGTGACGATTCTAACTCCAGGTCAAAGTCCCGATCGCAATACATCAATAAAGCCTTCTTTAGTCATAAATAATATTCCGGGGAAAGTCATGGAAGCTTCCTCCTGCCAGGGCTTTTCATAAATAATTAAAGCCCCCGTCAATTTGACAGGAGCTATTAGCTGTTCAGCATTTGAGCCTTTAACGGCTGCAGGCGAGCACCATCGCCTATCTGTTATGGGATTTGGTTACATTATAGAGGATGAAGGTGCGATAATCAACGTTATTCTAGTATTCAGGGATAACTTTGTCAAGGCTTAATGCTCAGGATATTACCTGTATTGGGGGTTTTGTTTCTTCCACCAAGCTGAATGTTTAAGATCGTAAATGCGTACATCTCCTAAAAGTCCATTGGGGCGGAATATCATTAAAATTACCAGCAATGCTCCGTAGAAAAGCAGGCGGTAATCAGCTACTACGCGCAGAAACTCAGGAAGGATGGTCAGTATGACCGCTCCCAGGATGGTGCCGGGAATGCTGCCCATTCCTCCCAAGACCACCATGTTTAAGATTTCTATAGACTTGGTAAAACCGAACACCTGGGGATCGATATAATACATGAAATGAGCATATAAACCTCCGCCTAATCCTCCCAGGAACGCTCCTATGGTAAAAGCCATAACCTTCATCCGGGTCGTATCCACACCGCATGACTCAGCCGCAATTTCATTTTCACGGATAGCATATAAAGCCCGGCCGGTTCTGGAATACAGCAAACAGCCATTCAGGATTATGACCACAATAACTATAAACCATACCAGCGTAAAGGTAGTATATTGCGGAATACCCGCCAGCCCTACCGCTTTTCCCCCCGGCTCGAAATTAAGAAAAAATACGCGGATAATCTCCGCAAAACCGATGGTAACCATGGCCAGGTAGTCACCCTGCAATCTGAGGGTTGGTATGCCGATAATAACCCCGAAAACAGCGGCGATCCCCGCGCCGAGCAGAAGCGCTGCCGGAAAAGAAACCCCGTAATGCATTGAAAGTATGGCCGAAGTATATGCCCCCAGGCTCATAAATCCCGCATGACCCATGGATAATTGCCCGGTGACCCCGGTAATGAGGTTTAATCCCAGAGCCAGAATGATATTAATACCTATCAGCAATATAATGCGCAGAAAATATGGATCAATATACTGCGTCAGCAGTGCATCCAATTTTTTCACCTACACCTTTTTTTACAATTTTCTGTCCTAAGAATCCCTGCGGACGGATAATTAAAACCAGAATCAATACCCCGAAAGCAATAGCATCTTTGTAAGAAGACGATAAATAAGCCACTCCCATGATTTCCATCACCCCCAGGGTCAATCCTCCCAGCATGGCCCCGGGTATAGATCCAATACCACCTAATACCGCAGCGCAGAATGCCTTCATCCCTGCCATGGTTCCCATATAAGGCCATACCGCGTTGTAATAAATGCCGACCATTACTCCCCCGGCGGCGGCCAGCTGAACCGACCGCAAAGGTTAAAGAGATAATGCGGTTGACGTTTATCCCCATTAAGGCTGCGGCATCCAGGTCCTGCGAACAGGCCCGCATCGCTTTGCCCATGCGGGTTTTCTGCACCATAATCTCCAGTCCCACCATCAAGGCTGCCGATAATAACAGAATAATAATCTGCAAAGAGGACAGTTCCAATGAACCGAGGCTTACAGTATGTGATGGAATTACTTCGGGATAGCGCCTGGCATTGGGACTGGCGATCAAGACCATTAAAGTGGACAGAAAAATAGATACCCCTATAGCACTGATCAGGGGAGACAAACGTGAAGACTTGCCCCGCAAAGGACGATAAGCCACTCTTTCTACCAGCATTCCGGTCAGCATGCAAAAAGCCATGGCCCCCAACAGAGCCACAACAATATTCACCCCGGCTACACTGACCAAGAACCAGCCTACAAAAGCGCCTAACATAAAGATATCCCCATGGGCGAAATTAATCAGCTGAATAATACCGTAAACCATGGTATACCCTAGGGCTATCAGGGCATAGCTGCTTCCCAGGGTCAGCCCGTTTAGTAATTGCTGCCAGAACATACGCCACTTCCTATTAATTTACTAATTCAACTT
Source organism: Syntrophomonas palmitatica JCM 14374 (assembly GCF_001311885.1). Taxonomy (GTDB): domain Bacteria; phylum Bacillota; class Syntrophomonadia; order Syntrophomonadales; family Syntrophomonadaceae; genus Syntrophomonas_A; species Syntrophomonas_A palmitatica. The sequence continues at coordinate 68,286 of NZ_BBCE01000006.1, read as the reverse complement.
TCGCACTTGATATATTATGTGCGGCCATGGGCTGCTTGACTTTGGGCCGTCAGCCGGTTTCATGTCAACTATAGGAACACAGCTTTATATTTTGCCTTATTTCAAGTGCATAAGTTGAGTTACTAACTCATAATTACTATAGCTAAATCACCCCGAACCTGAGCTTGCACAGGTCCCCGGAGAATTTAACGTTACTGGGCCTTTACCGGAATCTTTTCCAAGAGAGCGCGGAAGCTTCCGTCCTTGACTGTTAACAAGCAAACCGGGCTCTTGATAGGTTCACGGTCGGGTCCAATAGTAGTATTGCCGGAAACACCGGGATAGTCTTTCAGCTTGGCCAGTTCATTCTTGAATACCTTGGGATCGCTGCTCTTGCTGTCTTCCATAACCTTTTTGAGAATCATAACCGCATCATAATACTGCGCAGCGAACATATCCGGTTCTTCGCCATTGTATTTAGCCTTATAGGCCTTAATAAACTCAGTGGTCTGAGGGGTCTTCTCTTCCGGGGTAAAGCCGGCGTAATATATTACCTTTTCCTCGACAGCTTTGCCGCCCAGTTTCATGAGGTCTTCCCCATACAACCCGTCGCCGCCGACCATCTTGATATCCAGGCCTTGCTTTTGGGCTTCGTTCATTATTAAAGCCCCTTCTTTGTAGTAACCTGTAAATACCAGCACATCGGGTTTAACCTTTTTCATTTTTGTTACTTGAGCGCTGAAATCAGTTTCTCCGTCATTAATTGTTTCGTCCAGGACTATTTTGCCTCCAGAGTTATTAATGGCCTCTTTGAAAAGCGGGGTTAATCCCGTACTATAGCTATTATTCAATGAAGTTATAATGGCTATGTTCTTCCAACCCTTTTGTTTTACCATCCATTCAACTACAGCCGGTGAAGCATACTTGTCCAAAAGGGTATTGCGGAATATATAGTCTCCTATTTCTACTACGCCCGTACTGGTTGCGCCAGCGGACAGAAGAACCACTTTATTGGTTTGGGCTATTTTGGCCGCCACTTTGGTTAACCCGGTGCAGGGGTCGCCAACCATAGCCACTACCTTGTCACGGGTAATATACTTGGTAGCAATATTGGCAATTTCCGCTGAATCGCCCTTATTATCCTCATAGATTCCCACAACTTGCTTTCCCAGTATACCGCCCTGGGCATTAACCTCATCAATAGCCATTTTCATGCCTTTTTGCCCGGGAATGCCATAACACGCTACATCTCCTGTGGTAGCGCCCAGGAAGCCCAGTTTGATTGTATCAGCCTGTTTAGCCGAGTCTTTCTGAGCCTCCCCTCCATCTTTCTTGGCACAGCCGGAAAAAAGCGAAAAAACCATTAACAAGCACAACAGCATAACCAGTTTGGAATTAGTTCTAAACCTCAAAACATTGCCCTCCCTACTAAATTTTTATAAAGGCAGCAAAGATACCAGTTTTTCATCACCCCCGTAAATAAGATAACCGTTGATATTTTTCCGTTTATATATTCCGTTTTTTTAGACAAATTCCTGCAACGGAAAGAAGGCTATTCTATTAGAAACGGAGCCAGGGGTATATCATCGTAATCAGCGGCCCGCAAAAATAATTCCACGCCCGGATGAGAACGGTAATCATCCACCAGTTGTTTAAATAAAAGATCAAAACTGCTGAATCCGCCTTTGGAATCTGTCCGCAAAAGACCTTTCTCCTCAGCGAAGATGCAGGTAGCCGCCGCACCGGTCCACGCAATCTCGTAAATTAGTTGTTCGGTTGATCCGGTCAGGGGGGTGCAGATATAGAAGCGGCATATCAGGGAACGAAGCGGGTAAATGGTACAGATGTCTTCTCGCAGAAAAACACAGGGATTAGGCTTTAACCTCAGCAAACCTAATTCTCGTTTCTGGGTCTGACAATAATCATCAATAAACTCGTGGTAATCATAATTCAACCCGGCAGCCATCTTACGGAAGGCAACCAGATCGGGGATTACATAGGCGGTATTGCAGCAGTTAACTTTACAGGCCCGGCAGCTGGCATGACCTCCTTCAGCATATAACTTGACAATCTTTTCATCATCACACAGGGGCTGCCAAACCTGCAGAAGATCGGCAACGGTAGCCGAAATATCAATAACTTCTATATTTAAAAGATTTTGTCCATTCTCTGTTTGTTGTTTTAACTCTATTTTATTCATTGCCAAAACCTAACTTTTCATAAAGTTATATTTAAAGTTGCGCGCAAGATATGAATTTGTTTAAAGCAGATGCGAAAGTTAAGTTATATTCCATTTAAAGGCGATACCTTACTCCCATATTACATCTTCTTTTATCACCCGGGCCGGGTTTCCTCCCACCAGAGTACGGGGAGGAACATCCTTGGTTACCACGGCATTATTGGCGATAACGGCGCCTTCTCCCACCGTCACTCCTTTGAGAATTACCGCCCGGCAGCTATCCAGACATGATCTTCAATTATAATCGGGGCAATTAAGGTTTGGGGAATTTGACCCCGGATGCCAAACGGATGAGAGGAAGTATCCATAAACAGCACATGCCAGCTGATGGCGCAGCCCTTGCCGATACGAACCTCCCGCACTGCCAGTATATTAGTATAATCCCCCAGGTAGGTATTATCACCTATGTAAATCCTGGCATTTTCGCCCGTAGAAAAAAGCACCTGCCGCTCCAGCAGCACATTATGTCCTATATGGACCTCTGAACCCTTGCCCAGGTGAAAACACCCCGGGTTGCGCGCCCGCAGGTTATCCCCGCAGCTGCTCAGGTACTTTTTCACCCTCCAGGTAGTATAAGCATCCTTCATCTCCTGCCACATATACAGCACCTCCCCGGAAAATATGAATTAGCCGCTGCTTAACACTGATTTGCACAGATTCTTAATTCTGCAGTTAATCCCCATACCACTGATTTTTACTGATGATTATAACCTGCATATAATGGATTTTTACTCTAAATTATGAAATGAACCTGGTTCAGCCGCTATATGGCTTTTTGCCGATGTTATCATTTACTTACTTAAACTTTCGCACAACATCTCCAAATTTATTCTTGTATTGGCAGAACTATCAGTGTTCATCTGGGTTAATCTGGGGCTATTAACTTCTTTATCGCTGCGCGGGCGAGCTGGTCGCAGCGCTCGTTGAACTCATCCCCGGCGTGGCCTTTGACCTTTTCTATCTTCACCCGGTTTTTCTGCAGCAAGGCCAGCAAATTCAGCCATAAATCCTGGTTGGCCACCGCTTCTTTTTTGCTGTTTTTCCAGCCGTTTTTCTGCCAGTTTTCAATCCATCCCTGTTTAAAAGCATTCACTATATAAGCGCTGTCGGAATAAACCGTTACTTCCCATCCGCTCACCTTTAACGCTTTCAGCGCTTCGATAACAGCCGTCAATTCCATGCGCTGGTTGGTGGTTGCCTCCTCGCCGCCAGAAATTTCCTTAATATGTTCCCCATAAAAAAGAACAGCTCCCCATCCGCCAGGTCCCGGATTGCCAGAGCATGCTCCATCAGTATATATAATTATCTTTTTCATGCACCCACTCCACTACTTCAACACTCGAAGCATCGCAAGCTTAATAATAGTCACCCCAAATTATTGTCAGTCATCGTGCCGGGGTTTGCGGCTTACAATCTCCACCGCTTCTGTAACCGCTACCAAAACCGCAATATTATATTTATTGTCAAGTGATACCGCTCGGGCGATAATTTCACCCTTACGGCTTACCACATACTTGGGAGGGAGTTTATTCAGGGCATATGCGGCCATATCCGCCTGGCATTTTTCACAGCGGCAGGCTTCAGGTTTGCTGTTAAGAACTTTGCCCAGCGTCTCCCAAACCAGTGGTTCCACAATATTTTTAACAATCATTTTTACACCAACCTGTATTAGATTAGGCTTTTTGACATCTTAGACGAAAAAACTTTCACTGCTGCTTCACTATATGTTAAATACTGCAAAAAGCTCAAAAATCCTCTTTTTCACCGGCCAACAAAAAACGGTTCTTTATCACCTTTAGTGAAAGAACCGCTGTAAATTCAGGTTAATTTTCAGATACTTTCTGCGTGGTCGCTTCGGATTGTTTTACAAAACCCCCAATATCACCATCTAAAATGGCCTGGTTGTCTTTTTGCCTTTCTTTATTCAATTCCCGGTATTTTTCCTTAACCTGCTGGGCATCGGTTTTATAAAATCCCGAACCCTTAAATACTACTCCTACATTTTTACTTATCAAACGCTCTACATTTCCATTACAAACCGGGCATTGTTCCAGGGGAGGTTCAGTAATCCTCTGCATCTTTTCAAACTTTCCGCAATTTTCACATTTATAATCGTAAATCGCATTTTATCACCCCGGTTATAAATTATAAACCATCGTAAAATAAATTATCAATGCCAGAGTTCCGTTCCAAACCCCATGAGCCACAGCAGACACCAGTATACTCCCGGTCTTTTCATATATCCAGCACAACAAGGCTCCGCCCACCGCCAGCGGTATGGTTCGCCACAGATCCCAGTGGGCCAGGCCAAAAACCGCACCGGCTGCTGTCGCTCCCCACCGTATCCCCAGATGCCTGCGGAAAACCGGGTACATCATACCCCGGTAAAAGAGTTCCTCGGAAATTGGAGCCAGTACACTTCCCATAAACAACAAAAGCAGCAAAGCAGGGATATTATCTATAGAACGTAGTATCTTCTCAAAAACCTGCGGTTCCAGGTCTGGCTGCAGGTAATTTATAGGGTAGCCGAGAATCATAACCATTCCCAGCAGCAGCACCCCGCCTAAGAAGCCATATTTAATAAAAGCCTCCTTTGAAGCCGATTTCAGGCCGAGTTGTTGCCAATCGGCCTTATTCACAATAATCGTGAAAAAGACCACCATCGCAATGGTAGTTATAAATTGAACTATGTAGGCGGTAACGAAAGCATTGAACTGGTTATCCGCCAAGCCTATCCAGCGGACAAATCCGCCGCTTTGCTGATCAGCCCAGGAATACGCCCAGCCGACCAGCATTATGCAGAAGTAGGCCAGTATTATTTCCACAAAACCCCAACGCGGATATTTATCCGTTACTTCCAGTTTCATTCCCCCCAGCCAATTTATCTTCCTCTATGCTATAATACCATATTCCCAAGGTAACACATCACAAAGATTCGCCGGCATTTTCCAGGGCGACTTCGGCTTTGACCTCAATCCTGGCGTTTTGTATGAACTCCTCACTGTCAATAACCGGCGTCAGTTCCCGGCGCCATTTGGCCAGGGCATACTTATTGATATCTATACAGTCTGTCTTTAATTCGTTTTGCATTTTAGCCAAAAAACGCTGGCACTCGCCTTCTACTTTATTGGCTATCGACCTCTCTATGCAGTCTACACACTCCTGGTCGAGAGTCTGGGCGTGATTTAGGTGTTCGACCACTACCCCATGTAGTTTGATATTTATATAATAGGTATATTGATTTCCCTGCCTGACAACCTTTACTTTGCGCCTGTTGCCTATAAACACCGTCCCCTTTTGTTCGCCTTTTCCATCCCCCTGCAATTGAAAAGGGTAGTATCCTTTGGCTTTTATGCCCCTCAGCATCATCATGGTCCTGGTCTCGTCAGTATTGCATAAATATATCAGCTTATCCTTTCTAAAGAGCGCCGCTCCCCCTATAATAATTTTGTTTTTGTCTTTTTTTACTACGGGCAAAACCGGGTTTTTCCCCGGCGCCAGATTGACAAACATTTCAAATCCCCTAACCGTAGGAATAAAGCTTTTTTTCTGGGCCTCACCCAGGAGAATAATCAGATAGAAACCATTGTTCTGATAATCCTTGGCCGGTGTCTTTATTATCTCCTCAGCCCGGCCCTGTGCCACCGCAAAAAGCATGGTGCCGCTGATACCCGGTACTCTCCCCAAGGTGTCTATATAATTTGTGTAACCATGCCTTGCCAAATCATATCCTAGAATTAAAACCCGGTTTATGCCTGGAAGATATTCATCAGCATCATAATATGTCCTGGGATTTCTGGCATAAGCCGTGGTTCTTTCCGACAGGGTTTGAACATGGAGCTTGTTGGGCGCCTCGGGAGAAAGGTTGGGAATCAAAGTGGTAACATCGACCCAATCGGGGCCTTGCTTATCTCCGCGATGAACATCATAGCCGGCACACAAGGGAAAGGCCAGTTTGTCTACATCACGCGCATCCCAGCAGCCGGACATTAACAAAACCAGCCCTAAAAACAATGTCGCTAACCGCCTTCTATTTTTCATGATCCAGCCCTCCTATAAAAGCGGCCAGATGAAGCCCCGCCGGATAAAGCAGGCTGACCGCCAGCGCGACTAAACCGACATAATCCCAGATTTTAAAAACCGCAAAAATGTCGCCGGGTATTAAAGCCAGCCCGAACATGGCTGTGACAGCGGCCAGGGCCACCAGATGAAAGCGGTTATCATTGATATTAAAGAGCTGGCTGAGCGATAAGGAAGCGGCAAAACCCATGGTAAAAGCGGGGCGAGCGCCCAGGCCTATCCAAAAGGCCAGCAGGAAGAACTCCAGGCGCGGGAAAGCTGTGAAACTGACCGTTTTATAGTAATATATGCCCGGCCAAAGCAGCAGTTTGATCAAATCGAGGCCAAAAACCAGAATGCCTAAAATTATAATATAAATGTATACTCCCAGGGTGATGCCAATCGCGGTCAATCCGGCCTTAATTATTCTTTCTTTTTTATCCACCAGTGAATATATAACCAGAAGGATTTCCAGCCCTTCAAAGGCAAAGGCGCTGTATAAGACACCCTTCATTAGACCGGCGGGATCGATTTCCCATAGCGGCAGGAGATTATTGTAATCTCCCATAGGCAAAGGCACAAGGGCGATTATGAGGGTAATAAGCAAAATATAAAAAATCAATTCATTTATTCTGGCTACTACCCGCGAACCTTTGCTGATCACATAATAAACCGAAAACGCCACGAGTAAGAGTATAACCCATAAAGGCGTGGCCGGCAGCATATAGATCTTGGTCACATCGGCAAAGGTTCTTATTACTATTGATTCAAAAACAATAATATACAGTATAAATAGCATGACCATAATAAATCCCGCTGTTTTACCCAACAATCTCTGATTAAGCTCTATAAAATTCACACCCGGCACGCGGCGGCAGATACGTTCGATCATAAACAGAGACAACAGCGGAACCAGCGCTCCGATGGGCAGGGCCATCCAGGCGGTTTGCCCGGCAGCGTCGACTAACCCGCGCGGAATGCTGAGACAGCGATTCCAATCGTAGCTCCTATAAATACAAACACCAATTGTTTGCTGGTTATGCTGGCACTGGACTTAGTTCCCATATCCTCCTCCAGATTGTCTGGTATTTCCCTGGCGGCGGTCATCCTGATGAGGAATAGATGCGGGCCGCTGTTTCATTTTCCACAGCGGGAACCTGAACAGAGTATCCTGCAAATCCCGGTACCTGGTAGGGGCAAAGGGGGCAAAATAGGGAACCCCCAGGCTCTCCAGGCTGGTCAGGTGTGTAAGCAGCAAAAGCCAACCCAAAGAAAATCCAAATAAGCCAAAGGCGGCCGCTAAGAAAAGCATCGGCAGGCGTATAACCCTGCTGGCCAGTATCATGGAATTGGAGGGCAGGGCAAAGGTAGCCAGAGCCGTAATGGCTATCACGATAATGATACCGGGAGAAGCCAGCTTGGCCGCAACCGCTGCCTGACCCAGTATAATACCTGCCACCACCCCTACGGTTTGCCCTACCGAACCGGGCAGACGCAGTCCGGATTCGATAACCAGCTGAATAATAATTTCCTGTAACAGGGTTTCGAGAAGCACAGGAAAGGGAACCTGTTTGCGCGCCTGGGCCAGGCTTGTTATCAAACCCGTGGGCAGCATCTCGGGGTGAAAACTTAACAATGAGATATATAAGGCCGGCAGCGAGATAGCGATAAAAAAGGCCAGGAATCTCAGCAGTCTCTGGTATGACGCACCCAGGGTCCTTTCATAATAGTCTTCCGACGCCTGCATGAACTCTATAAAAAGAGACGGCATGGACAGGGCCAGCGGCGTTCCGTCGGGTATTATGACTATACGGCCTTCCAGAAGTTTCATGGTTAATTTGTCCGGTCTTTCACTCGACCAAACCTGTGGAAAAATCGCGCTGGGCTGGTCTTCGATAAATTGTTCAATATATCCTGAAGCCACTATTCCATCGATGTCGATCGCATCCAGCCTGCGCTCTAGTTCAGCCACGAGTTCAGGTGATGCTATGTCCTCAACATAGAGAATCGCCACCTGGTTGCGGGTACGTTTGCCTACCACGGTTTTCTTTACTACTAAATTTGGGTCTCTGAGTCTTCGGCGAATCATCGAGATATTGACATCGAGAATCTCTACAAATCCTTCTCTTGAGCCTCTAATAGTCCTTTCTCCCGGTGGTTCGTCAACCGCCCTGAATTCGCCCCCGTGGATCTCCACTGCCAGTACCGTACTTATACCGTTGAATAACAGCACCAGCATGCCGTCATAAATGTGATGAACCAGGCTGTTAAGATTATCAATGGATTTAATATTACCTACATGTACGATTTTTTCTTGAAATAGTTTGAGCGGGTCTGATTGGCTGTGGTCATATTCAGCATCCGCTAACATCAGCGGCCGCAAAACGTCTTCGTTTAACATATTCTTATCAATAACCGCATTGATATATACAGCCACAGCCTCGATATCTAGACCCCTGCCGGCTGAAAACGAACGTTTTACGATATCATCACTTTTTTCAATATAGGGCTGCAGCAAGCTGATTTTATCTTGCAGCCCTGGCGGAAGCGGGGTTTGAGGAATATCTGAGTGTAAACGGCGGTTGGTTTCCTCTGCTGCACATGCTTTACGCGCTAATATCCTCATTCAGCCATACTCCTGCTTATTTTGCTATAGCTTTCCCTATCAGAAGATGGCTATGCGCCGGTTCATTTGCATTTGTAATTTTCAGGCCGGAGATTATAGGAATGATAGGACGATTATCACCAGCATGGAATGCGTGAAAAAAAGCAATGCGCTGAAACGTTCAGCTTTCCAGCGGAATATTTCTTTGAGCTTCAATCTGCCGGCGAAGAAACCGGCCAGATTATACGTTAATAATAAAAGATGCAGCAGTTCGTATCCTGCAAAGAAACAGGTAAACAAAATCATAAACAGATTGTCTAAAGTTAAAAAAGCCAATATGAAGTAAGCTGTTTCCGCCAACATTGATATAAACAGCATTCCCCAGAGCTGGCCTTTAGCTTTGGCGCCGCGGCTGATAATCCAGGCCGCCAATCCCTGCATCATTTCCGATTCAAACTCTTCAGGGCTGCCCTTAATTATTTTAATAAAATAAAATGAGTATATGATAAACAAAATACCGGCAAATACAACTAACGACCCAGCCACCGTTTCACCACCTTGAATATAAGCCTTATATAAAGCAGCTTTTGCACTCTTAACTATATATCATAAAGCTTTGCTCATGCAAAGAGAGCCTAAGAACAAATTCGCCCTCCGGGCGATCAGCGTTATCGTTTTAGATTGCCGCGCCGCTGCGCTATCGCAGCGACAGTAAGATTGTTCCCGAAGATAATCCTCTATTGTGTCATTGCGAGCACAGCGAAGCAATCTTTCGTGTCATTGCGAGCACAGCGAAGCAATCTTTCCCCGTTATCTATCCGCAGCCGTTTGCAAACCATACTTCCTATACATTAAAAAAACATGACCAGGACGACATTGCCCTTGTCATGCAGCGGTTATTATAAAACACTTAACTTTTGCACCCCTAACCAAGGCAAATATAATGCTTTATCCAAGGCGGACTCAACCCCTAAAGCAAGATATTAATTTATTTGTTAATTTTTGTTAATTGTCTAAGCTTTTGTTTATGCTCCCGCGGCCTGATTTAATATGCCCTTTTTTCGAGCTTGTCTGATTTGATTCAACATGAACTCCCGGTCTTCAGGACGATGTACATAATCAAGCCCGTCCACTTTTATAACAAGAATTCCCCCGCCCAGTGCATACTCCCTGTAATTCTTCTCGTAGCATTTATTCAAAGTATCCCAGTATTCCCATTCCACTTCCACCTCATCGGGCCTGCCCCGGCGGTGTATACGGCGAATAGCTCCTCGGTATCCACTTGCAGATAAACCAGCAGTTTGGGCGGGATAACATGTTCCAGCATGGTCTCCAGGAGATTATCGTAAACAGCGTATTCTTCAGGGCTTAAATATCCGTATTCCAGGTACATACGGGCGAAAATCCGGTCTGAATAAATGGAGCGGTCCATCACCGCCAATCCGGTTTTCATGGCTTCGCGGTATTGTTTAAAACGGTTGGTCAAGAAGTTGGTCTGCATGGGGAATGCCCACTTTTCACGATCATAGAAGAACTTATGCAGCAGACGGTTTTCATCTTCAAACATTTCACTGAAAGGCTGCAATCCAAATTCCTCACATATAATCTTCACCAGGCTGGATTTACCCACCCCGGTAACCCCGTCCACAACAATCTCTACCTGTTTAAGCTCGTCCACCCGTAAATCCCCTTCCTAATAAACGCACTCGCATCTTTTTCTTTAGTTCGTGTTCCAGCCTGAAAATCCTTCACCAAATATTATTTGAAGATTTTATTCTTAAGGTTTTCCCAAGCCGTAATGCAAACTGCGTAGTATATCTGTTTTTCGCTGCTCTGGCGACCTATCAAGAGTCCTGGGGCTCTCTGTTAATCTTTATTTTAATCGGGGTCAGCTTCTAATATTTGAAAAGAATTGCGCACCAGGGTACGCAGCCGCACCCTGGCATCCCATAAGCGGGCTATATATTTTATAGTATGCATGGCATACTCCAACTGCAGTTCCCGGTGATCCCATTCGTGTTCCAACATCAAAAGGCGGTCCTTTTTGCCGACTTCCCTTACCACAATATTTGGAACCGCCTGAATGCCAACGTTTGCGGCCAAAATATTTCTGATTTTCTGCCAGCCTTCCTCATCTGCCACTTCGCTGACCACGAAGTCCCGCCCTTTCTTGAAATAGGCGAAAAGATTCAATTCATGGCAGAGTTCCCTATCAAGAAATTTACGTATGAAAGAAGCATCACGTTCCTGCTCCCGTACCGCAAATAGATGTGAAATCCCCTTTGCCTGTTCCAGTTTCTCAAATATCTTAAACCCCAGGTGATAAGGATTAATTGAGCCCTCATGAGGCGAGATCACCTGGTTATGACGTTTCAAAAACTCCAGATACAGGTCCTGCGGCAGGTCAAGTTCTTTCAGCAATTTATTATGCCAGTAGCTGGCCCAGCCCTCATTCATGATTTTGGTTTCTATTTGCGGCAAAAATACAGACTTTCTTCGCGAACAATCCGTATAATGTCACGTTCCCATTCTTCCAAAGGGGCATGTTCATATAGAAACAGCAGCAGGTCTTCTTCTATTTCCAGAGGTACACGGTTCAGATCAGGCGGTTCAGGTTTAACCGCAGACTGGAACAGCGGATACTGAGAAACAGGCGGCATGGACTTTCTGACCAGCTCTGCTTTCTGGGCCTCGGTACTTAGATGCTTTTGCCCAACGTTACGGTAAGTTTGAAAGCGCAGCGTATGGGCCGCGTCAAGCACTCTCTCCACCCGTTCATATCCAATGCTGGGGTCCTGCATATACTCCTCAATCCTGCGGGCATGCGATTTGAACATTTCCAGGGAATGTTCCGCTCTGGTTCCCCCGGCAAAAAGCCGGTTGTTTTTAAAAAAAGTCGTTGTGGCCATAAACATGCGCCATGGTTAATACCTGCAGCAGCAAGGTATTGTCTTTCATAAGATAGGCCAGACAAGGATTGGAATTGATGACCATTTCATAGGGCAAACCGGTAAGGTTATAATGATAAAAGGTTTTTTTGCGTTCGTAGGCCTTGCCGAAGCTCCAGTGCCGGTAGCGTACAGGTATTCCTGAATAGGCTTCATAGCCAATCATATTTTCATAGCTTACTATCTCAAATTCCTGTGGATAACAGTCCAGGCCTACATCCTTGACCAGATTTTCAATGTGCTGGTTGTATGCTTCTAATTGCTGCAGGCTGTAATCACTGCCCACATCATCCCTCCTTCTCCACTACGCCCAGCAGTTTTTTGAAAGACGGCCATATATCTTCTTTGCCTTCAATAGTTACAGCCACAAAGTTATCAGCGCTGATTCTCTCCGCAAATTCATCCGCCATAGTCCGGTCAGGCTTCCAGGACGATTTGATTTCCCCGTAGCCAAAAAGGTTGCATATACCGCATAATTCATGCGCCCGGCTGATGGTCTTCTCGTTGTCTTCCGGCCAGTTGTCGCCATCACTGACATGAAAGGCATAGATGTTCCATAGGTCAGGACTGTACCTGGACTCGATAATTTGCAGGGCCAGTTCGTAGCCGCTGCTGATCATCGTGCCGCCGGATTCGGCACGGTGAAAAAAATCGTCTTCATTAACCTCTTTGGCCGTAGTGCTGTGATTTATAAAAACCAGTTCAACGTTTATGTAGCGGTGCCGTACAAACTGATATAGAAGGAAGAAGAAACTGCGGGCCAGGTATTTCTTATTCAGATACATAGAACCCGAATTATCCATAATGCATATTACTACCGCATTTGATTCGGGACGATAATCTTCCCGGGTACGCTGGTAACGCAAATCCTCCTCACGAAAAGGAAAACGTGATCTTGCTTCGTTTTCAGTTTCATTTCCCTCCCCTTCTATCTCTTTTAAAGCGCGTTCCATTCCCTGCCGGCGTTTAATGCGTTCGGTCATAGAACGTTTGCGGGCCAGGCGCGGCGGGATGCCTTTACGTTGTATTCCCCATCTTTTATAGCTCCTTTCGCTTTCCACCCAGGAAAAACGTTTGCGTTCCAGATTGGGGAGTTCCAGGTCTTCGAACAAATAGGCTACCAATTCCTCCAGGCTGATCTCGGTTTCGTAAATATCCTCACCTTCTGAATTACCTGCCCCGTCTCCGGTGCTTGTGCCTATTTGCCCTTTTTGTGAAGCAATTTTTTGCCCTCTTTTTTCATCGCCTTTGCCGCTCGTTACCCCTTCACGGTTTTCGCCATAGATGAACTGGTATTCTTTTAAACCCCGTACCGGTATTTTAATGATCTTATCCTTGCTCTGGCCGATTATGCTCTCCTCAGCAATTATATTGCCCAGATTCTCCTTAATGGACTTTTCCACCAACTGGCGATGCCGCCTCCGGTCCTCGGCGCTGCGGTCCCGTCCCGAATTATCATAATCACGGAAAATGGCCAATTTCTAACCTCCCGGTGTTTACTCGCACAGGCTGTTTTCTTACTAAGGTTTACTACGAGAAAAACGATTATATGCCTGAAGCTAATATTGAAGGCAAAAAAAACCGGCAGAGTTTATGTCTGCCGGAGAAACAATAGAACATCTATGTAGGGGTCTATTTGGGACTTTATAATCGTATTTTAAATGACGATACCCCGGATTGAAGTTCCTGGGCAATACTCTCCAAATCCGCGGCGGTGTTGTTTATATCAACCATTGCCTGGCTGACCTCCTCCATGTTTCGCGCTACCTGCTGAGCGCCCGCGCCGCTCTCTTCTATAGTCGCGGCGGTAGCTTCTATAGCCCGGTTTATTTCCTGAAAGGCCTGGACAACATTTTCCGTCAAGCCGGAAACCGTAGAACTGGATGTGGCTACCAGGTTTGCGTCATCACGGTATTTTTCCCCGATTTCTTTCATGGTTGATAACTGGCCCAAGATTACGTCCGCGATAAATTTAAGTATTTCATTGGCGTCATTTACCAGCTTGGTGATGGCATTCTGCACTTGAAGCGTTAAGTTTTGAATACCGGCTACAGTGCTTGATGATTCCTCCGCCAGTTTTCTTACTTCTTCCGATACTACCGCAAACCCTCGTCCCTGTTCGCCGGCTCTGGCCGCCTCAATAGCGGCGTTTAAAGCCAGCAGATTGGTTTGCCCTGCAATGCCGGCTATTACTGCAGCCAGACTGGATATTTCATTCACTACTCCGGCTTCATCAATAGCCTGCCTGAGACGGGCTTCCATAGTTTTGTATATTTCCCGCGTGGAAGTGCTCGATTGGCTGGCATCGTTTTGTATTTTCAGAGCCCGTTTTTCAATCTGATCAGCCTGGTCTTTGCTGCCCCCCATTTCCTGGTTGACCTGTTCGAGGGACGCTCCGATTTCCTCGCCGGAGGCGGTCATTTCTTCAGTAGCAGCCGAAACCTCTTCCAGCCCCGCCGCGATTTCCTGCACCGCTGCCGAGGCTTCCTGGGTATGAATCAATATTTCCTGCGCTCCCCGGGCCAGTATTTCACTGCCCTGCATCATCCGGCCGCTAACAGCTATAATATTGCCGACCAATTCCGACAGGGCAGAGGAGGTTTTATCAACCGCTCTTGCTAAAGCGCCGATTTCATCACCCCGCGACATAAATTCAGGCGGCAGCTTTGCACTGAAATCGCCCGCCGCCATCAAATTCAGATGTTCTATCGATGTTTCCAGGGGTTTGACTATTTTCCTTTCCAGGAACAACGCACAAACGACAGCCAGCAGGATGGCCAAAACAGTAAGAATGATTATTCTGTAAACCGCACTCTGTAATATTGAATCAGCTTGAAGGAGAAGTTCATCCGCATGATCCCGGTTATGCTTGGTCAGCACATCGGTTGCCTGGTCAATTATTTCGCGTTGTTTTTTAAAGGTGGTACTTACCAGTATCATGGCTTCGCCTGTCTGTCCCCGGTCAATTAAGCCCAGAAATTCATCCGCATATTTTTTATATTGTGCGAGGGCATTTGCGGCCGTTTCGATTTGGGCTTTTTCATCGGCTCCATCAGCATATTGTTTATAATCGTTGACAGCCTGTTCTACATTCGATAATTCCTTGTCAAGGTCTTTTCTGACCGCGGCCCTGCTGTTATTATCCATAAAGGTATATTTCCATATATTTTTTGCTGCCGCTTCCATGCCCGCATCTATTTCCGCCAGGGGCTGAGCCGGTTTTACGACCTGTTCATACATCATATCTGAACCCGCATTGGTACGGTTAATGTCCAGCCAGCTAATATAACCTACAATCGCCATAATTAGAGCCAGCAATAAAAAACCCGACAATAACTTGGTTCGCGTCTTAAGGTTGTCCACTCGATTCAAACAACTCACTCTCCTTAATATTCAGTTATTCAGGATGCACTGCACCATTTCCGGGTCAAACTGGGTTCCAGCGTTTTTACTGAGCTCTTGACAGGCTTCAACCTGACTCATGTTGCGCAAACGGTAAGGCCGCAGTGAGGTCATAGCAGACATAGCGTCGGCAATAGCGATTAGTCTGGCTCCCACCGGTATTTCTTCCCGTTTCAGACCTAATGGATAACCCTGACCGTCACAGCGTTCATGATGAGCAAGGATATACTGCTTTATTCTTCGGGTATCCAAATCCTGGTTGTAAATAATAAGTTTGGCGCCGGCTTGCGGATGCACTCTGATTATTTCCCAATCATCTGCTTTCAAGGGCTCATTCTGGTATAAAACACTGCGGGGCAAATATATTTTACCCAGGTCATGAATCAAAGCTGCGATATATATCTCAAACCTGTCTTCATCTCTTAATCCTAAAAAGACTGACCACTTGCGGCACAGATTTGCCACCTCAAGGCAATGGGTATAAGTAGGAGGGTCATAATTGGATATTAATTGCATATAAGTTCTGATATGATCCAGGAGATGACGCGCATCTCTAGCCTGCCATATCCCCATTTTTCCTTCTTCTCCCGGGTACAACCGAATTCTCCCCTTCTTTGGGTGTAATCGTTGATGATATCTCTGATCCTACTTTCAGCCTAAATTTTTGGGGTCATTTATATCATCTGAATAAAATATGGATTATAATTAAGAAATTAAAACTGAAACAATATTTACGGGCTTAAACCCGCCAATTTAGTCAAATGAGGTTGAGTTATTTTACTATGATTTAATGTTTACAATATTTGCTAAGTTGAATAATTCATAATTTAATATTTTTTTACCTATCTCGATATAATAAACGAAAAAACCCAATATTATTTGTTTAGTTTAAGTTTAGGTTTTCTAGGAATACTTGTCAATGACTTTAGTTTTCTGTGGAGGCAACTACATTTGGGCGTAGGAGGTAGAATAAAGGCGCTGAGAAAGGCTCTAAACCTAACCCAGGAAGAGTTTGCCGCAAATTGCGAATCAGCAAAGGGTTTCTTTCTAATTTAGAAAAGGAAGTAAGGCAGCCTTCTGACCAATTATTACGTCTAATTGCGCACGAGTATTCTTCCTCAGAAAACTGGCTGGCGACCGGTGAAGGACAAATGTTCGTTTTTCCTTCTGAAATTATTGAGCGGGCTTTAGAGGTCTTAGGTGAGGAAAAACTCCTGAAAGCCATAGCGGCACTATTTGAAAAGCACAACCTGCTAAACAGTTTTAGTAGTGACTCTTCATACGCAATGGGAAATGATATCGAACTCAAAAAAATGTTGAATTTTCTTATACAACTATGGTCATTGGAAGATGAGAAATTGAGAAATTGGGCTCAAGTCCAATTTGAAAGGTCATTTCCCCAGGACATGATAGACAAAATTAAGGACAAAACAGCTTCTCTGAAAAACAACCGGACCTCATCTGATTAGAAACAGCGGATATGTTGCTGGAGAAGCCTGGATAGGAAATATATCAATCTTTCCACAGGTTATTGGCGGCGTATTTTAGAACCACGTTGCAGCAGTGGTCGCAATAACCGCTGCGTTTCATTTCATCCACCATAGCATCGTATTTTTCGCTCTGCTCATTATCTCTCACCCTGGCCCTGGTTATTACCCGTGACAATTCGCGTACTGATGACATCAGCTTCTTCTCTATAGCCTCCCTCAAGGGTTCGTAGCTTTCATATTCCACCTTTTTGTTGCTGCGCAGGAGCGAAAACATATAAGCGGTAACATCGTGGCGGAAACCCCGGGCCGCCGCACCGGTTAAACCTATGCTGGCCTCAATTGATTCCAGAAACGCTTCATCGGGATCAAGCTCTTCACCGGTATTGGCGTCTTTCAATTTAACCTTATTTACAAAGGCCTCCGCGTGATCCAGGTAATTATTAAAAAGGGTTTCGGCCTGCTCGCGGTAACCGTGGATAAAAGCGCGGGTTATCTCTTTTTCGAGAATACGGTGATACTCTTTGCGAATGCTGTCCTTTAGATACGTCAGTAAACGTTTTTTCTCTTCATCAGAAAAATCCGCCGCCCTTACTGCTTTTATCAGAGCCTCCAGTACACTGATAGGGTTAATGCAGTCATGATCTGATTCGGACAGGGCATTATCTATGGCCTTCATAATAAAACGCGTAGAAATTCCGCTGAATCCTTCCCTTCCGGCCTCATCACGCAGTTCCTGGATATCCACCTTGCGGGTGGAGTCTTTTTGCACTATTTCTTCGCCGTTATAAATCCGCATTTTGCTGATAATATCCACCTTGTTCGAGGGCGTGAGCCGGCTGGTAATCGCGAACATAGAAGCCATTTCAATGGTGTGCGGAGCTATATGGGCTTTGAAACTGCTCTTTTTAAGTATCTTACGGTATATCTTGATTTCCTGATCTAATTCAAGGCAATAGGGCACTTCTATTTTTACAATGCGATCCAATATAGCCTCGTTAGTGTAGTCTGATTTGAATTTGTTCCATTCCGCCTCATTGGAATGAGCCAGGATGATGCCGTCAAAATAGATCATGGAGCCTTTGCCCGGTGAAGGAATGGATTTTTCCTGAGTGGCAGTAAGTATGGTATGCAGGTATTCGACATCATTTTTAAATATCTCAATAAATTCCACAATGCCTCGATTACCCGCATTAAAGGCGCCATTTAACGAGAACACACGGGGATCGTCCTCTGGATAAAGGTCCAGGCGGGAAATGTCCACGGATCCAATGAGGACTGAACTATCCTGATTGTTGGGATCAACCGGGGGAACCACGGCTATGCCCTGGCGAGCCCGGATGGAGTATTTGCTCAGCTCCACCGGAAAATTCTCATATTCGCCCTGGAACTCATGTTTTAACCTGTAGCTGCATACCGGACATAACTCACCTTCGATAGGTATTCCCAATAGTTCTTCAAACCGGGAACGCAGATGTTTAGGGATTAGGTGCAATGGTTCTTCACGCATCGGACAGCCTGCCAGATGATAAATGGGAGGGCCGTTTTCCAGAGCCAGTTTGAGGCTCTCCATCAGCGAAGACTTCCCTGAGCCCACAGGGCCAACCAGATAAAGCACCTGCCGGGATTCTTCACCCCGCATGGCGGCTGAATAAAAATAACGGACGATTTCCATGATAGTCTTTTCAATACCGAAAAAGTCCTGTTCAAAAAACGCATACCGGCGCAGTCTGTCGTTGCCGTATATTCGGCGCAAACGCTTATGATTTTCGGTTTTTATTACTTCCACCCCCGGCTTCATGATAATACGGTACATCCGTTCATGTGCCAGGCTGGCGACTTCCGGCTGAGCCTTTGCTATCTCCAGATAATCGAGAAAACTGCCTGTAAACTCTTGATCAGGGCGCTGTTCTCTATCCTTTTTAATAATTTCCTGAAAATCGTTGACCATGAAGTTTCCTCCCCCAAACCCATTAACCCGTATAAATACATAAGGATTCTCTATAAATATATGCAGTCGTTCGCAAGCAACGCTGGCAATGTTTGGCATAAAAAAGCGTGCTAAGGACATTTCCTTAACACGCTTATAGCAATCACAATATTAATTATGGGGAATCGGTTTAAGACAGATTCACACGGATGTTTTCTAAATTAACACACATGATTAATAACAATGATACTAGATGAATCTATCTGTTTTCATCCGTGTTTATATACAACTAACCCACGGTTTTGTTCATATCTTTAATTACATCGTGGAGGTCGGCGGTCAGAATATAGTCGGCCATCTGGTTGATGGCGGCGTTTTCATCACTATTTACCGCCGCTATAACCTTGGCGTCACGGATACCCACGGTGAACTGCACCTGACCTGAAATACCGAACAGCAGGGCTAACTGTGGCTTGCATTTCTTGCCTGATAAGCCTATAACCCTTTCTTCCGACAACCACTTCTTATCAGTGGCAACGGGCTTTGAACACGCTACTTCACCGCCCAGCTTACGAGCCAGTTCTTCTACCATGGGCAGGTCATCCTGGCTGTTTAAGCCCTGGCCCACCGCCACCAGCACCTCGGCAGCCTCAATATCTACCGTATCTCCGCCTTTTTGTTTGACTTCTACCAGTTTTACCGCAGAAGTTTTAACCTCTACCTCCAGAGAACTAGCCTGACCCTGACCTGCAGCAGCCGCTTCGAAGGTCTTGGGACGAACAGCCAAAACCTTTTTAGCGGATGCAACATATTGTGTGGCCACCGTTGCTCCGCCCAGGGCATTGCGCTGGCATTCGATAATATCACCGTTAACATTAATAGCGCTTATATCAGTCAGGCATCCCGCCTCCATAACCTGAGCCAGTCTTCCGGCCAGTTCCTTGCCCCGCCGGTCGGAGGACAGGAGTACCGTATCGGCGCCGAGTTTAACGGCTGCCTGAGCCAAAGCTGAAGCCATCGCAGATACGTCAACAACTGAAATAGCTTCATTTTTAATACTGAAAGCCTCTGCCCCCGCTCCCGCCAGGGTTGCGGCCTGGGATTCATTGTTTATACTTACGGCCTTGATGCTGGAAGCCCCCAGGCTTTTGGCCCCATTCACCAATTCCAGAGCTAACTTGTCTTTATCGCTGTATATGAGTATTGCTGCCATCCTCATCACCTCCCGATTACGCCTTCAGCAGTCAGAACCTGTACCAATTCCGCAGCTGACTTAACTACCACACGTTTACGTTCTGATACCGGGGCCAGGTTGCTGACAGTAGTCACAGCGGATGCGGCAGGTAATTTTATGTCCACATCAGATAATTCCAAAACTTCTTTAGGTTTCTTGCCCGCTTTCAGTATCTGGGTTACCGATGGAATACGGGCCTCATTGATATCCGAGAGTACGGTAATAACTGCGGGAAGGCTGACTTCCAGGACTTCCTGGCAATCTTCCAGTGAACGGGTCACTATGGCTTTATTTCCTTCGACTTTAATGTCCACCGCGTAGCCCGCCTGGGGCAAATTCAATATTTCCGCCACCCGGGAGCCCACCTGGCCGGAATAATTATCGCCGCTGCCCTCCCCAAAAATAATCAGTCCTACATCATCGATTTTTTTAATAGCCGCAGCCAGCACCTGGGCGATCACACTGCTGTCCGCCCCGTCCAGTTTATCGTCCAAAACCAAAAAGGCCTCGTCAGCACCGGCAGCCAGGGCTTCTTTGATGGTGTCTTCCACATTTTCATTGCCAGCCGAAAGGGCAATGACGCTGCCTCCCAGGCTATCTTTCAATACAACCGCCGCTTCCAGAGCATTCTTGTCGATGTTGCCCAGGGTAAGCGGCACATCATCAAAAACCGGTTGGCGGTTACGGATGCGAACCTGCTGTAAGTCCGGCACCTGTTTCATTGCCACTACAAAATTCATTCTCTCCAAACCCCCTAATAATTTTTTTAACGCGGATTAACGCAGATGGATTAGGAAAAACGCAGATATATTTAAAATAACTATTTAATCAATTCTGGTGAAAATCATATTAAGTCTGCGTGCAAGCGTCTAATCATCTTCTTTTATCCAAAGCGGAATTGAACTCCGGCCCCGCCGGAGGGGTATTTCCAGTCCAGAACCTCAGTCCCGCAGGCAATACGGCAAGTGCCGCACTCCAAACAGCCGTCTATTGTGAGTTCCACTTCACCGCTGCTCTTTAAACTGTAAAGTCCGGCCGGACATACCAGTACCGCAGCCTTTAAGCGCGGATCCTTCTCCATCCCCGGTTTTATCTTTATATGGGGTTCACTGTCATGTTTGAAAACATCCAGGCCCAGTTTGGCCTTTAATCCAATGATCTCGCTCATATTTTTCTCACCTTCCTAAAGTCGCCAAACATCTTAACCAGTTCACCGAGCTTCATATATTTCTTCATAGTTGGATAGATCCTGTCTTTAGGTCCGGATGGCATTTCATACAGATCACGCATCATATTGGTGACAAGTTCCGGATAATGCTGGAAGAATCGCGGGTTTTCCAGAACATGGGGAGCATCCTTAAAGTTTTCGAAATCCTTCATTACAAAACTATTCTTTAATAACTGTTCATAAACCGCGAGGCCGGAGGCGCCATAATCAGCATTTTCCCTGGCTTGCAAAACAGCCTGAGCCGCATAATAGCCTGAAGCCAGAGCATATTCCATCCCTCTGACCGTAACACCTATATTCATGGAAAAACCAGCCGCATCTCCAGCCACGAGTATTCCGTTTCCATAAAGTCTGCTCAAGGCTTTCAACCCGCCCTCAGGAATAACATGCGCGGAATATTCAACCGTTTCACCGCCCTTAATTAAGGCCGCTATCTCCGGTCTTTGTTTAAACTCGTCCAAGAGCTGCGGGGCTTCGACTGCCGGGGAACCTTCCATCAGGTCTTTTATACCGACTACGATTCCCAAACTCAAACTTTCCTTATTGGTATAAAGAAAGCCTCCGCCGAATTTTCCTCTGGTTACTTCACCCATAAACATATGGGCAGCCCCTTCATTCCCCTCCAGCCGAAAACGATTTTCAATTACCTCAGCCGGAAGCTCAATCACTTCTTTAAAACCTACGGCATGATCCTGTGGTTTTCCCGGCCCGCGCAAACCAGCTTTCTCCGCAGTAAAGGAAAGCACCCCGTCACAGGCTATGACCACATCAGCCCGCAGTTCGTCACCTCCGGCCCACACGCCCGCCACCCGGCCATCTTCCATAATAATGTCGTCCACCCGGCTTTTGGTTACGAGCATAGCTCCCTTCCGCTCGGCCTGTTTGGCGAACCAGCGGTCGAATTTCGCCCTGAGAATACTGTAACTCTGGCAGGGTTCCTGCAGCAGTTCCTGGCCGCTGTAGTTAACGCTGACAGACCGTTCCTTGGCCATCATGGTAACCCCTTCATGGGCAATAAACCGCTCCAAGGGGGCCTTGGCCCAGAGGTCAGGGTATAATTCCCTTACCGGACTAACATAAATCCGGCCGCCGGTAACATTTTTCGATCCGGGGTAGTCTCCCTTTTCCAGGACCAATACTTCCAGCTCTTGCCGGGCCAGGGTATAGGCTGCGCCAAGCCCGGCCAATCCTCCTCCTACTACAATTACATCAAATTTTTCCACCTGTTAAGGCACCTCGCTTCCTGCCAAGGCAATGATCTGTTTTTCTAATATTATCATTAAACGACAAGGGAAACACTGGCGCTTCCCTTGTCTATAAACAATTATTTTCTTTCAGCCAAGGTAACCCCGGCAACAATCAGCTTCTGCATATCGGCCACGCCTTCAATTTCAGGTCCAATAATTGCATCTTTGTATATCTTGGCAATCTTATAATCATTCATTAGTCCGTAAGAGCCATGAATGTCTATCGAAATACGTGCTACATCCACCATCGTATCACATACAAAAGTCTTGGTTAAAGCAGCCTCTTTGGCAAAAGCGCGGGGATCTTTGACATTGTTCGCCAGGCAGCCCAGGCGATAGGTCAGCCAGCGGGCAGCTTCGTATTTAATAGCCATATCGGCAATACGCAGTTGGACAGCCTGGAATTTGGATATCGGGGCGTCGCGGTGCATTTTTTCCGTGGCGTATTTCACGCCCTCCTCATAGGCCGCCAGAATACCGCCCAGAGCGGTAGAACTTACGCCCACCTTACCGAATGATATGCCCAGCTGGAGAATAGGATAACCCATAGAGGGGCCGCCCAGCATGTTCTCGGCTGGCACCCTGACGTCCTTTAGATAAATATCTAATAGTTGTCCGCCGTGCATACCGATTTTATCCCAGGGTTCTGAAATCGAATAGCCTTCACAGAATTTTTCCACCAGAAAACCCGAGGGCTTGCCTGTCTGGTCATCGACTGCGAAAATAACTGCGACTCCGGGCCAATTAGCATTGGAGATAAACCGCTTGGTTCCGTTCAAAATATATTCATTGCCAACCTTTTTGGCGGTGGTAGCAAGCTGTTTGGGGTCTGAACCGGTCTGCGGCTCGGTAAATGCAAAGGAAGCGATATGCTCGCCTTTGCAGGCGGGGGTCATGTACTTTTTCTTTTGTTCTTCCGTGCCGAAAACATTTATAGCGCTAAGGGACAGGCTGTGCGCCGATATCGTCATAGCTACCCCGCTGCACGCCCGGCTGATCTGCTCCATAGCCAGAACGTAGCCGTCATAGCCGCCGCCCGCTCCGCCATATTCCTCAGCATATGGTATACCGAAAAGATCAAGTTCCGCCAAACCCTTTAATATCTCGTCCGGTATCTTGTTTTCCCTATCCACCTGTTCCGCAACCGGTTCGAGATACTTCTCCGCGAATTCCTTGGCCATCTGTTGAATCATCAGCTGTTCTTTTGTAAAAGTAAAATTCATATATCCGTCCTCCCCATCGTTTAAAAATTACTCCAACATTAAACTTTTAGTTAAAGTAATAATTCTACTTAGATTATATTTCTCCTGCAGAAATTACGCAATGGGAATCATTTTATATCCATGGGATTTGTAAAAGTAAAATAAGAAATGTTTTTTTACCAGGGGACACATGCGGATACGTGATAGGCGGCCGTATGCTATCCGGCTTTGACAGGCTGGCGGCTGCGCAGGTTCTTAATAGCGAGTTCCAGTCCATCTATAGTCAATTCATGCATAGGAAAAATAGAAGCTATGGTCTTGATAGTATAAGAACCTTCCATCCAGTCCCAGTAATCGCGTGAAATAGGATTCAGCCAAACTGAATATTCGAAGTGTTTGCGCAAACGTTTCAGCCAATCAATGCCGGGTTTATCATTATATAGTTCCCAATCTATGACCCCGCCAACCCTCATGAGTTCATACGGAGCCATACTGGCATCGCCTACGATTATAACCCGATAATCGGGCGAATAAGTACGCAGTACGTATTCTGTATCTGTGTAGTCGCTGTTGCTGCACGCGGATGAATGATACAGCCAGTCGTAAATGCAGTTGTGGAAATAGAAAACCTTTAAATCCTTAAAATGATTGGAGCGGTTTACGGCAGTGAAAAGCTGGTTGCACAAGCGGCTGTAGGTAACCATTGAACCGCCCGCATCCATTAATAAAAGAACCTTGATCGCGTTTTCCCGGGGTCTTTCCCAAATCAATTCCAGCCTGCCCGCATTGTCACAGGTTTTATCCACTGTGGCATCCAGGTCCAATTCAGTTCTGGCTCCTTCTATACGGGTAGTAAACTGACGCAGCTTGCGCAGGGCCATCTGGAACTGCCTGACCCCCAGGGTTTCATCAGTGCGAAATTCCTGGAATCTTCGCATGCCGGCGACCTTTACGGCCGACAGATTGCGTGATTCGCCGCCAATACGTATACCGCCGGGATGATAACCGGAATGACCAAAGGGTGAAGTACCCCCGGTTCCAACCCAGCGGTTGCCGCCGTGATGTTCTTCAGTCTGTTCCGCCAGTCGTTCCGCCAGCATGCGTTTCATTTCTTCAATATCCAGCTGTTTATGATTGCGGCGCATTTCATCAGTAACCTCAATGGGAGGCAATTCTTTATCAAGCCATTCCCATATTTTGTCAGGCAGGCCTTCCGGCGTTTCGATATCGTGAAAATAACGGGCAAACGCCATGTCAAAACGGTCATAATGAGCTTCGGTTTTAACCAGCAGGGCCCGGCACAGGTAATAAAAACCGGTCAGACTTGATCCGGCCATACCGTCCTCCAGCGCTTCCAGGAGGCTTTGCCATTCATTCATTGTAACCGGCACCCCAAAATGTTTTAAGGTATAAAAAAATCAGTAAACATAAGATTTCCCCATTTTTGACGCGGATAAACGCAGATTTATTATGCTTAAACGCAGAATAGAAAGATATTGTATCAATTTTGAAAATAATCACCTATGGCTGCAGGCTGCAACCGCCGATGAAAATAAATTGAGCGAATTTAATAAATTATCGTGTATGTTCAATTCAGCGTACTCATAGTAATTCAGCGTTTTCAGCGTCTATTTTTACATTAACGGTAATAGCGGTTGATGTTGCCGTGTACATTAACCTGGCTGCCGCGGTTTTGGTTTTTGCCGTACAGCTGGCTGAGCAGGGTATCCAGGTCTTCATTTTTCTTTAACAAGACGCCCAAAAACGGCAATTCCTGTTTAAGCTTGCTGGGGTTGATGCCCCCGACCACCAGGGCCTGAAGCCAGTCAATAAGTTCACTGGTACTGGGTTTTTTCTGTACATTGGGAATATTGCGCAGCATATAGAAGGTTTCCATGGCCTGCTCCAGCAGACGGCGGTCCAAATTGGGATGATGAACCTTAACGATTCTTTCCATGCCTTCGGCATCGGGGAAGGCTATATAATGGAAAATACAGCGGCGCAGGAAGGCATCCGGCAGTTCTTTTTCCGCATTGCTGGTGATAATGACAATAGGCCGATGTTTGGCGGAAATAGTCTCACGGGTTTCGGGAATATAAAAGCTCATCTGATCTAATTCCCATAAGAGGTCATTGGGGAATTCCAAATCGGCTTTATCTATCTCATCTATGAGCAGCACCACCTGTTCATCAGCCAGGAACGATTCCCCCAGTTTGCCGAGTTTGATGTACTTTTTAATATTGCCCACATCGCCCTCGCCAAATTGACTGTCGTACAGCCTCTGTACAGTATCATATACATAAAGGCCTTCCTGGGCTTTAGTGGTTGATTTTATATTCCATATCAACAAAGGCATTCCCATTGAATCAGCAATACTCTGAGCCAGCATGGTTTTCCCGGTACCCGGTTCTCCCTTAATGAGCAGCGGTTTTTGCAGGGCTATGGCAATATTTACCGCATTCCTTAATTCATCCGTAACTATGTAGTTGGATGAACCATTATAGGCTCCGCTTTTCTTAACCATTTATATTCCTCCCATATTTAGGCTGTCTCCGTAATTTTCGCCCCTAATAGTAACAGAAATCACAAGCTCAGTCAATGACCCCGGCACCCGTTTTGCCTTCAGCTACTTTTAATTGTTTATCGGCGGCAAATCTGTTAGAATTCTACTTGTATATTTTAAAGGAAAATGGAGGATAAAAATGAGCAAGCCAGCATCGTCACGAACACCCCGTTCGTTGTTTTTACTTATCGCAATTATCCTGGGAGCTATGTATTATTATGCCGCTTTTGTCGCCTTTGACAACCCGGAGAACAGCGTGCGTAATTTTTACCAGGCCTATTTTGCGGAGGATTTTAATCAAGCGGCCCAAAACGTAAGCGTTTTTTGGTCAGCTCAATTTTTGCCCCAGTATATGTCGCTGGAACCGCAGCAGTTGATAGCCAATCGGTCGGCTATAGAAAGGGATACCGCCATCGTGCTGGAAGGTTTTCGCAAAAATGATCCAGTCCCCGAGGGTATGGAACTGGAAATAATGTCCGCTTATACCAAGAAAAGCGACCGTGCCGCTGTGGTAGCTTATAAATTTGTGCGCGCAGGGCAGCCGCCGGGATATCAAGCGGCGATTTTAATCAAAGAAAAGTACAGCTATCTGATCTACACCACTACCCCTATTGCCGAGTCAAATCTTAAAGAACTTGATAAGGTTGATTTAAAAGCATTGAATGACAATTTTAAACAACTGCTCGGAAAATAGTTGAACCCAAAGAACAAAATTCGCCCTGCGGGAGACCAGCTTTTTCGTTTTAGATTGCCGCGTCGCTGCGCTCCTCGCAACGACGAATACATAGTTTTCATAACAATGACAGCACGGTTGTTCCAGAAGATAATCTTTTATTGTGTCATTGCGAGCGCAGCGAAGCAATCTTTCCCCGTTCTCTTAGCAATGACAGGCAGCGGTACTGTTGTTCGCCGGTGATATCTAACGCCATGCCCACGCCTCCGAACAGACTTATACCCTATTGTTATATTTCTGCCTGCAGGTCACCTGAATGAGAACAAAAAACCCTGGCTCCCTTAGGAATCATGCTTTTAGACGACAATTCACAATCACTGGCCAGCACCGCACCTTGACTTAATGTAGACTCAGGACCTATACGGCAAGATGAACCCAAGACGGCTTCACATATGACAGTTCCCGCACCGATGATACAGTTATCCCATAAAACCGAGTTTTCTATATCTACATGATCTTCTATTCTGCATCCTGGACCGATGACATTTTTACCTTTAAAATTGACCTTATCGCTTACAACCGCCCCGGGACCTAACAGTACGGTGGCCCCATTGTTCATTTCCAGACGTTTGCCCGAGGCGGTTACCTGCATTAATCCTTTTAATATATCCAGGTGCGCCTGGCGATAGGTATTAAGACTGCCCACATCACACCAGTAATTGTCCACCGCCACCCCATAAAAAGGAGCCCCCATTTTTACAAGCTGGGGAAAGACCTGTTTCCCGAAATCATAGAATTGATGTGCCGGTATGTAGTTAAATATCTCGGGTTCGAAAATATAAATACCGGTGTTGGCCAAATGGCTTAAGGCTTCCTCGGGACGAGGCTTCTCCTGAAATCTTTCAATCCTGCCATCTTCACCGGTTACAACCACTCCAAAATGCTCTACATCATCTACCTCTTTCAGGGCAATAGTCGCCAGCGCTCCTCTGGCTTTATGCTGAACCAACAAAGCGGCCGCATCGATATCTGTCAAAGCATCTCCGCTGACTACCGCAAAGGTTTCATTTAGAAACCACTGGCAGCGTTTCACCCCCCCGGCCGTACCCCACAGTTCTTCTTCAGGCGAATAGGCTATGTCAACTCCGAACCTGCTTCCATCGCCAAAATAATCCTGAATCTTGTCTCCATGATAGTGCAAATTGGCAATCAACTCATTAAAACCTTGTTTGGCCATCAAACGAACCGTGTTCTCCATCAAGGGCTGGTTAGCCATGGGAACCATAGGTTTGGGAACATTTATGGTTAAAGGCATCAGACGCGAACCTACCCCTGCCGCCATTATCATGGCCTTCATTGCTATTCCCCCTGCTGTATTTAAAAATTTAGCTTAAAGGGATTATAACGCACTCCGTAATCAAACGCATCAATATTCTCCTTCTGTTTCAAATAGCTGACCACTGCGTAGGTAAAAGGTGTTATCACAACTTCATAAGACACTTTCCATAAGTATTGGGCCAGGATCATTTGTCCCCATACCGGCTCTGGGACTGATCCCGCAAATGCCAGGCTGACAAATATTACTGTATCCAGCCCTTCGCCAACGACAGTAGATCCTATAGTACGCATCCACAACCATCGGCCTGCTGTCCATATTTTCATGCGCGACAAGAGAACAGCATTGCTCCATTCGCCTATAAAGTAAGCCGCCAGAGAAGCTGCCACCATGCGCGGTGTCAAACCAAGCACTGCTGCGTAAGCCTGTTTCCCTTCCCAAAATGAAGGAGCCGGGAATGCTGCTACGCCTATGAACACCGCCGCCATGAGCAGATTGCATGCAAAACCGGTCCATATGACCAGGCGGGCCTTTTTAAAGCCGTATACTTCGGTTAAAACATCACCAAATATATAGGTTAAGGGAAAAAGTATCACCGCTGCCGGAAGGACTAACCCATAAACGGTTATAAGCCTGCCGGCAATAATGTTAGATATCAACAAACAGGTCACAAATAAGCAGGCAATTATCAAAAACAGCTTTGATACAGCCTGATTTTCTTTGCTTTCCAGGAATCATCCCCCCTAGATTTTATAAGCTTATAAGTCCAACGTGATTACACTTGTTGTTTGCCCTGTATTATTATTAAAATATTCATATACATATATATTATTTTAATTTGGAGGGGAGGATTGATAAAACCGAATTTCCCAATTGACATTTTAGGAGGTTATATTAGTGAAAAAACTAGCATTTGTTATTGTTATGGTACTCCTGACCAGTTCACTGGTTTTAGCGGGATGTGGAAAACCTTCCGAAAAACAGCCCGCGTCAAATCAGGTGGAAGAAAAGAAAGCCCCCGCAAAAACAACCGCTTTAACCATTGGAGATTTGATGCAATCGGCGAAAGCTGTTAAAGGTCTCTCATATGACAGTACTTCAACGTTGTCTTCAAGTAAAGAGGTCATAAAAAACAAGGTTTTTATTAGCGGGAAAAAGGCGCGTTTTGAGGCTGAGGTTCAAGGGAAAAAAACCGTAACCATATCTGATGGCAGTAATGTATATATGTATTTTCCTGCTGAAAACATGGCTATGAAAGTTGCTATCACTGAAAATAAAAATAAGCCGGCTACCGAATGGGCAGAGGGCCAGGCAGAAGATAATCTGAAAATAGTGGGACATGAAAAAATAGACGGGGCCGAATGTGCTGTTGTAGAAGCTGTGCAGGGTCAGGAAACGGTCCGCATGTGGATACGGGAAGACATAGGCATACCTGCCAGAATAGAATCCAATACGGCTGACGGCAAAATTCTCGTAGAGAATAAAAACATTAAAGTCGGAGCTCAGGATGAAAACCTGTTCAAACTACCCGCGGGAGTGAATGTGCAGTCCATGAATAATATGCCCCAAATGCCGAATCTGCCTGATATTAAGAATATGCCCCCAATGCCGCAGATGCCGTAAAATTAACATTTAATATATGAAAAGGAGGTTCGCCTTGAACCTCCTTTTGTTTTCTGGTAAATATTATCCTGATTGCGCGCTTCATGGGCTTTAAGCGGTATTATAATGATCATGGGCATCGTGATGGGGCTATTTTTCTTCTGCGCCTTTCAGCTGCCTTTTCATCAGCATATAATTGACACTGTCCACCAGAGCCTGCCAGGAAGCCTCAATAATATTTTCCGATACCCCCACTGTGCTCCAGGTTTCAAGGCTGTCCGCAGAATCTATCAAAACCCGCACCCGAGCCGCCGTCCCTTCGGTGCCGTTTAATACCCGGACCTTATAATCCGTAAGGTGCATTTCACTTATTTCCGGGTAAACCTCGGTTAAGGCTTTGCGCAGCGAATTATCCAGGGCATTCACAGGGCCGTCGCCTTCGGCAGCGGTATGGAAAACCTGATCTCCTGCCAAGAGCTTGATTACAGCTTCGGAGGTAATTTCATCACCCTCGTTTTTCTCCAGGATGATTTTCAGGTTTTTTAATTGGAAGAAATCTTCATACTGTCCGAAGGCCTTGCGCAGGAACAACTCCAGGGAAGCATCCGCGCCTTCGAACTGAAAACCTTGATTCTCCAGTTCCTTGATCTGCTTAATAATTTTACGGGTTTCGGTTCCATATTTATTTACATCAATATTAAATTCTTTGGCTTTGTACAGCAGATTTGACAAACCGGACAATTCGGAAACCAAAACCCGGCGGTGGTTGCCAACCGCTTCGGGATTAATATGTTCGTAAGTCAGGGCGTCTTTTAACAGAGCGCTGACATGAATTCCTCCCTTATGGGCAAAAGCGCCGTAGCCTACAAAGGCTGGTTATTGTAATGGGGCATATTAGCTATCTCAGTAACATAATGGGATACTTCGCTCAAATAACGCAGGTTATCTCCGGGAAGCACTTTCAGTCCCATTTTAAGTTCCAGGCTGGGTATGATTGAGCACAGGTCACCATTCCCGCACCTTTCCCCATAGCCGTTAATGGTACCCTGCACCTGGCTGCAGCCGTTTTTAATCGCCACCAGAGAATTAGCCACCGCGCAGGCGCCATCATTATGCGCGTGAATGCCCAGGGGAGTACGGCTAAATTCCCGAACCTGGCACACGATCTGTTCCACTTCCCAGGGCATGGTTCCCCCGTTGGTATCACAGAGCACCAGCCAATCAGCGCCGGCATCAGCCGCCGCTTCCAAAACCCTTAAGGCATAATCCCGGTTGTTCTTATATCCATCAAAAAAGTGTTCCGCATCAAATATAACTTCCCAACCGGCATCTTTTAGAAAGGCTACCGTATCTCTAATCATAGCCAGATTTTCTTCTAAAGTAGTTTCCAGGGCCCTTAAGACATGAAAGTCCCAGCTCTTGCCGAAGATAGTGGCAGCTTTTACTCCTGATTGCAATAAGGCCTGGATATTGCTATCTTGTTTTATAGCAATATCAGGTTTACGAGTGGAACTGAAAGCGGTAATCCTGGAATTCTTAAGCTCAATTTCCCGTACGCGTTGAAAAAATTCCAGGTCTTTGGGATTGCTGCCCGGCCATCCGCCTTCAATATATGAAATGCCCAGGTAATCCAGTTTGCGCGCGATTCTCAGCTTATCATCAATAGACAGGGAAATGCCTTCCCCCTGAGAACCATCCCGCAGGGTGGTGTCATAGCTTAATACGTCCAGCTTAAAATCCCCAACACAAATACCTCCTATTTTCAAATACAGACGCGGAAAATAAATGGGGTAACCCGCTGTTGCCTTCCTGGCTTGGACAAAGCGTTAGGCTCTTGCCTTTAGTTAAGTGCATAAGGTGATTTCTTAATCAATAAATAATCTTAGAATTATTATCCGTGTTATCCATGTCTATCTCATAATCATTTCGACTACCTTATCGCCCATTTCAACAGTATTGACCAGGGTGCAGCCCGCTTCCATAAGGTCAGGGGTGCGGTAACCATCTGCCATTACCTGGCGTACCGCTTCCTCTATCAAAAGGGCTTCTTCTTCCAGGTTGAATGAATAACGCAGCATCATGGCGGCGGATAAAATAGTAGCCAGGGGATTGGCCTTTTTCTGCCCCGCAATATCGGGAGCGCTGCCATGAGAAGGTTCATAGAGACTGACCTTGCCGCCGATGGAAGCACTGGGCAGCATGCCTATAGAACCTGTCAGCATTGAGGCTTCATCAGTAAGTATATCCCCAAACATATTCTCGGTAACAATAACGTCGAATTGCTTTGGATTGCGAATCAGCTGCATGGAACAATTATCTACGTACATATGGCTCAATAAAACATCAGGATATTCCTGTCCGAGTTTAGTGACTGTTTCCCGCCATAAACGCGAAGTCTCAATTACATTGGCTTTATCAACTGAACATAAATTCTTGCGGCGTTTGCGGGCCGCCTCAAAAGCAAATCTGGCTATTCGTTCTATTTCATAGGTGGAATAAGATAAGATATCGGTAGCCTTCTGCCCGCCATCAGGAGTGTTTTCCCGGTACTTTTCTCCAAAATACAGGCCGCCGGTGAGCTCCCTGACTACCATAATATCCACCCCGCTGATTACTTCTTCTTTCAAAGTGGATGCCTTCAGCAACCCCGGGAAAAGAATACAGGGACGAAGGTTGGCGTAAAGCGCCAGTTCCTTGCGCAAAGGTAATAAGGCGCCAATTTCTGGCCGCAAATGAACAGGCAGATTATCATACTTGGGTCCGCCAATAGCTCCCAGCAGAACCGCATCAGATTCCTGACACAGCTTAAGGGTTTCCGGAGGCAAGGGATGCCCGGTAATATCATAAGCCGCACCGCCTACAGGAGCCTCCCTAAATTCAAACTGATGCCCAAATTTCACTGCTATGGCCTTTAAAACCTTTACCGCCTCCGGAACGATTTCCACCCCGATGCCATCTCCGGGAAGCACCGCTATCTTATACATTCCTTCCATCCTCTCAAATTCAAATTATAAATGATATCTGTAATTCTGTGTGCAACGCAGCCGCCAGCGTTTATGGTTTATCTTTTATCTTTTATATAGTTGATCAGACCGCCTTTTTGCATTATGTCCTGCATAAATTCTGGGAACGGCACTGCCTGGTAAGTCTGGCCTGTCCTTACATTCTTTATTTCGCCGCTGTCCAGATTTACCTCCACATCATCACCGGCAGCGATTCCGTCCACCGCCGCATCGCATTCCAGTATGGGCAGGCCGATATTAATAGCATTACGGTAAAAAATGCGGGCAAATGAACGGGCTATAACACAAGATACACCTGCGCCTTTAATAGCTATCGGCGCGTGTTCCCTGGAACTGCCGCAGCCGAAATTTTTGTCCGCTACGATAATATCACCCGCCTGAACTTTAGAAGGAAATTCAGCATCCGCGTCTTCCATACAATGTTTGGCTAATTCCAAGGGATCTATAGTATTCAGATAACGAGCCGGAATGATAGCGTCAGTATCTATATCGGCGCCAAATTTATGCGCCTTGCCTGAAAACTTCATACAGAACCTCCTCACACTTAAACGCAGATTTAATTATCACAGATTTTAACTGCAGGGTAAGAGTTATCCGTGTCTATTTACACTTCCCACGGGGGGGTAATTTGGCCTTTAATAGCACTGGCAGCGGCTACGGCCGGGCTGGCTAAATAAACTTCACTCTCAGGATGCCCCATCCTGCCCACAAAATTGCGGTTAGTTGTAGCCAGTGATCTTTCACCTTTAGCCAGTATACCCATATGGCCTCCCAGGCAAGGTCCGCAGGTAGGCGTGCTGACTGCGCCCCGGCTTCGATAAATGTCTCGATATAACCTCGGCGCATGGCTTCCAGGTAGATTTGCTGAGTTCCGGGGATAACTATTACGCGGATTTCCGGATGCACCTTTTTGCCTTTGAGTATGCCCGCCGCTACTGCCAGGTCTTCTATGCGCCCATTGGTGCAGGAGCCTATTACCACTTGATCCAGCCTCACCCCGCTGGCTTCGCTGACTTTCCTGGCGTTTTCCGGCAGGTGGGGAAACGCCACTACCGGCTCCATTTGGCTGACATCATACTCGCGCACTTCGAAATATTTGGCGTCGGGATCGGATTTATAGACTGTATAACCCCGTTTGGCACGGCTTTTCACGTATTCCAGGGTAATTTCGTCCGCTTCGATAATGCCATTCTTGCCGCCGGCTTCTATAGCCATATTAGCCATGGTAAAGCGGTTGTCCATTGACAGTGTCCGGATAACTTCTCCGGTGAACTCCATTGACATATAACGAGCCCCGTCAACTCCTATATCTCCAATGGTATGCAGTATCAGGTCTTTGCCCCCCACCCAGGCAGGCAGTTTGCCGTAGTAAATAAATTTGATGCTTTCAGGGACCTTAAACCATACTTCACCGGTAGCCATACCAGCCGCCATATCGGTTGACCCTACCCCGGTGGCAAAAGCCCCCAAAGCTCCGTAGGTACAGGTATGTGAATCAGCGCCGATGATAGCATCTCCAGGCAGCACCAGACCCTGCTCCGGCAAAAGACAGTGTTCTATGCCCATCTGTCCTACTTCAAAATAATTCTTGATACCCTGCTGCCGGGCAAAGTCGCGTACTACCTTACTCTGTTCGGCTGATTTTATATCCTTGTTAGGAGTAAAATGATCCGGCACCAGGACTATCTTATCAGGATCTGATACCTTATCCATGTTAAGTCTCGCAAATTCCGCTATAGCCACCGGGGCGGTAATATCATTGCCCAGTATGACATCCAGTTTGCAGTTTATCAGTTCGCCCGCTTCCACATGTTTGAGACCAGCATGGGCTGCCAGTATCTTCTGGCTTATGGTCATGGCCATAATATCTCACTCCTCCATGTTCGTTAGGCCGGGTTTGCTTATTTCAAAGGCGGCTTTATTGATAGCATTAATATAAGCCTTAACACTTGCTTCTACGATATCTGTGGATACTCCGCGGCCAGCCACCTTTAAATCTCCCACCTCCACCTTGACAACCACCTCTCCCAGGGCATCTTTACCGCCTGTAACAGCATTAAGCTATATTCGGCCAGAGTACCTGGCAGACCGGTTATCTGGTCGATAGCATTAAATGCGGCATCAACTGGCCCATCCCCGCAAGCGGCGGCTTCTACCCTGCCCTTGGAGCCTTCTACTCCGACTGTGGCGGTAGGCACTATGGTACTTCCCCCGGTAAAATGCAGGTAACGCAGTTTGAAGCGATCCGGGATCACCCTGAATTCATCATTGATCAGAGCCTTGATATCTTCATCGCTGATTTCCTTTTTCTTATCGGCCAGGTCCTTAAAACGAGCGAAAGCGCGATCCAGTTCTTCTTCATTCAGGTCGAAGCCGAGCTCACACAAGCGGTCATTAAAGGCATGGCGTCCTGAATGTTTGCCTAATACCAGGCTGCTTTTGGTGACTCCAACTGTTTCCGGATTTATGATTTCATAGGTGGTGCGGTCTTTCAGCATGCCATCCTGGTGAATACCTGATTCGTGGGCAAAAGCATTGGCGCCCACTATCGCTTTATTCGGCTGCACGCCAATCCCGGTAATATGTGTCAAGAGACTGCTGGTAGGAACCAGCTGCCGGGTATTAATCCCGGTTTCGCAGGGGCCAAATATGTCCTTGCGTGTCTTGATCGCCATTACAACTTCTTCCATAGCGGTATTGCCGGCCCGTTCGCCGATGCCGTTTATGGTGCATTCCACCTGACGGGCCCCGGCTTGTACTGCCGCCAGGGCATTCGAGGTAGACAACCCCAGGTCATTGTGACAATGTACTGAGATAACCGCCTTATGAATATTTGATACGTTGGCAAACAAGTATTTGATAAGCTCGCCGAATTCTGAGGGTATCGCGTATCCTACCGTATCAGGTATGTTAACCGTGGTGGCGCCTGCAGCAATTACCGCTTCGACCATTTGCGCCAGGTAAGCCCAGTCGCTGCGGGTAGCGTCCATCGGTGAAAACTCCACGTTGGAGGTAAACGATGCTGCATGTTTGACGGCCGCCACCGCTTGTTCCAATACTTCCTCACGGGTTTTCTTGAACTGGTTGTAAATGTGAATATCAGAACTGGAGATAAAGGTATGGATACGAGGATTCTCCGCACCTCTCAAAGCGTCCCAGGCTGTATTGATATCTTCAAAATTGGCCCGGGCAGTCCGGCTACCTGAACCCCTTTAACACGGGCGGCTATCCTTTTTACGGATTCGAAATCACCAGGCGATGAACGGGGAAATCCGGCTTCAATGATGTCGACATTCAATTTAACCAGCTGATCGGCAAAATGCAGCTTTTCCTCAATATTCATGCTGAAACCGGGAGACTGTTCTCCATCTCTTAAGGTAGTATCAAAAATGTAAATCCGGTTATTATCAGACATAACTCACCTCCGGGGGATAATTAGCCCTTGATTAAACACAGCTTGCTTCTGCCCGATTACAGTTGCCATCGTTTAGTATGAAATCAGCATGTCTGCGTTTATCTTAAATATCTGTAAATATAAACAATAACCCTGGGTTATTTAATTTCTTTGAGCCAGGGCATCATGCTTCTAAGCTCTTTGCCAACCTTCTCAATGAGATGTTCAGAACCTTGTTTCTTTAAGGCATTATATACGGGTCGTCCCACCTGATTTTCCAGCAGCCATTCCCGGGCAAAACTGCCGTCTTGAATCTCATCCAGCACGTAACGCATCTCCTGTTTGACATCTTCGTTGATAAGGCGCGGACCGATAACCAGGTCGCCGTATTCTGCCGTATCGCTGATGGAAAAACGCATCATTTCGATGCCGCCTTCATACATAAGATCAACTATGAGTTTTAACTCATGCAAACATTCAAAATAAGCGATTTCCGGCTGGTAACCCGCTTCAACCAGGGTTTCAAATCCAGCTTTAACCAGAGCGGTAGTGCCGCCGCACAGGACACACTGCTCGCCGAAAAGATCGGTCTCGGTTTCTTCCTTAAAAGTAGTTTCAATTACGCCCGCCCGAGTAGCGCCGATAGCCTTGGCAAATGCCAGGGCTAACTCACGGGCCTGGCCGGTATAGTCATTTTCCACCGCAATAAGTGAAGGTACCCCTGCGCCCTTTTGATACATTCGCCTTACCAGGTGACCCGGTCCTTTAGGCGCAACCATAAACACATCGATGTCAGCCGGAGGAACGATCTGACCAAAATGAATGTTAAATCCATGTGAGAATCCAATAGCATTGCCTGGCTGCAGATATGGAGCAATTTCCTCCCGGTACACCTTGGCCTGCAGGGTATCCGGTATTAATATGTGAACGATATCAGCAGCCTTTGCGGCTTCGGCCACGGTCATGGGAGTAATACCCGCTTCTTTAACCATGTCCCATTCCGCCTGGGTAGTGGCATCTACGGGTTTGCGCAAGCCCACAATAATATTAAGCCCGCTTTCATGGGCATTCTGAGCCTGAGCATGACCCTGGCTGCCAAAACCAATAACAGCAATCGTCTTGCCCTTAAGCAAATCCAGGTTCGCATCCGCATCATAATACATCTTCGCCATTACTAACAACCTCCTAAAATTATAATTTGCCACTGATTTGCACAGATTTTCACTGATTATTATTAGAGTTACATTTAAGTTGAAATCCTATTATGTGCCCTAACCTTTGCGAGTGTTAATAAAAATCAGTGTTAATCTGCGTTCATCTGTGGTTAATTTAACTACTTGCCGCCGCGCACCATGGCTACTTTGCCGGTACGCACCAGTTCAACAATGCCAAAAGGCATCAACGCGTCTTCAATAGCATCTATTTTGCCGGAATCGCCGGTAGCCTCAATTATTAAAGTATTGCGGCCTATATCTACAATGCGGGCTCTGAAAATATCAACGATTTGTACAATATCGGCCCGCACATTGGCATCAGCCTTGACCTTGACCAGGACCAACTCCCGTTCAACCGCGCGTTCTTCAGTAATATCAACGATTTTGATAACATCTATGAGTTTATAGAGCTGTTTGCTTACCTGTTCCATGACTTTGTCATCACCGGAAACAACCAGGGTTATCCTTGATATGCTGGGGTTTTCAGTCTGGCCTACGGTAAGACTGTCTATATTGTAACCCCGGCGCCGGAATAAAGTGGTTACTCTGGTTAGTACACCTGACCGGTTTTCCACAGTTACTGATAAGGTGTGTTTCTTCATAAATTATTCCTCCTCCCCCAGCATGTTTAATAAGGATGCCCCGGGCGGAACCATAGGATATACATTGGCTTCTCTTTCCACCCAGAAGTCAATTATCACCGGGCGATCTTTAACTTGCATAGCTTGTTTGAGGGCCGGTTCAATTTCGGCGGGATCTTTAACGCGCATACCCACTCCCCCATAAGCTTCTGCCAATTTAACAAAATCGGGCTGGTGATCCATGGGGGTAAATGAATAGCGCCCGCCGTAAAACAGCCCCTGCCACTGGCGTACCATGCCCAGATACTGGTTATTTAAAATACATATGATAACCGGAAGCTTATACTGCACCGCGGTAGCCATTTCCTGAATATTCATCTGTATGCTTCCATCCCCGGCAATATCTATTACCGTTTTTTCCGGGAAGGCGACTTTGGCGCCAATGGCGGCCGGGAATCCGTAACCCATAGTCCCCAAACCCCCAGATGTTAAAAAGTGGCGCGGGTGTTTTACCATGCAGTATTGGGCAGCCCACATTTGATTTTGCCCCACTTCAGTGGTTATGATAGCCTCACCGCCAGTCAGTTCATAGATTTTCTCCACCACGTGCTGGGGCATAATCCGTCCTTCACAGGAGGGACCGTAACGCAAAGGGTATTCTTCTTTCCAGCGGTCTATACGCTTATGCCACTCGGAATAATGTTCAACCGGCTCCAAACGTTCATTAATAGCAGCCAATACCTCTCTGATATCTCCAACAATTGGCACATCTACATCAATATTTTTGCCGATTTCTGCGGCATCGATATCTATATGAATAACCCGGGCACTGGGAGCAAAAGTATCCAGCTTGCCTGTGACCCGGTCATCAAACCGAGCCCCAACGGCAATTAGAAGATCTGTTTCCGCAATAGCGTAATTAGCGTAGCGGGTTCCATGCATACCCAGCATTCCCAGCGATAAATAGTTATTGCCGGGGAAACAGCCAATACCCATAAGGGTTGTTGTTACCGGTATTTTTCTCTTTTCAGCCAGTTTGGCCAGTTCACTGGCAGCATTAGAGATAACGGCCCCGCCCCCGGCGTAAATAACCGGGCGCTGCGCCTGGCGAATCAGCTCAACCGCGGCCAGTATTTGACCAGCATTAAAGCCCTTCATCACCCGGTAGCCGCGAATACTGGGCTCAATAGGTACAGCCTCAAAATCTATTACCCGTTCCATTACATCCTTGGGAAGATCAACCACCACGGGGCCGGGCCGGTTAGTCCTGGCGATATAAAAAGCTTCTTTTACTATACGGGCTATGTCTTCGGTTTTTTCCACCAAATAATTATGCTTGGTAATGGGAAGGGTTATACCGCAGATGTCCGCTTCCTGGAAAGCATCCTTACCAATAAGAGGGCTTGCTACCTGCCCGGTAAAGCAAACCAGGGGTACTGAATCCATATAGGCTGTGGCTATGCCGGTTACCAAATTTGTGGCTCCCGGACCGGAAGTGGCTATGCATACGCCGACTTTACCCGTAGCCCGGGCATAACCATCGGCGGCATGTGCGGCGCCTTGCTCGTGGCGTACCAGTATGTGAATAAGATCCGAACTGTACAGGGCGTCATAAATAGGTAATACCGCCCCTCCGGGGTAGCCGAATACCGTATCCACCCCCTCTTCTTTCAGGCAATGAAGTAGAATCTCTGCTCCTCTCATATTCACCTGATCACCTCCATACTCATTTTAATTGTGAATTGATATAATTTAGGATAGTAAATGTCATAAATTTCCTTCTTTAGTTTTAAATTATTTAAAACTCAACTGTCGAATAAAACGTTATGACTGCCCTTGCTAAAGTTAAGTCAAGTTAAAAACTTCGCAATTTAAAATTAAATAGCGGGCTGTGGATGGCCCGCTATCTTTGTCTTGGTTCCGAAGGCTGATTATTTCTTGAATATTGCCCCCGTACTGGCGGATTGTACCATCTCTGCGTATCGTTTCATATATCCCTTGCTAATCTTGGGCTCCGGTGCTTTCCACTGGGCCCTCCGTTCTACAATGACAGCCGGGTCTACCAGCAGCTCAAGCTTGCGAGCCGGAATATCAATAAGTATAAGGTCCCCTTCTTCTACGAGACCTATGAGACCTCCTTCAGCGGCTTCAGGAGAAACATGACCGATAGAAGCCCCCCTGGTGGCTCCTGAAAACCGGCCGTCAGTAATAAGGGCTACTTCTTTATCCAGGCCCATCCCGGATATGGATGAAGTCGGGGTCAGCATTTCTCTCATACCTGGACCTCCGGCGGGACCTTCATAACGTATTACAATGATGTCCCCCGGTTTGATCTCTTGGCCTAAAATGGCTTCTACAGCTGCTTCTTCCGAATCGAACACCCTGGCTGGACCTTGATGCCGCAGCATTTCAGGGGCCACTGCACTTTTCTTGACTACGGCCCCTTCAGGAGCCAGGCTGCCAAATAATATCGCCAGGCCTCCGCTTTCACTGTAGGGTTCCTCAATCGGTCTGATTACACTATAGTCGCTGACCGGATAAGCGCTAATGTTCTCACCCACCGTCCTGGTGGTAACAGTAATGCAATCTGTATTTATCAGGGATTTTTTGTTAAGTTCACTGAACAGGGCCTGAATTCCGCCGGCATGGTATAGATCTTCCATATGATGCGGCCCTGCCGGGCTTAATCTACACAAATTAGGGGTAGTATCACTTATTTCATTAAAAAGGTTAAGGTCGATCTTAACGTTGCATTCGCTGGCAATAGCCAGGAGATGCAGAACAGAATTGGTCGAACATCCTATGGCATTATCAAGCCTGATGGCATTATAAAAGCTCTCCGGGGTCATGATGTCCAGAGGACGAATGTTTTTCTCCAGCAGTTCCATGATTTTCAGGCCCGCCAGCTTGGCCAGGCGGATTCTTTCAGAATATACCGCCGGTATGGTTCCGTGCCCCGGCAGTCCCATCCCCAGAGCCTCGGTCAGGCAGTTCATGGAATTGGCTGTAAACATACCGGCACATGAACCACAGGTGGGACATGCGCATTCCTCCAGTTCAGACAGTTCCTCCTGGTTCATTCTGCCCGCCGCGACAGCGCCTACGGCTTCAAATACCTGGGTAACACTGACTGCCCTATTGCCGATTCTTCCAGCCAGCATCGGCCCGCCGCTGATGAAGATCGATGGCAGGTTCAGGCGCGCCGCCGCCATCAGCATTCCCGGTATAATCTTGTCACAGTTGGGAATAAAGACCAGAGCATCGAAGGGATGCGCCATAGCCATTATTTCAATCGAATCGGCTATCAGCTCCCGGCTGCCCAAAGAGTACTTCATCCCGATATGGTTCATGGCTATGCCATCGCATATTCCGATGGTTTGAAACTCCAGCGGCGTACCTCCGGCCATATACACACCAGCCTTGACAGCCGCGGCGATTTTATCCAGGTTTATATGTCCCGGAATAATATCACTGAAAGAATTGACGATACCAATGAGCGGACGATTCATTTCTTCATCGCTTAAACCTATGGATTTAAAAAGCGCACGATGAGGGGCTTTTTCCAGTCCTTTTTTAGCATTGTCACTTCTCATAGAATCTTGTCCTCCTTTAAATACAAAAATCCTCTCATCCGAATATAGTATTCAGGGACGAGAGGAAATTCCCGCGGTACCACCCTGCTTGCTCCGCCAATGGCGGAACCTCTTGCAGCATACAAACCTAAGCAAATATGCAGACTTTTTAACAGACTTCTTCGTCCGGCGCCACCTACTGAGTCAAGAGACCTTTCAGATAGCAGCTCTGGGATGAGCTCCCTGTAAATATTGATACCGGCTTGCACCTGCCCCGGCTCTCTTTCATCAAGGGATTTAACAGGTCAGTTCCCTTCATCGCTCTTGTATATTAGATTGTTATCTATAGAGTATATTGAAAGGTGGAGAGCATGTCAACAATTTTCAGCCTTATTATGGTTTTTTTTGTTCAACCTTACGGATATATTCATTCAAGGCAATCCTATGCCTGCGCCCATAAGTAAATTGTTTGTTTTCATTCTGTTTGATTTTCTTAAACATGGCCCACAACAACTGGCTGCCTTCCTCGGTTTGACAGGCTTCGGACGGGCTCATGCCGCGCAGGGAAGCCAAGTGCGAATAGTACCATTTATCCAGGTAAATATCTTTTAGTTTGTTTTCCAAATCAGGGTATTGTTTCTTAACATTGGCGGTGAGTATATCGAAAATTCCTTCTTCCCTCAGCTCCAAGCCCTCATACTCCAGGCAGTCATACATTTTCTCCTCAAACTGCTGGCGGGCTATCTTGTGATCGTGTTCGCCAAAAGCAGATATGGAAAGCCATCCTGGTCCCAGCAAGTATTCAACAAACATCCCTGCGCTGGGAGGTTCGCTGTCCATCCGGTAATAAGCCATGAACCCATCTTCCAGTTCAATGGCAAAGCTTTTCAGCTCCTCAATCTGCTTTCTGACCAAATGATGATCTTTAACAAAATAACGGGCGGTCAAGAGGCGCATACCATCCTGAGTACAGAATTCGCCCTCTTCCTGTAAGAGAATGTCCTCAAAGGAATTATAGCTTCCGTTCAGGTAGCCGTAAGCGGTCATTAATCCCACCTGATACTCTCCCCGGGAGATTAACGGGGCATTATATTCTCCGGCAAAAAGCTCATGATATTCGTTTAAAGTATCTATATCCCGGGCAATGACCACGAATTCATCGCCGTTTACCACCAGGTCGGCTATAACTCCGGCCAGCAGAGCCACCCCATGATTAAAATCATCCTCATAGGCGCTGACTCTCATATGCATACCATAAGGCAGCTCCTGAATTTCGCGAATATTATCCACTCCGTCCAGTAATTCAAACAGGGCGTCCAGGCTTAAAACCTCATAAACCCGGCAGTAAACCGTAATATTTAGGGGATGATACCCTGAATCTTCGGTAATTAACTCACAGCCAACCTGCTCAATATCGCCGATAAACCATGTCCCCTGGGCGGTTAAGAGGTAAAAATAATACTCGGTCTTATAGACCTTGCCCTCTTCAAGGGTAAGAGAATAAGCCCCCACCCGGGCGGTTTGGCGAGAACCTTTAACTTCCTGGGCCTGGCCTTCCAGGATGATGCTCCCCGATTTAATAAACGCGGCAGGATCAAATGCTGCAAAATCCAGATTATATTCACGTCCGGAGCAAATATACCGCAATAATACATAATCACGGGATTTCACAGCATGAAAATAACTGTTTACCACCTGTCTGGGGGTCAGACGCTGGCTGACTTTGCTCATTAACGCGTTAATATCGATGGCAGATGGAACCTGCGCGAGATATTTCTCGTACAAAAACCGTCCCAGGGCCGGCCGTGTCATATTACGGACATTAAACGCATAGGCCTCATTTATCAGGGTACACGCTTCATCCAGACTCAGCTGCACAATATCTGATAACGCCCGGCGGTCCTGTTCATATTGTTTTTTGGACATATCGTCAATAACAAAGAAACTATGAATTCCGTCAGGGTTAAAAGTCAGATAAAAGCATTCCACCTGCAGTTTATTATGGCCTGTATCCCAGGCGACATCCAAAGTCATCCTGCCTCCGTGGCGAGTGCAGCTGGCATAAGCTTTATAGAAAGAACCTTTGATCTCCAGATGATTTGTCATATCAAGCCCGGCTAACCGGAATTTTTCCAAAGCGCGGTCGCAGGTTTTCTCCAGTTCCTTTCCATATTCACTTTTCAGCAAATAAAAAAAGCTGACCATTTCTTCTTCATAGAAAGAAGACAATGATTCTATGACTTGTATGCGCATCGCATACGGTACATCTTCTATCATTTCCAGCATGAAGATACGTCCTTCATTGCTGTCTACCAGTTTGCGGATTTCCTCAATCAGGTTTTTTAATAGGGACCGGGGAAAGGCAGATTTTTTCTTTTTCATTCACGATCTCCTGTTGGTTGACTTCTGTTGATTCTAATCTATCATTATGCCCTTAATATCGCAACGCACAACCCCCGGTTCCATCCTTTATTTTTCAATATAAGTCAGGCCTTGCCAGTGCCCTTAATAACGCAAAAATTCCGAGTATAAAGCAGGAAGTGAATCCTTATTAGGCGAATGATTTTATTTATACTTTAACATATCATATTAATGCAGGTGATTTTATGCGGCGCGTAGCGATAGACAAACTGGAATCCGATATGATTGTAGCCCGGCCAGTTTTCAATAGTGATGGCCGGGTGCTCTTACATACGGGTACGGTTTTACATGAAAATTATATCAGCCGTCTGATGGAACTTGGCATTGTCTCCGTTTATGTACGCGATGAACTGTTTGAAGATGTGGATATCAAAGATGTGATATCCGAGGAAACCCGGCGTGAAACCATTCAAATTATCAAAGAAAACTTTACGGGGCTTGCCAATAAGCACAAAATGAATGTGCG
Source organism: Syntrophomonas palmitatica JCM 14374 (assembly GCF_001311885.1). Classification (GTDB taxonomy): domain Bacteria; phylum Bacillota; class Syntrophomonadia; order Syntrophomonadales; family Syntrophomonadaceae; genus Syntrophomonas_A; species Syntrophomonas_A palmitatica. The sequence goes on along the minus strand of NZ_BBCE01000006.1, from coordinate 23,881 downwards.
TCTGGTGCAAAATACAGTTGCCAATATCGTTGACGAACTCTTGAGCAACCATGATGTACTAATACAATTATCCGACATAAGGGCCTTTGACGATTATACTTTTGCCCATTCGGTTAATGTATGCGTTCTTTCCATAATGACAGGAATCACGATGGGATATAATGATACTAAATTAAGAGAACTTGGCATCGGAGCACTGATGCATGATGTGGGTAAAACCAGGATAGATAATTCTTTGCTTAATAAACCGGGTGACCTGACTGCTGAGGAATACCAGGAAATCAAACGGCATGCTGAATATGGTTTTAACATCCTGCGCCAATATGATGAGATTTCCCTGCTTTCTGCTCATATAGCGTTCCAGCATCACGAGCGCTGGGATGGTCAGGGCTATCCCCGCAAATTAACCGGCAGTGATATTCATGAATATGCCCGCATTGTTGCTGTGGCTGATGTTTTTGACGCCCTTATGGCTGACCGTCCTTACCGGGCTTCATATTCTCTAAGCCAGACCCTGCACATTATGAAACGTATGGCCGGTATTTATTTAGATCCTAATAGCGTCAACGCGCTTATTGCCAATATTGCTGTATATCCGGTTGGCAGTGTCGTGGAGTTGAGTTCAGGTAATATCGGCATCGTTGTGGATATTAACCGGCAGCACCCTACACGCCCGGTGGTTAAAGTTGTTTATGACAATAATTTTCACCGGCTGTCTCAACCACATGAAGTGGATTTATCAAAAATGGATACGGTTATCGTGGTAAGGGTTATTTCCGACCAAGAATTAGCCCAACTGCGGCAGCAAATCCGTCATAATTGTCCAGCTAAGGAGGTTTAAAATATGTTTTGGGAATATGCGGGCAGACAAAATACTCAAGGAACCCTGGATTTGGCCATCGCCAGAGCAAGAGCCCTGAATCTCCAGTATTTGCTGGTAGCCTCATGTTCAGGCGAAACCGCTCAGCTGGCCTTGGAGCAGGGGGCTGGTCTGGAAATTATCTGTGTAACCCACCATAATGGATTTCAAAATCCCGGTGAAAATGAAATGGACCCCGCCGTCAGGCAAGAACTGATGCAAAAGGGAGTAAAGGTTCTTACTGCCACGCACTTTTTTGCCGGCGCCGACCGCGCTCTCCGCAATCAATTCGGCGGGGTGTATCCATCCGAAATTATGGCCCAAACCCTGCGCATCATGGGACAAGGTTTAAAAGTAGCGGTAGAAATAGCTATAATGGCGCTGGATGCAGGCTTAATCCCCTACAATCAGGAGGTAGTATCTATCGGCGGTACCATTGAAGGCGCCGATACCGCAATCGTAGCTGCACCCGCCCATTCAAAAAACTTTTTTAAAACGGAAGTGCGGGAAATAATCTGCATGCCGCGGAGTAAGAAAATAGCCGCAGATTAACACAGATTTTAACTGAAGGGTATGACAAAACGCAGAAGGTTAAAGCGTATTTATCCTCACTGCTTACTCCTCACTTTTCATTCTTCACTTCACATGAAATTGCATAAAAACAGGTTTTAGGCGGCAGATTATACCTGGTGATGATTTGTGTTGGAAAAAATTTTAAGTTTATTTCTAGTTATATTAATTGCAGGCACTTTATTCTATCTAGCCTTTCAACGGGTAATTCCTTCCTTAAAAAATAAAAAATGATAATTATATCCTGCTATATTTGCGGCTTTTTCGTTCAAAATAGATATGTAAGGAGGGATAGAATGACTAGATATCGCACAACTGACGGTAAAGAAGATATGAAACAGAAAGTCCACTGGTTTGGCGCCGCGGCTATTCCGCTGGCATTCATGAACGGTCTGTTTTTTGGGGGTTATGCCCTGCGTAAAATCAGGCAGTATTGGGAAGGCGGACCAATGGATTAGTCTGTATCCTCCTGAATTTAATTTGGGTTCACCGCCAAGGTGAGCCTTTTTTTGTGCCAAATAATGGTCAAGTTTAAGCAGTTGACACAAATTCAATACCTTGGCCGCGCCCAGGCTGTAAATTTATGTTAAGTAAATAATTATTAATAAAATAAAACGTACACGTAATAATGTGATATCATCAAATTATAAAAAATTTGTTGAGGGGGTTACCAAGTGAAAACATATGAAACCTTAAAACTGGAGGAAAAAGAAAACGGCATATTGATTGTGGGCCTGAATCGCCCGGATAAACTTAATGCTATGAATCGTCAGATGGTTAATGAGCTCTGTGATCTTTGGACCGGTTTAGCACACAACCTGGATATCCGCGTGGTAATATTACGCTCAGAAGCTGAAAAGGGATTCTGCGGGGGCATGGATGTGGCTGATTGTTTCCAGCCTAATATTATGAACGGTCCGGGAATGTATGATTTCCAGCTGGATCTGGGCCGGATAGAACTGGCTATGCGTCAGATGCCGCAGCCTATTATTTGTGCAGTCCACGGCGCAGCCGCAGGCGCGGGCATGTGCTTTGCGCTGGCCTCCGACATCAGAATCATTACCCCCGATGCCCGTTTTAACGCTGCTTTTATTAATGTGGGAATTGGCGGCGCGGACATGGGGTCCAGCTATTTCCTGACCCGTTTAATTCCGGCCGGCAGGGCTTATGAACTCATGTATACCGGCCGCTTTATTAAGGCTGATGAAGCTATGCAATTAGGCTTGGCTTCCTACTGTGTGGAACGCGATCAACTCATGGATAAAGCTATGGAAATTGCCCAGGTAATTGCCAGCAAAGAACCTTTTGTAATAAAACTTACCAAGGAAGCCATAAACCTTAACCTGGACTGCCCGGGGCTCGAAGCAGCCATACAGCTGGAAAACCGCAATCAAAACATGATTATCTTAAACACCCTGAATAAATCCAAATAAATCAGGCGCATCAGATCGAAATAGCCAGGGATGCAAGATAATTTCATCCCTGGCCTTCTGTTAAATTAGCTGGAGAAAAATATGCTGATTAAGCTTGAAAAAGGAATTTGGGTAGTGAAACCGCCCGTTAAGCCCCGTTATCCTTATGGCAACTGCATGTACATCGAGGACGAACATTCCGCTGTAATTGACCTGGGAGCCGGAGGCCGGGCCTTTAGCGACCTGCCCTGCCAAGAAATTCAGCTGGCCTTAATATCTCATTTTCACTTTGACCACCTGCACGGCGACTCGTTCTTCCCCAATGCGCAATTGTGGGCTGGCCGGGAAGAAAGTCAAACCTATATTAATCAGGAGGAATACCTCGCCTTCCACGGCTATGATCTCTGGCAGCAGATCATGCCTGGAGCGGAACGTGACGCTTTTGGCCAGGTAGTGCCTCTCCCCGATGACGTTCCGGTTAAACCTGGATTCAGAACCATTCCCCTTGCCGGTACTTTTTGCGATAACCAGGAAATCAACCTGGCGCCCATACTATTATAGCTATGCACCTGCCAGGTCATACCGCCGGACATTACGGTTTCTACTTGAAAAAAGAAAATATCCTTTTCAGTGCGGATATCGACCTCGTGGAAAGCGGTCCCTGGTACAGCAGCGCCAGTGCTGACATAGGCCAGTTGATAAACTCGGTACGAAGAATCCAAGCACTGGACCCCGCTGTAATAGTCCCATCTCATCGACAGGTACAAACAGATAATATTCAAAAGAAACTGCAGGCCTATATCCAGGTGGTCATTGATCGCGACGCCAGGATTTTCGATATTTTGCAATCACCTCATACACTGCCGCAGCTCGGTGACTACAAGCTGGTTTTCCCCCAGGCCGGCAACATCTATGAGGTGTTTTGGGAACGCATGACCGTTTTTAATCATCTTAAACATCTTCTGCAGCTGGGTTTGATCGCCGAAATCGAGAAGGGTGTATACCAGCAGGTATAATTTCCCCGTTATCTCTTTAATATCTGTAACTGCCTGTTGATCTCCTGCAATATTTCCCCCGTAGTGTTTTCCACCTCAATTTTAACCAGGGCCGCATGATCAAGATGTGTGGGGCCTTTATTAATAATAATCAAATCCTGGTAAAAGCTGCTGAATTCCTTCACAAAACCGGCCAGCGGGTATACGGTCAATGATGAACCAATTACCACCAGCACTTTAGCCTCCAGAATCAGCTGACGGGCATCCATATAATTCTGGATCGCCTCACCGAAAAGCACCACATCCGGCTTAATGACCCCGCCACATGCTGAGCAGGCAGGAACAATCTGCGGGAAATCACGAACATACTCGGCCTCGTAAACCCGCCGACATTTATGGTTGGTGCATATAAACCGGTCTGCTGTTCCATGTACAGCGATAACATTACGGTTCCCGGCCTTTTCGTGCAAACCATCAATATTCTGGGTAACAATACCCCTTATAAAACCCTTGCTTTCCATATCAGCCAGGGTCTTATGCGCCAGGCTGGGTTCTACGGGAGGAAAATCAAAGTAACGGCGATAAAAATCCCAGAAGACTTCAGGCTGGCGATGAAAGGCATCAATATTAATAATACGCATGACCCTGTCTTCACCCAGGGTGCGATATATACCCTTCTCACCCCTGAAATCGGGTATACCCGCTTCGGTGCTGATGCCGGCGCCGGTTACCACCACCGTATTATTGGATCCTGCCAGGATGCTTACGGCCTTTTCCAGCAATGTTTTGCTATTCACCATCCAACCCCCTGCGTATTATTTTCTTTACCAATCCCGGCTGCTTCCTCCGCCGCCGCTGCTGCCGCCCCCCGCCGAAGTCTCCGCCCCCGCCGAAACCTCCGCCTCCGCCAAATCCACCGCCGCCGAAATAGCCGCCGCCTCCTCTAAAGCCTCCGCTGCCGCCGCCGCTGCGCCGCCAACCATAATATATTGCCCACACGGCCAGTAGAATCAGCAGCACGTCCATCCAGGACCATTTACTGTTCTGACGGCTGCCCGGAGGAACATTCTGCGGAGCTATGGCTTTAAATTCCTGTCCGTATTCCCGCCCTACTTCCTGCAAAATCGCATTATAGGCGGCAATTACTCCCTGGTCATATTGCTGTTTCTTGAGAAAAGGAATTAAATATTCATCCTGAATGCGGCCGGTCTTCCCGTCGGGCAAGATGCCCTCCAGGCCGTAGCCTACTTCAATGCGGCTTTTATGTTCTTGCATGGCCAGTAAAAGCAGTACCCCATTGTTCTTTTTCTTATCACCGATTCCCCATTTCCTGAAAAGTTCGTTGGCATAGTCTTCGACCGCCGCATCTCCCAAGCTGTTTATAGTAACTACTACTATTTGCGCACCGGTTGCTTTTGATAGTTCTCGCCCCGAACTGATGATAGCATTCTCAGTACCAACAGAAAGAACCTCAGCTTGATCCAGACAATAGAACTCCCTGGGGGGATCAGGTATATCCGCAGCCCCCTGTGCTGCAGCTGCCGCCAGCAACAGCATGGTGAAAACTGTAATGGCGAGGATAGTTTTGCGCATGTTAAACCCCCTGCCTAGAATTTAACCTGCGGCGCTTTTTGGGTTCCCTCAGCAGCTTCGAAGTATTCCCGCGGTTCAAAACCCGCCATTCCCGCTACTATATTGCCGGGAAATTTTTTAATCCTGGTATTGTAGGCCCTGACCGCAGCGTTATAATCCTTTCGGGCTACGGCCAAACGGTTTTCGGTTCCGGCCAGTTCATCAGCCAATTGTTGAAAGTTCTGATTCGATTTCAGCTGCGGATATCTCTCCACTACTACCAGCAAACGGCTTAAAGCCCCGCTTAGTTCAGCATCCGCCTGAGCCTTTTCGGCTACCGTATTCGCCCCGGCCAGCTTGGCCCTGGCCTCTGCGATTCCTGTAAATATTTTGGTTTCCTGTGCGGCGTAAGCGCGCGTGGTTTCAACCAGATTAGGTATCAGGTCCGCCCTGCGCTGCAGATAATTCTCGACATCGCCCCATTTGTTGTCAATGTTCTCATTATCAGCTACCATTCCGTTGTACATCCCTATCCCGGATATGAGGCATAAAACCATAACTCCAACTACTACCCAGATTACTGGTTTTTTCACGAACTCAACCCCTTTCATCTTTCGTAATAAAGCAACGCTGTTGAAATGGTTTATTCGCTGGTTCAAGAATAAATTCCTGCCGGGTGCTTTGATTATCGTATTTCCGCCCCAATCAGCCGCAGCATTTCCAAATATCCTTAATATTATCCTAATTTTCAGCAGGATTTTTGTCCTATGAAACGAATATGATATAAACATCGGGAGGGGGTATAGAGTGAGGGAATTACTAAGACAGTTTCGTCTGGTTATAATTGGTCTGCTGACGCTTTTAGCCCTCTGTTTTATTATTATTTTTTACCCGGTTCAGGAGAAAATGCAGTCAGACGCCCAGGATAACTTTCGTACCGAGGCTAGAATTTCCCTTACCAGTCTTAATCACTTTGTTACACGTTGTTCAGCCGAGACCTTCGCCTTAACTCAACGCCAGGAACCGTTACGGAAATTAACGTCGTATAAAAAAGGGCATATCAACCGTTCGGAAATGTTTTATGATACCCTGTCCTGTTATAATGAAACCTGCCAGTATATAGAAAACCTGGTCCAGGCCGTACGCACAACTGACAAAAGCATTGTTTATTCTTATGGCGATGCTATAATCCCCTATTCTGATTTGCTGTCGAATCAACCGAAACAATTACGCGTAAAGCTTTATAAACACCATCATCACTCCTATTTTTTGGTAAGCTGTCCCATCAAACACGGCCAGGATATCCTGGGCTATGATCATCTCCTCTTTGACCCGGCTCCGCTGCTGTACGATGTAAGTTCCAAAGATTATGATTACCAGCTGGTTTCCCAGGCCGATTTTAATATCGAGCGCCACAGCGATGTCAGAATAGGCAATGAATTATATGCCTGCAAAACCTACACCTGCTTCTATAAAGGCATTAAAAACAGCGATGCAGCTCTGCTGGTTAAGGTTAGCGATAATGTTCTCTACCAGCAAGAAAAGGGTGTTACCTATTTTATGATCGCAGTAATCGCTACAGCCTTGTTAACAACCCTGCTCTTGCTGTATTTTTCCATATATAGGACCGCCCGCAAATTGGTACTACGGTTGGAATCATACAATAGCAACCTGGAGCTGGAAAAAGGCAAAGTAGAGAAATTAGCCAGCGGTCAGCGCGACCTTTTTAATATTTTCCGTTCCCTCAGCGAATGCCAGACCCTGGATGACGATTTTCGCGTCCTGCAGTCATCCCTGCATTACATAATTAATTACCGCAACTTTCTCATAGCTGTGCGCTGTTCTAAAAATGCCGGCAGCTTCGAAATTAAAGAAGTAACCGGAGATTTCGCTCATTTTAACCCGGGTGGCCTTTTTACAGGAAAGAACGGCATCCTGGAGGAGGTCATAATAACGGGCCAATCTTGTTTTACCGGCGATTTGCCCGCCGATCATCTTCCCGGAGTCTACCGCCGGGATGTGAATTCTTTGATAGTAGTACCTATTTCTTATAAAGGTTTTAAATGGGGTTTGATCGCTGTTGATCACCTGGATAAACACGCTTTTAATAAACTGGACCTCGAACTTATGGAAATGCTGGCTTCCCACCTGGCTCTTCACCTGGAAGAAATGGAAGCAAAACGCAGTCTGAATTTTCATGCTTACCGCCTCCGCTACCTTCATGAAATGGTTAGTTCTCTCGTTCTGGACAACAGCAATATTAATGCCATGCATTTTTTGGAAGAGCTTTTTTCCTCGGTTGAATTTCTCTCCCTGGCTGTTTACGATTCCCGTCATTTGCCTGCGGGTACTGATTTTGAACTGGTATTTTCGAGCGGCCTGCAGGAATACCTGCCCAAACCTGATATACAAGGTGAACTTTTCCAAAATCTTTTATACTCCCGCTCTCCCCAGGTGCAGCAGATTGATGCTGACGGTGTTTTCCGGCTGATATGTCCTGTAGCCTACGGTGATGTTCTGTACGGGGTTTTCTGTGTAGTAAAACGGGATGCATTCTACGATGAAGACCTGGATATTATATGGATTATCGCCAACTACATAGCCATTTTCAAAGAACTTGACCTGCTGATTGAAAAAATTGAGCAGGAGACTTTGATCGACCCCCTGACCTCGGTTTGGAATCGCAGGTACATAATGAAGCAGATTGAAATAGAAAATGATAAGCTAAAACGCTCCGGAGGAGAATGTTCCATAGCTATTGTTGATTTAGGCAATTTCAAAACGATTAATGATGAGTTTGGCCATATAGCAGGTGATGAAGTTCTGAAATATATTGCCGCTACTATAGCGTCCTTTATCAGAACCAGCGATTACGTGGGCCGCTACGGAGGCGATGAATTCATCGTCCTCCTGCCGGGCAGCACCCCGGAGCAGGCAGATAACATCCTGCGGCGCATTAATACCGAACTCGGCAAACAAAAACCGGCGGGTATCGAAGCAGAAATTTTTGCTGATTATGGCATTGCCAGTTGTCCGCAGGATACGGCATCCCTGTTTGATGCCATTCAAATTGCCGATAAACGCATGTACCTTAACAAAAACAGCCGAAAACAAACCGAAGAAAAATAAACCGTCCGGGAACACAGGTGGCCACCGGATTTGCCAGTAAATCGTCAGACGGGTGGTGAAAATATGCTTAATAGACTTTGGACAGCTGTTTGCAATAACAAGCTGGGAGTATTTGCAGTTCTGCTGCTTATCATTATCGGGGCTTTTACATTTTTCCTGTTCAAGTCCATGCTTTCCAAGATCTAATCAGGCCGGTACCAAAAATCAAAAATTAACCAGTACCGATTGGCACTGGTCAGATTGTACCTCAAATGTTATCTTGCCCACAGTTTAAGAATCAGTGTTAAGCGGCTATTTTCTAATTAAATCGTTATTACAGCAATCCGATTCCTTCCACCAGTTCGAGCACCATTACCTCATAGCGGCGTCCGGTATCCATAGAACGTATTTTGGCTTTATCGCCGTTCACTTCCTCTATCCACACCGGAAAGCTTTGTAGCGGACTTCATATACCGCCTCTGATTCCATTATTTCTTGAGCTCTCTTGCTATCCATCTAATCACACCTTTCCCGGTCTTATTTTACGGTGAATCATAATTCTTAATTAAGGCACTGTTATGTTTCCCATTATTTTTCGATAATATGAATAACTGCTATATGGTTTATGAAAACCCTTTTGCAGGAGTCGGGTTCTTTTTAATAGAAAATAGCTGAAGAAAGGTGGTATAGCCGTGCAGATTGAAGGTTTGCATCTGTTTATGGAGTCGGTAACCAGGCCTGTTCTTGAAGAAACCTTGCAGGATAGCGGCAGCTTAATTGCCTGGTATCGTGAATATCATAAGGAACGTGCCAATAAGGAAGAACGGGGGCATGACAAGCTCTACGAACGTTATGAAACCTACTGGTTTTTGACGGAAAAAAACCTGATTAATATGCAGATAGCCCCGAATAATATCAGGGTTCGCAGTTTTACCCGCCAGAGCATCAGCAGCATTGAACGCAGCTACGAAATAATTTCCGACCTGGGAAAAGAACACAGCCAGATACAACAAATCAAACTTAAAATCAACGGTGTTGAAAACGAACTCAACCTTTTCCGGCCCAAAGAAAACGAGTTTGCCCAGCAATTCTCCCAGTTTGCCAAAAGTCTGTCCCGCTGGTAGATACCGCACAGCAAAGGGGAACGATAGGCGCGGGGTTCGCTTAGCTAACACGCAGACCCTTCAGGCGCAGATTTAGGCAGACTTTTTATGAAGGACGGTATTCACTATCACAATTTTATACGGTTTTTCGCATCATTCCTCGGACTCATGGAAAAGATAAACTGAAATACACAATTGGGTACAAATAATGCGTTCGAGGTGATTTTTTTGACAAAACAAAAATATTCTATATATCTGATATTGATTATCCTTGTCTCCTGTCTGCTTATATGCGGCTGTTCGCAAAAAAGCAGTTCCCAGCCCAAGAAGCCTGAGACATCAATGAATCAAAAGCCCAAGACACCATCAGGCGCAAAGGACATTCTTAAAGAAATTGATAAAATAATCAGCGAATTAGATAAAAAAACCAAGGCTGTGAAAATGCCGATGTTTGCAACTCAAGGACAAATGACGGCTCAAGGCGGACAAGGCCAGGACAGCAGCCAATCTGACGGATCACAGGGCGGATCAGGCCAGAGTGATGGAAAACAAGCAGAGTCGCAGAAACAAAGCCAGGGTTCAGGTCAAGGTAAGACTCAAGGCAAAGAGCAGCAGCCCGGTATGAAATATCAAGCTGAAACCATGAGCTTATTAAAAATTCATGAAAGCTGGAACAGCCTGGAGCCGGAAGCGGCTAAAGCCGGAATGAGCAGTACCAGCCGCGATGATTTTGAACAGGAACTTGATAAACTTACCGCCAGCATCAGTGAACAAAAGCTGGAGGAAAGCCTGATCTCCGCAATTGAACTCTATAAGAAGTTCAGTGATTTGATACAAATATTCAGCATGTCCATACCGCCGGATTATTTTCAGGTTAAATATGAAGCTATGGCAGCCATGGCTTTCGCCGCCCAGCAGGATTGGGAACAGGCTTCTGCCCACATAACAAACATTCAGGACCCCTGGAACCGTTTGAAGGTACAATCCCAGAAGGCCAGTCAGGACATACTTATGAAAACCGATTTCGCCGTAACAGATCTGGAGAACGCGGTAAACAGCAAGCAATTGAGCCTGGTGATTATTAAAGGCGACATTCTTATGAAGAACCTCAAAGCCCTGGAGCAGAAGCTTTCAGGTCAACAAGGCGGCGGTCAGTAAATCTGATCTGCCCCAAACGCCGGAAACCATTTGACGCAAAGTATGATAAAAATGGGCCGTTTATACAGAGGTGCGGGTTAAACCTCATATGGTCTGGTCAAAGAAACGGTAGGTGTTTTTTCCCTCACGTTTTGCCATATACATGGCCTGGTCCGCATTCTTAACCAGGGTTTCCAGGTCCCCTCCGTCATCGGGATATATACTGATCCCCACACTGACGCCGGTTGATATGTGCTGCCCATTAATAGTAAAATCGCTGCTAAAGGCTTCTATAATCCGGTCTGCAACCAGTACCAGAGACTCACGGGAAACCCTGGTTAATAAAGCCACAAACTCATCGCCTCCCATACGGGCTAATAGGTCACTGCCCCGCAGCTGGGTTTTAAAGCGGCGTGCCGCTTCCATCAGCAGCAGATCGCCTGTATCGTGTCCATACCTGTCGTTTACAGACTTAAACCCATCCAGATCAATAAACATGATAGCCATCCTTTGCGGGAAATACTGGCTGCTGGCCAGGCAATGCTTAAAGTAGTTTTCAAACAGGTTACGGTTGGCCAGTCCGGTGAGAGAATCGTGAAATGCCATCTGCTGCATGCGTTCCTGCTGTTCCTTTTGTTCGCTTATATCTATTATTAAACCTTCAAAACGAAACTTCTTATTATTTTCACCAACAGCCATGGCATAGTGGCGCACCCATTTTACAGTGCCATCAGGCAAAAGCAGGCGATGTTCAAAAACAAGTCTTTTCCCCTGGGCTAATTCTCTCCAGGCTTCACGCATCCTGAGATTATCATAGGGATGAACCAACCGCTGCCATAAACCGGGACGGGTTTGAAGATCATATGGACCGCAGCCAGCCACCCGCTGAATACCGCGCGATACAAATACCCGTTTGCTTACCGGTTCATATGACCAGGTAACCATATTCATATCATCCAGTACTCTGTTTAAGCTGCTTTGTTCTCCATGATACATGATTTGTCTTTTTTTATTTTTGATCAGTAAACAGCCCAACAGAACAAATATTATGCCTGCCGTGATAATAATTATTATCGCCGGCATTGCCAGGGGCAGGTCCGGAAATGAGAATCCGGGCACATAATTCACCTGCAATTTATAAAATATTTAGAATCTAAAATAATTATCGTATATTAGACCGCTTAGCTTTGACAATTTATGACCCTGATCATATTTTCATTTTCTTCTTAGTTTTCAAAAACTAATCCGTTGGAGTATAATCTATATAGCAACAATTTATGGGGGAATAATTGATGTACCACCGCATCTATCCGTTATTTAACGGTTGTTTCAGTATATTTTTCAAATCGGTTCCGGCTATGGAGAATATTCATTGTTTCGCCTTTCTGGTAGTTGATGAAGATGGCGAGATGCTTCTGGTCGACACAGGCTTTTCTCCGGCCTATATTCCCGGCCTTAATACCGGTTTCACCAGAAACCCTGAACATGAAATCCCGGCTGCCATAGACAAATTGGGATTTGATCCTTTAGCTATAAAACAGGTGGTCATGACCCATCTCCACTGGGATCATACCGCAGGTATGAACGACTTTGCCCGGGCGCGTTTTTTTATTCAGGCTGATGATTTTCGCGGCCTCCTGCATTTAAATCCTAATGAGGAGACGTATTATAACCCCAACCACTGGTTTAATCTTTTGCCCCAGATGGAGTTGGTAGAAGGCGATTATGAACTAAAACCAGGCATTAAATTAATTTACAACGGCGGGCATACCAGGGGGCATCAGCTGGTGGAAGTGCAGACCCGCTCCGGTCCGGTCGTGCTGGCGGGAGATTCTCCCTTTAACTATGACCTGCTGTGGGAAATGATTTCACCGGAGGGCTGGCGGCTTTTCCGTGAAGGACCCGGACAGAGATTTTATTGGAGTGATAATGTTTTGTCAGATATTCAAAACCATCTGGAGCAGCAGGGCAGGTTGGGACCAGTCAAAGGACAGGCCATCCCCTGGAAGGACATGAAAAAATGGGGAACCCGGCTTATTACCAGCCATGACCCCCGCAATCTGAAACTCGGTTGTATCGAATGAGCCTATTTATGGTCAGAGCAAGGCTATCGGCCGCTGCGTTTCAAAAGGGAACTTATAGGGCAAGCCCAGTTCATCACGCATGATTATCATTTCCCTTTGCAGGGGCGGGTTTACCGGAACCCCTTTGTCTTTGCGTTCCAGCCAGATGAGGTATTCCTTTTCCCCGGCTGTATATATGCGCTGTTCGCCGGGAGCCTTTTGTGAAGCCCGTAATGAACGCAATATTTCACCCGTGGTTTTTTTGAATTTCTCCAGCTCTGTAAAAGCCTCAATATTGATGGCTATAAAGAAATGCCCCAGGTGGTACGGCTGCCGTTTCCCATCCGCGTCAAATCCGGATAAGTCTTTGAGGAATTTCCCGCCCTGCAGAGCCGCAGACAGTATTTCCACTGTCGTGGCGTAGCCGTAGCCCTTATAACCGGCGTGTTCCTCGCCAATTCCCCCCAGAGGAGTCAAGGCTGCCTCTCCGCTGACCAGGTCCTCCAGAATCTGATGTGTATCGGTGCGGGTGCGGCCCTGGCGGTCAATTACCCAACCCTCCGGCAATTCCTTGTTCTCCCGGTCATATACCTCTATCTTTCCCCGTTGCGATACTGACGTGGCACAATCGAGCAAAAACGGGAATGGATCGTTACTGGGAATGCCAAAACTCATGGGATTGGTCCCCAGCATATTTTCTACCCCGAAGGTGGGTGCAATCGATGGCCGGGCATTGGTGCCGGCGATGCCGATCATGCCTGCTTCCACCGCCATCAGGCAATAATATCCCGCAATGCCGTAATGCGTCGAGTTCCTGGCGGTTACCATACCCAGGCCCAGTTTTTTAGCCTTATCAATCGCCATTTCCATTGCCCGGTAAGCCACTACCTGCCCCATCCCGTCATGGCCGTCCAGAACCGCCGTGGTTGGCCCCTCGCGTACAATCTCCAGATCGGTTACAGCCTTTTGAATGCCCAAGCGCACCCGGTCATAATATATAGGCTTTAACCTGCCGATGCCGTGGGAATCTATTCCCAACTGGTCAGCTTTTATCAACACATCTGCGCATATCTTTGCTTCCTCGCCCGGCACCCCCAGACCCAGGAAAACGTCTTGCATAAATGCACGCATGTCTTCAAAAGGCAGCCACACGCAATCCTCGTACATTCCCCCACCTCATTTTCAATCGCAGTGTAATAATTTTAACATATTTATCCGAAGAACAAAGGACCGGTTTCTGTTGCCGCCCTTTTTGAGGATGGCATAAGAACCGCATTAAAGCTTCTGTATCCTACTACGAATTTTTATTTGTTTTTTGCAACAATTGCATGTTACAATAATTGTGCGGGGTGATGATTATGACCGAATCAAAAGCAACATCGGAAGCTGTCCGCTTGCGGGAATCAGTGCGGCTGCTGATAAGGAAGATGGGACTGCTGGAAAAAGGCGAAGCTGCCTGCTGTGGTATATCTTTAAGTCAGTGCCATGCCCTGTTGGAAATCAACCGGGTTAAGACAACCAGCGTTGGTGAATTGGCTGAAGTATTGGGCCTGGATAAAAGCACCACCAGCCGGATAAGTGATTCATTGGTAAGCCAGGGCTGGGTAGAACGCAGTCCCGATCCAAGTGACCGCCGTTATATGCGTCTGAAAATAACCGCAGCAGGACAGGCTACGGTAGCGGGAATTAACACCTACATGGATGATTACTATACACAGCTGATTGCTTCAATCCCCAGGGAAAAGATTGTGCAGGTATTAGACAGTCTCGACATACTGATAGAGGTTTTCGAACTTAACCCTTGTTGTGCAGAGAAAGGAGAAATAAAATGTCAAACGATATGCGTGAAGAAGTAAAGAAACATTACGGAAACCTGGCCGCCGATATAAACGCGGGCAAATCTGCGGGCTGCTGCGGTGCTGGCGGTTCCTGCCGTGCAAATGTTATCGGTGAAGCGGTATATGACCTAAATACCTTAAAAGATGTACCTAAAGAAGCCATCAGTGCATCTTTGGGCTGTGCCAACCCTCTGGTTCTGGCCAACCTACAGGAGGGTGAAATAGTACTCGACCTGGGCAGCGGCGCGGGCCTGGATGCCCTGGCGTCATCACGTTATGTGGGTGACACAGGCAAGGTTTTCGGTCTGGATATGACGGGCGAGATGCTCAAATTGGCTCGGGCTAACCGTGATCGTATGGGCGCTCAAAATGTTGAGTTCCTGCAGGGATATGTTGAAGAAATCCCCCTGCCGGATAGCAGCGTAGATGTAGTAATGTCCAACTGTGTAATAAACCTTTCCGTTGATAAAAAAAAGGTTTTCCGGGAAATCTACCGGGTTTTAAAACCGGGCGGCCGTTTGGCCATGGCTGACATTGTCGCCCTGCATGAAGTTGCCCCCGAATTGCGGGAGATGATCGGTCCCTGGGTAGGATGCATAGGAGGGGCTTTAGTTCAAGACACCTTCCGTGATATGCTGACAGGCATCGGGTTTATCGAGGTTCAGGTTGAACCCGAACATTTTTATTCCGCGGAAACCCTTGCATCCATTATCGGTTCTGAAGATATAAGCAGCATGATAATAAAGGAACTGGACGGGGTCTTTGCCGGCGCTTTTATTAAGGGAAAGAAGTAGTCTCTTCAACCCCCTGTAATAAATTTTACGTTATATTTTCCTCAATCCAGGATTTTCTCCTGGTGTAAGTATAGTTCCAGGGTTTTTACGCTGTCATAAACAAGGTCGATCAGGTGCACACATCCTTGTCCGGCGCCTAGCAGCCCGGCCAATTCTTTCTTGGCAATTCCTTTGATGAATCGGCCTTTTAGATTTTGCATCTGCAAGGCGGACTCGCGGCAAACTGCATCAGGAACCCTTAATAAATGGCCGTGAGCAGCAATAACTACCATATCCTTATTCAGTTCCAGACGGGTATTTACTTGATGAAAAGAATCAATTAAACTGCCGTTGATTATATAATTATCATCATCATCGCGGTATAGCTGCTGGCTCTTGCCCCGGTCAAACAGGTTTATTTCCCGCCCGCTATTTCCGATGTAAGCTCCCCAGGTGGTTTTGACCCGGTCCAAATTGCTGTAATAACGGCAGGAACCGGCATAAAACTCCTCCCAAGCCCGGCTGTACGCCGCAGCGTCACTGTAGCCCCTTTCCCGGAAAAGAAAAGTCTCGGCCTGCACTATGGCAATTACCGTATCATTAAACAAGGAACGCTCTGCTTCGTTATTTATACCCTGCAGACCCGTTCTTAATCCGGAGCTGCTGCCCAGATAAGCCTCCACGCCCTTGAGCTCCTCTACGTATTCCCGGCTTTCGGCCATATCGCCAGGACGCCCCAGACGTTCAAGCCAAGCCCTTTCTATCACAAGGTCAGCTGAATTAACCCGCATTGCCGCCATGCGTTCCATAAGGGAATCCAGGTAGCTGGTTTTGGCTATCAGGTAGTGTTCATCCTCTCGTACTACCGAACTGTGCCATATACGCTGCATTAAAAATTCCACCCGTTTCACTCCTCATTCGGAAGATATATTCCAGCGTTTTACTGGAGATAGGTTTATTTTCGCAGGCTTCCGTTTTGGGATTGCCTTTCAGCATAACCTAATAGATATAGAAATGCAAAGGCCGGCATTTTTACAATGGGAATGCGCGTATTGTAATCAGCCGGTCCGAAATCATCTATATTTTTAGTTACCAGTACAGCGCCCAGGGTATCATCAAGATTTGCCAGTTCAATTATCGCCTCATCTCTGCCCAGCGTCGTATCTTCGCGGTATTTAACTTCAATTACGATACGACCACCGGGAAGAGCGACTACGATATCTGCTTCCTTATTTTTCCTTCCCCGGTAATATCCGATCCTTGGACGACTGGCATAATATAATGATGTAACATGTTTGTAAACCGCGGTTTCAATCATCATCCCCATTTCCACAGGATCAGAAAAAACACTTTCATCCAATAATAAAACCGCATTCCTGAGCGCGACATCAGCTATGTAAATTTTGGGACGTGATTTCAGTATCTTTTTACCTGCAATCTCCAGGGGATTACTGATATAGATGAGGTTGGCCTGTTCCATTATTGAAAGATAGTTGCTCACAGTTTGCCGGGAAACCCCTACTTCACTGGCAATGGTATCCTGAGAAATAATATTGCCGCTGTACAGGCAGAGAAATAAAAATATTTTTTCTAGATCGATCACATTCCTGGTCCCAAATAGGGCCGTAAGGTCACGTTTCAGGACTTTATCGGCTACATCTTCCCGTAAAACGCGCTGAGCATAGACCGTATCATCTGATAATACAAGTTCCGGGAACCCACCTATTAGTAAGTAGCGTGAAAAATACGACTGCAATGGCGAAAGCCTTATCATTATGTCCGCCAGTTCTTTACGCGTCAGATTATGCAGCCAGGCCGGTTGAATATTCTGTTGTAATATTGGCAAATCTCGGGCTTGGATCAATTCCAGATACTCAAAAAAGGAAAGCGTAGGAATCTTCAGAGTTATCCAACGACCCACCCCGCTTTCGCTGGCCCTGTTTTCTAAAAGAGGGCTGGCCGAACCGGTTACCATTATACGATAAGATGGATTCTGGTCGTAGATTATCTTGAGCCAGGTATCCCAATTATCCGCGTAATGAATCTCGTCAAAAAACAAGTACAATTCGTTATTAACTTGCGAAGCTATATTGTTTAGAAATGCACTTAATATTTCTCCCATATCAAAAAATTTAAGAATAGGATGGTCAAAAGAGATATATAGAATTTGGTTTTTGTTTGCCCGATGTTGAAGAAGATCAGCAATCAGTTGATATACCAACGTAGTTTTGCCTACTCGTCGCGCACCCGATAGAAATACCGCTCTTCTAATAGTAGGATGCAGCAAGGCATTCTTTATTTCATCAAAAGCTACCCTTCTAACTGGCTTATTCAATTCCCTGGGAACATAGGCAGATGTCCACCAGGGATTAAAAGCCAGCAATACTTTGATTAACTGTTCTTGACTGAGAAATGTCATTATATATCCCCAAATAAATTTTTTATATGTATAGTTTACATTATTATTATATAATATGCAAATTATGCTTTACATTTTATTACGAACTCTGTTGCTAATCGGTTTGAATGTCCGTGTTGCCCCAGGAATAGATTAAGAGTCCCGCAATAATTACTATAGTTCCCATAATGAACAACAAAGTAAGGTTTTCATGCAGAGCAAAGGCTGCCAGAGCAGCAGCCAGGACCGGCTTTATAAAAAACAGCAGGGAACCCGCCCCGGGGAGTAAATGCTGCAGCCCGTAAAGAAACAGGTAATAGGCCAGGCTGGTTACGGCCAGAGACAGGTATATTATCCAGGGCCAGAGCTGCTGTTCCGCTTTAAACAACGGAATATGTAAGGCTAATAACAATGGTATTATAGCTATAGCTCCCAAAATAAACGACAGGCTGTTGACGGTCAGGCTGCCCATTTTTTGAGTGGCGTCCCGGGCCTGAACAATATACAGGCCATAGCTTATGGAGGCTAAGACTGCCATTCCCGCTCCTTTCCAGGAACCGCTGCCGAGTATTATTTCATTGCCCATCACCATGAACAGACCGATAATGCCGCTGGTCAGACCCGATACCTGCAGACGGCTGAAATTATGCCCTCCCCGCCAGGATTCAAATATATGAACAAAAACCGGTTGGTGCAGAAGATTACCGCAGCCGCCGAAGCCGGAATGTATTTTATACTGATTTGAAAGATAGACAAGCAGAAGGTAACATTAAGAAGCCCCAGCCACAGCAGGTTTTTAAAATCGTCTCCGTCCAGGCGGATAGACTGCTTGCGCATATCCATAATAGCCAAAGGCAGCAAAGCCAGACCCCCGATTATAAAACGCAGAAAGTTCACTTGCAGCGGTTCAATATCAAAGGCAATCAGCCGGGACACGACTTCAAAGGTGCTGAATAATATCGTTGTAAGAGCTAACGCTCCTATCGCTTTCCACTTCATTTCATCGCAGCAGGCGCTCTCCGATAAATTAACGCCCCGCTTACTCCTCTTAGATTTTTTTGATAAATAATATACTAACAAACGTACAAAGAGCATACAATGATGCACTTACTTTGTACGTTTTATAATACTCATACATAGATGATTTTGAGTGCCATTATAATTGACAACATATGCCGCAAATGCTATTTATGAAGCATGTATTGAAATAATATGTTTCACGTGAAACATTGCATTAAAAATGAGGAGGAAATATAGATGGATTGTATTCAGGCTATAATGACCCGGCGCAGTATAAGAGCCTTTACCAATGAGACCGTTAAAGAGGACGATTTAAACATAATCCTGGAGGCAGGCCGTATGGCCCCGACGGCCGGCAACCTGCAGCCCTGCCATTTTGTAGTGGTTAATGATCCCGAAGTGCGTGCCAGGCTGCAGCAAGCCGCTTTCGGCCAAGAACTTCTCAGCACTGCCCAGGTGGTGATCGTGGTTTGCGTAGAGCCGGAGCGTTCATCCAAGTACGGGGAGCGGGGCATGAACTACTATTGTTTCCTGGATGGAGCCAATGCCACGGAAAACATGCTTCTGGCCGCCCACGCCCTGGGCTATGGTGCCTGTTATATGGGAGGATTCAGCGATTCGGCCGTAAAAAAAGCCCTCAACCTGCCGGAAAACATAAAGGTAGTATCCATGATACCTCTGGGGAAAGCCGCAGAACAACCACCCGTACCTCCAAAGCGCCCCCTGGATGAGATTGTGCACAAAGACCGCTGGTAAATTCATCTTTAATCTTTATATCATTCACAGCCGTTGGGTTTGTATAGTTCTGAGGCCGATATTGCATGGGCCTTTATTTATCCCCCTCTTTTGGCACTATACAGATAAAAACAAAATCCTCCTCGCCGCGGTTTAAAAACTGATGTATAGCGTTAGCGGGAATATAAGCGATGGAACCTTTTTCAAACGGATATTCCTGCCCTTCCAGGAACAGCGTTCCCTGCCCGCTGACAATATAATTAATGTGCGGCCAGGCATGGGCATGGCGCGGGGAATAACCGTTTGGCCCCAGTGTAAAGAGCCGCATAACCCAACCTTCCCAGCCCTGCTCAGGACCTACCAAACTCTGTTTAATAACGCCACTGGCTCCCGCTGTTTGAACCTTAATCTGTGCAATATCTTTTGCATGACCGACAAACATAGACGCACCTCCAGATTTTCAGGCGTTGATTATGCCCGCCTTTAAAGCAAATCACCTTATAAAAAAATAAAATTACTTTCTCCGCTTAAAGCATAATTACTCCCTGCGGTTTATATT
Source organism: Syntrophomonas palmitatica JCM 14374 (assembly GCF_001311885.1). Taxonomy (GTDB): domain Bacteria; phylum Bacillota; class Syntrophomonadia; order Syntrophomonadales; family Syntrophomonadaceae; genus Syntrophomonas_A; species Syntrophomonas_A palmitatica. The sequence continues at coordinate 3,739 of NZ_BBCE01000006.1, read as the reverse complement.
CTGTCCAGGTCCTTGCTTCTATGAGCATTATTTTAAAAGTCGTTGACCAATATAACAACAAGATATAACATTAAATATAATGATAATAGTTATCATTATCATATTAACCGGGGTGTCTGATGATTAAAAACTTTAAGAATATAATTGAATCCGATAGAAAATATGATCTTGATACCAGGCCAACACAGGTTAAAACGCTGGATGATTACCTGCTGCGGCCTGCTACGGGGTTTCCCATTATGCTCTTGTGTTTTACCGCGCTTTTTGCCGCCAGTTTTATCCTGGGAAAACCCATTTCCAACCTGCTGGGACTGGGTCTGGACCGCCTGGTTGCGGTTTTTGAAAGCTGGGCTGGGGCCAACCGTTTTCCGCTTCTCTTTACCAGCCTGATATCAAACGGCATTTTTCGCGGCATCGGTTCAGCATTGGCCTTCTTCCCGCAAATGCTTATTTTCTATGTCTTTTATTCCGCAATCAATGATACCGGTTATGCCCAGCGCATGGCTTACATTATGCACAGCCCCATGTCGCGCCTTAATATGGACAGCAGCGGTTTTGCCTGCCTGTTTATAGGCTATAGCTGCAATGTGCCCGCCGTGGCGGCCACACGTGATATTCCCCAGCGCATTGACCGTTTGATTCTCATGCTGGTCAGTACGTTTACCCCTTGTTCAGCACGTTTGGGCGTAATCCTCTATATCGCTGCCGCTTTCTTTACTCCCCTGACCGCCACACTGGTAATGACCAGCCTGATAGCTCTGAGCTGGGCCGTGAGTGCGGCAGTGGCTTTTGCCATCAAATCGCGTTTTCCTCAGCCTGAAGCAACAGCCATAAAACTTACTCTCCCGCCTCTGCACCGGCCCAAAGCCAGTCATGTGGTGAAGTCAGCCTTAATAAGAACCATGGACTTTTTAAATAAAATTAAGAATGTAGTTATCATCAGCGCGGTTCTGGTATGGTTTTTATCCACTTTCCCCCAGGGAGCGGGGTTTGAAAAATCCTACGTTGCATGCTGGGCAAATTTTTTGAACCGCTGGGGGTAATGGCCGGGCTGCACTGGCAGCTAATCGTAGCCTTGTTCCTGGGCTTTTTCGCCAAAGAAACCACCCTATCCACCTGGGAGTTCTCTATCACGCCTCAGAAGGATTGGGCAACCTGTCCAGCATTCTGGTCAGCCACATCAGTCCTCTGGTGGGTCTGGCCTTCCTGGTGATTTATATGTTCTACACCCCCTGCCTGGCTACAGTCGCTACCATACGCCAGGAAAGCAGAAGTATTTCATTCGCAGTTTTTTCCGTGGTTTTTTCACTCCTGCTGGCGTTTATCCTGGGAACCACGGTATACCAAACAGGCCGTCTAATTCTTCTCTTAGTTTCCTAATGCCTGCTTTTCAGATTCTGGATTGCAAATTTTTACATAGTATTGCAGCAGTTCCTCCACTGTCTGGCCATGCTGCGGGAAAATCGCTGTCCCCAATGAGATAGTAACGATTTCATCTCCCATTTCATAAATCCAAAAGCTTTCGCATTCTTAAGTTTGACAAAGCCAGAACCGTGGCATCTACTACCGTCCGCGCCAACTGCAGGCGGTTTTCGTCAAACCAATCCCGGGGAGCCATTAATTTTACCAGTCCTAGTAATTCGCCCTGGGCCAGCATGGGGATACACAGGCAATCGTATTCCGATTCCAAACCCGGCTGTTTGCAAACAGGACAGATTTGCGGGGCCAGGCTGGAAAAACTTAATCGAACCGCCTGGCACTCACCGGCAGACAGTTTTTCTGCCGGTGCATGCCAAATGTTCCACAGCGCTTTAAGTTCCAGCCAGCCGCCTTCAGGATTAAAAAGGTAGACTGCCCCGGCAGTATCCGGAAATATGAACTGCATCTGGCTGCTGACTATAAGGTAACTCTCTTCCATGCGTTCACAAGAGTTTAATAATATTATCAGTTCATGCAGCTGTTTAATTTGTTCATGGATCTGGTCCAATTCCTCCAGGCATTTCTTTAATTCACTATTAACCATATCCAATTTTGCTTAATCCCCTATTCAATAACATAAATAATCAGGCATGGTTATCTAATCATCAAGCTTGTAGTCGCCGAAGGCCTGCCCTCGCGAAGCCACATCTTTTATCCCCTGCACCACCATCTGCGCCAGGTCTTCACTTTTCTGCTTACGGTTGTATTGCGCGCGCGGAATGGCAGTATATTGGGCCAAAACCCCTTTAAGTTCATCCGCCGTCAGGGTTTGCAGTTTGTTGTACAGGCCAGGGCTGCCTTCATCATAGTAAATCTGGTATGGTTCAAATCCTTCCGGAACCGGGTACTGCTTTGCTTTCGTTTTGCCGGTGCTTTTACCGCCGGCCTTGTTTGCCTCCAGAGCTTCCTTAAGTACAGCCTGAAAGGGCTCAGCCAAACGCTGGCCAGGGCTTTATTGTTTTCAACTTCCAGGGCAATTTGCCGTAAAAAGTCCGCCATTAGCGGGGCAAACTTATTTTCCGACACAATGCAGCACCTCCGTGGTCAATTGACGATATTCATTAAATGGCCGGGGGGAGGGGTATTTATCTCGCAGACTGACGGGCTTACGCCGGTACTCTACTGCATTGGCCGCCCCGCTTGATTCATGAATTACAGTCTCAAAAACATGCCCATAACCTTTGACTTTAGCCCCTGCCCGCATCTCCATAAGATTTACTGAATGTTCGCTGTTTTGCTCCCGGTAGCGGGTGGCAACCACTCCCAAAGGCTGAACAAGAGAACCGGTCAAACGTTTGAAACGGTTAACCCGGGTTATAATCTGGGGAATGCCGTTAATAGACATGGTTTCAGGGATTACCGGGATCAGGCAGCAGTCACTGACGGCCAGACCGTTCTGGGTAATAATGCCCAGGCTCGGCGGGCAGTCCACCAGCACGATATCATAATCAGGCAGAATATCATGCATAGCATCGCGCAAAAGATACAGTGAGGTATCGCCTTCACAATCATCAGGGAATGCGGTTAATAAAGAATCCTGCAGGTCCATAAGCTCCTGCCCTGAGGGCATGAGATCCAACCCATCCACCCCGCCGCCGATATTGGACGCGTTTCTAACCAGGGCTTCCCGGGGAGAGAAAACCGGCCACTGCTTAAACGGGTCGAGGAACAGGCGCATAATGGTCTGTCCCCGCATATTGCGGCGCTTCCATTCTTTGAGGTCCATCAGGCAGGCGGTGGCATTAGACTGAGGATCGAGGTCTATCACCAGTACCTTTAAACCGTGTTCAATTGCCATAAATTCAGCCAGGGCAATAACCAGGGTGGTTTTTCCCACCCCGCCTTTCATGTTAATAAGGCTGATAGTTACGGCCATAAGCAGAACTCCTGGTTAACAAATTACAATGTCGTGTTTAGAATTATATTACTATAAACAGTCTTTCAGTTGTATAGATGTTTAATGTTGAGAAAACCGAGACCTGCAATAAGAAATCTTTAAGCCGAGGTTTATTCCTATCATTGGAGGATTTTGATAACATTTATCGAATATCTGGATATAGGTAAAATATCCAGTTTATCAGAGGTAGTTTATGTCGAATACGTATTTAAAAAAATGCTGGCATATATTTTAAAAGAACTCCAAGATATTCTGTATAATCATGGTCTAATTAAGGAACCCAAACAGCTATATGGATTAGTAGAACTGCGATATCATGGAAATAAACTAATAGGATGGCAAATTGATGGAAAAGAAATTGTG
>NZ_BBCE01000005.1 GCF_001311885.1 Syntrophomonas palmitatica JCM 14374 | reverse complement strand
GTATGAAAAACGCAGTATTATTATTACCACCAACCTGGAATTCAGCAAATGGAACGGCATATTCTACGATGAGAAGCTAACCAGTGCGATTATTGACCGCTTAATTCACCATAGCCATCTGCTGATTTTTAGTGGACAGAGCTACCGTTTCATACATTCCACTATCAGGAAATAATGGTAACCGGGGTGCTGGATTTATTTTTTGCCGTTTGCTGTATTTTTTACTTGCCAAACACAAGCAGATGACTGTATAGACTAAAAAAGGTGTCAAGAGAACCGTCCCCTCGACACTCCCCTCGACACTCAGTCCCCTCGACACTTCAGGCAGATTTGCGGATAAGGTACTGCTACCGCTCGTTCAGGCGTGACATGGCGCGGCTCACAGTTTCTGAAGCTATAAGGTCGGCAAGCAAGTCCGTTCCATCGTCAAAGAACCGCTTGTCCTCATAGGTGAAACTCTCACGAGAAGTGTGGCAGCGGGTCTCACATCGTTCATTTTTCTTTTCTTCCTCTACCGACAGAGATAGAAGGCACCGACTTCGTCAGAAACCTCCAATTCAATGATTTTTCCATAGGCATCTTTGTAGTTGATTAATATCTTTTTCCTCCTGCGATTTTCAAAAGTTGGCTTGAAAATCCGCAGGGGGCCGATGTCTCAAATCCGTAGAAACAAAACGAGACGGGCGGCAACACCAGTGGTTGGTGTCGTCCTCCCGTATCGCGGGTTCTGCGGATTCTCGTTATTGACTTGTGTTTGCGGTAATGCTGCTTCTGTATTTATGATTTCTGCTGTGCCGTCTGGTTTGAAACAAATCAGCGTCTTACAACATTTGTGGACAATTTCTACGACGCCAGCTTTTTCATCCAGGCGGCAGACCAGCTTGCCGCGAGCGTTTCGGATGTCTCGCATCTCATTGACTCTTCTTTCCTTAATGATATTGATTATGGTTTCGCTTTGCATGCGTTTACGAGTATTTACAGGTATTTAAATTGAGTTACAAGTAAATGTATTGAAATATATAAGAATAAGTAATATGCGGAAGTAGCAAGCCCGGATGCGATAATCGAGTTTGATGAAAGAGCGCGCCCACTCTATGAGAAATACTTTAAACCTATCAAGCGTATGCGTATTATAGACTTCAACCAAGGCGTAGACGCTCGTCTTGTAACCGAGAAGAAAATGAAGAAACTAGCCGAGATCAACATCCGCCCGCTTCGGATTGCCTTCGACCACTGCTCCATGGAAGACACTTATAAGGCAGCAATTAGCACAGCAGTAAAGCACGGTATCACGGATCTGTCTAATTATCTACTTTATAACTTTGAGGACGAACCAGACGATCTGTATTACCGCATGAAGATCAATATCGACTTGTGCGATGAGCTCGGCGTGACAATTTACTCCTTTCCAATGAAGTTCCACCCCATTGATGATCCTAAGTACTTCCAAAACCGCGACTACATAGGCAAACATTGGAACCGTAAGTTCATCCGAGCGGTACAGGCTGTTCTCAATTCAACGAAGGGTAAGATAGGCCGCGGGAAGTCCTTCTTTGAGGAGGCCTTCGGAAAAGATATTGACGAGTTCCATAAAATTCTATGGATGCCTGAAGAATTCATCATCCACCGCTTCAAGTACAAAGATAATCTAACTGCTGAGCGGTGGGAGAAATTCAATAGCCTTGATGAGATGCAGTTGAATAGACTCAAAGCAATCGTAGCAGCAAATGTGTTTGATGAAAATATAGCAACTGGTGATCCATCTGTAGACGAGGTGTTGAGGTACTATCAAGTAAGGCGTGACCCTAAATGACATGGATCTTACAGGCAGGGGGCTAAAGAGCATTGCTTTACATAAATTACTCCGCCTACTAAAAAATGGCTTATTATCTGAGGATGAAGCAACAACATTCAAAAAGCATCGTTATAAGAATAGGTCCAACTTTTATAGAACGACTCATTTGAAGATAAGTTAACTTTCAACGTTTCCCCAATCTTTCAACGATTACCCGTTGGCGATGCACACCCCTGCTATCTTTCAACGAATGTCCCGCCAACTCTTCGAAAAATGCAGGAGTTAATATCCTGTAAATAGTGAAAATGATCCCCTACAAATAGGTAATAGCCGCTCGCTAGAACGCAGGAGCGGCTCTATTACCGGCTTTTCAGACAATATAAAAACCACCCACCGATAAAATTCTTTTTATCAATAGATGGTAGATAATCTGGTGGAGGCGGGGGGAATCGAACCCCCGTCCGAAAGAAAGACCAGCCGAGTATCTCCGAGCGCAGTTCGTGATTTGAGCTTTGCGATCAGGACGCCCACGAACAGGCTTCCGTCACGCTATCCCCGATTAATTTCCCCTCATGTCCCCTCGAGAAAGAAGGCCACAGGGTACCCTAACTAAGTGACGCCCTGCACCAGACCGTTAGGAAATCTGGCCGGACGGACTGCCTAATTAGGCAGCCAGTGCGAAGTTATCTTCGGCAGTTAATTGTTTTTCGCCTTTTTATCGAGCTGGCGACAACTCGGCTCGCTGCTCAACCCATCTATTCCCCCGTCGAAACCAGTACGCCCCCTTGTAATTTATTTAGACGCTGGCGGCTTCGCCGCACGCAAAATATAAATTTATTAACATAATTTTTATTCAAACAAACTATATTCACTTGCATTAAAACCGTTAATAATGTGCCGGATATATTGATATATCTAAAAATTCATAAATAAACATCTGTGGAAATCTGTGTAATCATCTGTGTCTATCTGTGGTTAATTCAGCTATACCCGGTTTCTCTCTTTCACAGACCTTTCGATATCGCGCTTGGCATCGCGTTCGGCGATATCTTCACGCTTGTCGTAGAGCTTCTTACCTACGGCTACGGCCAGTTCCATTTTGGCCAGGCCGTTTTTAAAATAAATCTTCAAAGGGATAAGGGTTAAGCCCTTTTCTCGCTGCATGCCCTGCAAATGGCGTATTTCCTGGCGATGCAGGAGCAGCTTCTTGGGCCGCAAGGGGTCGTGGTTAAAACGGTTGCCCTTATCATATGGGCTGATATGGAAGTTGTTGACCCACACTTCCCCGTCTTTGACCACGGCATAGGCATCCTGCAAATTAGCCCTTCCCAGCCGCAATGACTTAACCTCGGTACCTACCAGGGCCATGCCCGCTTCCAGGCTTTCTTTTATATGATAGTTGTGCCGGGCCTTGCGGTTGTCAATAACCGGCCTAATGCCCTTGCTCCTGGCCATTCAAAACACCCCGATAAAATAAACCCTCACCTAGGATTTCCGTCCAAGGCCAGGGCTCTTTCTACATCGCTTGCACATTGATTATACTTGCCATTTCATTCTCAGTCAAGTGAAGATATATCCACACGCCTGAGTAAGAACTTATCTTCATTCTATTTCATTAGTTAAAAATGAAACCGGAAGCTGCAGCCGGTCGCCGTTATCCTTAAATCTGACTTCGGCTAGGCTGCCATACATACCTTCAATCCACACCGAACGTCCCTGGTAGTAAACGTCGCGAATGGCCGTCGAATGCATAATCTTCTTAACCTGTCTGCTCTCCATTTATATCACCCCGTCTCTTTTTATTTAGTGTTTCACCAGAGCGGGGTTTTTCATGTATCGGTTTTAAACTAATTCAAAATCGATTTTAGCCTCATCCACATTTACCTTTACCAGCATAACCTTGACAGTATCCCCGATGGCGAAGGTACGGCCGCTGTGCCTGCCCACCAGGCTGTAGTTGCGGTCATTGAACTGGTAATAGTCGTCCATAATGCTGGATATGTGTACCAGTCCCTCCACCGTGTTTTCCAACTGCACAAAAAATCCGAAGGCCAGGACTGATGATATGCGGGCTGTAAATTCCTCACCCAGGAACTGCTGCATATACTGCGCTTTTTTCAAGTCCAGCAGTTCACGCTCGGCTTCTTCGGATTTCATTTCCTGCATCGTGGAATGTTCACCATAAAAGCCCATCTTGTTTTCCAGCATGGTGCGTTTCTTGGTGTTCATGGTTCCATCCAGCAAATGGCTTAAAACCCGGTGCACAATCAGGTCGGGGTAACGGCGAATGGGACTGGTAAAGTGACAGTAAAACGGGGAAGCCAGGCCGAAATGTCCTAACGGCTGCGGCGAATAGCGCGCGTGCTTCATGGACCGCAGCATGAGCATGGAAATCATCTCTTCTTCCGGCTTGCCTTTGATTTCATGAATTATCTTCTGGAATACCCTGGGTTCTAGTTTTTTATCGCGTATCTTGTGTCCGAAAATCCCCAGAACCAGATTCAATTTGTTAATGGATTCTTCATCCGGTTTCTCGTGCACCCGGAATAACAAGGGCATTCCTTGCCGGTGCAGATGTTCGGCCACAACTTCGTTGGCCTTAATCATGAAATCTTCGATGAGCTTCTCTCCCGGTCCCCGGTCCCAACGTTTGATCTCCACGGGAAAACTGTTCTCATCAACGATTACCTTAGCCTCGGGAAAATCAAAATCCAGCATACCCCGGCCCAAGCGTTCCGCGCGAAGTATATCGGCCAATTCTTGCATCAGGCGGAAATCCTCCACCAGTTCCTCAAATCTGGCTCTTAATTCGCGGTCATCATTTTCCAAAATAGCATTAACCGCAGTATAGGTCATACGTTCATTAACATTTATAACTGATTTGCAGATTTCATAATTTATAACCCGGCCTTGGCCGTCTATATCCATGATGCAGCTCATAGCCAACCGGTCTTCCCCGGCATTCAAACTGCAGATCACGTTGGATAGTTCAGGAGGCAGCATGGGCAGGACTTTGTCTATCAGATAAACGCTGGTACCCCGGCTGCACGCTTCCTTATCCAATTTGCCGTCTTCCTTTACATAGTGAGAGACATCGGCAATATGCACTCCCAGGCGGTAACCCTCTGGAATGCGGGAAACAGAAACCGCATCATCCAAATCCTTGGCATCTTCACCATCGATAGTTACCATACGCACATCCCGCAAATCGCGGCGGCGGGCTATTTCCTCATCTGGCACGGGGACCGCTGCACTACGGGCTTCATTAAGAACGGAATCAGGAAAATCAGTTCTCAAACCGTGCTTCTTGATTACAATTTCCAAATCCAATCCCTTTTGACCCTTGCTGCCCAGCACTTCGATGATTTTCCCTTCCGCGGCCTGGTTCTTGTCCGGCCAGGTAGTAATGCTGACCAGGACCTTGTCGCCATTGCGGACCTTATGTTTCCGGGTCGGTCTTACGTAGATGGGATATATCTGGCGGGAATCATCAGGTATAACCTGATTTAAACGCCCACTGCGTTTAAAGGTCCCCACCAGTTCCTTGCTGGCTCTGCTTATAGCCCTGACTACTTCACCTTCCGGACGCAGATTTTCCGCGGGTCTCTGCTGGATTCTCACCATTACCCGATCACCGTGCATGGCCCCGTTCAGATTGCGTCCATAAACAAATATCTCCGGCAATCCCGGTTGATCAGGCACCAGGATACCATAACCCCGCTGGTTTAGATTAATGATCCCTTTAGTCAGGTTCATCATCTCCGGTACGCCGTATTTGTTCTTGCGGGTACGGATTATCTCGCCTTCCTTTTCAAGGCGTCCCAAAACTTTGCTGAAACGCAGTTCTTCTTCTTCGCTGACTGACATAACTTCCATAAGCTCCTGGTACGATAAAGGACGGTAAGTATCCTGCCGCATATGCTCAAGTATTATCTCACGATTAATCATAAAACCTCCTGTAATAGCCGATGATTTAAGAACACATTCACCCTCCGGCCAATCAGCCTTATCCCATTTAACCATACTCTTTATATTCTTGCCGGAATACGTTTTACTAATGCCTTAAAGAGGGTTTAATCTCATTAATTATTTGCTTTTTCCATCTATAAAAGCCGTTATTTCCCGGGCAATAACATCGACTTCCGGTCCCATAGTGGCGATATGTGAGGAATCAGGAAGCTTTACCAGACGCGCCTCCTTAATTTGCCCGACCAGGAAGCGGCCGCTGCGTGGTCTTACAACCTGGTCCTGCTGGGATTGAATAACCAGGGTTGGTAGGTTTAACTCTGGCAATTCCTTAATTACCTGGCGCTTAAGTTTTAGCAAGCCCTGGTAACCCCGAGTAGGCATGACTTCATAAGCAAAGCGTCCCAGGCCGGCCAGCTCACGCAATTCCTGCCGGTTTTTTTACGGTAATATGGCTGAACATATGCTATTAATTTGCTGGTAAAATCCAGGAAGGGAGCATTTGAATATATGGGGGCATTTATGCTGATTATCCCCTGCAGGTTTTTGAGACAAACCCCGGCATGTATTGTCAAAAGTCCTCCCATAGACAGACCGGCTGCAAACACCTTTTCGTATTCGGTCTGCAGGAAACGAATTTCTTTTTCCGCCGCCTGGTACCAATCCTGCCAGTCAAGCCGGTTGAGAAAACGCGGGTCAGAACCGTGTCCGGGAAGAAGAGGCCCGCTTAATGTGCAGCCACAAATTTCATGTATTTTCTTAGCCGCAGGAAAAACCTCGGAAGGAGAGCCGGTAAATCCATGCAGAAACAACAGCGCCGTTTCGCGGCTCCCGCTTAAAAAAAATGGTTCTGCTTTCGGGTGTATGTAAATCATAAATATCCCCATTCGTAATATGAAAAACAGGCGGTTTTTCTCCGCCTGTACTTTTGTCTGATGCCAATTTTGTGAAATATGTTTATTTAAGCAAGGTCAAAACCAATGTAATTATCATAAACCCTGCCGCAATATAACCGGTAATCTTGCTGAGCAGTTCATCTACGCCTTTACTTTTAGATCCAAAAAACGCCTCACTGCCGCCGGATATGCTCCCGGATAAACCTGCGCTTTTTCCTGGCTGCAAAATGATAACTACTATTAAAGCGATGGCAAAAATGATTTGCGTAACCAGCAGGAGTATCTTTGCCACGTTGTCACCTCCGTTTAAAATCATAACCGATCAAGTCCGCCTGATTATTAAACCGACCTGACCGTTAAAGTCAACGCTAATTGTAACACAAAGCCAGGCAAAACAAAAGCGCTATTTTTTTGGTTCCATTAAACTTTGCCCGGTCATTTCCTCTGGTATATCTAAACCTAACAAACCCAGCATTGTGGGAGCTATATCGCGCAGCGACCCTCCCTCACGCAGTTTTTGTCCGATGAATTCCTCCCCCACCAGTATAAAAGGCACTTTCTCCGTGGTATGGGCGGTAAACGGGTTGCCGGTCTGGGGGCAAACCATCATTTCAGCATTTCCGTGATCGGCCGTAACCAGGATTGTGCCTTGCAATTGCAGAACCTCGGCCACTACACGCTGCAGGCACTGGTCAACCGTTTGCACCGCCTTTATGGCAGCGTCTAATATTCCTGTATGCCCAACCATGTCAGCATTGGCATAATTCATAATCACTACATCATAATAGTCACGCCGCAATTCCTCAATAACGCGATCCGTTATCTCCGCCGCGCTCATTTCCGGTTTAAGATTATAGGTGGCTACAGTAGGCGATGGTATCAAGACTCGTTCTTCACCAGGATTAGGTTTTTCCACCCCCCCGTTGAAGAAAAAAGTAACATGTGCGTATTTCTCTGTTTCAGCGATACGCAGCTGCCGCAGGTTGTGCCGGGCTAATATTTCCCCCAGGGTATGATTCAGATTTTGGGGCGGAAACGCCACGGGCGCCTGGATGGTAACATCATATTGGGTCATACATAAGAAATGAACCTTTGGCCTGGGTCCGCGCTTGAAATAAGGCATATCCTCATCGACAAAGGCCCGGGTGATTTGCCGTGCCCGGTCAGCCCTGAAATTAAAGAAAATAATGCTGTCCCCGTCTTGAACAGTCCCTACCGCCTGTCCTTTTTCATCAATGATGATAGTCGGTTCCATGAATTCATCGTACACGCGGTCGTTGTAGCTGCTTTCTACGGCGGCAAACGCATTGGCGGCCTTATGTCCCTGTGCTTTCACCATGGCCAGGTAAGCCTGTTCAATGCGATCCCAGTGCTTATCCCGGTCCATGCCGTAATAACGTCCCCCGACTGTGGCAATCTCACCCCAGCCAAGATTGTTCAGTTTTTGCTGCAGTTCGGCTATAAAACCGGCTCCGGTCTTTGGTCCTACATCCCTGCCATCCAGGAAACAATGCAGATAAACCCGGTTCATTCCCTGGCTTTTACACAGGTCGAGTAGAGCATAAATATGTTCGGTATGGCTGTGCACACCCCCGTCAGAGAGCAGTCCCATAAGATGGACCGCGCCTTGATGCTGGCGGGCAAAATCAATGGCGTGTAATAGTTCCGGGTTGGTAAAAAAACTGCCATCCTCAATGGCATTGCTTATGCGGCTGATTTCCTGATATACAATGCGGCCTGAACCCATATTCAGGTGTCCAACTTCCGAGTTGCCCATGAGCGTGCGGCAGTCCCACATCGCGCCCGGAACATTTTAAAAGCGTATGCGGATATTTTTCCTGCAGGCTGTAGAAATTAACGGGATTGGCCCGGGTGATAGCATTATCAATACAGGCGTGACGAGTTCCCCAGCCATCCAATATCATTAACACCAGCGGTTTTTTCGGCATTACTTATTTAAACCTCACTATGCGGGCCAGGGAATCCGCAAGCAGACTGGCCCCCCCTACCAGGCTCCGTCTACGTCCTCCTCAGCCATAAATTGATCGATATTTTCTTCTTTGACACTGCCCCCGTAGAGGATGCGCACCTTATCGGCAGTCTCCTTGTTGAATAATTTGCTCAAATACCCCCTGATGAAGGCAATCATTTCCTGGGCATCGTCCGGGCTGGCATTAACCCCGGTACCAATTGCCCACACCGGTTCATAAGCAATTACCAGCGAGGCATTATTAAGGCTGATATCTTTTAAATCGCGGGTTAATTGGTCTTTCACCAGTTCCAGGGCCAAATTATTTTCCCTTTCCTGCAAGGTCTCCCCCACACATAATATCGGAATCAAACCCGCTTCCAGAGCCGCTTTTAACTTCCAGTTGATAACCGCGTCAGTCTCGCCTAATATCTGCCGCCGTTCCGAATGCCCGATGATAACATGGCTGCATCCCGAATCAACCAGCATGGCCGCCGAAACCTCTCCGGTATAAGCGCCTTTTTCTTCCCAGAATACGTTCTGCGCCCCCAGCTTAATATTTGATCCCCGCAAACCATTTTTTACGGTCTGCAAAGCTGTAAACGGCGGACATATAACAATTTCCACATCGTCAAGGTCCGCAACCCGGGGAATAAACTCCCGCACAAAGGCTTCTGATTCAGCCAGGGTTTTATTCATTTTCCAGTTGGCCGCGAGCATTTTTTTTCTCACCTGCCATCCCTCCTCGCCACTGATTACAGTCCGCAGGCTGCTACGCCGGGCAGTTTCAAGCCCTCCAGAAATTCGAGAGTAGCTCCTCCTCCGGTAGAAATATGGGTAATCTGTTTTTCCAGACCCATATCATGCGCGGCTACGGCTGAATCTCCTCCCCCAATAACACTGACCGCTTTGGATTGAGCTATAGCCAGGGTAATCTGCCTGGTTCCTTCCGCAAAAGCATCGTATTCGTAAACACCCATAGGTCCGTTCCATACGATTGTGTGCGCTTTCATTATCTCGTTTTTAAATATTTCTACGGTTTGCGGCCCGATATCCAAAATCATCATATCATCAGGAACAGCATCAACGCTTACCACCTGGGGCTGAACCATATTGGATATTTCCTCAGCCACCACGGCATCGACCGGCAATAAAACACGCCGTTTCTTTTCCTGGGCTTTTTGCAGCAACCGCAGCGCTTCGTTCAAAAGATCGTCTTCGCACATGGATTTGCCTATTTTCTTACCTATAGCTTTTAAAAATGTGTTGGCCATTCCGCCGCCAATCAGCAAAATATCCATTTTATCCAGCATATTATCAATCAAGCCGAGTTTATCGGCAACCTTGGCGCCGCCCATAATAGCCATACGCGGACAATCCGGGGCATCCAGGACCTGATTTAAGATGTTTACTTCGTTTTCCATTAAGAAACCGGCGTAGGCCGGGAGATATGCTGCTAATCCGGCGGTTGAAGCGTGCGCGCGGTGGGCAGTGCCGAAAGCGTCATTCACATAAATATCCCCCAGCTTCGCTAACTTGCTGGCGAATTCGGGGTCGTTCTGTTCTTCTCCATTATGAAAACGCAGGTTCTCTAAAAGCATCAGCGACCCGGGCTGCATGCTGTCAGCCATTTTCTCCGTCTCTTCGCCGATGCAGTCCGGCGCCATAGCTACGGGCTTATTTAATAAACGGCTCAAGTGAACCGCCAGCTTTTTAAGGCTGTATTTTTCATCAGGTTTTCCCTGTGGTCTGCCCAGATGGCTCATAAGAATTATGCTGGCATTGCGCCCCAGGATATACTCAATAGTGGGCAGGGCCGCCCGAATTTTGGTGTCATCAATGATGTCACCCTCTTTATCCATGGGTACATTAAAATCAACCCGCAATAAAACCCTTTTGCCTTCAAGTTTCGCATCCCGCACACTGCTCAAAGAAAGACACCTCCGAAGTATTTTTTTAACGCAGATTGATGCTGATACTATATGATTTACGCTGAATATTAACAATATCCTTTAAATCGCTTTAGACTTTTGTTTGCTATTATTCATAAGCCATGTTAATCTGCGGCCATTAGTTTTATAATCTGGCTCCAATATAGCTGACTACGTCAACCACGCGGGCTGAATAACCCCATTCGTTATCATACCAGCCGATAACCTTGGCCATCCGGTCTCCCATAACCATAGTCAAAAGGCCGTCTACCACGGCGGAATTTTCTTCACCCCGGTAGTCCATGGATACCAGCGGTTCCTCAGTATATTTTAGAATTCCTTTAAGTTTGCCCTGACTGGCCTGTTTAAAAGCCTGATTTAAACTTTCCGCACTAACCGGTTTTTCTGACTGAAAGGTGAAATCCAGCAAAGAAACATTGGGAGTCGGCACCCGGATAGCCAATCCATCCAGCTTCCCTTTCAGTTCGGGAATAACTTCGCCCACGGCTGTAGCCGCCCCGGTAGTGGTAGGAATCATTGACAAAGCCGCCGCACGGGCCCGGCGCAGATCTTCGTGGTCTAAATCCAGCACCCGCTGATCATTAGTATAAGAATGGACCGTATTCATCATCCCGCTGACAATGCCGAATTCCTCCATGATAACTTTGGCCACCGGCGCGAGACAGTTGGTTGTACAGGAAGCATTGGAAACAACCTCGTATTCGGGAAGGTATTTATCTTCGTTTACGCCCATCACCATAGTCAGATCAACCTTGCCTTTGGCAGGCGCAGTAATTATTACCTTGGCAGCGCCCGCGTCAAGGTGTTTGCCGGCTTTTTCCCGGCTGCGAAAAACCCCGGTGGACTCTACAACGATCTGCACCCCCAGGTCTTTCCAGGGAAGTGCCGCGGGGTCTTTTTGCGACAGGTACTGTATTTTCTTGCCGTTGACAACCATAAAATCGTTTTCTGCCTGAACGTCACCTTTGAATACCCCATGGATCGAATCATATTTAAATAAGTGCGCCCCAGCTTTTATATCTCCCAGGTCATTGACCGCAACCAGGTTAATATCATTGCGGGTCAGAGCTATCCTGGCCACCAGTCTTCCTATACGCCCAAATCCGTTTATAGCGATATTGACTGCCATTATCTATACCTTCCTTTCTGTAATCTGTAAGATCCGTCGAGCCGCTCCCTCGTCACTGATAAGAACGGTTTCCTTGCCGTTTGCCAGAACAGCTTCGATAGCGCGGGCCTTGCTGCTGCCGCCGGCCACTGCCGCAACTGTTGTGATACGATCAAGGTCGTTCATTTCCAGCCCGATTCCCGGCACTTCATAGACTATCTTACCCTTTTCATCAAAATAATATCTAAGCGCTTCACCTACAGCCTGTTTTTCATCCAGATAGTGAACCTCCGCGATGCTTAAGCCGCGGCGATCAGCCATTTCCCTGGCTGAACCAATCCCGTGGAAAAGTATGTTGCTGCGCTTAATGGTATCTATAACACCTGCGATATGAGGGTCTTTTTTTTAATATTTCTACGGTAGTCTCCTGCAGGTTATCGGGAATATGCAGCAGACGGTACTGTGCTCCCACCGCGCGGGCGATAGTAGCCGCTATGGTTCCGGCTTGCAGTTCCATTTCTTCTCCTAAGCCGCCCCGGGCCGGCACTACCAAAGCATCACTAATGTTCAGACCTTCGCCGATCGACCGAGCCATTTCCGCTAAAGAGGTTCCTCCGCTAACAGCCAGGATGCACCCCGGATACATAATTTTGCGCAGATAACGCGCCGCTGCCCGCCCCAAATCCTTTTTAGCCAGTAAGTCCAGTGATGAATCGCCAGGTACCAGTATAACTTCCTGTAAATTAAATGTTTTCTTGACCTGTTCAGCGAGCGTTTGGATGTTGAACATAAGCGGAATCACTTCATCGATTTGCCGCAGCATTTCTTCGCCTTCGGCAGATAGGTGAATACCAGCCGCGGTTGTGTATAGGGCGCCTTTTTCCTTCAGCAGTTCCACCTCGCCGCGGATACTTCGTTCACTATAGCCCAGGGCCTTGACTAACTGCCGCCGTCCTACGGGCTGGCAATGCATTACCTGACGTAAAACGCGGTACCTCATGGTTAAAATATCCATTGCTTCAGGAGCAAAGCGTTCCATTACCGTAAAAAGGCGGTTCATTGTTCAGTCTCCATAGTTCCTGCCAGATGTATGGGGGCAAATTCGATACCCAGGGGCAAAATTGCCCCGCTAAGTTTATTATGATACATAAAAGGCTTCGGTTTTATGATTATTATATCACAATCTGCCAAAAATGATGTATACAGGACAAAAAAATAACTCCGGGGGCACCGAAACAGCCTCTGGGGTTTAACGAAAAAATTAGAATTTAGCTCGGCAACTAAAATATACCGCGTGGTTCCGTCCAATAAACCCCTAATATCTCTTGCGGGCCATAACTGCAGGTATACCTAATTCCTGACGATATTTGGCTACAGTACGCCGTGATATTTTAATCCCCTTTTTAACCAGGGCTTCCGCTATAGCCTCGTCACTCAATGGGTTGGCGGTATTTTCGGCAGCTACTATTTCGGCCAGCATGTTTTTGATGCTTTTGGAAGAAATCTTCTGGCTGCTGGTGTATGATCCTACCCCGCTGCTAAAGAAATACTTCAATTCGAATAAACCTTGCGGGGTCTGAATGTATTTGCCGGTGGTAGCCCTGCTGACGGTAGATTCGTGAACTTCAACCATTTCCGCCACTTTGCGCAGAGTTAAGGGTTTTAAATATTGTACTCCATGGTCCAGAAAATCTTGTTGAATATCGACAATACACCGCGCTACTTTATATAGAGTCATGCGCCGCTGTTCGATGCTTTTTATCAGCCACAGGGCTGAACCCATTTTATCTTCCAAATATTTGCGCGCGTCGCGATTAAAAGCATCCGGCTGGCGAAGTATGTTCTTATAGATATCATTGACACTGATACGGGGAAAATTAAAATCATTTACTACTACGATATATTCACCGTCAACCTTTTCTACAAATACATCCGGCAGTATATATTTGATATCATTGCCGCTGCTGTACTGCAGTCCGGGCTTGGGATCCAGGGTTCTGATTAAATCGCAGATTTCCTGAACCTCCTGTACAGAAATGCCTAGATGGGCAGCTATCTTGTTCATTTTACCCTTGGCCATATCAACCAGGTGTTCTTCAACAATTTTACGGGCCAGCAGGCTCTCTTTGCCATAATGACGCAGCTGGATCATCAGGCACTCGGCCAAATCCCGAGCCCCTATACCATGCGGATGAAACGTCTGAATCATTTCCAGGACTTCCCATACCCTGGCTTCGCAGCACCCCATATTTTGAGCAACTTCTTCCGGTTCTATGGTCAAATACCCGCAGCTATCTATACTCCCAATCAAGTAATGTCCGATTTCATCGTCTTGGGCATCACGGCTGGCCAAGTGCAGTTGGAACTCCAGGTGTTCTACCAGGCTGGGCTGCCTGGTTAGGAAACTGTCAAACGATTTCTCCTCCTCTTGCTGTTTGGATTCAAAGCCAATATCACGATCATGGAAGAATTCCAGCCATTCCTCAACTTTTTCGCTGCTGGCATCCTGGCTTTCTGCATCCCCATCGGAAAGTTCCTCGGGTTCTCTTTCCTCCAGGAAGGGATTTTCCTCCAATTCTCTTTGAATATATTCGGTCAGCTCCAGGGTAGACATCTGCAAAATAGCAATAGCTTGGCGCAGTTCAGGCGTCATAAGGAGTTTTTGCTGTTGTTCTAAAAAGACATCATGCGTCAACTTCATGCCCGTTACCTCCGAAGCTCACAATAGAAGCCAGAAAAACAATTATATTTTAAGTTATGAAAATCTCTTATTATTTTTGCATGAGGGTTAAAAATCGGTAGTGCGGTGGTTTGAAATGATTACTTCATATACTTATAATCTAATCTCTATGGTACCTGAAGTAATAACCAGGCTCCCCCTCTTAACAGCAGTAAACAAAACATTTGGCTGTATTATAATATTATTCTCCTGAAGTGCGGATAATCCTTCTATTGAGAAGATTTTTTATGTTGTAAACTTTAGCCTTGATTTCCTTTAATTAATATCAATCGCTGCTGTTCAAAGTTTCTTCAGCTATTTTTTCCAGTTTTCGCATGCGGTAGGCCACTCCCGATTTGCTAAGCGGAGGCGTACAAAGCTCCCCCAGTTCCTGCAAAGTACTGTCGGGGTACTCCAATCTTAACCCGGCCAATTCGCGTAATTGCCGGGGCAAGGCCTCGGCGCCTTTTTGTTCCACGAATTTTTCTATTAACTCAATCTGGCGCACGGAAGCAACTATGGTTTTGCTCAGGTTGGCCGTTTCGCAATTAACCTGGCGGTTAACGTTATTGCGCATGGACTTTAAAATGCGCACATTTTCAAAATCCAGCAGGGCCTTGCTGGCGCCGACAACCCGGAGAAAATCCGCGATTTTTTCACTTTCCTTAATGTAAACTACCAGGGTATTCTTACGTTCGAAACATCGAGGGTGAAGATCAAAACGCGCCATCAATTTCTGCACTTCAGCAGCCATGTGTTTGTCGCCGCAGACAATCTCCAGGTGATAGTCGCCTTCAGGACGGTTGATAAAACCGCGGCTGAGGAAAATACCGCGGAGATAAGCCTTTTTGCAGCATGCTTTGCCAGGAATTACAGGAACAGCCTGCTGTTTGAGATAATAAGTTGTAATTATCTCGCGCAATTGCTTTTGTTCAGGCGCCAGACGCGCTCCGACTTCATAGGCGTGATTCTTGCCAAAAAAGCGCCTTTGTTCAATCCGAACCAGGGCCTGCAGATTATAGGTTTCCTTTAACAGCCGGAATATTTTACGCGCAGTGGCGGCGTTTTCCACCAAAATACTCAGAACCAGTTCATCATCGTCTTCAGTCCACTTTGCTCCGGAAACCAGCAAAGCCTGAAGCTCCGCCTGGCGGCAGCACTGCTTTTCCGGCATTAAACGCGCCAGTTCATTACGCACTTCATTAGAAAAACTCACAACAACCTCCCAAGAACGATTAGCCACAGATACGCCCAGCAAAAATAACTAACTGGACTTTCACGCTTGACGCTACTCCTGGCAATAGGCAATTACAACACATAATCAGTGTTAATCTTTAATCTGTGGCTATTAATTTCCTATATTCCGCGCAGGGTCTGCATTATTACCCGGGCCAGTTTATCGGGGTCATGCCAGGCCACCTGGTCATACCCGATTAAGTCGGCTTCAATAATCTGCACTCCCAGAGCGGTTATTTCCTCGCGGTCTATTTTCACCGGAACAGATTTCTCCTCCCGGTAGCGGTTAAGCCGAGCTTCGTCTACCCTGCCGGTATTTACAATATAATAATCGATCAACTGCTGCCCAACATGATCAAAAATAACCCGTAGATGGTCGCATGCCGTAAAGGCATCAGTCTCTCCCATCTCCGTCATAATATTGCCTACATAAAAGGTGATAGCATTGGAGGCAGCGATGGCATCGGCTATCCCTTTAACTGCTAAATTGGGAATGATGCTGGTATAAAGACTCCCCGGACCAATTATGATGGCGTCGGCTTCATTCAAGGCCGCCAATGCTTCGGGTACAGGCTCACATTCTGGTGATAAAAAAAGTCTGTTGATTTTACCGCCGTAATCACGAATTAGGGTCTCGCCCCACACCGTAACCCCGTCGTCCATGCGGGCTCCCAGACTGACATGCTCCAAAGTGGCTGGCAGAACCCGCCCGCGTACCGCCAACACGCGGCTGACTTCTTTAATGGCGGAAATGAAATCCCCGGTTATTTCCGTCATGGCTACCAGGAGCAGATTGCCCAGGTTGTGTCCTTTCAGCCCGTCTCCCTGGCTAAAACGGTGCTGAAATATCTGATCCATCAAGGTTTCGGTTTCAGCCAAGGCAACCAGGCAGTTGCGGATATCTCCGGGAGGAAGCACTCCCAATTCGGCTCTTAAACGCCTGAGCTGCCGCCGTCATCGCTGACCGTTACTATAGCAGTTATATTGCTGGTATACCTTTTGAGCCCTTTCAGGAGAACCGACAGGCCGGTTCCGCCTCCTAAAACCACAATTCTGGGTTCAGTCAATACAGTTAGTCCTCCCGCTTATACTTCTCAATATCTCTATGCCGTATAAATACACTGTATCCCATTTTTTTAACTGTTTACCGATATAGTCCGATAAGACCACCGAACGGTGCTGCCCGCCGGTACAGCCGATGGACACTGCCAGGTTGGCCTTGCTTCATTTAAATAATTGGGTATCAGGTATTTAAGCAGGTTTAGAAAACGCCGTGTAAAAGACCGCGTAACCGGAGAATTAAGCACATATTCTATTACTTCATGATCCTCACCGGTCAAGGTTCGCATCAGAGGGTCATAAAACGGATTGGCCAGGAAACGGACATCCATAACTATGTCTGAATCCAGGGGAATACCCCATTTGTAGCCGAAAGACATGATATTAACCGTGAAGTCCCCGCTGTTGTCTTCGCTGTACAGGCTCTTTAACTTATCCTTCAAAAAACGGGGGGCCAAATCGGAGGTATCGATAATCACGCTGGCGCGCCCGCGAAACTCCTCCAACAGAGCACGTTCGGTCTTTATTGACTCCAGAAGCTGTCTTCATTACCCAGCGGGTGCGGACGCCGCGACTCTTTGAAACGCCTGACCAGCACATCATCAGCTGCTTCCAGGAAAAGGATCTCATAGGCTATGCGGTGATGCTGCAATTCTTCCAGGGCCTCCGAAAGGTCCTTGAAAAAGTCTTTGCCCCGGACATCTATAACCAAGGCCACCTTTTCCAAACGGCCTTCTGACTGCAGGGCCATTTCTACAAATTTTAGCAGCAGGGCCGGAGGAAGGTTATCAACACAATAATATCCCATATCCTCAAGACTATTGATGGTCTGGGTTTTTCCCGCCCCCGACAAGCCGGTAATTATGAGTACGTGCAGTCTTTGTCTCTCTTCCCCCACTTTTTAAAACCCCCTCCGCTGGCACGGTTGACGATTCTATCTTCATCCAAATCCAATCTCCCCAGGGTCTTGTCACCGTAATCCAGACTTCCCACGGTTTCCTGAAAATGAGCGTCGCTGTTAACAATAAAATCAACCCCGGACCTTTCTGCTTTCATTATATCAGATAAAGACGGGTGTTCATGACCGCAGTTGATTTCAAACAAAACCTCATTATCCACACAAGCGCGGGCGACCTCCTCCACATCAACCTTAAAGAAAAGCCCCGGGTGGGCCAGGATGTCCACACGGGGGTTTTGGTATAATGTCTCGACTGTGGCTTTGGTATTATTATTAACCGCTTTTTCACGATGCTTACGACCCAGGTGGCGCAGGGAGTTTTGCGCAAACAACTGGCAGCCGTCCTGCCACGAAGTCGGCATCGTGTAAGGATGCAGTCCCGCAATCAATATATCTAATTGGTCGGTTACATCAGGGGGGATGTCCAAAGTGCCGTTCATATCGCGTATATTGGCTTCTGCTCCTACATAGACCCGAGGGTAACCGTCATCCAGCGGCAGAGACTGTACCTTTTCTTTTAATTGCAGATAAGTTTCGGGAGAATCGACCCCAATTACCGCCACCAGCGGGCCATGGTCAGTAATCGCTATTTCCCGCAAGCCTTTTTCCTGGGCTGCGTGAATAATTTCCCGGCAGTTTTGCCTGCCATCACTGCATCGCGAATGTGTATGATAATCTCCGTAAAATTGCATAACAATACCTAAATCACGTTCAAATAATCTATTCTTTGGCCAGCTCCGCTTTTAAATAATCAATGACTTTGACCGGGGTGGGGTTAATACCATATTCCAAGGCCAGATAGGTACTGGCATAGTCGCCGATGTATACCAGCGAATAGAACCGGGCCAGGAATGACTCACCCTTGCTTTCCACTTTGAGAATATCCTTAACCTTGGGCTTTATAATTTCTTCACTGATTTCCATACGTCTTTTCACGCGGGGATGATCATAACGGTCCTGCAAAATCACCACCGCTAAACGCGACAAGATTTCTGCCGGGGTTTCAAAACCCACGATTTCATTATGGTTTAATTCAGGAAACACATTGTAGTAAGCCGGGCATTTGGCATTTTCATTAATCTGCGCCTTCCAGCGCAGGGCTGCTGCTCGGTATTTCCTGTACTTCCCCAGATAACCGGAACAGCGTCTTTCAAACGGCGGGCTATTTCCCGGGCTTTATTTTCAGGCGCTTCAACAGTCGGAATAAGAGAATCGCGAAGCTCCTTCAGCACTTCAACCGTTTCCTGCAAACCTGATACGGCCCCCGAAATAATACCTAGTTTTTCGAGACATATGGCTAGGGGGGCAAAAAGATAACCTGTAGCCGCCCGCGGCACCAATCCGCCCGGCACCTTGACCAGTCCCAGACCTTGTTCTTCGGCCCAGCGGCTAATTTGACCCCCGCTGCTGACACAGATAATGGAGGCTCCTTTCTGTCGCGCTTGTTCGAAAGCGCTCAGGGTTTCTTCGGTATTGCCCGAATAGCTTGTTGCCAGAAAAAGCGTATCCGCTCCCACAAAAGCAGGGATATCATAGCCGCGTATGACAGATACCGGCGCCTGGGCTTGATGCAATGCGTAGCTGCGGAGTATATCGCCTCCAATGGCCGAGCCTCCCAACCCTGAAACTACAATATTCCGGTATTCTCTAGCATATTGGGCGGCAAAACTGAAATCCATAGCCAGGCATTGTACAAACTGCTCAGGTAAACCGTACAGATAATCCATCATCATTTCCGGCGTTAGTTCCACTACAATTCCCCCTTTTAAATTAGCCACAGATTAACCCTGATTATCACAGATCTTAAAGTTTTTACGGCGTTCACTCTCTTTATCGGTCATGGTCTGAAAAGTCTGTGTCTATTATTCTTACTGATCGATAATAAATTCATGCAAGGCCTCGGCCACACCTTCGTCTTCATTGGAGGCCGTAATATAGTCCGCGACCGCTTTTACCTCCGTACGGGCGTTGTCCATGGCCACCCCGATGCCGGCCCACCTGATCATGTCCAAATCATTATAGCTGTCCCCAATAGCCATGACCTCTTCTCGCTTTATTCCATAGTGTTCGGCAATTACCTGCAGCGCCAGACCCTTATTGGCCTTTAAAGCCATGGCTTCCAGGAATAACGGTTTTGAACGGGTAATGTGCAGCAGGTGTCCGTAGTTTTCGTTTACATGATTTTGCATTTTCAGGAGCTCAGCTTCATTCTCAATTATCGCCATGATTTTCATGGCATCCCGTTCCCGGGCTTCCTGAGCCAGGTCATCCACCAGGCAGGCTTTGACCCCGGCCAGTTCCTCATAATATTTTCCCTGGGGGGTTAACGATTCCATAAACAGTTGATCATCAATATACGTATGACAATGCACACCAGCCTGTTTGAAATATGCAATCAGCTCACCCGCGATATCGCGGGGCAAGGCCTGGTAGTACAACACCTCGCCCGATTGGGAATTTTTCACCAGGCTCCTTGATAAGTTATTAAGGGAATATCCATGTTCAATTGCCGTGCGTAAGGCAGGGCGGATCGAAACATCCGTCCCGTAGCCAGGGTAACCAGAACGCCTTTTTCCCTCACCGCTTTAATGGCCGCAAAGCAGCGCGGAGATATTTGCAGACCCGAATCCAGCAAAGTATCGTCTAAATCTATCGCTACCAGTCTTATGTTCATGAAAACCTCCAGAGATAATTCACTAGACCTTCGCATTTGACCTGGCTCAAATTCAAGCTCCCGCGCACCTATGCCATCGCCAAATGATACCTTCTGCGGAACTTGCGTAATTCACAAATATTAATAAGCCGGGGTTTATCCCGGCTCTTGCTGATAATACCAATATACCCGCAGGAAATATAAATACGTTGAATTTACATATAAACTCTGTGTTAATCTGCGGTTAACTACCCTTATCTCCAGCCAAAGGTTTTATCATCAACGAAAAAGCTGATAACAAAACTGACCACACTTAAAAGAACCGCGCTTAAAATTGCCCAGCCAAAACCATGAATATCAAATCCCTTAACCGTAGCTGAGGTTACCCAGAGCATGAAGCCGTTTATAACAAACGTAAACAACCCTAGAGTGACCAAATTTAATGGCAGGGTAAGCAGCAGCAAAATCGGCCGTATAATAGCATTAACTATCCCCAGGAAAATGGATCCTACAATAGCCCCCCAGACGGTCAGGTCAAAGTGCGGGATAATAGCGGCCGTAATAATAATCGCCAAAATATTCAACAACCACCTGAGTATCCAGCCTTGCATAATAATTATCCCCTTTCCCAATAATTTATGCTGGTTTAATTAATCATATTCTATCACGAAAATATCTTTTGCCACAGTAAAACGACAGCTTTTACCTGTCATCTTCGCTCTTTTCATCTGTATGGAAATGTCTGTAAACAGCCTGGGCCGCAGGAAGATTCATTCCCGGAGCCTGTGCTAATTCATCCAGCGATGCCTCCCTGATGCGGGCGGCGGAAGCAAAATAAGTCAAAAGACTTTTTTTACGCCGCGGCCCTATCCCCGGTATATCATCCAGGGATGAACGCTGCAATTTTTTACTGCGGCGCTGCCGGTTGTATTCATTGGCAAAGCGGTGAGCCTCATCGCGCAAACGCTGCAGGAGCATTAATCCAGGGTCGCGCCTGGATAGAACCAGGGGTTCGCTATGTTCAGGCTTATACAGCCATTCATTCTTTTTAGCCAAACCTATCACAGGAATATCAGCGCCGATTGAATTCATTATTTCCCAGACCGAATTAACCTGACCGGCTCCCCCGTCAATCAATATCAGATCGGGTTCAGGCAGAAAAGCCGAATTGCCTTTGCGGGCCTCATTTATGCGCCTTCCCAAAACCTCCGCCATAGAAGCATAATCATTATTCTGATCACTGCGGATTTTAAAACGGCGATAAGCTTTAGGGTCGGGACTTCCTCCGGTGAATACCACCATTGAAGCCACGGTTTCTTCTCCTCCCAGGTGGGAAATATCATAAGCCTCAATGCGATCTGGAATGATTTCTAATCCCAATACCCGGCTGATGCGCAAAAGGGCCTCGCGGTTGTGCAGGTTCTTCTCAGCCTTTTCTTCCCACAATACACGGGCATTATTCGTTACCAGCAGCAGCATCTGACGGCGTTCTCCCCGCTGCGGCTGGTGCATTCTCACCCGTTTGCCGCTGACCTCACTCAGCCAGGTTTGCAGAAGTTCAGGTTCGGATGGCTGCGGACTCAATAAGATTTCCGCCGGAATATCGTGATTATCTTTATAATATTGCTGGATGAAGAAAGCCATGATTTCAGCTTCATTTTCATCAATGGAACGCTGCAGCCAGAAGGTATCCTTGCCCGCGACTCTCCCCTGACGGATTTTCAGGACAATAACCAGGCGTTCCTTTTCCAAGCCCGCCATAGCCACGATATCCAGGTCATACGGTTTTTCAAAGTTGATCTGCTGGTTCTCCTGTATTTTCTTGATGCCGTTAATCTGATCGCGCAGTCGGGCGGCGGTTTCGAAATCCAGACGGGCAGCCGCGCTTTTCATCTCCTCTTGCTTGGCTTCCAGCAACCCTTGATAGCTGCCCTCCAGGAAAGCGATCAGCTCGTTTACCACCTGGCGGTAGTCCTCCTCAGTAACCTCACCGGTACATGGCGCCAGGCAGAGTCTGATGTCATGATTCAGGCAGGGACGTCCGCCTGGACGAAGGGTTTTACATTTACGCAGCGGAAAGATGGTGTTCAGTATTTTCAGGGTTTCCCGCAGTGCGGTCACATCTGTATACGGTCCGAAATAGCGTGATTTGCCGTCCCTATCTTCCTCACCAGCACCAGGCGCGGGTATTTATCAGTCATGGTGATCTTTAAATACGGATAGGTTTTATCATCACGCAGCCGGATATTATAGCGGGGCTGATAGGATTTTATCAGGTCATTCTCCAGTATCAGAGCCTCTAATTCGCTGTTGGTAACAATATAATCGAAATCCGCCACCCGGGCCATCATAGCCCGCACTTTGGGGTCAAGTTTTTCCGGAGCCTGAAAATATGAGCGCATGCGGCCGCGCAGGGAACGCGCCTTGCTACATAGAGAACCTTGCCTTCCCTGTCCTTATAAATATACACCCCTGGCTTGAGAGGCACCTTCTGCAGCCGCTCCCTCATCCGCATACCCCTAATAGACGCAGAATACGCTGAAAATTATGATTAATACAGAATTTATCATGTTGACTAACTCCCCAAAACCTCCCGCAGGTAGCGGGCGGTGTGGGAATGGGCCACCTGGGCTACATATTCGGGAGTGCCTTGTGCCACGATTTCGCCGCCCTTTTCCCCGCCTTCCGGTCCCAGGTCGATAATATGGTCGGCAGACTTAATAACATCGAGGTTATGTTCGATAATTAAGACTGTGTTTCCATAATCTGTTAATTTGTTTAGAACCCTAAGCAAATGTTTAACATCTTCCTTGTGAAGCCCGGTGGTAGGTTCATCCAGTATATACAGAGTACGGCCGCTGGAACGCTTGGATAGTTCTGTTGCCAGCTTGACCCGCTGGGCTTCCCCTCCAGACAAGCTGGGCGCGGGTTGTCCCAGCTGAATATAGCCCAGACCCACATCCTGCAGAACTTTTAGTTTACGGTGTATGCCGGTAATCGCTGCAAAAAATTCCACTGCTTCGTCTACGGTCATAGCCAGCACATCAGCAATATTCTTGCCTTTATATTTTACCTCCAGGGTCTCGCGGTTATAGCGTTTGCCCTTGCAGACCTCGCAGGTATATAAACATCAGGTAAAAAGTGCATTTCTATCTTAATGATGCCGTCCCCTGAACAGGCTTCACAACGCCCCCCGCGGACATTAAAACTAAAGCGTCCCGGCTTGTAACCGTGCATACGCGATTCTGGAGTATTGGCAAACAGTTCCCGGATGCCATCAAAAGCTCCCGTATAAGTAGCCGGGTTGGACCGCGGAGTACGTCCAATCGGTGATTGATCGATATTGATTACCCGGTCAATCTCTTCTGCGCCCTCCAGAGCCGCAAATTGCCCGGCGCGATAACGGGCAGAACTATGATGAAGTTTTTTCATCAAGGCCGGATAGATGATATCTTCCACCAAGGTGCTTTTGCCTGAACCGGATACGCCGGTTATAAGAACCATTTTCCCCAAAGGAATAGTTACATCGATATCTTTCAAATTATGCTGGCTGGCCCCGCGAATAATGAGGTTTTTGCCATTTCCCTGCCGTCTTTGCGCGGGGATTTCGATCTTCAGGCTGCCTGTAAAATACTGCCCGGTTAAAGACTCTTCTGCCCGCATCAGTTCCTGCAAACTGCCCTGGGCCACAATTTGACCGCCGTGAATTCCCGCCCGGGGGCCGATATCCACGATATAGTCGGCATTACGGATGGTATCCTCATCATGCTCCACAACTATTACTGTATTGCCCAGATCACGCAGCCGTTTCAATGTTGCCAGGAGCCGGTCATTATCCCGCGGGTGCAAGCCTATGCTGGGCTCGTCCAGCACGTAGAGAACCCCTACCAGACTGGAACCCACCTGGGTAGCCAATCTTATACGCTGGGCCTCGCCTCCGGACAGGCTCCCGGCTGACCGGTCCAGGGTCAGGTAGTCCAAACCCACGTCAACCAAGAAATTGAGCCGCTCATTGATCTCTTTTACAACCTGACGGGCGATAAAGGCATCCCGTTCATTCAGTTGCAGGAACTTAAAGAAATTCAAGGCCTGGTGTACCGCCATCCCGGTGATATCGGTTATGGGCAGCCCGCCCACGAAAACATGCAGAATTTCCTCTTTGAGGCGTTTGCCATGACAGGCCGGACACAGCCGACTGGTCATATATTTCTCGATATCTTCCCGGGAGGCTTCGGATTTGGTTTCATGATAACGCCGGGCCAGATTGTTGATTATACCTTCAAAACTTGAACGAAAGGTTCCGCTTTCCCCGTAAGAATTGGTGTAATTAATGAGAAAACGCTCCTCCCCGCTGCCGTATAGAATGGTCTGAATCTGTTTTTTGCTCAGTTCTTTTAGGGGACGATCCAGGGGTATCCCGTTTTTTTCAGCCATGGCCCGCAGGATTTGGTTGTAGTAGGTATAATAATTGCTGGCCCAGGGCACAACCGCTCCATCCTGCAAAGACTTATCCATATCCAAAACCAGTTCGGGATCAATCTCACGTTTTTCACCCAGCCCGTCGCATTCGCTGCAGGCGCCGAAGGGACTGTTAAACGAGAACATGCGCGGGGTAAGTTCCGGCAGACTGAAACCGCAATCAGGGCAGGCAAAGTCACGGCTGAAAAGATGCTCTTCCTCGCCCTGGTCGGTAATCCTGCGCACTGCCACCATACCTTCTCCCAGTTCGAAAGCCAATTCAATAGATTCAGCCAGGCGGCTGCGCACCCCGTCCTTGACCGCCAAACGGTCAATTACCGCGGATATATCATGTTTTTTATTCTTTTCCAGATTGATCTCTTCATCCGAGGTATACTCATAGCCATCCACCAGGAGACGGTGAAAACCATCCCGGAACAAGTTTTGCATAAGCTTACGGTGTTCACCCTTTTGCGCTTTGACTACCGGGGCTAATATTTTGAGTTTGCTTCCTTCCGGCAAGGCAAGAAGCTGGTCCACGACCTGGTCTACGCTTTGTCTCTGAATGGACCGCTTACAACGGGGACAATGCGGCTGCCCCACGCGGGCATACAGCAGCCGCAGGTAATCGTAGATTTCTGTTACCGTACCTACAGTGGAACGCGGATTATTAGAGGTGGATTTTTGGTCAATGGATATGGAAGGCGAGAGACCCTCTATGTAATCCACATCGGGCTTGTCCATCTGCCCCAAAAACTGGCGGGCATAAGTAGACAAGGACTCCACGTAGCGGCGCTGCCCTTCGCTGTAAATGGTGTCGAAAGCCAGGCTGGACTTGCCCGATCCGGAAACCCCGGTGAAGACCACCAGCTTATCGCGGGGAATCTTCAAATCGATGTTTTTCAGGTTATGTTCCCTGGCGCCCTTAACGAAAATATAATCCTTCATAAATAAACCACCATGAAATTTAGTAGACGCAAAATACGCTGATTGAATTATGATTGAACTAGAATATATCCTTTGTAAGGAAGGTTTATATTTATTGATGAAATTGTTGCTTATTCTTTCTCAGCTCTGCGTGGAACATAATATTCAACGTCCTCTGCGTCAAAGAAACCCCTATCCCTTATGTTTTTTATGCTTTTTCCCGGCCTGCAGTTCACGGACCATGTCGCGCAGCCGGGCCGCTTGTTCAAATTCGAGCCGTTCAGCCGCTTTATACATTTCGATTTCTATTTCCGCCGCCAGCCGCTCCCGTTCTTCGCGCGGCATTTTGCGGTAATGCTCCACATCGTATTGACCTGGTTCCTCGGCAATAGTAGCCTCAACGGCGGCATATATAGCCTTTTTAATTGATTCCGGAGTTATGCCGTGGGCCTGATTGAAGGCCACCTGTTTTTCACGCCGCCGCCTGGTTTCATCCAACGCTTTCTGCATAGACAGGGTAGAGCGGTCAGCGTACATTATCACTTTACCATCCACATTACGGGCGGCCCGGCCTATAGTCTGGATTAAAGAACGCTCCGACCTTAAGAATCCTTCTTTGTCAGCATCAAGTATAGCCACCAGGGCAACTTCCGGCAGATCCAGACCTTCCCGCAAGAGATTTATACCTATTAGAACATCAAAGACCCCGGCCCGCAGTTCCCTGAGAATAGTCAGTCTCTCCAGAGCGTCAATATCGGAATGCAGGTAACGCACCCGCATGTCAGCATTGGAAAAATAATCACACAAATCTTCCGCCATGCGCTTGGTCATGGTGGTTACCAGAACCCGGTAGCCCTTTTCTACGGTCTGGCGTATCTCCTCCATCAGATCATCAATCTGGTTGGCGGTAGGACGAACCTCAACCTCAGGGTCAACCAGTCCGGTGGGCCTGATAATCTGCTCTACCACTTGACTGCTGCGCTGCAGCTCGTAATCTCCCGGAGTAGCGCTCACATAAATGACCTGATTAAGCTTCTCCGTAAACTCGTCAAATTTCAGGGGGCGGTTATCGAGAGCCGAGGGCAGCCGGAAACCGTATTCTATAAGGTTTTGTTTGCGCGAACGGTCTCCTTCATACATTCCCCGCACCTGGGGAATCGTGATGTGCGATTCGTCTATAAACAACAGATAATCTTTAGGGAAGAAATCTATGAGCGTATACGGAGGTTCACCCGCAGCCCGTCCCGTTATATAGCGCGAATAATTTTCAATCCCCTTGCAAAACCCGATTTCTCTTATCATCTCCAGGTCAAAACGGGTGCGTTGTTCGATGCGCTGTGCTTCCACCAGCTTGCCTTCGGTTTTAAACCGGTTGATCTGCCGGTCCAACTCATCTTCAATAGTTCCCGCCGCTTCCAGCATGCGTTCCCGACTGGTTACATAATGAGAAGCCGGAAAAATCATGACATGCATCTGCGACCCAATACCTCGCCGGTTAAGGGATTAAACTCCGTTATCCGCTCAACTTCATCTCCAAAAAATTCTACCCGCAGGGCGCTTTCATTAGTATATGCGGGCATAACCTCCACTACATCACCACGCACCCGGAATTTGCCCCGTTCAAAAGCCATCTCATTGCGTTCATAATGGTTTTCTACCAGGCGCATCAGCATTTTATCCCGGGAATACTCCATGCCGGGCCGCAGGGAAACGGCCATTTCATAATAATCCTGCGGAGCGCCCAGACCGTAAATGCAGGAAACGCTGGCTACGATGATCACATCCCGCCGCTCTAACAGGGACGCGGTGGCTGAATGCCGGAGCTTGTCTATCTCATCATTAATTGAAGAATCCTTTTCTATATAGGTGTCGGTTTGCGGAACGTAGGCCTCTGGCTGATAGTAGTCATAGTAACTTATAAAGTATTCCACCGCGTTGTCGGGGAAAAACTGTTTAAACTCGGAATAAAGCTGTCCGGCCAGGGTTTTGTTGGGCGCAAGAATCAGCGCCGGCCGCTGTACCTGTTCAATAACCCGCGCCATAGTATAAGTTTTACCGGAACCGGTAACCCCCAGCAAAGTTTGTTCAGGACAGCCTGCTTCAAGACCCCTGACCAGTTCTCTTATGGCTTCAGGCTGGTCACCGGCAGGCTGGTATTCAGAACTGATTTTAAAAGCTGGCATAACAAACCCCAATCGAACTAATGTACGTATAAAAATAATACCTTTATTCTTTTTACTTTACAAGGGGGAAGACTCATTAATGATTTGCTGCGCCAACTCCTTGCGAAGACAGTCCAACCGCGCAAAATCCATGGAGGCGGAATATATTTTTTTCAGATCTTTTAATGTTTCCTGGACCTTTTCCATCTGCGCGCGGGCTTGCTGCAGGAGATCTTCATAAGCCCGAGCCGTTTCACTGCTTTCTGTTATGGGTTCAGATACAGGGGACAGGTCCAGACAGGTCTGCATGTCGATAATAGTATCCCAGGGTTTAACCGAAATTTCCATCCGGCCGGCATCAATCACGGCTGTCTCCAGGCTGCTGATAATAATCATGGATAAATTGTCTGGCTCCAAACCACAATGATAATACTCTAAAGCCAAACCCTGTTCACGGCTGCTGCGGGCTATTTCCTCCAAAACCGTTGATTTGCCGCTTCCGGCAGGTCCCCGCAGAATATAGCGTTTGCGGCAATCCTTACTTATTTCATCGATGTAGTCAATTAAACCCTCGCTGGTGAAAGCCCGCGCGAAATAGTGTTTCTCTCCGCTGCGGGGTACGAAAAGCTGCTGTTTAAGATCTTTTATCACATCTTGCAGCTTTTTCATATTGAGCCGGCTGGTGACCGGTTTTTTCATTTCTTCCTTCAAAGTTTTACTGATCTTCAGGAAATGGTACACCCCTTGTTTTTCATCATGTATCTTATTGACCAGTTCTATGATTTCAGCGGCTCGCTGGCGCAGCATTTCTTTATCATGAAAATCGTCGAGATTGATTATCTCCCCGGTAGCTCCAGGATAGAGGGGGTCGAGGTGTTTCTCCCAGTTTCCGCAGACCACGGCCATTTCCAGACGCGGGATATACACCCCTTCAGGATTTACGGCATCGGCAGCCGAGAGCCAGAACTCTATTTCATAGCCCTGCTGGGCGACAGATTCTCCCAAGAGCCTGATAAAGGTTGATTTGCCTGAACCAGCGGCTCCTTTAAGAATGTAGGTCATCTTAAGGTTTTTGACCAGTTCCGGAACATAACTATAAAATCCCTCGACGCTGTTGCTGCTCGTAAATACATAACGGATTTTTCCCCTGTTGGTCATGCGTTAACCCTCTCTCCTCAACCAGTTAGATTAATGCAGATACCGTTATCTAATACAGGGTATTCAAAGGGGCTACAAAGTGTGAACAAAGTGAGGGAATGATAACCACAGATAAATTTTAGGTAAGTCACATTGAAAAATGTCCAAGAACCCATTGGGCGCGGAAAACATTCATTTAAGACAAGCCAAGCAACGTTTACACTGGCGATATAAAACCATAACGCATTACAATATTCAAAACACCAGGCCTAAATTAATATTTATAAAAATGTCTGTGTGCATCAGTGTTAATCTTTGTTCATCTGTGGCTAATGTTTCTTTATTCTTCGCCACAACCTTATTAAGAATCGGTCAAATCTGGCGTCATTTATTATAACGTATTTTGTTACAGGTTCTGCTGGTATCTGCAAGGCCTTTCCCCGGCTTTCCTCAAGTTTGCCTAACCAGATTACGGCCTCATGGCCCAGGGGAGCAAATAATGCTGTTATCAGGAGCAGCGGTGACCAGCGTGAGGACAATACCGCCAGTATCAACAATGTAATACTGAACAGCAGCAGATTAAAAGCGGATTTCCTTACCCGTTGGGCCGGTTTGCTGGTGGTGCATATCTCCCCGTAGCCCAGCACAGCCAGGACAGGCAGCAGCACGTAGTTCTGCGCGGGAGCCATAGCAGAGTATCCCTTCAGCAGCGGCCACCAATCCGGCATGTTTATGGAGGTTCCCGGATCAGCTAACATGCCTGAACTCATCAAAGCCACCAAGGGAATGGGCCAAAACTTCTGCAGGTTAAACCCGACCCGAAGTTCTCCGCCGATTTTCACATAAACCGGCAGCGGATTATAACTGCCATTAGCCAGTATCAGGAGGCTTTCCATCATATGCAGGACGGCTATTAAACCCATTAACTGAGGCACGTCCAAATCCGGATAACCGGTAAAAATATAAAGCAGGGACAAGAATCCCCCGGCATAAGCAAAACAGAGAAAGCGGGCATTTATCAGCATTAAAATCAGCGCCGCCAGCCATAATTGCATTATGGCTATATTAGTCAAATCAATTCCGATTAAGATTAAGCACAGGCTGCCTAAAACACCGCCCAGTATTCCCAGCAGGCTTGACATCAGTGCTGAACGCAAATAACGCCCGGGGGAAGGCTTAACAACTGACATTTCCTCCAGGCGTTTATACTGCCACACAACTATAATAAACAGCAATACAAAGATCATTAAAAAAGGCCACGAACTAAAGCTCTCTAATAGCACTCTCCCCATCAATGACAGGATGGAAAGCAAAAGCTGCAAAACCTCACCTTCCTTTACTCTCACCGAAGAAAATCAAAATGCCGGTTGGCTGCCGGTAATGCGCCTGTTATTCCTTGTTGACCAGGCCTCCTGAAAGGGAATTTGTCATTTATTTGCTTTTGTTTAGAATCCCCGACGCATGTTTAGAAGCTGTGACCAGCAGTGTTATCTGTGGCTGTTTTCTAGTATATCTGCTTTTTCAGCAGTTCTTCGGCCTTCTGCAACTGCAGGTCCTCATTTTTGCCGGGGTTATTTTTAACCACGTAGTCAGGATTTATACCAATTTCATTTATGTCTGTTCCCCGGGGCGTAAAGTATTTCTGGGTAGTAAGTTTCAGGGCGCCTCCATCCCGCAGCGGAAATACTGTCTGCACCAGCCCTTTGCCAAAGGTCTTTTGCCCTACCAGAACCGCGCGGCGGTTATCCTGCAAAGCCGCAGCAAGAATCTCAGAGGCGCTGGCACTATCGCCATTTACTAATACTACCATAGGGGCGGCTATTTTCCCGGAAGCAGCCCTATAGACCTTCTTGTTGCCGTGAGTATCTTTAGCGCTGACTACCTCTACATCATCCAGAAACAGGTCGGCGATTTTGATGGCGGCGTCAAAATCGCCCCCGCCATTATCCCGCAAGTCCAATATGATGCCCTTAGCCTTCTTGTCACGCACCAGGTTGTTTACTGTACTCTCCATTTCCTGAGCAGAATTGGCATGAAACTGGTTGAGCTGTATATAGGCGATTTGCGAAGCATCATCAAGCATTCGCCCATCAACCGAAGGCACATTAATTATTTCCCGAATAATTTTAAAATCATATTCTTTCTGTTCAGATTGGCGGAAAACCGTTAAAAGCAACTGAGTTCCCGGGTCACCCCGCATGAGGTGAATAGCCTCATCCTGGGTCATGCCCGTAGCGCTCTCTCCATTTATCTTGGTTATAATATCCCCGTGTTTTACCCCCGCCTCAAAAGCCGGTGTTCCTTTTATCGGTGAGAATATTTTCAGCCTGCCGCTGTCATCCTGCAGGACATAAACACCGATACCGCCGAATTTAGCATCTAATCTAACCTTCAAATCCTGCCAGGTCGAAGGGTCCAGGTATTCAGAATACGGGTCTTTCAGCAGTTCCACCACGCCGGAAGCCGCTCCCTGAAATAGCTTCGAATTATCCAGTTCATAAAGAGATTGAGTTTTAATCAAACCCAGTACACTGATAAAGGTACCCAGCCCTGCCGCATTGCTGACGAAAACAAATACCAGGCCAACTACCGTCAGAATACCCAACAAAGAAAAAAACCCGTTCAATCCGCGCCATATGCCTTTTGTTTTCAACACTTCACCCACCATACCTATATTTTATTTATTATACACCGCTTATATGTCAGGAGTAGAAAAAATAGCGGAGACAGATGATCCCCGCCGCGGTTCAATAATAATTCTTTATATACCTTAACGCACATATCCAACCGGGTCGACAGGGGTACCGTTAACACGTACCTCAAAATGCAGGTGGGGGCCGGTACTCATGCCGGTACTGCCAACCTTGCCGATAGTCTGGCCTTTTATGACTGAAGTTCCCTTTCCGGCGATAATAACCGACTGATGCGCATATAGGGTAGACATATTATTTCCATTAACATTACCGTGATCGATAACCGTACACTGGCCATAACCGCTCATCCACCCTGCGAATATAACCGTCCCGGCATCTGCGGCCACAATATTGGTCCCGGTGGGAGCAGCTACATCGATGCCCGTATGCATTCTCCTGGTTTTCAAGATGGGGTGATAACGCATGCCAAAACCAGAATCAGATACTATTTTGGTATAACCCGGCAGGGGCCAGGTATAAATGCCAGTTCCCAGCTGGGCAGTACTGCCGCCCTGAATCCTGCGGATTAAAGCCTCTATTTCCTTTGACGCCTGTTCCAATTCGTTCAGAGCCTTTTCATAGGCAGCTTTTTCCTGGCGAACGCTGTCCAAAATCTTCTGTTTTTCCAGGTGCTGTGAATCTAATTCTTCCTTCTTATCCTTCTGTTCCTCCTGGAGGCCCTGCATTTCATTTTTCTTTACCTCCAGGTCGCTTTTCTGCATATCGAGTTCACGTTTTTCCCGTTCAACGGTCTCAATTAAATCAACATCCTGTTCCACAATGCTGTTCAAAAGATCATAACGGGTCAAAAAATCCTGAATATTGGCAGCGGAAAGCAGAACCTCAAGGTAGGATACCTCTGCGCCCTGCTCATATATAAACTGCAGCCTGCGGCCCAAAATCTCATTCTTTTTGGCCAAGTCTTCTTCTTTCTTATCGATTTCCCTGTTGGTGGCCGCAATGTCATTGTCCAGATACGCTACCCGCGCCCCAATCACCTTGATCTCATTTTGCGTGCGGTAAATATTTTTCTCTATGGTTTGAATCTGCCCCAGAATGCTTTTTTCCTTCTGCTTCGCCTGGTTGACATTGCTTCTTTGCTGATTGATCTGCCGGTTAATATCCTGGAGCTTCTGCTGGCTTTCTTCCAGTTCATCTGCGTAAACCGGCAGTATTATCCCCGCAATGACAAATATGGAAATAAATATAACCGCAAGCTTATGTAAGAACTTCATAGCATCCCCCTTGAATACTGGTTAATTATATGCTCTTCCTATACTTTTAGAAAACGGTTCAAAGATATCCAGGTCCCAATGACCCCCAGCAGAGCCCCGGTGATCAACAGTCCCAGATACACATGACTCAAAGTCGCAGCATCAGTAACCAGTGGTATAAAAAACAGCGAACCCATCTTTTTTATCAATGAACCATAACTTAATGACAAAATAGCTACAGAAATTATTGAACCTAATGCAGCCAGAGTAACGCCTTCAATGAAAAACGGCCAGCGCACAAACCAGTCGGTCGAACCTACCAGTTTCATGAGATAAATCTCCTTGCGACGAGCGAAAATAGCCAGTCTTATAGTTGTGGCTATTAAAAATACCGCTCCAAAGATCAAAAGGATGATGAAGATAAGACTGATAATCCTAATCCAGCTGGTAATTTTGAAAAGCCTCTCAACTACCCCCTGGCCGTAATTAACTTTATACACCCCGTGAACTTTTTTAACCCGCGCAGCTATCTTGGGAACCTGTTCAGGCTCTCCCGCCTTGATTCTATAACTGTGCGGCAGCGGGTTCTTGCCCAGGGTGGATTTGAGATCGTATTCCCTGCCGCCAAAGCTCTTCTGCATTTTTTCCAGGGCCTCATCGCGTGACACAAAGTTCACTGATTTTACCCCGGGAATATCCTTGATCTCGGTTTTCACATCACTTATCTGGGATGGAGTTAAACTCTTATCAAGGAAGGCTATAATTTCCACATCGGATTCGAGCTTCTCCATAAAATAAGTGGTGTTAATAGTAACCAAGAGCGCAAATCCCAGAATCAAGATACTGATGGCTACAGTAGAAACCGTTGCAAAACTCAACAAACGATTGCGGGACAGCGATTTTCCCGCTTCCCGAACAAAATAAAACAGGCTGCCAGGATTCATAATATCGACTCCCCTGTGGGGCTGTCGTCAACGATTCTTCCCATATCGAGCATGAGCACCCTTTTACGCGCGGCTTTTACAAGTTCACGGGCATGGGTAGCCATGATGACCGTGGTCCCTTTGCGATTAATATCATAGAGCAAATCCATGATTTCCTGAGAAGTGTTGATATCCAAATTCCCAGTCGGCTCATCGGCGATAAGCAGCAAAGGCCGATTGGCCAGGGCGCGGGCTATACCCACCTCTGCTGTTCACCTCCGGAAAGCTGTCCCGGGAAGGATTTTTCTCTGCCTTTTAACCCCACCATATTTATTACTTCAGGTACCCGTTCACGAATATCTTTGGGCCGGGCGCCCACTACTTCCATAGCAAAAGCAATATTTTCCATTACGGTTTTATTCTCCAGGAGTTTAAAATCCTGAAAGACTATGCCTATATTACGACGCAGTTTAGGAACTTCAGATCTTTTCATCCTTACCACGCTGCGGGATGCTAAAAAAATCTGACCCCGGGTGGGCAATTCTTCCCGAAAAATCATTTTAACCAGGGTTGATTTTCCCGCTCCGCTGGACCCCATTAAAAAAACAAATTCCCCGCGGTCAATCTGCATGGACACATCGTCCAGGGCTTTGACCCCATTAGGGTATAATTTCGACACGTTGTAGAATTGAACCAGCATTTGTCCTCCCCCAAAAAAATAAAACCACCATCCCTTGGTGGTTCTACAAAAAGGCTTAAAATACCTGCTAAATGTTTATATAATTTTCTTCACATTTTGCATAATCTTATCAGCAGTCAGGCCATAATGAACCAGCAGCTCATCTGGAGTACCGGATTGACCGAACTGGTCTTCGATACCCATACGTTTAACCTTAACCGGGTATACTTCGCTCAAGAGCTCGCAGACCGCACTGCCCAGTCCTCCGATTATGCTGTGTTCTTCAACCGTCACTATAGCTCCGGTATCCCGTGCGGCCTCTAAAACCATTTCCCGGTCCAGGGGCTTAATACTGGGCATGTCGATTACAGTAATATTTATGCCTTCCTGTTCCAGTGCCCGGGCGGCTTCCATAGCCGCAGCCACCATAATGCCGCAGGCGATTACCGCTGCATCAGATCCCTGCCTGAGCTTAATTCCCTGACCGATTTCAAACTCCTGATTTTCGTCATATATCACAGGAACGGCGGACCTGCCCAGGCGCAGGTAGGCGGGACCCGGGGTATCATAAAGCTTTTCCAGGGCTTTGCGAGTAATCACCCCGTCAGAGGGAACTATAACCTTCATGCCCGGCACACTGCGCATCAGCGCAATATCTTCAACAGATTGGTGTGATCCCCCATCCTCTCCCACGGTGATTCCGGCATGGGTAGCACAAACCTTAACATTCAGCTGCGCATAGGCCAGGGAGTTTCTCACCTGTTCAAAAGCCCGCCCGGCGGCAAAAATAGCAAAGGAACTGGCAAACACGATTTTACCGGTTGTCGCCAACCCCGCCGCCATACCTATCATATTCTGTTCGGCTATGCCGGCATTTATAAAACGCTCCGGGAATACCCTGGCAAAATCAGCCGTCTTGGTGCTCTTCGAAAGGTCGGCGTCCAAAACCACCACATCTTCATGCAAACGTCCTAATTCCACCAGGGCTTGCCCATAGGCATCTCTCGTTGCCTGCTTTTGCAAAAAACTCACTCCTTAAAATAATTAACCCCTACCCCAGTTCTGCCAGGCGCGTTCGACTTCATCGGGTTTGGGGGCAGCGCCGTGCCATTCCACCCGGTTTTCCATGAAGGAACACCCTTTCCCTTTTATGGTATGGGCTATGATAGCCGCAGGTTTGCCTTTCGCTGACCGGGCTTTTTGTAAAGCCTGCATGATCTGACGGTGGTCATGACCGTCTATCTCCAGGACTTCACAGCCAAAAGCATTAAATTTGTCAGCAATGGGCTGGGGAGATAAGACTTCCGTTATAGGCCCGTCTATCTGCAGCCCATTGTTATCAACAATTATGACCAGGTTGTCCAGCTTATAATGAGCTGCAGCCATAACCGCTTCCCAGACCATGCCCTCTTCCAGTTCCCCGTCTCCTACCATGGTATAAATGCGGTAAACTTTCTTATCGATTTTTGCTCCCAGCGCCATACCCACAGCCCAGGAAATGCCCTGTCCCAGCGAACCTGTGGACGCCTCCACTCCAGGCAGTTTCTTACGGTCAGGATGACCCTGCAGGGGGCTGCCCAATTGCCGCAGGGTTTGCAGTAATGCAGGGGAAAAGTATCCCCTTTCCGCCAGGCTGGCATAGAGAACCGGCGCGGCATGGCCTTTGCTGAGAACAAACCGGTCCCGTTCTTCCCAGTCAGGCTTTGAGGGATCGATATTCATCTCCCAAAAATAAAGGCAGGCCATGATATCGGCGGCTGAAAGCGACCCTCCGGTATGACCTGACCCAGCCTTGCCCAGCATGTCAATTATATCACGCCGCAAAAGCCGCGCCTTTTCACGGGTCAAGTTTAATGATTCTTCTGTAATCTCACGCACAACATTCTCTCCTCTTTATTTCGACGCAGAATACGCAGAATTATTATGATTAACGCTGAAGCAGGACTAAATCGCCTCTGGCAGACACTGACTTCACAGACGGCTATGACTTGCACAGATTTATTAAAGCAGACCAAGCTGGTTATTTATGACTTTACGTACACTAAACGAAAAGCGCCTTTCGCGGCAATGACCGGGGAAGATTGCCGCGTCGCTGCGCTCCTCGCAATGACAAATACATGGTTTTCATAGCAACGACAGGCAGCGGCGCTGCCAAATTATATTATTATTATGGCTAATCCTGCGGAAATCATATAAAGTCAGCGTAATCAGCTTCTAAATCAACTTCCGGCTTTCAGGTGCAGGTAAGCGCTGATAAAGTTATCCAGGTCCCCATCCAGGACTGATTGCACATTGCCCGCTTCCAGGCCGGTGCGGTGGTCTTTTACCAAACTAAAGGGATTCAGGGTATAGGTTCTTATCTGGCTGCCCCAGGCTATCTCCTTATATTCTCCCTTGAGGTTTTGCAGTTTATCCTGCATTTCTTTTTGTTTTATTTCATACAGCTTGGCGGTCAGGATTTTCATGGCCGCCAGGCGATTGGCATGCTGGGAGCGTTCATTTTGGCATTGCACCACAATACCGGTAGATATATGAGTTATACGCACAGCCGAATCCGTTTTATTGACATGCTGGCCTCCGGCCCCTCCGGAGCGATAAGTGTCTATACGCAGTTCTTCGGGGTTGATGTTGACCTCAACATCTTCAATTATCTCCGGCAGTACAGACAGGGAAGCAAATGAAGTATGCCTGCGGCCCGAAGAGTCAAAGGGCGATATCCTGATGAGACGATGCACCCCTTCTTCGCATTTTAATTTGCCGAAAGCATATTTCCCTTTTACCAGAAAGGTTACGCTTTTGATACCGGCTTCATCGCCGTCCAAAAAATCAAGGACTTCTACCCCATATGAAGAAGCTTCCGCCCAGCGCGTGTACATACGGAAAAGCATCTCTACCCAGTCCTGGGCTTCAGTTCCCCCGGCACCGGCGTGGAGCGAAACAATAGCGTTGCGGTCATCATGGATTCCGGAGAAAAGAACCACCAGTTCAAATTCGCGGAACTGTTTATCGAGAACCGCTAAATCCTTCACTACTTCCTGCCAGATTTCTTTATCATCTTCGGATTCCGCCATTTCCAGCAGTTCTCTGATATATTCAGCCCGGTTCAATAAATCCTGGTGTTGATTTATCCCCTCTTGCAGGTCGTTGATTTTCTTAAGTATCCTGGCCGCTTCCTGACTATCATTCCAAAAATTTTCATCCAGGCTAAGATTCTGAAGGCTTTCTACCTCTCGTTTGCGGCTGTCCAGGTCAAAGAGAAACCCTCATTTCATTTAGACGTTTGATTATCTGAAGGCACAGAGCCCTGGGATCTTCTGTCAATTTGTATCCTCCTGTCGTTATCTCTATATAATAATTCTTTTCTTAGATTTGTATAATTAGACCTTTGCCCTCCCCGAGTAATGATATCGGTTCCCCATCCGTCCCGTCAAGCCTGCCCGGAGAACCATATGTACAATTACCCCAATAAATAGCCGCAGATTAACACAGATGAACACTGATTTTTTATTTTTTATAATGTCAACATAATTACAGGCTCGGCGGAAAGTAATAAGCCTTTTTATTACAGTCGTTTTAGTTATCTTTTGCCAAGAATTATTGTACCCGAAACAGAACCGGGCGGTATCGGATCCGACCCCGCCCAGCGATTGCATATCATCGATTCCTTTTTAAACAACCTCCGCTTGCTGCTATATATTATTGGTTGGCTGCAGGTGATGAGTTCTCCGTTGTAGGCGGCTCAAAATAATCATATTTTTTCTTCAAAATAACCACATCCACACGGCGGTTGATAGCCCGGTTTTCACTGCTGTCATTAGCCACCAGGGGACGGTTTTCCCCGTAACCGATTATGGAAAGCCTTTCAGCCGGAATCCCGGCCGATTCACTCATAACATGAACTACATTTGAGGCGCGCAATACCGAAAGCTCCCAGTTGGAAGGAAACTGCGGCGTGTTTATAGGCAGATTGTCAGTATGCCCTTCTACGCGTATGTAATTAGGAATATTCTGCAGAGCCGCGGATACCTGAATTATAATCTGGCGCGCCTTA
This sequence comes from Syntrophomonas palmitatica JCM 14374, assembly GCF_001311885.1. GTDB lineage: Bacteria > Bacillota > Syntrophomonadia > Syntrophomonadales > Syntrophomonadaceae > Syntrophomonas_A > Syntrophomonas_A palmitatica. The sequence continues at coordinate 86,295 of NZ_BBCE01000005.1, read as the reverse complement.
TCATTTAATTGATCTGAACCGCTGGCAAATAAAAGCGTGTCCTTAAAACTGATAACCAGACCCCGTTCCTGTTCATAAACAGTTATCTTATCGCTCAATTTGCTAACGGAAAGGTTGCCGGCCTTTTTCTCTTTTTCAGCCTTCAAGTCTTCGGCCTTGATAAATTCAGCAATCTGTTTTTTAACCTCTTCCAATTCCCCCTGCTTGGCTGAAGTCTTGCCCGGTCCTTCAGGAGCCAATTGCCCGGAAATACCTGGCACCATAGAAGGCCCCTGGGTTTCCAGAACCGACATAGCCTGACCGCGTAAAACCAGGCTCAGGGAGTTAGCGACTGCCGCATACTTGGCGGCATTGACCTGGCTCATGGAATACATAATTATGAAAAAAATCATAAGAAGGGTAATCAGATCTGAGTATGTAATCAGCCAGCGCTCTGTATTGGCTTCCTTCTCCGGAAGCTTTTTTTTACGTGCCATTTCGCAATCTCCTTATTATGTTTCCTGTTCGGAAACAGTCTGACGGGTGTCCGGGGGCAGGAAGGTCATGAGTTTTTCGCGGATAACCCGCGGGTTTTCACCAGCCTGAATAGATAAGACCCCTTCTAAAATCAATTCCATCAGCAGCACATGTTTTTGGGCCTTAACTTTGATTTTGGTAGCAAAGGGAATCCATAATACGTTGGCGGAAGAAACACCGTACAGGGTAGCGATAAAAGCCGCAGCGATAGCGCCGGAAAGCTTGGAAGGATCACTGAGGTTGCTAAGCACCTGCACCAGGCCCATAACCGTTCCAATAATGCCCATGGTAGGTCCGAGTCCCCCCATAGCCATAAAGATTTCTTCGCCGACCTTCTGTTGTTTTTCATGAGCTTCCAATTCCATTTCCAACATATTACGGGTCAATTCCGGATCGGTTCCGTCTATAACCAACTGCAGTCCGCGGGAGAGGAATACATTATCTATTTCGCCCAATTGGCTTTCCAGGCTCAGCAAACCTTCGCGCCTGGCTTTATCAGCCGTACCTACCAGCAGGTCCAAAATCGTTAAGTAGTCTATTTTTTCTTCGGTAAATACCACTTTCAGGAAATACGGTACCGTCTTAATTTCCTCCATGGTAAAACTGAGCATGGCCGCGCCGAAAGTGCCCCCAAATACTATTACCGATGCAGAAAGCTGCACCAGCATCCCGGGAGTGCCTTCCTCCAGCATAAATCCTCCCAGCAGACCGCCTAAACCAAGTAACAGTCCGATTAACGTAGCTAAATCCATTTACTACCCCTCTCCCCACAACAGTTTCAAGACTATAGACACTGAATAACACAGCGTTATTATGATTAATGTTGCCTATTTTCAGGTATTTTCATTTATGCGGCAATGACCGGGGCAGATTGCCGCGTCGCTTACGCTCCTCGCAACGACAAATACACAGTTTTCATAGCAATGACAGATTAGAAAGCAATCGTTTCTTTACTTTACTAACCGATCAACTGTGAAAGTTGAGTAAAAATATTAATTACAAGATTCACTAAAAATCTGTGTTTATCTGTGTCTAATAGTTCCCCTATCCGGCTTGCCGGCCGCAGCAGTTTTTGTACTTTTTGCCGCTGCCGCAGGGGCAGGGCTCATTGCGTCCAATCTTCTTGCCGACCCGGACTGGTTTTCTTTCAGCATCTTCGCCCTGGTTGACAAAGGTTTTGCGTTCCTCCTGCTGCTGCACTACCCGAATGCGCATGATATATCGCACAACATCTTCTTTAATGCTGTAAATCATGGCCTGAAAGGCCTCAAAAGCTTCGAATTTATACTCTATCAGAGGATCTTTCTGGCCGTAGGCCCGCAGGGAAATGCCGTTGCGCAGCTGGTCCATAGCATCGATATGATCCATCCACTTTTCGTCAATAACCCTTAACATCAAAGCCTTTTCCAGCTCGCGCATGGTTTGGGCGCCCAGTTCCCGCTCGCGCTGCTCATACAGAGCGTGGGTCTTTTCCGTCAGGAAGTCCTTGGCCGAACGGCGGGTCATACCCTTTAAATCCTCAATACTGAAATCGGGATGCGGAATAATATTCTGTTCAATATAATTCATGAGACCAGGCAAATCCCAGTCATCAGAGTATTTTATTTCTCCGGCAAAACCATCCACCACACTGGCTACTACATCATCTATCATACTGGCGATGGTTTCCTTCAGATTCTCATCGGACAGGACTTTGGCGCGTTCGCTGTATATTACCCCGCGCTGCTGATTTATAACATCGTCATACTCCAGGACATTCTTGCGGATGCTGAAGTTGCGTCCCTCAACCTTCTTCTGGGCGTTTTCTATTCCCTTCGATACCAAACGGTTTTCGATGGGAATGGAGTCGTCCATGCCCAGGCGATCCATTATGCCTTCAATGTTGGCGGCGCCAAACAGCCGCATAAGATCGTCTTCCAAGGAAACATAAAACCGCGATTCCCCGGGATCGCCCTGCCGGCCTGAACGTCCGCGCAGCTGGTTGTCAATGCGCCGGGCTTCATGCCTCTCAGTCCCCAGAATATAGAGTCCGCCGATTTCAGCCACACCATCACCCAGCACTATGTCAGTTCCGCGGCCAGCCATGTTAGTAGCAATCGTAACCGTATTTTTCTGCCCGGCCTGGGCTATAATCTGCGCCTCTTTCTCGTGATGCTTGGCATTCAGCACCTGGTGCGGTATGCCCCGCTTGGTCAGGAGAGCGCTGAGACGCTCTGATTTTTCTATAGAAATGGTGCCTACCAAAACCGGTTGGCCCTGCTTGTAACGCTTGACAATATCTTCGACCACCGCCTGGAATTTACCTTCTTCACTGCGATAAATCAAATCCGGCAGGTCATTGCGTATCATTGGCATATGGGTCGGTATCACCACCACATCCATGCCGTAGATCTTGCGGAATTCTTCTTCCTCGGTTTTGGCGGTGCCGGTCATCCCTGCCAGCTTCCGGTACATGCGAAAATAATTCTGGAAAGTAATCGTGGCCAGGGTCTGCGATTCCTTCTCTATTTTGACCCCTTCCTTGGCCTCGATAGCCTGGTGCAGCCCATCGCTGTAACGGCGTCCAAACATTAACCGCCCGGTAAATTCATCTACTATAATTACCTGGTCATCCTTAACCACATAATCCCGGTCTCTTTTCATCAGGCTGTGGGCTTTGAGACCCTGGTTCACATGATGCGCCAGTTCCATATTTTCAGATAAATTTTCAGTGTTAAAATACTTCTCCACCTTGCGCACCCCTTCTTCCGTCAGGGTAACCAGGTGGGCTTTTTCATCGACTTTGTAATCCTCATCCGCCACCAGGCGAGGGATAAATTTAGCTATCTGGTAATATAAATTTGTGGGTTTGTCACCCTCCCCGGATATAATCAGCGGGGTGCGCGCTTCGTCAATAAGTATGGAGTCCACTTCGTCAATAATGGCATAGTGCAGGCTGCGCTGCACCATATGTTCACGCGCGAGAACCATGTTGTCCCGCAGATAATCAAAGCCCAGTTCATTATTGGTGGCATAGCAAATATCGCGATTATAGGCCTCTTTGCGTTCTTCATAGTCCAGCCCGTGTACAATAAGTCCTACGGACATCCCGCAGTAATTGTACACCGGCTCCATCCAGGCCGCGTCACGGCTGGCCAGGTAATCGTTAACGGTTACTATATGAGTCCCTTTGCCTTCCAAGGCGTTCAAATACGCGGGCAGAACGGCTACCAGGGTCTTGCCTTCGCCGGTTTTCATCTCCGCGATGCGCCCCTCATGCAGAACCATGCCGCCAATCAGCTGAACATCAAAAGGCCGCATTCCCAAAGTTCTCCAGGCAGCTTCCCGAACCAAAGCAAAGGCTTCTGGTAATATATCGTTTAAATTCTGGCCGCGCTTTAACCTTTCCTTAAATTCCATAGTACGTGCGGGAAAGCTTCCGCGGGCAGGGATTTATATTCCGCCTCCAATTTGTTAATGATATCTACCTTCTGGCGCAGTTTTTTTACTTCCCGTTCGTCATTATCAAGGATTTTCTTCAGAGCATCCCGTATCATTGAATTACACCTTTCTTCTTTCAAATCGGAAAATCAGGAACCGTTTAACCACAGATACTCACAGATGGTTTACAGATTAACACAGATATTGATTCAAAACCGATTCATCTGTTTTAACTGCCTATATAAATAGACGCTTAAAAATATATTAACCCCAACCAAAAAGAGAGGAACCATAGGTTCCTCATACATGCTATTTATTAACATTTTCATATTAGCACTTTTCAGGTCCTGGCTTCAACTAATCAAATTCCGGTTCGATCAAACCGTAGTTCCCGTCATTGCGGCGATACACCACATTTACTTCTTCGCTGTCGGCTTCAAAAAACACGAAGAAATTATGTCCGAGCAGGTTCATTTGCATAATGGCTTCTTCAACATCCATAGGTTTGAGAGCGAAACGTTTGGTGCGCAAAACCTTGAATTTCTCGACCTTATCGTTTTTAGCCAGTTCCTGTTTAATCTCCTCCTGGAGGGCCTTTTTCAAGCCCGCTCCCCGGTGCTGTTTATAAAGTTTGGTTTTATGCTTTTCTATTTGTTTCTCCAATTTCTCCTCAACCAGGTCAATGGAGCTGTACATGTCCTGGCTGCTTTCCTCACCTCTAAGAATTACTCCATTGAGGGGGATGGTCACCTCAACTTTATGTTTCTCGCCTTCCACCGAGAGGGTGACCAGTACGTCCTTCATTTCATCGATGTATTTCTCCAACTTGGAAAGCCTTTTAGTGGTATAATCCCTGAGTGCATCGGTAACATCAATATTCCTGCCGCGGATCTCAAACTTCATCTAACCACTTCCTTCCCTGTTGTTGTATATATATTTTACTCCAATGTCTCTTAATACTCCAGTAGACAAGGCAATCGAAATAATATGGCAGTTCAGAAAGTAAAAAACCGGGCTGATACAGCCCGGTATAAATTTCACTAATCTACATTGCTGATTCTTTCATTTCCTGAAAACAGTGGTTGCAGTAAACGGGTCTGCCCGCTACAGGATTGAATGGAACCTGAGTCTCCACTCCGCATCTGGCACAGGTGGCCGGGAACATTTCCCGCGGTGCGCGGTTGCCGCCGGTCCGTCCGGTACGGCGCTGACTTCTGCAGTCACGGCAGCGCTTGGGTTCATTTTCAAAACCCTTCTCATGGTAGAATTCCTGCTCCCCAGTCGTAAAAACGAACTCCTGACCGCAATCCTGGCATACTAAGACTTTGTCCTCGAACATGGTAAAAGATCCCTCACTTTTTTTGAAAATTGCCGATGGTGCTTTTATTATAAATCCCATCGACTGGTATGCTCTATTATATCCATTAGTGAATTAAATAGCAAGGAAAATACCATATTCCTTAAAATCCATGTTCGCATTTTAAAATTTAGGACTTTTCCTTCTTCTGTAACAGAGCTTTATTATAGGCGTCAGCAGCTTCTCTGAAATTTGGAGAAGAAATTAATTTGTGACCTGAATTGCTCCTTAGTAAAGACTGGTTAATTACATCAACTTTATTAATCTCATCAAGTATATGTACCAATTCACTAACTACTTCTTTTAATGCTGTAAAATGTTCATCGTTTATCTTGCCGCCTAATTCGCTATAGGTGAATTTACTAATACCCAGAATATCCATTACCCCGTTTTGCAGTTTCCTGACCTCTTCATTCAAAGAATTAAGTTCGTTCATTAAGTTTTGCCGATTAAGCAGGAGTTTTTTTAATTGCTGATTATCTTCACTGCTGCGAACCATTTCTAATTGTTCCTGGGCATAGGTCAGCATCTTTCTGTAAAGCTTTGTTTGCGTTTGATAATTATCAATAATATCTTGTATTGGTCTATCAACGGTAACCAAAAAAATCTCATCCCTTAATTTTTTCGATCTACGAAATATCCCCCATCATAGGGTTCTTCCTGGCTATAAGCATTAAAGGCTTTTTGATTAGCCCTGGTTTCATTCAGCTTGGCGCTTATCTGCTTCATTTTCTTCTCTGCTTCTTTAATGGTTCGACTATCATTTTCTCGGATCAATTGAATAATCATTTTTATTTCGTTAAATATGCCCTGATGGCTCGTGCAGATTCAGACTGCCAATCCCATCTCTTTTCTATATCATCCACGCATTCCATTAAAGTTTGCCGCCTGGCAAGCAATTCATTGAAATTATGCAGTAATTCGTCTGTATTATTCTGGTTGGGGTTAAACAAGGCAACCTGCTGGGCAGAAAGCTGCAGTATCTCCTCAAACAATCGTTTTTCTTCTTTTAGGTCCTTCTCTAACAACTCATTATTATCCATTGTCATCCCTTAATATTAATTCCTTCAGTCATTCCGGATTCGACAACGCTTTTGGATGATCCAGCCTTTTTAATGGCTTCATCCCAGGTTTTTTGAAAATCGCTGAGCAGTTCGCGAACTTCGGCCAGAATCGCCAGGTCTTTTTTGGTATTGGCCATCATTAATTGATAGTAAATATACTCATAAAGATTAAAAAGCTGGTTGGATATTTCATATTCCATATTAAGGCTGCTCATCAACTGGAGCATAATATTCTGGGCTTTAATAATGTTATTGTGCGCGCTTTCAATATCTTTTTCATCTATGCTGCGTTTGGCATTATCAACAAACCGAATAGCCCCTTCGAAGAGCATGAGCAAAAGTCTGCCTGGACTGGCGCTCTCCACACTGGTCTTTCTATATTGATCATAGGCTTGTGCATTCATACTCAGGGCAAACAGCCTCCCCTTCTATAATAAAGCATGATCGGGACCTTGTTCCTAGGACCTTTTGCGGAAACACAATTCTGGGCTTGTCAAGAGCCCTATTACACCAGTTCGTCAACAAGAATTCCGGCCATTCTGTCAATTAATTCCTTGATACGCGCCGAACAATCCAGGATTTGTTCCGGGGGTATCTCTCTGATAACTTTGTTATCCGCATCCAAAACCTTAACCTGAAGCCGGCCGCTCTCCTTATGCACTTTGAACTGCAGATGATAGTTGGAAATTTTCATGGCTTCATTGAGGACATCCGCTGCGGCAATTAGGTCCTTTTCTTTGAGAGGACTTTTATGAGTGTTTTCTTCCTTTACTGCGGAATGCAGCGCGTGGTTGTTTGGCTTTTCAGCAGGAGCGGCTTTGGCAGCCTCATTTGCAACCTGCACAGCCTGGCTGACGGCAATCCCTTGCCCTTCGACCTTCATACCAATGCCTCCTTGCAAAATAGGATATTCTATTATTATAATTATCGGCACAGCTGCCTAAGACTTTAATAATATAAGCATTTCCTTTTAACAAAAATAGGGATAAAAGTCTTATAAACTTAAACAAATATTAACGCGGGATTCAATTTTTCTTAAGAAATTCGGAAGGCAACCAGACAGCGGGATAATTCTTCTCTCCACTTTGCAGCCAGAGGCATAACTATCCATTGCATATCCACTTTAGCTTTTTCAAGCTGCTTCATTTCATAGGTTGCCGTCATTTCTTCCATTTTTTCATTAAATTCCTCGGTTAAACTAATGACTTGATTATCTCCCAGATGAGGAATAAACAGCTCGGCAGCGTTCTGAATAGAGGCAATCGCATCTTTCACATCTTCCAGAAGATAGCGGCTTTCCTCAAGATGACCTTCAAGCAAACGCTTGTTTAAATGATCCAGGGCCTCAATAACGGTATCGGTAAGCTCAAGAATATCATTGACTATTTCCACAGAATCAGCCATATGTGCTCCTTTCTCTTCCTGCAATAAGAAACAAACCGGCCCTTGAGTTTAGGCCAGAATATCTATATTAGCGCCCAGATGAGGGGCAACAGATTTCTCCATGGTTCCCCGGCTGCTGCCCTGCATCATGGCAATAAGGTTCTGTGCTGACTCCTGGCTGGCATCCATTTGCATTTTCATGACCGCCATACTTACCTGCTGCTGAAGTTGTACAGACTTCATGCTCATGGCCATTCCCGCGATATCGACACTATCCAATTGTTAGCCCCCTTCCCTAAAATTAACCTCAAGTGCAAAGAATTCTATTCTCCGTCAAGAGATTCAGTTTCGATAAAATGTCTGACTTTTTGTATTACATAGTCCTGTTCCGCTTCAGTCAGCCCATAGTACATCGGCAGACTGACCTCATGTTTATAGAATTCTTCAGCCAGGGGGAAATCCCCTGCTTTAAAACCATATTTTTCCCGATAATATGGCTGCAGATGCACCGGGATATAATGGATCTGCACCCCGATGCCAGCTTCATGCATATAATGCACAAATTCTCTGCGGTTAACATGCAAAGGCAGGAGTATAGGGAACAAATGATAGGCATGCCGCCTGTTTTCGCTCTGAGGCGGAAGCTGCAGCAGACCGGTGTGGTGAAATGCTTCAAAATACCGGCTGGCAATCCTCTGCCGCGCCTCTATAAATTTTTCCAGTTTACTCAGCTGGGAGATTCCTAAAGCGCATTGAATATCTGTAATGCGATAGTTATACCCCAGCTCCTGCATCTCGTAATACCAGGCCCATGCTCCTCTGTCATTTCAGCCGTCTTCACGATACCATGGCTTCTGAATAATTTGAGCTTAAGCGCAAAATCATCACGTTCAGTAACAATTACGCCCCCTTCGCCGGTAGTAATATGCTTAACCGGGTGGAAACTGAACATGGTCATATCTGCCTCCCTGCCCACAGGTATCCCATGGCGTCGGGCCCCCAGGCATGCGCCGCGTCCTCTATGACCACTATATCTTGCCGATGGGCAAGGGTGCTTATAGCCTGAATATCAACCGGAAAGCCGGCATAATCCACAGGAATAATGACTTTAGTCTTGTCGGTAACGGCCCTTGCAATCTTATCAGCATCAATGCACCAGGTGACCGGGTCTATATCCACAAAAACCGGTTTGGCGCCTAAATATACCGCTGAGTTGGCAGTAGCCACAAAGGTGAGCGGAGAAGTTATGACCTCATCCCCGGGGCCTGCGCCAGCCGCAAACATAGCCGCATGCAACGCTGAAGTCCCGCTGTTGAAGGCGACCGCGTATCTTACCCCACAATAATCAGCAATTCTGCTTTCAAATTCCTCCACCACAGGTCCCTGGGTTAAGAACGGAGACCGCAAAACCGCCGTTACCGCCTCAATATCGTCCTGATCTATGTATTGTTTTCCATAAGGAATCCTGATGTCCATAAATAATCTTCTCTCTCCAAATATTTCAGCAATGTATCTAAATGGTCATAATCCATTCCCTGGTCCTCCTTATTCCTTCCTCCAGGGTGATTTTCGGTTCCCAGCCCATTAAATTATGGGCTTTACTGTAATCGCACAGCAATTTAGGGATCTCGCTCTGGGGATGTATGTGAGGAACATGTTTGATACGCCCCGGGTCGCTGCTTATTAGGGCCGCCAGGTCATTGACAGATATGTCCCGGCCCAAACCAGCATTTAAAATGAGCCCGTTGGTTTTATCATCCATCCCCGCCTGGATGACAAAATGGGCGCAGTCTTCCACATACAGCAAGTCGCGGGTCTGGGCGCCGTCGCCATAGATATTGAGATCTGCACCCTCTAAATCACGCTGAATAAAAATGGCCACCACCCCGCCCTCGCCGGAAGACTTCTGAAAAGGCCCGTAAGTGTTAAAAGGACGTACTACTACGGTAGGCAATCCATAAGCATAGTAATATGATAAGGTAAGAGCTTCGCCGGCCAGCTTGCTGGCGGCATAGGGCGAGGCTGGTCTGACCGGGTGAACCTCACTTATGCCTGATTCGTCCAGGCTGCGTTCATAGACCATGCAAGTGGACATAAATAACATCCTGGTTTTAGATTTGCGGCATTCTTCTAAAACATTGAATGTCCCTACCACATCATTATCGAAGGTTGTGCGTGGTTCATCGATGGAATCCTGTACATTGATGCTGGCAGCCAGGTGATAAACCAGATCATAACCAGACTCAAATAGCGAGGCCAGTTGTTCCTGGTCCTTGATATCACCCTTTATAAAAGAGAAATCAGGGTTGTCCCTGAATTCTTCAATATTCAACAAACGCCCGTTGGACAGGTCATCAAAAGCCGTCACCCGGTGCCTTGCTTCCAATAGTTTTTTAACCACCCAGCGGCCGATAAACCCGGCCCCGCCAGTAACGAGAATGTTCATAGCAACTTACCTCCAAAATCAACCCTCGGTATGTTTCTTAACAAAACCTTTATATAATATTAACCTTAATACCGCCATCCTCAGCGTAAGAAAAACGATAAATTTTATCCCCGCAGACAAAATCATAAATACTGTTCAAACTAAAATCTGTATCGGTATTTTCTTTCTGTAAGCAGTTCTGGTCATTTTGCAGCAGCCATTCAAATATGTCTTCCACTGAATTGAATTTTGATGAATCACCAGCTGCGATGCGTTGATAGTTTACCGGATTGTACCGCTGTAAGATTTCAACACAGCGGTCTTTGGCTGCAATAGATGAAGTTAAATCATCCTCGGAATGAAAGATATAATAACAAGTCTCCGAAGGTTTCCGGTGTTCTTCACATAACAGGCTGCGGATCTTTCTGTGACTGTCAGAAAAGTAGCTCGGAGAAGTCTCGTCCTCAATAGTCCAGGGATTATTACAGGCAGAAGCAATATAGAATTTTACCCCATTATTCAAATCGAAATGAAACAGATAATCGGCTTCAATCAGTTCACCGCTGACTACATGTCTAAGTTCGGTGCGAGAATATCCTTCCCAGTCAATAATGGCTGAAAAAACCCGGGGAGCATATTTGCCCATTAAAGAAGCGATATAACCGCCATAGTGTTTTCCATAAGCCAAGATTTTTTTCTTATTAATATCATAACGCTGTAATACTTCGCCCAGAACCTGCAAACAGTCTATGGCCGGAAGAAAGCCCCATGACTGGTATTCACCCCGACCGGTTAGCAAATGAGGCTGGCATCTAAGATCCAGGCTGGTTACTCCCAGCTTAATAACCTCTCCCGCGATAATTCTGTAGATATCCTCACCGCTCTTGGCCCCGGCAAAACTCTCAAAGCTAAGCTCCAACCCATATATTCTGTTAATATTATGAAGAAAACTAGGACGAATTTGAATTTGACTATTTCGGAAGATACCAAAATAATTAACCCCGATAGCAATACAGTTAAGTTTATTTGCCAAATAGGGACGCAATTGGTTGGTCTGATAATCAGTATCCGCTGCTTCGCCTAGTTCTGTAAGTACCATAATAATACCGGTTTCTGAGTTTAATCCAGACTCAGGAAAGGTTAAGAAAGCCTCAATCTCTGATCTTTCATTTCCCAGTTCAATATCAGGATGAGGAGATATCCGAATATTAATAGTTTCAGACAAATATAACACCTCGATTTTAATAAATTGATTAATAAAACTGAATCATTGATTTTATTTCTTCCACAGATATTACCGGTTCTCCTGTAGAACTATATGTGCGTACATTGGCAGGCGCTGCTTCACTATACGCGTTTTTATAACGATCAACCTCAGAATTATACGGTAAAACAATAAACATATCCTTTGTCTCCAGAGCCCTGGCGCTCTCTTCCTCACTCATTAATTCTTCATATAATTTCTCACCCGGTCTTAAGCCAACCGTAATAATATCAGCCTTTCTTCCGCTCAGCTCCAACACGGACTGCGCCAGATCACCAATACGCAGCACCGGCATTTTGAAAACAAATACTTCGCCGCCTTGAGAAATTTTCAGAGCCTTTAACATTAAATCGACTGCGCGATCCACATTCATAACAAATCGGGTCATATTTTGATCCGTGACCGTAACCGGACCTCCAGCATCAATCTGCTTTTTAAACAATGGAATTACCGACCCTCGCTATTCAAGACATTGCCAAAGCGTACTGACAAGAATTTTATATCACGAGGTCCCTTCCACCCTTCGGCAGCAGAAACAATAAGTCGTTCAGCCAACAATTTACTGGCCCCCATAGTATTGGTGGGACTGGCGGCTTTATCGGTACTGGCATATACAACCGCCGAAACACTAGAATCTATGGCACAATCGATCACATTCTGAGTACCTATGACATTTGTCTTAACCGCTTCGGAAGGATTATATTCGCAGGCCGGCACATGTTTTAAGGCTGCCAGGTGAAAGACTATGTCAATGCCTTCCATAGCACGGTACAGCCTTTCTTTATCCCTTACATCACCGAGTAAAAAACGCAGTCGTGGATCAAGCCTGCCCTCTTGCAGGGAAAAACTGCTCTGCATTTCAAATTGCTTATGTTCATCACGAGAAAATACCCTGACTACTTCCACATCATAGGTGAGGAGTTTTCTTACCAGGCTGGTTCCAATCGTTCCGGTACCCCCGGTTACTAAAATCCTTTTACCGTTTATCTCACTCAGCAAGCTTATCTCTCCCCGGTTTTTACATGTAACATATATCGTTAATATCCTGAAAATTCTTTATATACCGGGTCTGTATACCCTACAATTGCAACATCAGCAATAACTGCCCGGCAACGCGGGCTGCCCCCTGGCCATCGAACAATTGCTGTCCTCTCATCATCATTTTTTCACGGAGTTCACAGTCTCTTATTAAGCTGTCCAAAGCCTGATAAAGTCTGTTATTATTGATTTGCTTATAACAACCAAGATTTAGAGCAATCCCTTGGCGTTCAGCCTCCCGAGCCAAAGCCGCCTGGTTGTCAGCAGTAACGATTAAAATCGAAGGCAGGCCGCACGCAGCCAGTTCGTAAGCGGTGCTGCCGGCAGCGCTGATACAAATATCACAAGCATACATTATTTTTTTCATATCAGGGTTGAAGTAAGTATAAATGTTAGATAGCCCCCCAGCAAGGGATTCTATCTCTAAAACATTTTTAAAAGCGGGGCCAATTACCACATGCCAGCACAGGCTATCAAATAATTTATAGTTAATTAAATATTCTAAAATTCGGGGTGTGTTATTAATAATATCGGCGCCACCCATAGTAAGCAGTATATCCTTAACCTGAAGCCTGGCTTCCCGTTTTGGCGCATTCGCAAATTCCTCACGCATCAACAGGTATTCTGCTCCTAACAAGAATTCAGCCCGCCCTTTATATTCCATTTGCGGCGCATAGAGATTGCCATTAACCACCAGATCAATATTAAAAACACATTGATTTAGATCATCAATATATACCGTTCGAATATCCAGTTGACTCATTCTGTCCAAACGACCCTGGTCATAATTATAAGAATCAACAATTATCATCCCGGCCTGATTTTGATATAGCAATTCCTCTATCCTGCGGTCCTCATTGTTAAAATCCATTTCCGAATCAATAACTTTAACAGGAAAATTCTCAATATGTTCAGGATTTTTAGTCAAAAAAATAACTTCAGCCCCCTGCTTAATAAGTTCACGAGCTAAAGCCGTCATTCTCATTAAATGTCCAAAACCTATATCGCTGCTGCCATCGACTCTGATGGCTACTTTTTTTGCTTGTTTCATATCAAATCCCAGCTTAACGGGGTTCCTTTTTTAGTATCCCGGTTAATCCTTTTACCCAATACAAGCTCATAATATTTTGGTTCCAAACCGTATCCCGGCCGTACAATGCGCAGGTTTTCTGGAGTTAAAGCCTCCCCTGCCGCCATGTCTTTGGCTATATATAATGAACGCCTGAATTTTAAAGACTTGCTTTCTTGTTCACCAGGACTATAGCTGATTTTACCCAAGGCCTGCCAGGCACGTTCCGTTTCAAGTACCAGTTGGCGCATTTCCTCCGGTTCCATAGAAAAAGCTGAATCCACTCCGCCATCCGCCCGGGCCAGGGCAAAATGCTTCTCAATAAAACTGGCTCCCAGTGCTACTGAAGCAACCGCCGCACCGATACCCAATGTATGGTCAGATAATCCAACCTGACAATTAAATAATTCCCTCATATGGGGAATAGTCAATAGATTGCTGTCTTCCGGGCTGGCCGGGTATGAACTCGTACACTTCAGCAGAATAATATCCTGGCAGCCTGCCTGCCGTGCAGTCTGTACTGTCTCGTCTATTTCCGCCACGCTGGCCATCCCTGTAGATATAATCATGGGTTTACCGGTAGAAGCTACTTTTTTGATAAGGGGTAAATCGGTATTTTCAAAAGAAGCTATCTTGTAACAGGGAACATCCTGCGATTCTAAAAAATCCACGGCGGTTTCATCAAAGGGTGTACTAAAAGCAATAAGCCCCAATTCCCGGCAGCGCTGAAAAATGGACTCATGCCACTCCCAGGGGGTATAGGCCTCTTTATACAAATCATACAGACTTTTTCCCTGCCAGAGGCTGTCCTGATCTGAGATATAGAAATCACTTGCATTAATATCCAGAGTCATAGTATCTGCTGTATAGGTTTGCAGTTTAACCGCATCAACACCGGCCCAGGCTGCAGCTTCAACTATCTGCAAGGCCCTTTCCAAAGACTGGTTGTGATTGCCTGACATTTCCGCCACGATAAACGGTTTATAACCAGAACCAATACTATTATTGCCTATTTTTATCGCCCGCATATTAACTCCCATACGTTCATTTACGATTTCAGCATTTCCCACTCGTATCTTAACAAGCCCAAACGAACACAATCTACATATTCACCTTCACAATAGTATGCCTGCCGGCTAATTCCTTCCTGTTTAAAGCCAGCCTTCTCAAATGCTCTAATGCTGCCAATATTGTGAACCACCGCCCCAGAACTTATCCTGTTTAAATTCATTCTGTAAAAGGCATGCGCGGACAACAATTTGATGGCTTCAGTTGCGTAACCCTGACCCCATACATCCTTTTCCCCGATCAGAATACCAATTTCTGCCGCATGAACAACGGGGTGAATGTTGTGTAAACCAATATTACCAATGTGTCTATCATTTTCTTTTATTATTATAGCTAGATTCATAGCGGTGCTGCTGGTTACAGTTTTTTGATAGTACTCCAACATAGATTCAACGCTGTTGGGAAAAATCCCGTTTAGCATCCAACGGGTTACCTCTTGATCGTTTAACCATTGAAAGTAATTGCCCTCTAAATCATCCTTTTCTATGCGCCGCAGGTAGATTCTATCCCCTACCAAAAGGGATGATACATCGTCTAATCCTCCCTTAAATAAACTTTTTTCACCTTTAATAACAATTTGATTTATGCTAAATCTTATTATTCTATTTTAGTTCATCACGATTTTCCCAAACCTTCTTAAAAGCTTCTACCACATCATCCATATCCTTATTGTTCATAGGCGGACGAATCATTTCATGAGTAATTAGTTCGTCATAGTGCATCTTTTCGCAGGTGGGACATATACCAGGCGTATAATCTATATGTCCTGAATAATAAGAACAGGTAAAAGGACAGCCCTTGTCTCCATATACTATCTGCCGCTGGTAAATTGGCTGCAGGTATAAGGGTTTAACATAGCCACATCCAATGTTAACCCCCTCTTTTTCTCTCAAATCAATAGGCATTAGCTCTGCCTTTACCGCACTAACATAAGCCTCTCTCGAAATTCCGGCTATTTCCTGCTTATACTTTAAGGCATGCACATAAAAAGCATGTTCACATCCCGGCCTAATTTGTGCCGTTTTTAGGCACGGGATTTTATCAAGTTGATCTGATATATAATTTACGTTTTCCTGCCTTTTCCTCACTAACAGTTCCAGTTTCTTAAGCTGCTCACGAGCAATGGCTGCTTCCATTTCTGTCATACGGTAATTAAAGCCAAGCATATTTATCAGACTAGTATATCCTTTGTTTTCAACCACTGCTTCGGCATGATTCCTGATTAAACGTATTCTTTCAGCCAGTTCATCATTATCAGTTACAACCACTCCACCCTCACCGGTGTGAATATGTTTATGATAATTTAAGGAATAAATCCCGATATCCCCAAGTGTTCCGGCAAATTTCCCCTTATATTTTGCTCCCGGCGCTTGAGCTGCATCCTCAATAACTAACAGGTTATTTTTACGGGCTATCTCATTTATGTTTTCAGCATCATAAGGTTGTCCAAAAATATCTACTACTACTATTGCCTTGGTTAGAGGAGTAATCTTTTTTTCTATTGACTTTGGATCTAAGCAAAAATAATCTTCTTCTATATCTGCAAATACCGGAATTGCATTGTATACCAGCACTGCTGCCGCTGAAGCGGACATGGTATATGGCGAAACTATCACTTCATCCCCAGGGCCAATGCCTGCTGCACCTGCGGCACAATACAGGCCTGATGTAGCCGAATTGACAGCGATCGCATGCTTGACACCATAATATTCAGCCCATTCCTTTTCCAAGCTCTAACCTGCGGGCCGCCATAAAAATCGTCATGCCACACGCCCAGAAAACGAGACAAAATGCCGGATTCCAAAACCTCATGAACAGCGTTTTCTTCTTCCAACCCAATGGTTTTATAAGCGGGGAATACGGTTTTTCGCACTTTATCTCCGCCATTTATCGCTAATTTTGGCATAACACACCCTCCATAAAATCAATTACCTTATTCGCCGCACCTGGTTTAATAACCCAATTTACTTCCGGTATTTCTCCGCCCAACAAAATCCTGCGCAGGCTTTGTTGCAAATCATCCGCTTGCAGAATAGACTTCATTATACCTCGCTGGTCTAAAATCAACGGATTGTCCCTTTTAAGTCCAATCTGCACACTAATAGCTGGCCGCCCTAATATAATTGCTTCCAGCAATAACATCGACGACATTCCGCATACCAAATCTGAAGCCAATAACAAAGGCCACGTGTCCAAACTTTTTTCAATACGTATATTCATCAGGCTGCTGGTGATCTTATCCCTTAAGGCATCGTAATTATTATCAAGTTCACGCGGATGTTGTTTTATCAAGAAATGCACTTTTCGTTTGGATTCATTAACTATTATATTTAATGCTTCCAGGACTTGCAGACAGATTGATTTTTCATCATAACCCAGGTAACTCTCACTGTTTTTGTTCCGGTTATATTCATAACTAAGCGGTTCTGAAATAAAAGTGATTAAAAAGTCGTTGGGTTTAATCCCAATTTTCTCTCGAAAATTATTCACTTCCGATTGGTTTATTTGCTGCTTGGCTTCCATTAAGAGATCAAAATAGGGCTGCCCGCTGACTTTGATTCTGCGCTGATCAATGCCTGCTTGGATTAACTGCTCCTGGGCGTATTGATCCATCACTAATATGTAGTCCGGTACATAAGGATGCTGCATATCCTGTTCATATTTGTTCATTTCATCAGGACGGAAGGCAGAGAACCTTATGCCGTAATTAATCCACTGATCCAAAATGGCTATGCATTTTATCCCATTCTTTTCGGCCGCTTTCCACAAGTATCTTTCGGTAAAATCAGCTCCGCTGGTGCCGGTAATGATAAAATCAGGATGTTCATCAGATAGAAATGTGGCCCAGCTATCTATTTCCGCCGTAGTCATAAAATCGTTAATAGCGCGAGCGTCTAATGCAAATTGGCGGTAACGCTGTAACGCAGCCTCTTTGCCGCATAAAAGAATATTATATCCTTTATCCAGTAAAACCGGAACAAGCGGAATCAAGGTATTAGCGCCACCGGGATCACATGCTGCCAGCATTATTTTTTTCATATTTTCCCCCTCGCTGTAACGCATCGCATACTCCCATAACCCGGTAGGCATCTTCTAGGGAACAAAGCAACGGCTTACCATCTGTAAGGTGTTCATAAATGTTTTGTACCCCAAACGCTATGGCTCTGTTCAATGAAGTCGTGTATCCAGAACTTAATGAAAGGCTGCGGTAGCCTGAGAAAACCTGATTATCTGCCAGGTCATATTCTTCTATACGCAAACCGGATTCCAAAAAGCGCAGGCGCTTTCGCCTAAAAAATAAGTCCATTTCAAAGACGGTAAAAAAATGGCAATTAACATTTTGCATATAAAATTTACCCTGGTTTTCAAGATCCCATATTACGGAAGCACTGGGATCATGATCATAGAAGTCATTTTCTTGATTAACAACCAATCCCCCGGTTATATTACCCAGCAAATATATCAACAGATCCAGCATATGGGAACCATTGTGAAATAGACCTTTGCCATAATAACCGGTACCGGTAACATAATCGCCAAACTCTCCCCGCCTGATCCGATCCCGCAGACTAATAAACTCCGGCATAAAGCGGCGTAAATAATTAACAGCTATTGGTATGGAAGAATGTTGATATAATCGTATAATTTCGTCAGCTTCTGCAATTGTTTGCGTTAATGGTTTTTCGGTAAAAATCAATTTGAGGTCAAGTTTGGCCAGTATTTGAAGATAACTAAAATGGTGTTCATCCGGTAAAGCCAGGCAAATTATATCAGGCTGACAATCTTCCAGGGCTTCGCTCAAATCCGTATACGCCCCACCCCCCCAAACACGGGCAGCCCCCAAAGCCTTTTCCTTGTCCTGGTCGACAAATCCCTGCAATCTGTAATTTGGGTGTGCCGTAAAGGCATGGGCATGGGTTAAAATATTTTGCGAATCCGGGTTGTCATATAATGCCCCGATTTGTCCCCCCCCAATGATTAAGACATTATAAACAGGCGATACATTTTTTTGAGGCATGTTTTCACCTAACTTTTTTATGATGTATTGCTTCGTTAATCTTTCTTAATTCCGGCAGCTTCTGCAGCAGCCTCATCATGTCATATAAATCAAAATCAGGTTTTTGGGGATATAGTTCTTCATAAATCCGAGAAATAAACTCGTAATCCTCTCTGGTATCTAATGTCATGCGCAGTTTAGGATCATACAAAAACCTCGGAGCTTCAACATTGGAAAAACGATAATCAAAGGGATGTTCATATAGATACATGCACACATGTTCCCTGTGCACCGGGTCGTCAGTCAGGCGAGCTGATTCCTGCAATACCCGGTTATCCATGACTATAGTATCCATACCCAGGGGATAGCTTCGTAATAAATTGTTGCTTACCAGATCATATGAACCCTCCAGATACCGTTCAATTACCCGGTCGCTTTCCTTAATATCCACTAGAGGACAATCTCCAGTTATCTCTACAACCGTATCTATATTAAAAGCTTGAGCTGTTGCCGCAACCCGCCCCAGCACATCATCTTCACTTCCGCGGAAAAATTGAATATTATTCTTTTCCAATACTCCAACCAGCGGATCATCCTCAGGGTTAACCGTTGTTGCCACCACCACCAGGTCAATATATCGGGAACGATTGACACGTTCAATTTGCCTAAGAATAGAAGGCTTTCCGACAATATCAAGCAAAACCTTTTCGGGAAGGCGAGTAGAAGTCATACGGGCTTCGATAATACAGCCTATACTCATGATTGTTTTCACTCCTTTTCAGGAAAATTGGTTTAATATTGATTTTCCAGGATTTCAATAATAACATTTCGTTTTATTTGCCACTCATAATGAAATTGAGCCAGATTAACTACATCTATATATTCAGAGTTCTTCATTATATGTTCTCGCCAAACCCCTTCTTCAGTAAAACCAAGTTTTATATGATAATTCATGCTGGTCACATTATTGGCCAGTACCTGGCTGCACAGCTTGCGGATCTTCATAATCCCAAAAGCGTATTCCAGGCTGTGAAACCCTAACAATATGCCAGTTCCCCGCGGTAAATCAGGTTCACCTAAATAGAACCCCCATAAGCATTTATTATGCAAATGATCAATTTCCTTAAAATTACATATGCCCGCAGGTCGCTGGCAGTATTCAAATATCAAATGAATGCTGTTATTGTGGGACAATGATTCAAACCAGTTATAGTGCTGCTCCTTACTTATGATGGAATCAGAAAACATACTCTCTCTTATACGTTTGGAGTTGCGCCAATTTAAAACCAGGTCCAAATCGTCTTTTTGCAGGAGCCTTAGACTGCCGTCCATTAACCGCAAATTATAACCTCCGACAGTATATTCAACTATCTGTTTTCTTTTGTTCAACCATGGCATTAATTAAAATCCATTCCGAATGTTCGTGAAGCAATTCTAATGTGTCATTCATATTGAAGCAGGGATTTTGGGGATAAATCGCGGTAATGATATTGCTAATAAGTTCAAAATCCTCCTGAGTATCTACGGTCCAGCGATGCCTGCTCTCATCACCATTATATCTGACACTGGCTAAACGAAAACGGTGGGGGTTACGATAGAAAAACGGAGTTACATGTTCCCGTTCAGACTGGGATTTAGCTTCTTGAAAAGCCTCTTTTAGTACCTTGAATGAAAAAACTTCAGTATCCATTCCCCGCGGATAAGTCCGTTCCAGTATTACTTACATAATCGAATTTATTGCGGTTTTGCTGGTAATATTGTATTACCTTATCCATAATTTCTGGATCAATTAACGGACAGTCGGAAGTAACCCTTACTACATCACTGGCTCCGAATTCTGAGGCAGCCGTGTAATACCTGGATAATACATCTTCCTCCGAACCGCGAAAAACATTTATACCCAGACGGCCGCATTCCTCAATAATAGGTTCATCACTGGAATTAGTGGTTGTAGCCACCACCAGCCCGTTCGCTGATCTCACCCTTCTGAGCCTCTCAATCTGGTATTCCAGCAAAGTCTTATCCATAACCTTTTTAAGAACCTTTCCGGGTAAACGGCTTGAAGTCATGCGGGCTTGTACAATAATGACCGTATTCAAGATATCCTCCCTAATATTCACCCAATTGTCGGTTTACATTGCGAACCATAACCCCATGTTCAGCTAAATACTTTTTAGCCTCCAAAGGGGTTTGCTCCGTAAAGTGAAAGATACTTGCCGCAGCTACCGCTGAAGCATGGCCCTGGCTGACAGCCTGGTACAGATCTTCGTAATTACCAGCTCCGCCCGAAGCTATTACCGGTATATGTGTACAATCACTAACCTGTTTAATAAGATCTAAATCATATCCTTGCATGGTGCCGTCCCGAGGAATAGAACAAATCATGATTTCTCCTGCTCCCATTTCCTCTGCTTTTCTGGCCCAGGCCTGAACTTCCTCTCCAGTATTCCTGGTACCGCTATGACTAAAACAAAAATATTGTCCTTCCCTTTCTGGTTGTACGTCAATACTGACCACTACACACTGGCTGCCAAAACGATCTGCTATTTCACTTATTAAGTATGGATTTTCATAGGCGGCAGAATTAATACAAACCTTGTCAGCTCCAGCTCTTAGGAGGCTTTTTACATCTTCCAGATTACTAATACCTCCTCCGACAGTAAGCGGGCAGAAACATTCCTGAGCAAACTCAGAAATCGAAATGAAATCAGGATGGCGTTTTTCATGAGTGGCAGTGATATCTAATAAAATCAATTCATCTACTTCACGCATATTATATATCTTTACTGCTGGCAAAACTGCACCCACTCGTCTCCAACTATCAAATCCCATCCCCTTGACAAGGCCGAAATCTTTCCATAACAAAGTGGGAATTACGCGCACTTTTAACATAAATATTGTTCACCTTTTAGATAGTCTGTAAAAAGTTTTTTATAAAAGCAAAACCGGCACGTTGGCTCTTTTCGGGATGAAACTGAACTCCGATTACGTTTTTATTCACAACCGCTGACACAAATTCGATGCCGTAGGAAGTAGTAGTGAGTACATTTTTTTCCTCCCGGGCTACAAAATGATAGCTGTGTACAAAATAAAAATCCGTTCGGTTAGCAATTCCGCACAATAGCTGATGCTCTCTATTGATCTCTATCTCATTCCAGCCTACATGAGGAATGCGTAAAGCATAATCTTCCAGTTGAAATTTTATCACCTCTCCGGGAATAAAACCCAATCCTGGAGATCCCCCGCCTTCATCCCCCCAATCAGCCAAGAGCTGCATTCCTAAGCATATTCCCAGAAGAGGCACCCCCTCATCTACCGTTTGCTTAATAGCTGGTATCCATCCCTGCGTATTTAAATTGTGCATTGCATCAGCAAACGCTCCTACCCCCGGCAGTACAACTTGACTGGCGTTTCTCAAATCACCGGGATTAGAAGCAATTACAGCATTGGCACCACATTCCTCCAATGCCCGGCGGATGGAATGCAGATTGCCCATACCGTAGTCGATTATTATTACATTCATATAATCACCTGTAATGACATACAAAGGTTACTACGGCTTATTCATTATCATAGTTTATTTTAGTCAGATTTCCATGCCTATCCTTAATAAGCTCTCCGTGAGCATCAAGCTTAAATAATTTCTTGTTTGTGAAACGGTCACAGATCTTAATAAACTCATCCACTGATAAATCAAGAGGTTCCAGAATGTCTTTCAATGGTTTACCCAGGTAAGTCCAGGGAAATTTCCCGTCATGCCTGTACACCATTTCCTTGCCGTCTTCCCTGGATATACGCCCTCTTCTTATATGCAGACACGCAATATCCGTAGCCCGGCCAAACGCAAATTTCAAGAATTTAAAATAATCATGAATACCGGTCTGGTAATTATCCAGGTTCTCATAATTTACTACTGACCCTTCCACCGTGGTACTTAAAGTATTAAAACCGTAAGCCTGTGAAATTAAAGCATTGCCATAGCCGTCCCAGGGCAGGAAATAACCCAGAAATAAGCCGGTAACACCCACTCGTTGTATATCTTCATACGATGGGTAAGTGTAGGGAATCAAATGTTTGGGTTCAATACCCTCAAAACCAGCCATATCAGAAACCCTCATCCCAAGCAGTCCACAGAACTCCTCAAAATAACGTCTATCTAGGACCTTACTTTCCTTGCCGGCAGCGGGACCTCCGTATTCATCCTGGGTGTTTTCCCCCCAGATAATCAAGGGCACATTAAATTGCACCGCCGCCCGCACCGGAATAGTAAAAATACTCACATGTTCCGGCCAGGATATATCACCCACCTGAGTTAGGCCTATCCGGTTAAGCTTACGTCGTACAACGGGATTAGTAGTAAATTCTACATAATCCACTCCCAGTTTTTTAATGTTTTCGATGTTACGGCGACCTATGTCGGAAAGATCACAGGTTGTTGCCGTTACACATAAAGGGTTCATTCCTAACTGCAGCATGCGTATAACCTGATAGGTACTGTCTTTGCCTCCGCTGACCGGAACAATGCAATCCCAGTTGCTGCCGGATTTATTGCGATACCGTTCCAGAATCTCATTTAATTCCTTGTATCGTTGGGTCCAGTCTACATGGGGTCTTTTTTCATAATTTCTGCAAGCGTCACATACCCCTTCGTTATCTATATATAAGTCAGGCTTGGTTTCCGGCATAACACAACGTTTACAATATCTTATCATCTCTACTGCCCCTTTCTTTTCTCTAGTAAAAACCAGTTTAGATCATCCTGTGGGAATACATTATCACGATGGTAAACAAAGCCATAATCACAGAGATATAAATCTTTATATTTATCAAGCATTTCCCCGGCAAAGTCACGTTTGAATAACTTACCCTCAAATCCTCGATACTTTAATTCAACCGGGCTGGGATTATAGTATTCAACCAGACAAATATACCTTCGACTGCTTTCATACAGCACTGAATATGCCCGTTCTAATTCATTCGGGTTAATATGTATCAGCAAACCCTTTGATAAAACCAGGTCACGCTGGTAATCCAGCTTAAAATCCAACATTGATTCATGATAAACCTTAATCCAGGAAAAGTGTTTCAATTCACCTACAGCCGTCTGATTTATTTCCACACCCGAAAATTCGCATACAGGCAGTAAATTGCGAATAGCCAGAAGGTTCATTCCCCGGTTGGGCCCATACTCCAGGATTGATTCCACCTTTCCGGTTTTTGCAAGTATAGATGCAAAGAGAGCCGTATTACTGGCAAGCATTTGTTCACCCTGATTGCGTTCCGTATACTTATCACCAAAATCACCCATCCAAAAAATTTCTTGTTCAGTATCTGGCATCTTTACTCCACCTCATCATAGAATTGAGCCGTTATCCTTTGGTAATTTATTTAAAATTAATGGTTAAGGCATTATTGCTAAACGTTAAGCTGCCGGATTCCGCATCTCCATTAATTTCATTGAGAACTAATGTTTTAATCATGTTAATATAACGATTGGTTAAATCATAATAATTGCCTTCGTAATACAACCAGGCTCGGGGATCCTCATTTTTTTTGCTAAAAGCGTACATAACTCCCGCTTGAAAAAAACTCATAAACCTTTCCAACATAGGTATGACTACTATTTTATACAATTGGCTATCTTGCAAATTGTCATTCTTTTGTCGTATCGTTTTAAGCTGATCATATAGGCGGTTGCTCTTAAGCCCTTTGTCAATCATTGCTTTAAGTTTGTCAAGTTCCTGTTTCTTTTCTTGATTAATATCTAATAAGCGATTTAATTCCTCCAACATATGATTTAGGAACAATTCAGCTGAAGGTCTTTTAACATTATCGGCAGCATCCAATTCCATTAAAGCACTCTCGATAATTGCCGTTACATCATTGTCATAAGGCAAAATATAGCGGTCCAATACATCTCGCAAGCGCATATTTTCAACTCCTGGTATACCTAACCCCGCTTCTGAAGCATTAATTAATTTATTAGTGCTTTTTATAGCCTGGTTTAATAGTTCCATATCCCTCTGTAAAGCCAGGAACGGTGTGTCCGTATATACTGTTTCCCCATTAATGTCCTTGGCCTCCACTAGTCTTGCCGAAACAGCATCGTCTATAGAGTTTTCTTCCTCATCCGCGTGAGTACGATGCCCATAATAACACATATCCTGACCAACTAGAATGATAGGATTACAACCCAACTTAACCGCGAAATATATGGCGGTTGATGATACCGAGGCAAAGTCGCTTATCAGCTCTTGCGGAATTTCATTATGTTCATGATAATAGCGGGCAATATTTTCAGTATTTAATAGCATTCTTAGAATACGATTGGGAAAAACTTCATAAACTTTGGGATTTAAACGGTAAGAACCGATTAAAATTTTTATATTGCTGTCTTCAAACAAATCAGCTTCCTCTTTATCGGAGTCCATGGCCATGCCTAAATGTGCCTTAATATCACGATTCTTGCATATTTTCGCCCCTGTACCCGGAGCAATTATTAAGGCTTTTTCTTTAATTTCCCGTAACTCTTCCACGCGTTTTTCCAAAGAAGGTCCTGCGGACACAATAATTGCTGGAACTCCGGCAAAACGATTATGGAAAATGGACGAACTATCATCATTGCGGCCGATGGATTTTATCTGGTTTTGCGTCCAATCCCTGATAAAATGGTCAATTGTTGCCGTACTGGTCATCAAAACCCTTTTTTCATTTATAAACAAGCGAGACATTTCCTGAAATATATCTTCAAATAAACTCCGATACGATAAATGAAACAAGATATTAATATTCCTCGACAACATAACCTGCCCCATTAACTGGGGAATAATTTCCAAAGGGTTTGTAAAAAGATTCAGGGAAACGCTTTTCATTTTGAGCAATTCGCTGATGTCTCTCTTCTCTAGCAGTTTTCTGAATATATTATTATATGGCTCCAGCACTATCACAGTTTGGTATTTTACGCGGTGTTGACGAATATAGTCCAGGCAATAACCCAAACCCAGACCAAAAATTATTATAGTTTGATTGGGATCATCGCTTATTCCCTTAAACATTTGTTCCATCTCGCGTTCAATGTTATAGCTGCTGTGGAGGAAACAATTACATGACGCCTTACTTATACGCAGATTGCCATTTGCCTCATCTGTAATATTCATATCCGGGCAATAAAAATCTCTTAATATCACCCTTTGGTAAAATTCAGGATAATATTTCTTCAGAAGATTACTGTTTCTTACCCAAAAATCCATACAATCGATACCTCAATTTTTATTTCCTAAGCCAAATATGGGCTTCAATTCATATTCCAAAATATCCGCAAGCAAAAGATAGTCCATGTTCTGCATGGCTTCCAAACTGTTTTTCATCAGGCGATTATATGTTTGTACCTGATATATATCATTAATATTGATAGCCTGTTTCTCAATAAGTTCATTAAAAAAGTCCACCACTTGCAGCGGTATATCCTGAACTTCATAAGAATATATGGTTTCATAAATCCTGTTTAACATTTCATTCAGGTTCACTGTCTAAACCCCTTTTTTAAAAAGATTTCTCAGCCTGATATTATTTACATCGTTTTTCTTAACAAAAAAATTCACTTGTATTTAGCCAGGATAATCACAAATTCTTCATAAATTATCACGATATCTCTAAATATCAATGATTCAGGTTAGGTCAAAAAAAATAAAAAAACAGGTTTTAATTTTTTCCTTACTATTTTCTGTATATAAAAATTGTAGCGGAGAAATATTCTCCGCTACAATTGATAAATTTACCTGAATGATTATCTGAGCAGCTGCAATACTGTCTGCGGCATTTGGTTGGCCTGGGCCAGCATGGCTGTAGCAGCCTGCTGCAGGATATTGTAACGAGTGAAGTTCATCATCTCTTTGGCCATGTCGACATCGCGGATACGGGATTCGGATGCGCTCAGGTTTTCAGAGGTTACATTCAGGTTATTAATGGTATGTTCTAACCTGTTTTGAATGGCGCCGAGCTTAGCTCTTTCGGTTGATACCCGGTTAATAGCGATATCCAGTTTCCCAATAGCTATATTGGCCTGTTCGTTGCTGGTCACCAGGATGTTGTTCACGCCCAGAGCACGAGAACTCATATCGCCGATGCCTACGCCGATATCCTGTTTCTGATTAGCGCCAATATGGAATACAGTGGTGTTGTCAGAAATGTGGATAAAGGTGGAGCTGGCAGTAGCTAAGCCAGACATTACAAACTTCTTGTTGGTATTGTCCCAGGTAACCCTTACTCCGGTATTAGAGGCAAATTGTACGTCAACATCCTTGTGGACTACGCCAATAAGGTTGTTGCCGGAAATTTGTACGTCTTTAGCCAGAAGAACCTGACTGTGAGCCTCATATACGCTGACTTTGAACTGGGTCTCGGTAGCCTTCTGAATTGTCTGCAAACTGAAAGCTCTGAGTATGGGATCATCAGCAATAAACGTGATTTTGCCGTCATTGCCGGAGATTGAGGAACGAACAACCATGGTTCCTGGAACTACCTGGAGACCTGAGGTCAGAACACCCCATGGATCGTAGCTTACGAAGCTCTTGGGATCAACCGAGGAATCAACTACATACTTCTGGTCAAGCCCGTTATAGATGGCATTGTTTAGTTTGTCGGTTACGTTCTGTATGGTATCGGTGTCGTAAAGGGTTATATAAGTTTTCTTTCCATCGCCCTGCACCAGGTTAATGGTCTGGGGATTCTGTAATATAAAGTTTCCGGAACTATCCCAGAACTCCTGGATATCATAGAGCTTGGTAGTAGCCAGGGCAATTTCTCCTACACGTTCAATCTTAGTGGCCTGGAAACCGGTTTGACTCAAAGAGGCCGCGAGCCCGGTTCCTAACCCGGAGAAGCTGGCGCTGGCATTTTCCAGTCTCATATCCATAAAATAGCTTACATTGACACCGCTCATGCCGCTGCCTGTATCAGCCAGTTTCAGCGCCATAATGCCGTCATATACTTGTTGTACTGTAGTTTGCATTATACCGCTCTGAGCTGTGCCACTGGCGCCCTGTATCAAGGTTACGCTGATAATAGCGGTTCCGCCGGTCACTGAACCGGATACCGCAAAGGTAGCAGCTCCTGCCGTATCAATCGCGAAATCAATCTGTACACCGGTCAGTAATACTCCGCTGGGACCGGTAAAATTCTGCTGGACCGCAAAGGACAAACCGCTGGCGCCATTTCCGGTTAAAGCGGTATATGCTGATGTTCCGCCGCTTACCGTAACTGTCTCGTGTTTTATCCTCATGATATCAGTTTTTTGAATTTCTCCGTCACCAGGTGTGGCGGTAATTTTCAGTTCATAGTTGCCGCCGCCGGGAGCCTTCTGCCCGAACTGGTCAAGCTGGCGCAGACCGTCACGCATGAAAACACGGGTGGAAATAAGGTCAGTAGAGGTCAAAGCCGAGCTGGTGCCATCCAAAAGGTTCTTGGTGTTGAACTGGGTGGTTCCGGCAATACGGTCGATTTCAGAAGTTAACTGGTCGATTTCCTTCTGAATCTGAGTGCGGTCCTGCGAGGTGTAGGTGCCGTTGGCCGCCTGTACCGCCAGTTCACGCATACGCTGCAGGATGGCGTGAGTCTCATTCAGAGCGCCTTCAGCCGTCTGAATGAAAGAAATGCCGTCCATGGCGTTACGGCTGGCCTGGTCCAGACCTCTGATCTGGGATCTCATCTTCTCAGATATGGCCAGTCCGGCGGCATCGTCAGCCGCGCGGTTGATGCGCAGGCCGGAGGACAGTTTCTCCAGAGCCTTGGCCATGCCTGATTGTTGATGATCAGTTTGTTATAGGTATTCAGAGCTGGTATGTTGTGGTTAATAATCATTAAATCTACCTCCTTGTAATTTAAGCTCCCGCTTCCCTGCGGGGCCATTTATTTGCTACGCCGGGGCCGCCGAGTCGTTTAGTATCGACCTTTAGACTAAACACCTCCTCCCCACTTTTTAAGAACAAGAAATTTCTTATTCTATTCTGAAAGCGGCGGGAGCCATTAGGGTAGCTAGGTTTTTTATCGTTATCGAGCAAAAATAAATTCAACTCCGAAAAGGCTGATAATTGCTGTTTTTTATCGTGAATATTCACTAAATCTTTTCATTTCATTGATTATGGCTAGTTCGCAAAAAAATAAGAGACGGCTTTTACCGTCTCATTTCATTTATACGTTGCTTTGTTACAAACCGTTTAACTGGAACTGTTGCTGCTCTGCCCTAATTGCTGCGACAACCAGGCACTCTGTGCATTGGCCTTCTGTATGGCTTTTTCCATAGCGGTAAACTGGGCATAGTAACGATCCTCAAGTTTTTTCAGGCGTTCTTGCTGTTCCGAAACGCTTTCCTCAAGACGAAGTATAGCCTGGCTTATATAACTGTTATCATACAGCACATCCCCGGAACCGGCTTTGCTGTTTATAAGACTGATATCCTTGGTCAGGGCATCATAGGTTAATAACCCGATGCCAACATTATACGTCTTCTGACTCTGTGTGCCATCTGCGTTTTCAACCAGCAACGTCTGGGTCATGTTAAATAACTTCATAACACCGCTGGCATCGTTTTGCAGGGCCGCTCGCAGGGTAGATTCAGTTATGGTCACTTTTCCGTTGTCATTGCTGGCACTGCTGTATGAGGTGGTTTCTAGACCAATGGAACTCAGGCTCCGGTAAGTCAAGTAATTAACGTTATCACCGGATAATATATTGGTAGCCGGGCGAATTATCCCCGCATTCACTCCCAATTTCAGTGTGTCTTTTAAGAATAAATCGCCGTCACTGACTATTTCGAGGCTGGCGTTTTGCGTATTATCGACTGTTGCCAGGCTGAATGTATTGCTGGCGGTGGAATAAACTGCTGTTATACCGCTCGCAGATGTATCGGCGTTTATGGCATTAACCACGTCATTCATACTTTGAGCGGCGGTATCAAAGCTGTAATTACGTGTCACTCCATCGGTCCCTTTGAGGGAAAAACTTTTGGTTCCGGTAATGCCAAACTGGGAAGCCAATGTAGCGGCATATGAGTTTATTGCCGATTTGCTGGTGAGAGTGACTCCCGACTTTATAACGATATTCTCATTATTTTTCATTATGCCGTTAAATACCATTCTAAGATTGCTAGCCAGTGATTGCAGTATATATTCTTGTTTCATTAATCCCTTTTTTGCCTGGGCTTCCCATTTGGTTATCTGGGTTTCAGTCATTTCTTCTCTCTGGGCGTCTGTAAGCGGCAAATACTTGTAAGTGTGATTGGTCTTATCATAGGCTCGGCTTTCATGCAATTTGGTATTTATATTCTCCATCACCGCATTGTAGGCTTCAACAAACTTGGTGATTTTTTGGACGGCGGTGTCAATATCGTTGCTTACAGTCACCGCCGCGGTTTGACCGGCTTGAAGCAGGGTAAAGTTTATGCCGTTAAGCGTAAACTGGTTAGACTCGAATTCTATACCGGCAGCCCCTTCAAAATCTATCGAAGCATTGGTTCCCGTATATGAGCCCACATCCATACCCAGCTGCAAAGTAGTCTTAATAAATGAATCGCCATCAGCCACCAGGTTAATTACAGCTTCTTCGCCCTTATCAGCCGTAGCGAGCACAAAACGGTTTCCATCGGAAGAATATCCGGCAGTTATGCCGCTGGTTGAGGCATTGGCATTTATAGCATTTACCACATCATTCAGGTTCCTGGCGGTAGTGTCAAAGCTGTAAACCTTGTCGACACCATCTTTGCCTCTTAAGGTAAAACTAATTGTACCGGTGATTCCGAACTGCTCTGCCAGGGTAGTCTTATATTCAGGCAGTTGTGTGGTGCTAATGCGGTTGACTCCGGAATAAAGAGAATTTACCTTGACAATATACGTTCCGTTGCTGGCTTCGGATGTTGCGGTGGCTTTTAAAACACTTTCATTACTGCTGGTGGTTGTCTTGCCTGTAAAGGTGGAAGGCAGTTTCAGGTCTGATATGGTATTGCGTAAAGCCAACAGCTTCAGGTTAGTTTCCCGGTAGCTCTCCTGCTGCCATTCCAATATCTGAATCTTCTGTTTATCTTTGTCGATCTTGGCTTGTTGGGAGGACACCATCTTTTTTACAATGCTGTCTATGTCCATACCGCTGGCCAATCCGCTTATTCTCGTTGCCATTTTGCTTCCCTCCTTGACATTACGGTAAAACCCTTATTGTTTGTCGGGTTTGTTGTAGTCCAGCAAACCGGGCAGATTATCTTTTAATCGTGTCAGGTTTTCCATGGCTTTGCGGTTTTCTGCCTGAATTTCTTCGTAAATTTCGCCGCGAAATATTTTGATCTCTGATGGCGCTGTAATCCCTATTCTTACTACATCACCCTGTATGTCTATAATATCGATTGCAATATTATCCCCGACTACAATTTTTTGTCCTTTTTTGCGGCTTAAAACCAGCATAGGCTAGCGTCCTTCCCCGGCACTGGCGGCCAGGTTTTGTTCCCGGCTTTTAGCGAATAACATGTGCCGTGTAGAATACTTTGATTTAGCGGGAACATACTGCATGCCTTTTCTGTTGTCAGGGTCAATTATTATGGGAGCCATAAGGTTGGTTGTTGCCAGTTTAAAATCATCGGGTAATGTTACCACGGTGTAAACAAACAAACGGTTTTCTGATTCCAGGTTTAATTTTGCTAATTCCTCATCAGGTATGGATACTTCATAATCGGTAAAGAAAGCGAAAGGATCGGCCAGAAGCAGGCATAATTCTTTATTGTCGACCGCCTGCAGGTAATAAAAAGGTCCAGCTTCTCCCATGGGCAGCAGTATAAATCTCTTTTCCTCCTCGAATGCAGGTATGCCTTCAGGAAAATCAATAATGAATTGTTCTTCAACCTCTATTTCCCCTAATAAAACGGTATCTATTTTCATAGGTTTGCTCCCTTCGAGGATTATTACGCGACCAGGTTAACCACATTACCGGCAAACTCAAATCTGATAAAATTCTTTTGCCGCAAATAAATTTCGACTTTGCCCCAATCTAAATTACTCTGGACATTTCCGGACAGCAGGCGCAGGTTTATCTCTCCGGGCTGATATTCCCCCTGCACGGGATAGGTCTCAAAGCTAATTTTAGGCGGCTGCTGGGGTACGGCTTTGGCGTCAAAGTTCTTATAGTTTCTTGTGCGGCTGACAGCCAGATCCCCTAAAGACGAGCCTTTAATCCTTGCCAGCTCATCGCCTTCAGAGCTTCTTTGGGCTAAGGCCGAATAAAAATCTGACCAGGCTTGCCCCACCAGGTAGTCGGTTAATGTTTCCGGAGACCTGAGCCCGGCATCGGCAAAACACTGGCGCTGGTCTATGTGTATTTTAGGCCGCGGTGAAACCAGGCTCAGCTCAGCCGGTTTTGATTCTATCTCAATCCTGGGCAGTGTGCTGCGCAGATTGAGCCGCGGTTCTTTAATATTCAGCCCAATCTGGGCAAATTGCTGATGAATCTTCACCAACAGCACAGTTGTTCACCCCTTAACTATCAGATCAACGCAGAAAATCCATCAGGGTTGGCTGTATAATCCGGGCACCCGCCGCCAGCGACGAATTAAAAACATTTTCCTGCATCTTTAATTCCATTATTACCTTGGCCTGATCGGCATCTTCCGTCTTAGACAGGAGATCAGTGAGCGACTCTTCAGCGTATTTAAGGCGGTTTTCCTGCAGGTCCAGACGGTTGATTCTAGCCCCTACGGTAGAACGGTAGTATAATAACTCCTTCAGCCTGGAGTCTATGCCTACCAGCTTGTTGCCTACCTGCGGCAGACGCCCGGTGTCTATTGTACCGGCCAATTCTTCCACAAAGCCGAAGAGCCCCTCCTCATAATCAAATTTGGCGGCTACATTGGGAGGTGTATTGGCAGTACCCAGGGTGTTGGTTTTAAAAGTCATGGTTCCGTCCTGCACAACCCCGGTTTCCTGATCCATGGTAAAAAACTTTATATCCCTGGTTCTGTTGTCCATGGTCCCCGGGGCAAAGGTAAAGGTATGAGAACCGTTGCCCACCAGTTTACCATCGATATTTTTAAAATTATAATCAATTTCTATTCTCTGCGCATTGTTTCCGACTGCAGGCACAGCAGCCCCAAAGGATAAGACCGTTTTGTCTCCTGCTTGTAAAGCAGGCGTTCTCATATCAATTCCGCCCAGGGCTTTGGTCCCGCCATTCCAAACCACTAAATTATCAGTAAAAGCAGGATCAATGTCGGCGCCATTTATGTGAAAGATTTCCCGGTCATCAGGCGGCCCCGCATTAATACCCGCCTCTACGTTAATCTTATAATTCATTAAATTTATTTCCCGGTGGTTGCCGTTAGGGGTATATATATGTCCCTTAATATTGGCTGTAACGTAGGACGTCCCGTAATACTGCCAGTTAGTGCCGTCAAAAGTAGCGGTGCCGGGAATAAATTCATTGCCGGCCTCATCATACAGCTTGCCCATTGCCCCGCTGTTATTCCAGGTAAGAGTATCTCCTGTCACCGCTGTCGGTGTTGGCGGGGGGCCAGGGTCAGCAGTATTAAAGGTAATCCTTATATTTCCCTTGCCATCATTGCTGTAAACCGCTCCGTTTAAATGACCGGCGCCGGTACTGGTATAAGTAAAATTTGCGGTTAAATCTACATTGTCGCCTATCGGAACCAGCGAACCATCAGCGGATCTATAATACAGGGGTTTATCGATGGCGAAGAAACCTCCCCCCGCATTACTGCCCTCTTGCAGAATAAAATGAGGAGCCTGATCTACTTTCGTGACTTCTACCACCAGCGACCCGCTATAGGCAGAATCAGTAGTTCCAACCGCCGTACCTACCCTCAGTGTAGCCGGGGTGCTGGCATTCTCATAAAAGAAACTTTTGTTTCTGGGTACGGCTCTGAGGTAGCTCTGCGCTTCATTGATAGTAGAATTAACATAGTTGCCCAGTTCGGTGCGCAGCGTGTATTCCCCTTCTTTTAGGTTCTGGGCGGAGATATTGCTTATGCCTGAGGCGGCCTCAATCTTTTTTGATGATTCAATCTCCCCATAAAAAAGCCCTTCATCTCGGCTACGTTGAGTGAAGTTCTTACTCCAACCCCTATCTCTACTTCAAGCGAATCTTCATTGCCGTACCACATGCCGTTTTCATATGGAATCTCCGTAACATTGGTGCCTCCGAAAATATATTTGCTGCCATAAGTAGTGTTGGCTATTATCTTAAGCTGGTCTTTAAGCTCGTTAATTTCCTTGGCAATAGCGTTATGAGCATCGGGATCATTGGTGCCGGTAGCGGCTTTTACGGTAAGTTCACGTATTTTTTGAATTATCTCATTGATGTTGTTCATAGCGGAATCGGTGGTTTGCATAAAACTGGTGGCTTCATTTATATTGGCCAGGTACTGCTCTCCTTCTTTTAAAGTGGTGCGCAGCCGCAAGGATGTAACCGTACCTGAGGGATTATCAGAAGGACGGTTAAGAATACGGCCGGTTGACAAATATTTCTGGTATTCGGCCAATCGTATCATATTATAATTCAAGTCTCGTTTAAGGTTGTTAACCATCATTCCATTGGTAATGCGCATAAAAACCCTCCAAAGAATCCATAATCAAGTTATATTTTAGCCACGGCCCACCAGGCCCATGCGGTTTACTACCAGATCTATCTGTTCGTCAATGGTGGTGATAAAACGAGCTCCGGCCGAATAGACATGCTGGTATTTAATCATATTGGTCATTTCCTCATCCATGGAAACCCCCGAAATCGATTGACGCTTGGTTTCCAGTTCATTTAAAACCATTTCCTGGTTCTTGACCATGCGCTGGGCCTCCTGGCTGTTGACACCAATTCCGGCGGTAACCGTACGCCAGAAATCATCGGTAGTGGCCTGTTCAACCATAAACGTTTCCATAGCGGCCGGATCATAATAGGAAAGATAAGCGGCAATGCCGGTATTAGTTAAAACCCCGGTAGTAATATCAATATAACCGTTGTATGACTGGCCGTAGTATTCGCTTAATGCGTTTGCGTTGATAGTATAGAAATGCATGGATTTGGCTGTTTGCCCATTTAATGCTAAAGAATCAAAAACAAAACGCTGGCAGCAGGCTCCGGGATCAGCTGCGGTGCCGGCATGATCGTCGTAATCATAGGCTATATCAAGCTGCTGGTCGCCCACAGCCGCGGCGGCAGTCAGGTTCAAAACCGCCTTGTCGCCCACCCTGAGGTTCCTGATATCGCTGGTTGAAAGCCCGGTAATATCCAGGTCTAATGATCCGATGTCATTTACAGTCGTATTATATGGCCCCCCGAAAACCAGGGTA
Source organism: Syntrophomonas palmitatica JCM 14374 (assembly GCF_001311885.1). Taxonomy (GTDB): domain Bacteria; phylum Bacillota; class Syntrophomonadia; order Syntrophomonadales; family Syntrophomonadaceae; genus Syntrophomonas_A; species Syntrophomonas_A palmitatica. Next base: position 51,360 of record NZ_BBCE01000005.1, on the reverse strand, counting down.
AAGCTGCCCTCGCGGTAATTATAGGTACCGTCTTTGGCGTATTCATGCGAGGTGTATTTATATGTTACCAGGTTGGTGGTATAATCCACCGCAGCCACTTCAAGCTGGATTGAAGCATTGACATCAGCAGGTGTAGTACCGTTAACCTGAAACTGCGCCCGGTCGAATATGCCGCTGGCCCCCAAACGCAGGTATTGCTGTACGGGCCTTATAACACTGGTGCTAGCTGCTGCTGCAGAATTGGCAGTAATACAATATTCACCATTCTGCAATTTTGTGGCCGCCAGATCATTTATGCCAGTGTTGTTCAAAATAACCTCCAATGAGGTCCGGCTGGTGGAATAGAATACCAGCTCAGTGCTGTTGCCGCTGCCAGTACCTTCGCACTTAACCTTAACCGGCATTTCCTTCTTGTCAAGTTCCGCTTGCAGTTTTTCCACTATTTCTCTCATGTCTTTAAAATTCGCCGGGGGATCAAGGGTGATAGTCTGTACCCCGCTTCCGGCATCAATATTAAAAACCAGCGGATCATGCGATAGTGGGTCTGCCGGATCGAAAACTATCTTTAGTCCTTCCGTCTTAACTTTATATTGCTGGACATTCAGATCATGTTTTAACTCGGATATGCTCAGGGCATTTTTCCCATCACCGAAATTAATCCGTTTGTCCTCTCCGTTAGCGTCCTTTTCCCAGGTCCGGTGCTGGGCTGCGGCAATATTTTTCACATCGTTTAATATTGTGGGGTTGACAGTCATTATTTCGGCCCAGTTTTCGAATTCATCCGGATCAGTGCCGGGCATTACGAAAAAATCCGTGCCGTCAGGATTCGCCCCGCGATTATTAAGGCTGTAGCCTCCCCGGTGAACTTCATTTATCTTTACTATGAGGGTTTTGGCCAGGGTATTCAGATCTCGAATCATGTTAGGGATAATTTCTTTATATGGAGAAGGTTCGCTTTCATCGATTAAATCCGTTTTGCCTCTGGCATCCAAAAGTCCTCTTAATTCGCCGCTTTTAAACTGAGCTGCAACCTGAGTATCCTTCCAAACCACCATATACATACCATTGTCGTCACTGACAGTATCTAAGGAGTTGGTATCAACCCCCCTCACCAGCATGCGGTTTCCCAGCTGCACTTCTATCATGTTATTTGCCTGGTCATATACTTTAACATCTGCTAACTGGCTCAACTGGTCTATCAGCAGATCACGCTTATCTAAAAGGTCATTGGGCTGTTTTCCGGATATACTGATAGCTAATATCTGTTTATTAAGATCAGCTATGTTCAAAGCTATGGTGTTGACTTCGCTGACTTTTATTTTTATTGAAGCATTAACATCGTCCCGCAGGTCAACCAGTTGCTTATATGTATGCCTGAAGGTTTCAGCTAACGCCGCACCCCTTTGGGCTACTACGCCTCTATCCGACTGGCTTTCGGCGTTTTTGGAAAGATCCTGCCATGACTGCCAAAACTTATCCATCACTGACCTCAAGCCGTTATCCGAAGGTTCATTTACCACCACTTCCAATTTGGCAAGGGTATCTTCCATCTGTTTCCAGTAGCCTGCTACCTTATTTTCATCTCTGATTTGACTGTCAAGGAAAGAATCCCTCATTCTTTGTATTTTAGCGATATCGACTCCGGTGCCGAATTGACCTAGTCTATTGCCATTGATTAATACCGGGGCATGATAGGGATTCGTAGTCACAATGTCCGGCACCTGCAGCGAGTAACCCGGCGTGCTGGCATTGGCGGTGTTGTGCCCGGTAATATTCAGCGCCGCCTGGCTCATTATTATTGAACGTTTTCCTATTTCAATTCCAAAAAAACCCGACATGCAAAATCACTCCAAACTTTGTAATAAACGCAGAAAACGCGGATCATTAAAGTTTTAGCAACCTATTATCTTCTCTGTTAAATGATTGTATAAGAATTCCTTATCCGTGATAATCATCGAATTCCGCGTCCTTTGCATTCATTTTAATGCGTGTCGATTACACCTTTCTATCCAGCATATTGCGAGGACTGCGGGAGCAGCTTCATCTATTTTGCTGCCATTATCTGAGTACACCCCTGCTGAGTCGCCGGTTATCATGCTTTCCATCATGGCGATGAAGTCCAGGGAATGTTCCAGCAGATCATGGTTATGAGAATTAATGGCCTTCAGCCGCGTGAGATTGTAATCAAGGCGTTCTATGGCTTCCTGCATGGGTTTGTAAAGATCCTCGTGCTTGCCTGACAAGCGTTTCAGCAATTCAGTAGCCACTAACTCTTCAGGCTTCATCCCCCAGGCGACAGATAATTCCTGCTGCAATTTAAAACGGGCACCTTCCTGTTTATCCAGATTAGATAAAACGATGCCCTCCTTCTGTATTAATTTATCCAGTTCTTTTACTTCACCCAGAATGATCAACTGGCGTTTTTTATCCCCAATTTCTACCAGGCTGTCAAGTAAATCATTCTCCCGGTTGAGCATCTCAATAAAGGTTTTTAACCTGTTTTCCACCCGGTTCACCGCTTTCTTAGATCCCTGCCGCTAAATAAGACGGTCGAGAATGGCTGTGTCTATAATTTTTTCTGCTACCTCGTCATCTGATACGGTGTAGGTTCCAGCAAAGATTTTTTCCTGGAGATGCGCAACCAGTTCAGGCCGCAGGTCTTCTGCCTGTTTTGCCGCTAAGACCGCCTTCTGCGTTATTTTGCTTTCCCGCGACAAGGCCAGCTCATCATTTTTTATGCTTTTATTTGCTGCCGGTTTCACCCCGGACGTATTGGCTGATGATTTGCCATATATTTTCAGGATGTTTTGGAGTTGTGTCCTGGATACAAACATTACATATCCACCTCGTAATTTACATATTCTCTTTGATATTTTCGCAGAAAACAGAAAGAGGCTTAACGCCTCAAATTAGAGATTATTCGTTTATTTCTTGTTCTTGCTCTGTTTTTCTTTCATATCCTTAATATTTGACTTAAGGATTTCTTTTAGGGGGAGCTTTTGATTCATTAATCTATATCAAATCCCTTTATAACGCATTATTCCTTTTTGATGTGCATGCCGTCACTATTACGCCCCAGGCGAGGCGGTTTATTTTCCGGCGGTTCAGGCCGCTGAGCCTGTGGAATAGCTGATTTAAGCTGAATATCCAAAATGGCTTTACAGGCTTCGCAATATCTGCCTGCCCTAATCGATTTTCCGCAGCGTTCACAGGTAATAACTTCCGTGAACCCGCTGGAAATCAAGCGGCCATCTCGCAGGTATTGCAATATCTTTTCCTCTTCTACTCCGGTCTCTTCGGATACTTCAACTACGCTGGCCCGCGGGTGGTCGCGCACGTACCGGCGTACCAGGCATAATCGTCATCCTCAGACTCCAAACACTTCTGGCAAATGTTTCTTCCCTGGTAAGCAAAAACCCTCCCACACTTCGGGCAATTTCTGAGATTAACTCCCATCCTTCATCCCCCCTGCACTAAAAACCTTTGCCTGTGGCCCAGGTAACTACTGATACCCTGGCGGCGCCCGCCTCCAGGAGCGTCCGGGTGCATTCCCGAACGGTTGATCCGGTAGTGTAAACATCGTCCACCAGTAATATATTCTTTCGATAAATTTTCTTTTTGTCCTTTACAGAAAAGGCAAATAATAAATTTTTTTCTCGCTCTTCACGGGTTAATTCACGCTGCGCCGGGGTTTCTTTTATTCTTTTTAATATACGCGCATCCATTTTCAGGTTTAATTCCTTGCATAACTGCCGGGCCAGTTCTTCCGTCTGGTTAAATCCCCGCTGCTGCAAATGCGCCCAGGAAACCGGCACCGGAATCACCAGATCAATCGGCCAGAAGCGCGGTTCGTTTTTAACCACTCCCGCCATCATATGACCCATTTTGACCGCCAGGTGACGGCGGCCCAGGAACTTAAGAACCTTTACGGCAATCCGATATGGTTCGTCATAAGGCCCCACCGCCCGGCCAATAAAAAACAGGGGCGGGTTCTGCTGACAATCCACGCACAGGCCTTCTCCCTTTTCCAGGTATTTGCCGCATTTATCGCAGACGGGCAGACAACCCTGCCTTGACATTAAACTCTGGTAGCATTCCTCGCACCAGGGATGGCGGGTATTATATCTTCCCTCCTTGCGGCACAGGCAGCAGGCCTGCTGCGGAAATAACACATCCATTAAAAAATTTAACATTTTTGCGGACCCCTTAAATATAAACACGGTTGTCCCCATCCTGTAACCGCGGACAGAGAACCTGCATAATTTTCTATTTGTAAATATAATGTAAAACTCAATATCTCAGATATTATAACACATTATAAATAAAACCAATTATTACTGCAAAAAGCCGCTCTAAATTTATAAATTTTGCGGGTTAAGACTGCAATAGCCAACCGAAGGATTTTGCCGAAGCAGGTTTCTGATCAAAAGATGATTAAAACGATTACGGGGACGACTTAAATCATAAATCACCAACCTGTCCTTTGGCCCCAGGCGGGCCATGCTGCGCCGCAGCTCAGCTTCTAATTCATCTTCATCATTTATATATAAAGGCACTTCCACATAATTTTTTGACCGGGCCTTTTTGCCGCCTTTTATTAAGGCCCTCATAATAATCAGCCAAATGATACAGCAAACTGCCTTGAGAAAAATCAACATAAATCAACCCCCTCCCGCATGTTAATATATAATATGCCGGAAAGAGTTCTGTTGAGTACCTGTTTGGAGTCTATTTATAAAAGGCTGTTTAAATGGCAGAAAAGGTATAATAATATTAAACCATATTCTGACGGGTGGCAGTTATCTTGCGTGAGGAACTAAGTTTTTCATACGGAGAAGGAAGATATAAGATCTTTGTTACGGCGGTTATCACCGCTGACGGGGTATCGGCAACCATTACCGGCGGCGATAAACCCCATGTGGGGGGTATGGCTATGAGTATTCCCCGTCCCGGCGGGACAAGCGGGAAAACCGCCTGCGACACCTGGATCATACCTGTCCCCGGTCATAAGGATCATGAGGTGGCGTCTCAGGCTTCCAGGCTTATTTGCCTGCAAACCGGAATGACTGCCGCCGTAACGGCGGGTATTCATATAGACCAGGCCCGCCCGGAGGAAATAGCCCTGGTCGTACAGAATTGCCACAAGGCTGCGGAGCTGCTATGCCATAAAGTGTCAAGGGGACAGTGTCAAGGGGACGGTTCTCTTGACACCCTTTGATAATTTTGCGTGAGGTGTCAAGAGAACCGTCCCCTTGACACCCTTTAAGGAGATTTATATGCATAAGAATTTACGAAGCTTTATAGACCAGCTCAAAAAAGAGAAAGAAATTATTGAGGTTAATGCGGAAGTTGACCCATACCTGGAACTGGCGGAAATACACCGCCGCATAGTCGATGAAGGCGGACCGGCTCTGCTGTTTACCCGGGTCAAAGGCAGCCGTTTTCCTGCCGCCACCAACCTGTTTGGAACTGTGCGCCGGGTTGAAATGGCCATAGGTCCAAAACCGGAGGAAACCATAAACCGCGCGGTTAAAGCCCTGGACAAGCTTATGCCCCCCAGCTTGAAAGCACTTTGGGGGGAACGTGACTGGCTTTTCAGCCTGGCCAAAGTCGGTCAGCGTGACATCGCTAAAAACAAGGCCCCCGTACTGGCCAGGCGGATGCCTAAAGTAAACCTGCATGAACTGCCGGTCCTGACAAGCTGGCAGGAAGACGGCGGGCCTTTTTTCACCCTGCCCCTGGTTTATACTGAACACCCCTTAAAAAAAGAACATAACCTGGGCATGTACCGCCTCCAGGTCTTTTCCGAAAATCAGACCGGCATGCACTGGCAGATCCATAAAGGCGGCGGCTTCCATTATTACGAGGCGGAAAAGCAGGGCCAATCTTTACCGGTTACCGTTTTTCTGGGAGGTCCGCCCGCTCTGGTCATAGCGGCTATTACCGCCCTGCCCGAACCTGTGCCGGAACTTCTTTATGCCTCTTTCCTCAGCGGAGACAAGATTGATATGGTGGAAGTGGAAAACCACCCGCATAAGCTTATCGCCGAGGCTGAGTTCGCATTATGCGGTGAGGTTCCCCCGCACGTGCGCAAACCCGAAGGGCCTTTTGGCGATCATTACGGTTACTACTCCCTGGTTCATGACTTTCCGGTTTTTAATATCAAACAGGTCTATCATCGCCGTGATGCCATCTATCCCGCGACTATCGTCGCAAACCGCGCCAGGAAGACTATTACATCGGAGAATGGATGCAGGAACTAATTTCTCCGTTATTCCCGCTGCTGATGCCGGGACTGAAATCACTGTGGAGCTATGCGGAAACAGGTTTTCACAGTCTCAGCGGTGCCATCGTCAGGGAAAGTTATCACCGGGAAGCCCTGGCCCACGCCTTCCGCATCCTGGGGGAAGGACAGCTAAGCCTGACTAAGGTTCTGCTGCTGACGGACGTAGATTTAGACCTGAAGGATTTTCCGCGCCTGCTGGAAACTATTTTGCAGCGCTTCAATCCCGCCCGGGATTTGATAATAATAAACGATACCGCAATGGATACCCTGGATTACACCGGGCGCAAATTCAACCAGGGAAGCAAAGCTGTTATGCTGGGACTGGGAAATCCTATCCGTGACTTGCCGCGAGGGTATATAGGGGAATCATTGCCGGGCATTACCCGGGTGAAGCCATACTGCGGGGGATGTTTGCTGATTTCTGGAACAGATTATACAAGCGCGCCCGAATTAGGAAACGAAATAATTCAGCAGAATCTGACCTCCTTGCGGGAATGGCCCCTGGTGATTCTCGTTGATAACGCTGACAGTATAATCGACCAAACCAGTTTCCTGTGGACGGTTTTCACCCGTTTTGACCCAGCGTTTGACATCTATGCCGCCCACCGGTACATCACAATAAGATCGAATATGAAGGCCCGATTCTGATTGATGCCCGTATGAAACCGGAATATCCTGCCGACCTGGTACCCCGCAAAGATATTGCAGAGCGGGTTTCGAGACGCTGGAGCACATTATTCTAAGGGGTGTCAAGGTGTCAAGAGAACCGTCCCCTTGACACCTGACACCCAGTCCCCTTGACACCCCTTTGACACCTTATTAGTCATCGCTTACTATTTGGTTTTTCAGAGCATATACCGCCGCCTGGGTGCGGTCCTTGACTGATAACTTCTTAAAAATACTGGTGAGATGGTTTTTTACCGTTTTTTCACTTATGAACATAATATCTGCCATCTCTTTGTTGGTATTCCCTCTCACCAGCAGCTGCAGGACATCTTTTTCCCGGCGCGTCAGGCGCAGGTCTTCCTTTTTCTTGTCATTCCTGGCCAGCTCCCTCACCAAGCGATTGGCCACGCGGGGGTGTATCACCACTTCTCCCTGCATAACTCTATGTATAGTATCGATGAGATCGCTGCCGGCCACATCTTTCAAAACATATGCTGAGACCCCGGCTCTGACCATCTCCACCACCTCTTCGTCCTCGTAGATGGTTAGAGCCACGACATGCGTATGAGGACATTCCTTTTTGATGACCCGGGTGGCAACAATCCCGTCTGTCCCCGGCATATTAACATCCATTAAGACCACATCGGGCTTTTCCCGGCGGGCGATATTGATAGCCCCCTGCCCATCTCCCACCTCGGTAATAATCTGGATGTTTTCGTCCAGTTCCAGCAATTTGCGCAGTCCTTCCCTAACCAAGGCATGATCATCAGCTATTAAGACCCTTATTTTTTCCATTTGCTGCCTCCCCTTCTAACGGCACTCTAACAATAACCTGGGTTCCTGACCCCGCAGATGAAATTATTTCTAATTCCCCTCCCAGAAGCTTGACCCGTTCCATCATTCCTAAAATCCCATAGCTATCCTTATTGCCGCGCACCTTTTCCAAATCAAACCCTTCGCCCTCATCCTTAATAACCAGAGTCAGATAAGACCCATTATCCTCCATCTTTACCACGGCCCGGTTCAGACCGGAATGCTTCCTGACATTGGTGACAGCTTCCTGAACCAACCGGAACAGAGCAATTTCCAAAGCGCGGTCGTATCTGGTGCGGTTGCCCATCACGATAAAATCTATATTAAAGTTGTACTTGGCTTCGTAATCATTTAAATAGTCTCGTAAGGTAGCGCTGAAATCATCTTCGTTAAAAAGCGAAGGTTTAAGATCATACATGATGCGGCGGATATCCGCCAGGGTTTCCTTACCCATGCTTTTTACATTATCGATTTCCGCGTAAACATTCCTGGTATCTTCTTCTCGTAACTGCTGAATCAAATCCAGGCGTATTATCATACTGGCCATACTCTGCGCCGGTCCGTCATGCAGGTCTCTGGCTATCCTCCTGCGTTCCGCCTCCTGGGATTCAATTATCCACATTTCCATTCTTTTACGGCGCATTGATTCTTCAAGGCTTTCATTTATTTTTTCGACATTTCCCCGCAATATCTTTAATGCCATAGCGGTTGAATCCAGAAAGTGATCCGCCCGTTTCTGTATGTCTCTGAACTTCTTATACTGCTTTGACAACTGATCGCGCTGGCGGCGCAGATATAATTCGTTCTGCCTGGATTCCACCAGTAAAACCTGAAACTCCGCCGCCTTGTCATAGGCTTCCTTAATGGTGATTTCCGTGTTGGAGCGGAAATTGCGGCTGACATCCATTAAGCGTATACGGGCAAAACGTTCCAATTGCTCATACTTGCCTACTTCCGCGATAGCCTGAGATATCTTGTTATTTAATTCCTTTAACTCCAGATCAAGGTTCAATATCTGCTGGCTGCATTCCTGCGCAATATCGAAAATATCGCCCCGCCCCTGTTCCAGTATCTACGACTTCAGCTAAAATGCGGTCCAACCGTTCCATTTGTTCAGGCTGCTCATCCAACTTCGCCATTATCTAATCCCCATAGCCTCCATCAATTCTTGTTGTATTTGCGACAGCTGCTTCTCACCCCCGGCTTCCGCGTAAAGACGGAAAAGAGGCTCCGTTCCTGAAGCACGCACCAGTGCCCAGCTGCCATCTTCCAGCAAAATTCTCAGCCCTTCCAAGCGGTCCAGGGCCTCAACCCTCACTCCGGCCAGGACCATGGGATTAAATTCCCGCAGCCTTTCACTGACCATGGTTTGCTCCTCCGGGCGCACCCTGATATCCAGTCTCTGGCTTTGCGCGGTTCCAAACTGCTTTGCCAGTTCTTCATATAACTGACCCAGGCTCAACCCGGAAAAAGCCGCAATTTCCGCTGCCAGCAGGCACGCCAGGATGCCATCCTTCTCTGGAATATGGCCCGCTACGCTCAAGCCCCCGCTTTCCTCTCCGCCCATGATACAGCCCTTTTCCCGCAAAGCAGCCCCGATATACTTAAATCCCACCGGGGTCTCTATTAATTCCAGTCCATTTTTATAGGCTATACGGTCAAGCAGGTGAGTGGTAGCGATGCTCCTGCATACCGGTCCGCGATAAGTTCTGGTTTTCAGTAGATGCGCCAGTAATACCGGCATAAAACAATTAGCGCTGATGAAAGCGCCGTCTTTATCTATAATACCGAAACGATCAGCGTCACCATCCAGGGCCAGGCCCAGGTCAGCCTGGTAAGAAGCCACCGCCCGCTTTAACGCTGACAATTCAGCATCCACCGGTTCGGGGAGCTGCCCCCAAACAAACAGTCCCGGTAGTTGTTAATTGTACGAACTTCACAGCCTAATCCGCTAAGTATCCTGTCCAGAAACCCTATACCGGCGCCGAACATAGGATCCACCACAACCTTAATCTTCTTCCCCTTGAAAAAATCAGGCATAATAACCCGCATAAGCTGCGCGGAATATTCATTCTCCATCTCGATTACCTCAAAAAGTCCGAGACGCGAAGCTTCATTAAGGTCTAACTCATAGACTTTTCCCCCGTCTGCTATGCGCTGCAGCTCTTCTTCTATGAGATCTGTTACCTCCGGCAAGGCCGGCCCGGCATATTGGGGAATAAATTTTATGCCCTGGTATTGGGGTGGATTGTGGCTGGCGGTAATCATAACGGCTCCGCCCGCGTCTTTATTGCGGACCGCATAAGCGGTCTGGGGAGTAGGGCTGGCCTTCTTTAAAAGATAGACCTTTATTCCGTTTCCCGCCACTACCCGCGCGCATTCCGCCGCAAAATCCTCGGATAAAAACCGGTTATCGTACCCGATCACCAAACCGCGCTTATTTAAGTTTTGACTGTTCATATAACTGGCAATGGCCTGAGCCACCACACGGCAGTTGGCAAAGGTAAAATCCCGTGCTATCTCAGCCCTCCAGCCATCCGTACCAAACTTAATCTGCAACATAAACAGCCTCCAAAGCTAATTATGAATTAGTAATTATTAATTTTGAATTAAGCATGAAAAGCTATCGTTTTTCATCTCAGTACGTCATAATTCGTTACCACCAATTTATTAATGAATAAAAGAAAACTGGTTTTCTTTACCTAAATTTAAAATTTATAATTCATAATTAATAATTCTTTACCTTCCCATGGCGCCGATGCGGGAATACAAAAAACTAGTAATTTCCTTAACTATGCGCACGGCCCGCCTTGCCGTCCCCGTAAGTTAATGGCCCGGGCCATTTTATCGTACTCTTCCTTATCGGTCAATAATAAGCGGGCCTCCCGGTAAACCCGTTCCCGGTTGGTCCCTACCAATTTTACCGTTCCCGCCTGCAACGCTTCCGGGCGTTCGGTAGTATCCCGCAGGACCAGAACCGGTTTGCCCAGTGAAGGCGCCTCCTCCTGCATCCCGCCCGAATCAGTCAGAACCAGGTAACAAGCATTCATCAAATGCGCGAAGGGTTCATAATCGAGCGGTTCCAGAAGATGAAAACCTTTACGCTGTCCCAGCATCTCCTGAGCCGCATCTCTGACCACCGGGTTCCTGTGTACCGGGAAGACCACTTCCACATCAGGAAACTCATCTGTCAGGTCAATCAAGGCCTGGTAAATCTGGCGCATGGGACTGCCCCAATTTTCCCGGCGGTGGGTGGTAACCAGCAGGAGCCTTTTGTTAAAATCTATAGCGCTGAACTCCGGACCGAATTTATAATCCGGTTTTATGGTTTGCAGCAAGGCATCTATTACGGTGTTGCCGGTAACCCAGATTTTAAACATGGCGGTAGCTTCCATGATCAGGTTTTCACGGGCCGTATCCGTAGGAGCGAAATGCATCTCCGCCAGTTTGGCCGTCAAGGTGCGATTCATTTCCTCAGGAAAAGGCGAAAACTTGTTGCGGGTGCGCAGACCGGCCTCCACATGTCCCACAGGAATCCGCAGGTAAAACGCTGCCAGGGCCGCGGCAAAAGTGGTGGTAGTATCTCCATGCACCAGGACCAGATCGGGCGCTTCCTGTTCCATAATGTCTTTTAAGCCTTGCAAGACCCCGGTAGTAATGGAAAAAAGGTCCTGTTCATGTTTCATAAGGTCGAGATCATAATCCGGTTTGAGGTTGAAAAGTTCCAGAACCTGGTCAAGCATTTCGCGGTGCTGGGCAGTGACTGCCAGTATAGTGTTTATATCTTTAACTTTATATAATTCGTTGACCACCGGGGCCATTTTTATGGCCTCGGGCCGGGTGCCGAATACTACCATTACTTTTCCTAAACGCACCTGTAATCCTCCATAAACATTACACATTTCAGCATTATATTTCGCCAGTACACGCAGTATTCCTCTTTTGCCAGAAAAATATAATGTGTCGCGGGGACCGTCCCCGCAACACACTCCGGTTAATCGACTTACCAGGCTATCTTCAAGTTTATGGTATCTGATTCGGCCTGCAGGGTAAACTTAACCAGGCCATTTTTTATCTCATACAATCTTTCGTTTATGCTTACCAAACCGGAGGCGGGAAGTTTGCTGCCCGGATTCCAGAAGTGCAAGGTGATATTAACCTTGTCCCCTTTTTTAAAAGGAGGAACCACGGTGCTCACCAGATATTTAGGGTCGGGAGGCATGGTTATACTGCTTTTTTCCCCTTGTATTCCTGCCGTTATCTGATATTTGGATTTTTCGAGCTGAAAATCGCTCAGGTTTACCGAGCTGTATACCACCAGTTCCCAGACACCAGGCTGAGGATGGGAGCAATTTATGTTACTGACAATCACATTTTCATTGCCAGCCCCAGTGAATACCCCTGATTCCTGCATGCCGCCGGGCGAAATAACAAACATGCGCACCCGGCCCTGGCTGTCCGGAACACTTAACCGGAAGTTCAAGCTGTCCACACCCTGAGGAACATTAAAATAATACCGTTTATAGACGCCGGGGTTCAGAGTTTCTTCCTTTTCCCACTTCCTGCCCGGCATATCATACAATTTAACCGGAACGACCAGGGTCTCCAGTGCGGCCAGATCCCATCCGGCGGTGCTGTAATCATCAATCAGCAAAAAACTGCTGTATAACCCGGGGTCGTTCTGGCTGTCATACTTAATAGTCACATTCCTTTCACTGTGCGCCGGTACCTGAATGCTATACTGTTCAGGTTTCAGCCAGGCTGCCAGCCCCCCCAGCGAAAACTTGCGGTTCTCATCCCCGGTATTGACCAACCTCAGAGAAACTGAAGCCGCGGCCTGCGCAGGCGAATAAAACCCCGCGCCCAGGTTTTGGTCAGGATTCAGCTGTTTAACCACACAGTCCTGATTTTGGGTCGTCATGCGTTTTAATTCCATCCATGCCCGCAAAAGGTCTACCGCCCCAAAACCCTGTTCCGCCGCCTGGTAATTCCTGAGCGTCATAGCGCCGTTAAAGAGCGCCTGCAAAACCGCATAGTGGTTGTTGCTGAATAAACGGTGCTGGTTGGCGTCCAGCATCAGAGCCAGGCTCCCGCCAGATAAGGCGCTGCCATGCTGGTCCCCTGGTCCAGGTTATACTGCTTCCCCGACCATAAGGGATAGGTGGAAACACAATGGCCAGGCGCCAGCAGCATAGGAGCGGCCGCCCCCCCTGCCGATGGACCGATGGAACTGAAGTACCAGAGTGTGGAATCCGGCACCTGATAATTGTAATCTGTTTTCCACATACGGGGAGTAGCATAAGCACCCACACTGATAATGCCGGGAATCCCCGCGCTGTCGGCCGCGGTTCCCAAACCCGGGCCATTGTTGCCCGCCGCCGTACAGACTATCATGCCGTGCGTTTTCATTACCGCGGCGGCGGTTTGTGCCAGCGACTGCCGTTCAGCCTCATTCATCTGGTACTGCCCCAGACTCATTACCGCTGCCGCCGCCCCGCGCTCCGCCGCCAGGCTGATCGCGCTTTCCAGCCTTTTCAGGGGCGCCACACCCAAACGGTTCATCACCTTAATAACCAGAAGCTGCGCATCGGGAGCAACCCCTTCAACCAGGCCGTTTGCGGCCACTATTCCTGCTATCTCGGTGCCATGTCCCAGGGCGTCATAACCCAGGATTATATAATTATCCTTATCGGAAATTGAACATACGACTACATTAAACTGCCTGTTTCCATCACCTTTAACACTTACGGCCTGGTGGCCTGAACTGAATACCTTGACAGCGGTTTCATCCTTGATTTCCATATCGCCGTCACTGTCAATATATACGGTGTCCAGCGCTCCCCCGGCCTTGCTGCTCCGAGCCACGACCAGGCGGCTGGTTTTCAGCCCAAATTCATCGGGAAGAAAATTCAAGGGGAGATAAGCATATTTCCATCTCATGCCTGCAGCCGTCCCGGAGGGGATGTCTGCCTGCCGGTCACCCATCTGCAGCCGGCCATTTTCTTCGCTGGCCAGGTTCAATTTGAGCTTGCCTTCGGCGCTAAGATCAATAAAGTCAACTATTTTAGCATAATCCTGATCGGTTTTCTGCAGGTCAGGATGGCCGGCGTCCACGCCGCTGTCAATCACCGCCACCAGCTGCCCTCTCCCGCTGGCGCCGCTGTCGGAGCGGAAAGCATCGGCAAACATTGCGTCTTTGGCAGCTTCCAGGCTGGCCTGAGCCTTTGCGGCATCATAATAGTCAGTCTTAAGGTTTATTCCTTCAGCGGCAAATGATACGGCTTGTTCGGGGCTGACAGCAGCGCCCGAGACCGCGGACAGTTGTTCAAACTCGAATTTTACCGGGGAACTGCCGTAATCAGAAGCTAACATTATAAAAGATAGTTTTCCATCGGTATTTAAATCGAAAAAGGCATAGGCAGGCAGTTTAAGATCAGTAACCGGCTGGCGGCTGGCTTCATCATATACAGCCAGGTTGGCAGCCAGCTCAAACTCCTGGGAGCGTCCGTCAATTACGATGGAGGCCCGGCGCAAAGGCAGGTTGATTGCGGTGATATTGCCGTAAAAACTGTATTTTTCACCCTGGAGAGATAAATATTTTTCAATAATAACCGCTACCTCTGCGCGGCTTAAATTCTGACGGGGACGAAAAGTACCGTCCGGAAAACCTTTGACCAGGCCTGACTCTGCCGCGTAGGCCACAGCAGGCCGCGCCCAGTCGGATATATTGCCATCATCCCTGAAGTCCAGGCTGCCCCCGTCACCAGTGGCCCCACCCAGACAATTAACCAGTATGCTGACTGCCTCTTCACGCTGACGGGACGCAGGGGCATAAAGTTGCCATGCCCGTCGCCGTGAGCGATGCGCATTTCCTGAGCTAATTCGATGTAACCCTGAGCCCAGCTCCCATTAACATCCTGGAAAAATGAACTGCCCTTTTGCAGAACCCCGGCTTCTTTCTCGCCATGCAGGGCTTTTATAACCAGAGTAATAAACTCCTGCCGGCTTATATAACCTTCGGGCCTGTAGGTTCCATCGGGATAGCCCGTAATGATATCCCGGCTCTGCAGATGGTCTATTTCAGGGCGTGCCCAGTGCTGCCTGGTATCAGTGAAAGCCTCAGCCAGGCCGGGCATATAAGCAAGCAGGAACAGGGCTAAGAAAAGCCCCGTTATGTATCGTAAAAGCTTCATTAAATGTCCACCTTAATAAATTGCCTCAGATTAACACACAGATTTCACAGTTTCTGTATAAGCACCGCAACTATTATACAGCTGCATGCTGAATTTAAGCTGAAGGCCTTAACCTATAATTCATTGCTGAGAGAACATCATTGCGAAGAGCTTCAGCGACGCGGCAATCTTTTTTACTCGCCATCGCATTTTAGATTGCTTCGCTGCGCTCGCAATGACAGGGCTATGGCGTTATCCGCATCTAATTAATCCCGATGCCGTTCATAATAATGTCCGCAAACTGACCGGCCAGGATATGCGGGTCTATATCCCAGCCGTCCAGGACAACGGGTCCAAACATTACCCCCAGAGTCCCGGAAATAACCAGGCTGACCAGCTGTGCGTCCAGAGGCCGCAGTTCGCCGCGCTTTATAGCCTCCTCAATTATTGACCTAAGCCGCTTCTCTTTTTCTTTACGCTGGGCATTAGTCCATTCTTTCAGTTCCTCGTCGAATATTTCCGCATCCCAGAAGATCATGCGGGACAAATCCTTGTTATCCTGATAAAAACTCAAGTGCCCCTCCAACAGGTGACGAAAACGTTCCGCAAATGGCATGGCGTCAGATATTACCGATTCCATTGTTTCATAATACACCTGCAGACTGCGCTCCATCATGGCCTGGAACAGCTGCAGCTTGCTGGAAAAATATTCGTAAATAGTGCCTTTGCCGATACCCGCCTCGACAGCTATTTCCTCCATGCGCGCGTTATGATAACCTTTGCCGCTGAAAACCCGTGCCGCCGCGTCCAATATCGCTTCGCGCTTTTTTTTCATGCGCGGGCTCAGTTCCTTCATTCTCATCCCCCCGAGTTTAATTAACCACAGATTAAATCGCCCCAGATTCACACAGATGATTCACTGATGAACACAGATTTTAATCTGTGGGTATCTGTGGTTCAAATCTGTGTTCATCTGTGGTTGTTGTATTTCTAGCCTTCAGCAGCCGCCTCTTCATTAATCTCAGTCTTTCGCCTGCGGCTGCGGATTTTCTGCCCCCAGTCGTCAAATATGCTGTATACCACGGGAATCAGTACCAGAGTAACAAAGGTTGACGCCAGGAGACCGCCAATGATAACTATGCCCAGCGGCGCTTCCGCTTCGCCGCCTTCGCCCACTCCCAGGGCCAGGGGCAGCATCGCCAGAATGGTGGCAAAAGCCGTCATTAATATGGGCCGTAAGCGCACGCGACCCGCTTCCACAATAGCGGCGTCTCTTTCCATGCCCTCCTCCCGCAGGTGCTGCAGGTAGTCCACTAGGACTATGGCATTAGCCACAACAATACCTACCAGCATTATCACCCCGATAAAAACATTGACGCTGAAGGTTTTTCCTGTTAACAGCAAACTCAGCACCACGCCGATGATAGCGGTGGGTACGGAAAACATAATTATGAAGGGTATGAAAAACGACTCGTATAAGATAGCCATAACCGCATAGACCAGAATGATAGCCATTAACAAGGCCTGGGCCAGGCTTTTGAAGCTTTCGATCATATCTTCATCCTGGCCGGCAAAGGTAATGGTGTAGCCTGCGGGCAGGTTAATCTTATCCACCCGCGCCTTGATATCGTTTATAACCGAATTAAGATCCCGGTTTAGCAAATAAGCGTCAACCTCGCCCACCCGTTGGCGGTCAATACGGTTGATCTGCACCGGTCCGGGCGCAATCACAAAATCGCCTACATCAGCCAGTTTGACCACGCTTCCCCGGGCGGTCATTATGGTTAAGTTCTGCAGGTAGCCAAGGTCGTCATGACCGGCTTTAGCCAGCCGCAAGTTAATATCGACTTCGTCGCCTCCTACCCGGTAACGGGTAGCCACCGACCCGTTGACGGCGGTTTTAACTTCACTGGCAATCTGCATCGGGGTCAAGCCGCAGGCCGCCGCTCTTTTACGATCCACCCGCAGTTCAATCTCCGGATTGCCATCAGTCAGGGTGGAACTGACTTCACGGGTACCGGGAACCTGACGGACGATTTCTTTAACCTGCTCGGAAAGCTGCTTCAATACCTTCAGATCATCACCCCGGATCTGCACCATTATAGGCGCAGAGCTGTTGCCCATCTCCGAAGACATATCCATAACATTGACTTTAATTTTGGCGCCGGCGATCTTCTGTACCCGCTGGCGTATGTCTTCAGCCACCTGATCCACATCGCGTTCGCGGTGACTGCGGGGAACCAGCTTCACGTAGATGCTGGCCTTATCCTCCTGGGTAGAACTATCGAAAAACATGTTGCTGGAAGCCCCTACGCTGGTGAAGGCGGTATCAACTTCGCTTATATCATGTAATTCCTTTTCTATGGTTTTTATCATCTGGTCGGTGTCAGACAAGAGGTTGCCCTTATCAGCCTCCAGGCTGATGGATATCTCGCCCGAATCCATCTTGGGCATGAATTCCGCCCCAATCAAGGGCATAAGAGCGACAGAACCTATCATTAAAACGGTCACGACAATAACCACCGCAGACCGGTGGGATAAGGACCATCTCACGATTTCCTGGTATTGTTCCCCCAGGTTGTCGATCCAATGGCCAAAGCGCGATATTTTGGATGACAGCCAGCCATTGCCGGTTTCCCGCTTTTGCATGGCAGAGTTGGTCAGCATACGGGAGGACATAAGCGGGACTACGGTCAAAGCCACCAGCAGGGAGCACAATATCGCAAAACTGACCGTTACCGCCAGGGGTTTGAAAATAACCGAAGCAATTCCTTCCGTAACAAACATTACCGGCAGGAAAACCGCCAGAATCGTCAGTGTGGAGGCGATAACCGCGTTGCTGACCTGCGAGGCCCCGGTTAAAGCGGCCTCAATGGGCGGCAGCCCTAAACTGCGGTGGCGGTAAACATTTTCGAATACCACAATCGAATCGTCCACCATCCTCCCCAGGCCCAGAGCCAGACCTCCCAGGGTTATAATGTTCAGGGTGTCGTTATTGAAATACATCAATACGAAGGTAGCGACAATGGACAAAGGAATGGCTATGAATATGATCAAGGTACTGCGGGTATTGCGCAGGAAGAGAAACAGGACGAAAACAGCCAGCAAAGCCCCTTCCAGGAGCATCCTTTTAACGGTGTTTATAGACTGGTTGATATAATAAGACTGGTCCATTACCACCTTAATATCCAGGTCTTGGCCCATTTCCTGCTGCACTTTGGCCAGTTCAGCCTTGATATGTTCACAGGCGGTTACGGTATTGGCATCGCTCTGCTTCTGGCAGTGAATACCCACCGCCGCCCCGCCGTTTAAGCGGGTGATCTGGGAATTATCCTTATAACCGTCGGTAATAGTGGCTATATCGGCCAGACGAATGGCATTACCTGCGGCGGTAAGGATATGTACATCCTTAATATCCTCTATCGATTCGAACTCCTGCAGATTACGCACAAAATACTTGCGTTCCCCGGTTTTGATCTGGCCGCTGGACATATTAAAGTTTTCCGCTTGCAGAATCTGATTAATCTGGGCCAGAGTCAACCCGCAGCTTTCCAGTTTGACCGGGTCCACTTCCACCTTCACTTCCCGCTTCTGTCCCCCGGTTATGATAACCGAAGCCACTTCGGGAATACGTTCCAGGCGAGGTTTTATCTCATCCTCGGCGATGGACTGCAGCTCGGCCATGGACATGTCGCCTTTAGCCTCCACCCCGGTCTGGATTATCGGCATCATGTTGACGTCCATCTTCAGCACCATGGGTTTTTCAACCCCGCTGGGCAGGTATTTTTCAATCATGCTGGTCTTTTCGCGGATATCATTGATAGCGCTGCTCATATCCGTGCCCCAGTTAAAGCTGATTAGCATGATGGATGAGCCTGACATGGAATACGATTCTATTTTCTTAACATTGCTGAGGGAGTTGATCTGTCCTTCCAGCATCTTGGTAACCTGTTCCACCTCTTCAGGACCAGCGCCGGAATAGGTAGTCATAACGGCTGCGTAGGGCAGCTTCATGTCGGGATAGAGAGCCAGGGGCAGTTTGCTCAAGGTAAAAAAGCCCAAGATGATAACCACTGAAACCAGGATGGTCATAGTCACCGGGCGTTTAACCGCGAATTTTACAATACCCATTATCTGACCCCCCCGGGAATCACCCGCAAAAGGGTGCCTTCATTTACCAGGGTATTGCCTTTGGTGATAACCTCATCTCCTGCCTGCAATCCGGAGACAATCTCCACATAGCGGTCATTCTTCAGCCCGGTTAAAACCTCCTGCTCCCGCGCGCGTTTATTCTTATCCACGACAAAAACTATATGACGGGCATCGCGGGGGATAACCGCTTCCACCGGAACCCCCAGGACGTCCTTTTTAGTCTGGGCGTCTACTATCAGTTCCGCAAACATCCCTGATTTGATGATGTTATCTTTGTTGTCCAGGCTGATTCTAACCCGGTAATTGCGTTTAACCGGATCGGGCATGGAAGCGACTGTAACCACCCTGCCTTTAAACGATTTAGCCGAAGCCGCGCGTACGTTCACCGCTGCCTCGCTGCCAGGTTTGATATAACTGACTTCATTTTCACCCACCAAAACATCGGTTTCCAAAACGCTGGTATCGCTTACGGCGGCGGCGGCTGACTGCGCGCTGACCATATCGCCCAGGGAAACATTGATGCTGCCAACCACCCCATTAATGGGCGAAGTAATATCGCAGTGGGCGATCTGATTTTCAGCATCCTCCAGCATGGCCTGGTACAGATCTACCTGAGCCTGAGCCGAACCGGCCATGGCCCCGTCCAGCTGCGCCTGTATGCTGTCCATCTCTATCTTTGAAATTGCTCCCGCTTCATAAAGCTTCTTGGTGCTGTCATATTTGGATTTCAAGACTTCGAGGTTGGCGTCACTGGCCTTTTTGGCTGCCAGTGCCGATGCCAGCCCCGCCTGAGCCTGTTTGAGTTTGGCTTCATAATCGGAGCTGTCGAGGGTAATTAAGGTCTGGCCGGCCTTTACGCGGTCGCCAGGCTGGGCCAGAATAGCTGTAACTCTCAAAGGCGCTTGAATCTTAGGATATATGTACACTTCATTGCTGCCCCGCAAGGTCCCGCCGTACTTCATAGCCTGGGCTATATCCATTTTCTTGACTATAGCTGTATTAACACTGAATGTTGGTTCTGCTGTCTTTTCCTCTTTCTTGCAGCCGCTGGTTGTAATCAAAAGCCCCAGTAATAACAACAACATTAGTCCGAACAACCTTTTCCTGCCCATAATTCCCCTCCTGCTTGTATTCCCGTTTACAGCATTGACCGACCGGTTGGTCGGTTTGATAGTTGCATTATATCCTGATTGGAATATGATGGTCAAGAAATAAAAGCGGGGGCCTGGATGAAGGGGGACGGGGTTGTCACCAACCCCGTCAGACTGTGATCTGTAATTATTTGCTGACATCGTATTTGGCTACTATTCCCTGACCTATATTCTGCCCGCTGCTGAAGCGAATGGTGTCATGCAGCACCAGCCAGTATTCGCCGGGGGTAAGTTTCGCCGCAGGTTTCACCGCAATATCCTTCTTATTAACCACTGTAAACCCGGCTTTTACCCGTTGGCCGCTGTCGGCTTTTATCAGTTCAACGGTAGAAAAGTTAATATAACGGGGATTAACGTCATCAGCCAAAGATATCTTCAGTTCGCTGTCAGGTTTGACAGTAACGATTGGGCCATTTGTCTTATAATCCGGATAAAACAGCGGCCATAAGGATTCGCGTTCTTCCTGGCTGATTTCCGTCCAGGCGGTATTATCAGTACCCGCATAAAACTTGTTGCCAGCGGCGCCTTTGATTATGCTGCGCCAGGCCTTCCAGAACCCGGCGGAACGCGCCCGCACCGGGTCAATGGTAGCCTGAAAATTTTCTGTATCCAGCTTGAGCAGCTTCCCTTTGTAACCGGCAGGCGGATCATAGAGCAGCAGCTCTGCGGCAAGCCTGGCCTCATCGTCACCAACTTCTATATCAGGTTTCACTCCCTGTTTATTTATGACATTGCCCAGGGGGGAATAAAAACGCGCCACGGTGAATTTCACCTTGTCTTCATTGGAGAGGTCAAAGATCTGCTGCACCGTGCCTTTTCCATATGATTTCTTGCCGATAATCACCGCCCGCTGGTTATCCTGCAGAGCCGCTGATAATATTTCCGAGGCGCTGGCGCTGTTTTCATCGATCAAGACTACCATGGTCCATCCACGATATGGCCCCCGGGATTGCCCTGATACATTTCTTTCTTGCTTCTTTCCTCTACTATAAGCGTATCAGCCGTACCCATAAAATCACCGGCAATGTCAATAGCCGCCTCCAGGAATCCCCCGGGGTTGCCGCGCAGGTCCAGAATCCAATTCTCAGCCTTTTTCGCTTCGAGGCTCTTAATGGCTTTATCTATATCGTCAGCGCTATGACTGCCAAATTCTCGCAGGATTATGTACCCGGTGTTATTTCCCAGGATTTCGCTTTCCACACTGGGAATGGTTACTTTTTCACGGGTTACCGCCATAGTTATGGAATTGGGTCCGCGTTTCACTTTTAACTGCACCACGCTGCCTGCCGGACCCTTAATTATTTGGGCTATGGCGTCTTTATCCATACCGGCCAGGGACCTGCCGGCGGCCATGGTTATGATATCGCCTTTCTTAATACCGGCCCGCTCAGCCGGCGAACCTTTAATCAGCTGAAATATTTCCGCCCCTTCCTTGCCGGGGGTGAAATATACCCCTATACCCATGAACTCCCCGTTTAAAACGTCCATCTCATTTTCAAATTCCTGTTTGGTATAATACTGCGCGTAAGGATCACCTAAACGTTTCAGCATCTCATCCACGGTAGGAGCCTGCAAAACCTGGGCAGGGACAGGATCCACATAATTTTCCTTTAAGAATCCGGCCACTTCAGACAATACTTTGCCGTCCGCCGCCAGGGCCGCCCCCGCCAGACCGCTCCATAAAAACAATACCGTAACCAGGAGAGCTGTCCACTTTTTGTTCGATTGCCGCATAATACTCCTCCAGTTTTAGCTTTGGGGAAATATATTCAACGCTTCCGGCCATAAACCCTTTCAGAGTGTTAATTAATCGCAAACACAAAATTGCTTCGTTCGACCGCAATTTTCACGGGTTATACCCGCCACCCTATACGAAAAGCGTGTTTTGGGGCAATGACCGGGAAAGATTGCCGCGTCGCTTGCGCTCCTCGCAACGATGAATACATAGATTTCAATGACACAACGGCATGATTACTATTAGCCGGTAATATCTAAGACCCCGCCCACGCTTTTGAGGCTCTCATCCACAGCCTTTTCCTAATACATAAAAAAACCCGGCTTCATATTTATAGAACCGGGTTGAGTATGGCAAATATATTACTGTGCCGATGATGCTGATGCCGAACCGGCACTAGAATAAGTCCACGGCTTTTCAAAGTTTATTTTCATGATTTCATGTCGATAAGTGGTTGAGTTTAAAGCTTTAAGCGCTTTCAGTGTATCTAACTGGGCATAATCATAATCATTCTTTGTCAACATCCCCAGTTCGTACATGGCCTTTTTATTTTTTTCTGTTTCCTGGTATATCTTCAGCTGCTGCTCCAGGGTCACATACGTCTCTTCCAGCTGCTGCAAACCATTATAAAGAGACCTCAGACCATTCTCGGTTTGTTTTACTGCGTTGCTGGCGGTTAATTGTGTTTTTTCGTAATCGAGCATAGATGCTTTTAAGGAACCGCTGTTTACATCTACCAGGTTGGTGTTAATGCGGGCCAGATTAACCTGCTGTCCGAGGTTCCAGAGAGTGGGGTGCTGATCCA
The DNA here is from genome assembly GCF_001311885.1 of Syntrophomonas palmitatica JCM 14374. Lineage (GTDB taxonomy): Bacteria > Bacillota > Syntrophomonadia > Syntrophomonadales > Syntrophomonadaceae > Syntrophomonas_A > Syntrophomonas_A palmitatica. The sequence goes on along the minus strand of NZ_BBCE01000005.1, from coordinate 28,580 downwards.
TAGCCCGGCTGATTGCATTGTCCAGATTAGCAACTTCATACTTACTGTAACTTGGTTTTTCAGTAAGTATGGGACGAGCATCACGGTTTAAACCTACCAGGTAGTTGAAATCCTGATAGGCCTTCTCCAAACCTAGTTTTGAAAGTTCGTAAGCGGCTTTGGCCGATTTATATGCAGCTTCAGCCTGATTGCGCTGCACCAGACTTGCCAGGCCCAGGGCATATGACAGAGAATCCGCTTTCCATTTATTTTCGGCATATTTTATAGCCTTCTGGTTATAGGCATAGTCCTCTTGAGCTGCTAACAGGTCAGTATACTCCGTTACCACATCAACAAACAGCTTATCCTCGTCAGCAGTTTTAGTTTTCCCTGCCATCTGTTGGCTGATGCTGGCGGATACTGCAGCAGTGTAAGCTGCATCTGCCGCCGGAGAACTAGCTGCAAATGGGGTAAAAAGAACCCTTTCATCTCTAAATTTTTTCATTTCTTCGCTTATCTGTACACTTAATTCGTCCTGTTTAATAGTGTTACTGTTCTTCAGTGCCATATCGTAGGCCTGGGCCATAGATAATTGGGTGTTAGCCGTTGTGGTTGTAGCTTCTGCCATACATACGCCAGGTAATGCCAGCATTCCCATGATAATCGTTAATATTACAAGTAATCGCATTTTCCTAAGCACATATATCCTCCTCTTTTAAGTTTATCTTTTCTTGTCACATTTATCATAATTTATAACCGACCTGTCAGTCAATCCCAATAAGTGACAAGATTTCTTCATTTTTTTTTTACTGCAGGAAATACTCTCACAAAGAAGAATAATGTAGTTATCAAAATTTATAAGGAGATGTTGCAGATGAAAAAAAGAAAAATCCTCATCCTCGTTTTAACAATGGGCCTTATTCTGTGCGGTATTAGCATAGTTCAAGCCCAGAACCAGATTACTATCGTTGTTAATGGCAGGACTATCAGTTCGGACACCCCCCCGCAGATTATCAATGACCGTACAATGGTACCCATACGGGTAGTAGCCGAAGCATTAGGGGCACAAGTGAATTTTGACAGCCAATCTCAAACGGTCATAATTACCAAGAAGGCTGAAACCTCAGTTCAAACTCCGGTTCAATCACAACCACAACAAAAACTGTTGAAGTTCAATGGCGAAGCTACCACCTGGCCTTATTGGACAGAAAAGGATGATATCTACATAGAATATAAAGACTGCATACAGTTGCTGACTTATAAATACCGTGCACCCTGGCATACAGTCACCGCAAACCCAAAAGATAAGACTATAATTATTGACAGCAAAGTGGTGGATATAAATACTAAGACGTTTGGCGATTTTACTGCCTTTTCACTTAACAACCTTAAAGCCAACCAACTAATTGATTATACCTGGGATGCTGCAAATAGTAATTTAGTATTAAAATAATTTCTTGACAATAAAAAACCGGGTCCCTTGCGGGAACCCGGTTTTTTATTGGTTATAAAGACTGACTATTTGGATACCAGTACAGTACCGGTTCCTGCATCCCAACCAACCTGGAAGCCCAGGCCTTCTGCTACATAGCGTGCCGGAAGCATAATACGGTCATTGCTGATTTCAGGGGCAACATCCATAGTCTTAGCTTCGCCATTAACTGTAATTGTGGTGCTGCCTACAGTCAGTTCAACTTTCTTGTCACCCAGAGTAAGGGTGGCTTTTTGAGCAGCCTGATCGTAAACGATGTCAGCATCGGTCAGGCCCAAAGCATAGCCCAGATAACGAATCGGCACATAGGTGCGGCTGTCCTTTACATAAGGAGCAGCATCCATAATCTTGGACACACCGTTTACCTGGTAGATATTGGAGCCCAGCTTAAACTGTCCAGCTACTGCACCCTGAGTTCCCTCTTTCGGAGCCGGGGTGACAACTTTAGCTGCAACTACGGTCGCTACTACATCGCGATTTACCCAGTTGGGGTTCAGTAAAACTGAAGTCTGGTCAAGAGCACTGCCGCCGATTTCGATCTTCAGGTCTCCTTCGGGAACGGTGCGGTCAATATCGTAGATGATGTCGGAAATTTCAATTTTGGAAGCCTTGCTGCTTACACTCTTAACAGGAATGGTTACCTGGTGTTTGCGGCCAGCTGCAGGGAAACCAATGGTCGGAGTGTTCAGACTCAGGTCACCTTCTACTACTTTAACGGTCGGAGCTTTAGCCCAGGTTACACCAAACGGAGCGGACAGAACTAAATCTGCAGCAGCACCTCCGCCAAAGATGCGGGACTTGATTGTTTCTGCTTTGGGTTCGGTGATGGTAATTTTGCCACCAGCCTGCTTCTGAACACCGATGATAACATCTTTGCTTTCAGCAGTTCCGCTTATGGGAGCAATTGCTTTGGCAACGGTAATTTTGTCATTAATACCAGCGTTGCCACTGAACTGAATTTCAATGGGACCAGTATAATCTGCGGCTACATCAATTTCTATTTTTTCCAGTGCGCATTCACCCTTGCCAGCAAGAGCTGGTACTGTGGCGGTGGCTTTCGTGAAATCGGTAGCAGAACGAGTAAAGGCTAAAGCAAATCCGCCTGCTTTTGCAGTGCCGTTAAAATTACCAGTCCATTTAGCACCATCATTCAGCTTGGCAGTAATAGTACGGCCAGCAATCAGACTGTTTCTGATATTTTCTTTAATGGTTACATTAGACATAAGCTGCTGCCGTAAACCAGCAACTACTTCAGTTTCAGGTTTTTCTGCTTTTACTGTGTAACCAAAATCCTGATAAGAAGCGAGCTTGACAGAACCAACATTGCTGGTGGTACGTCCGGAAATAACAGCTTCAATATCTCCAAAAGCTGCGTTATCAGCATCAATATCGATTTGTGCATTGATGGTGAACGTATACTTGGTTGCAGGTACACCGCCAGCGGTTGTACGGTTAATCTTTAATATTGAAGTATCAGTAATATCAGTTGTAATAGTTTCGGTACCGGGCAGAGGAACATTGCCAGGGAAAAGTGCTACTGCAGCAGTTCTCCAGGTTACACCCTTAGGTAACTTAAACTTAAGAGTGTCAGTACCCTGCACAACAGCACCGGCAACATCTTCTCTCACATGAATCTGGAATACGCTTGTAGCTGGAGCAACCATGATAGAAGGGCTACCAGCACTTACTGTAGGGGGATCGGTACGCAGAATGTCTACTGCACCTACGCTGGTTTTACCCACTGCTACAAGACCATCGGTAACATCTCCATCCAATTTAATGACTGTGGCGTTGATAGTAGCATCGGCACTGCTGGGAACGGTTACATTGGTCAGAACTATACCGAATTTCACGTCTCTGGAAACTGCTGCAGCAACGAGATCAAACTGCAGCTGATTGTCAGCTAATCTTATTAAACGGTACTGACCTGCTGCGGGAGCACCTAACGAAGCAGCGAATGCAGGGGCTAGACCACCGCACAGGTTGCTTACTCTGGTATTTTCAACAGCAGTTCCATCACCATCATCAGCTATAACAAAACTATCGGGAAGTTTAATTACTGCTGAATGTGTACCGGCATTTAAAATGCCGAAGTCAATGATTACTGAACCCAAATTCTGTCCAGCAGCCTTTGCCACTACTGGAGCATTAGATGCGCTAACTGTAGCCGCATCGGCCGGAGTCACTACGAACACTGGAGCCAACAGAGCAATACAAAGGCAAAGGGTCATAATTACGGATATACCTTTATGTGTCCTAAGCATATTTTTCCTCCTTTTATTGTTATGTTTAAATGCAGGTAATCACGCTGCTTGAGCAGCATAAACTGATCAGGTGGTCGAGTCTAATGCTGTAGAAATTCCCCCTTTCGTTAGAGTTCTGATGCCTTATTTATCCAGATCATTTTATGGTTTTCAGACGCCTTGACCAGGAAATTGTTCCGTTTAACAGGTCATTACTCATCGTTAAATTGCTCTATGTTTCGACTCTCAAACATGTCTTGTATTTTCATTTGGTAATATTGCTATATCAATTAATAGCTTATTTATATGGTGCGTACTGTTTTTAAAAACAATATGATTTGATATATAATGTTTGTGTTTAATTGGTTTGTATGTCGAATGGTGTAGGAAATTTATTAAAATTAGATTCGAGAGGACTATGCGCTTAAATAAAAAACCGGGTCCCTTACGGGAACCCGGTTTTTTACTTGTTGTTTGTCTTGAGACAACTATTTGGATACCAATACAGTTCCGGTTCCTGCATCCCAGCCAACCTGGAAGCCCAGGCCTTCTGCTACGAAGCGAGCAGGCAGCATGGTACGGTCATTGGTGATTTCGGGAGCAACATCCATGGTCTTGGCTTCGCCATTGACAGTGATGGTGGTGCTGCCGATGGTGAGTTCAACTTTCTTGTCGCCTAATGTCAGAGTTGCTTTCTGAGCAGCGGCGTCCCAAACAATGTCAGCATCGGTCAGGCCCAGCGCATATCCCAAGTAACGAATCGGTACATATGTGCGGCTGTCTTTGACATAAGGAGCGGCATCCATGATCTTTGATACGCCATTTACCTGGTATATGTTGGAGCCGAGTTTGAACTGACCGGCAACTGCACCAACGGTTCCCTCGGTCGGAGCTGGGGTAATAACTTTAGCTGCAACTACGGTTGCAACAACGTCACGATTTACCCAGGTGGGGTTCAGTAAAACTGAAGTCTGATCAAGAGCAGATCCGCCGATTTCAACCTTCAAGTCGCCTTCAGGAACCGTGCGGTCAACATTGTAAACGATGTCGGAGATTTCAATCTTAGAAGCTTTGCTGCTTACGGACTTAACAGGAATGGTTACCTGATGTTTGCCACCAACAACTGCGAAACCAGTAGTAGGTACATTCAAGCTCAAGTCACCTTCTACTACTTTTACGGTCGGAGCTTTCGCCCAGGTCACACCATACGGAGCTGACAGAACGAGATCTGCTGCAGCACCAACTAAAGTGCGGGACTTTACGGTTTCAGCCTTAGATTCACTAATGGTTATTTTGCCAGCAGCCTGATTCTGAACACCAATTATGATATCTTTGCTATCAGCGGTTGCACTGATAGGGGCAAGGGCTTTAGCAACGGTGATTTTGTCATTGATACCAGCATTTCCGCTGAACTGAATTTCGATGGGGCCAGCATAATCTGCAGCAACATCAATCTCAACTTTTTCAAGTGCACATTCGCCTTTGCCAGCTAAAGCCGGTATGGTAGCGGTAGCTTTGCTGAAGTCAGTAGCGGAACGAGTGAAGTTCAGAGCAAATCCGCCTGCTTTTGCAATACCTGCAAAGTTAGCATTCCACTTAGCACCATCATTTAATTTTGCAGTAATAGTGCGGCCAGCAATCAAACTATTAGCAATATTTTCTTTTATGGTTACATTCGAAATGGTTTGTGCTTGTAAACCAGCAACTACTTCAGTTTCAGGCTTTTCAGCTTTTACAGTATATCCAAAATCCTGATAAGTAGCGATTTTAATGGAACTATTATTACTGGTGGTACGACCAGAAATAATAGCTTCGATATCACCAAAAGCTGCGCTATCAGCATCAATATTTACTTGTGCATTGATTGTAAAGGTGTATTTTGCAGCAGGTACACCGCCAGCGGTAGTACGTTGAATCTTCAGAATTGAGCTGTCAGTAACATCACAGGTAAAAACTTCGCCAGCGGGCAAAGCAACGTTTCCAGGGAAAAGCATTACAGTTGGACCAGCAGCCCAGGTAACGCCTTTGGGAAGTTTAAATTTCAGGGTTTCAGTACCTTGGGCAACAGCACCAGCAACATCTTCTCTTACATGAATCTGGAATATGCTTGTAGCTGGAGCAACCATGATAGAAGGGTTACCAGCACTTACTGTAGGGGGATCGGTACGCAAAATATCGACAGAACCTACGCTGGTTTTACCCACTGCAACCAGTCCATCAGTGAAGTCACCATCAAGCTTAATTACAGAAGCGTTTATTGTAGCATCAGCACTACTAGGAACAGTTACATTGGTTAAAACAATACCAAATTTGACGTCTCTGGCAACTGCAGCAACATTAATATCAAATTGCAGTTGGTTAGCACTTAACGCAATCAAACGATACTGTCCAGCTGCAGGAACCCCAGCAGCCGCAACAAACGCAGGAGCTAAACCACCGCACAGGTTGCTGACTCTCAGGTTTTCTACAGCAGTTCCATCGCCATCATCAGCTATAACAAAACTAGTGGGAAGTTTTATTACGCCAGAGTGTAATCCAGCATTTAATATACCAAAATCAATAATTACTGAACCCAGGTTCTGTCCAGCTGCTTTAGCAACTGTAGGAACGTTAGATGCGCTTACTGTAGCCGCATCGGCCGGAGTCACTACAAACACCGGGGCCAGCAGAGCGATGCACAGGCAAAGAGCCATAATTATGGACATGCCCTTATGTGTTCTAAGCATTCTTTTTCCTCCTTTATTACTATGTTTTTTCAAAATCCAGGTGATCAATCTTTAAGTATCAGCTTTGGTTTAGTGCTCTTCCTCCTTCCTCATTAATCATAATTGTCAGGTATTCAAGTAGAGACAGACTAAAATAACACGATCATATTGTCTCCACCAAAAGATTATGATCAGGTATTATGACGACATTTTATGCTATTTTGTTCCTGTTTTTGTCGAATTGTGACTTTTTTTATTTTCGGGTTTATCTCATATTGTTGTATATGGCTTGGTTTATGAATTATTTTGTCGAATGTGGTCTTTTGAGATGGGAATATTAAGGTATAACAGGTTGGAAAGTAATCGGCAGGAAAAAAACAACTCCCGGGAAGATTTACATCTTACCCGGGAGTTATGAAAAACTAACTGAGACTTATACTATTTCATAGCCTTGACTATTACGGTTACGGCTTCAGCTCTGGTGGCATTGCCCTGCGGCTTGAAGCTGTTATCGGGATAACCGCTCATTACACCGGCTGCGGTAGCAGATGCTACAGCATCTTTGGCCCAGGCTGCGATTGCCGCGCCATCACTGAAGGTCTTGCCTTCTGCTTTGGCGAGTTTAGCCGCCTTCACGATCATTACCGCCATCTGTTCGCGGGTAATGGGGTCATTCGGACCAAACTGGGTTGCGCTATAGCCATTGACTATTCCTGCAGCGGCTGCGGCGGAAATGCTGTCTTTGGCCCAGTGGCTGGCAGTGTCGGCAAATACCTTGTCACTGGAAGGAGCAATATTCAGGGCCTTTACCAGAACCGTAGCGAATTCAGCCCGGGTAATGGTGTTGTTCGGCTTGAAGGTTCCATCCGGATAGCCGGCGATAGCCTTGGCATCAACCAGCTTCTTAATGTTGGCTTCTGCCCAGTGGCCGACGATATCGCTCAGGGTTCCGGCCGCCGGTTTGGCAGCTTCCTTCGGGAAGGTCAGTACGGCAAATTTGGTAAAGTGTGTTACATCCCCGCTTACTTTGCCATCGCCAACACTGATATTATCCAGCGCTACCCATTTTCCAGCCTTCTCATCAAAGAAGCATACTTTAACATCAAACTTGTCTAAATCAACCTTGCTCTTATCAAAATTCAAGGTGATAGTAATCGGTTTGCTGAAGTCGCCAGTCTTATCCTTGATGATTTCTAAAACATCACTTATGATTTTGCTGTTGGCGTCTACTTTTAAGCCTGCGGTATCGGCAACCTTGGAAATAGTTACCTTAACATCGGCAGCCAAAGCTCCGGCTGGAATAGTGATGGTTACACCAGTTGCGCTGATGGTTCCACCGCTAGCAGCGGTTATGGAAACCGGAGTTCCAATGATCGCGTTAATAGCGGGTAATGTTGTGGCAGGTGTTGTGGGTATTACTGCTCCACCGCCGCCGCCTCCGCTTGGAATGTAACTGTTATCATCTGCATAGTATCTGAAGTTGATTTGTGGTAAGTCAATGACTTGAGCATTTGTTAGATCATAAACCTTTAAACTCACCCAATACTGCTGCCCGGATATTAAACCACGTTGTGCCAGTGATACCTGGAAAGGCTTAGAACTATAAATATCCTGGTTTACTATGCCTGTCGGCACCAACTGTCCATATACATTAGCATAAACGGTAGCATATACATGCTGATAAGTATTTTCATACACAGAACCTCCAACGGAGGCTATTAATTGATTAGCACTGAAAGTCCAGTTTACTGCCGGCGCTGCCGCCGCTATTCCCGCGAAGGTTAGCAGCATAACGGCCATCAGCATCACGATAACTAGGTTTCTGGGTTTTCGTGATAATTTCACGTATGATTTCCCTCCTTTTGTTGTGCTAAGATTTTCCGTTTCTCTCCGTATGCTATATACGTAAGAGGGAAAGTCAATTTGAAAAACATTTGTTTTTCAAATCAGGTCGACATTGGGGCCTTTTCTTTGCAAAGAAAAAGAAAACTAAATGAATAAACTTAAGTATACTGCCCTCCTTTCCTTAAAATTCTATAGTCTTTCGTTTCTTGGTACCAGGAAACGAATCAGACTCACCCCAACCGTCGAAAAACGCTAAAAATCCCTTGACCCGCCGTCCCCCTAATATAGGGCGGGGTGGATTTATCGAAATCCCTATACAGTTCAAAATAAGTAAATAGAGGTCGAACTGTGGTCTGTAAGTTCATATATTCTATGCGTACCAGCTAATTCCTGCATTAAATCCCGAATTTTTTAGTGTTAAATAATGTCGTTTACATATTCAGGCAGCTCTTTCGCCCATTAGACGCTTTTTTGGCGCTCTTGGTTCCTTAATTCTATTACTGCTAGCATATTCCAGTCCTAAAATTCCTAGGCTATATAATAGCACTATTACGTAAATAGCGATATAGAAATATATTTATGCAGGCAGTAATTTATTTCTATATTTATGAGGCTGAAGCTTCCGAACGCCCCTGTTATAATTTCATAACCATATAGGTTTCAGAGATACACCAGCTTGCCTTCATTCCAGCCGCTCACGTATAATAATAATTACAAAGATTGGAATTGCTCGCAGAAATCTTTTTGGCGTTTATATTTTAAATGAGTTGTAACCGTTCATGCCAAAGGAGGAAATGAATTATGTCTATGTCGGCCCCCAAACCAGGCCGGAAATACACCTATGGCGACTACCTGAAATGGCCGGGTGAGGAAAGATGGGAGATAATCGATGGCGTACCCTATATGATGAGTCCTGCTCCATCCAGCGAACACCAGAGGATATTGCTCGAGATTGCTTCACAACTGCACCTTTACCTGCGCGGAAAAAGCTGTATGGTCTTCCCCGCCCCCTTTGATGTGCGCCTGCCCCGGGGAGACGAAAAGGATGAAGACATACAAACCGTAGTGCAGCCTGACATCGTGGTAATATGCGATAATTCTAAACTTGACCGGAGAGGTTACCGGGGAGCTCCAGCTATGGTTGTGGAAATCCTGTCGCCCCAAACCACGAAAAAGGACCTGCGGGAGAAATATGATCTCTACGAGCGTTCCGGAATAAAAGAATATTGGGTAGTCTTTCCCCTGGATCAGGTCCTGGATGTTTATCTGCTGGACGAAGAAGGCAAATACCAGAAGAATCGTACCTATGAAAAAGATGCCCGTGTTAAGCCCAGCATCTTTGAAGACCTCGAAATAGACCTGGGCCTGGTGTTTCGGGATAATTGATTACTGCTACAGGAATTACAAACATAATAATGTCTGCTTTTAATAAGGACGGATTAATTATGTCCATGTCGGCCCCCAAACCAGGCCGGAAATATAGCTGCGGCGACTGCCTGAAATGACCTGATGAGAAAAGGCGGGAAATAATCGACTTATCCCACAGATTACACCTGCTCAATCAATGGGGGTAATATGTCTGTCGCATACAGAGGAAGACTCGTCAGCCCTTCTGCCTGATTGGATGCTGATAAGCAGGAATACGCCCATCACCATGATAAGCAAATATAAAACCGGTTCAAACAGACCAGTTTTGTGGGAAGGCAGCGGGGCTGCCCGCAGGAAGCGGTTAAGAAAACGGAAGCCGGTAAACCAGATAACGAACGTGAGAAAGGCGCACCCGTCTTTTTTACGCTGCCGCAGAATATATGCTGCCAGCAGGGCGCCGAAAAGCGCCGCCGCCAATTCATACAACTGGGTGGGATGCACAGGCAGCGGACCCACAAGCGGCAGCCCGAACAACAAAGCGCCCTTCTGTCCTGCGGCCAGCTGGTAATTATGGGCAAAACTGCCGGGAGGAAACACCACTCCCCAGGGCAGCTCGGTTACCTGCCCGAAACAGCACCCGTTCAGGTAACACCCCACCCTCAACAAGGCCAGCCCAAAAGCCAGTCCGATAACAAAAGTATCAGCCATACGCCAAAGCGGCAGCTTTAAAATACAGCAGCCTGCCCATCCGACTATTGCCGCCAGTATTAGCCCGCCGTACAGGGAAAAACCCGCCGGGCTCACGGCCCATAATAGTTCGGGCTGGCTGCGGATAATATTCATATGGGTCAAGGCGTACATGATCCTGGCCCCGGGCAACATAGCCGCAGCGGTAACCACGGCCCAAACCAGCGTCTTGCCGCGGGGCAAACCGCGCCGGGCCGCAAACAAACAGCCCAGGGAAACAGCAGCCGCCGCGGCCGCCAGCATAAAAACCGTATAGCTTCTCAGGGCCAGTTCATGTCCCGCCAGATTAATATTAATATATGGGTGCATTATGCCCTGACTTATTTCTTATTTTGCGAACTGTTCTTGTTGCCGGCGTCTGGTTTTGCTTCTTGCAGCGTTGGCAGCATACTCTTCCTGCAGTTCCAGACAGCCTTCAAAGTAACGCCCTGACCGCTGCCGGTAGCCGTACCGTTGATGATCAAGACTTTATTGTCATTATCCTTATTAACCATGCCCTTCATATTTACAACCCCGCCGTCCTTAGATGCGGAAACCGTCAACAAGCCGCTGTTATAGCTCACCGGATACGTTTGGGCTCCCGAATCGCGGCCGGTATTAATGGTCAAGCCCAGAGTGCCGCTGCCGTTTTTATCCAGCTGCAGGTTGTAGGTGGCAGGCAGGGGATTATTTATCAGGGACTTTATAATCTCTGGCCCTAATGCTTCGCAGCCAGCGACAATTTGATCGCCCGGACCGCCGCCGCTGGACTTCTGAGGGCTGCTGCCGCTGCTTTGGGGCATATTCAAGTATGTTATGGTAAAGGTACCGTTCCACAGGCCATTCATCTCCTCAGCGGTGGGAAAAAGATCAATGCCGAATTTCTCTTTTACCATCTGGGCATATTTCTGCCAGCCATCCGGCTTGGTATACCAGGCCTGGGTGAGAGCAACCAGGTCAGCATAGGATACATTGGTTTTGTTGGAGAAGGCTCCGTTGGTCAGTCCTTTGCGCCCGGTGTCCTTCAATATCTTATCTTTCAGGTGTGTCAGCAAATCGAGGCGCTGTTCCATGGAATACTGCTTATCATAACCGAACATGCCAACTTCCAGGAGTTTAGCTTCTTTATATTTGTCTACCAGTTCTTTCAGCTTCTCCTGTTCCGCGGCTACCTCTTCATCATCCTTCATCCTTTGTTTGAATTGCTTTTCCAGGTCATTTTTGACCAGAGCCCTGATCCGGTCCTTTTCCGCATCGGTCAACGGAGGATAACCGGCTTCGCGGCGCACCTGCTCCTGGGCCTGGATGGCTTCGATACACAGCTGCCGGGATACTCCCTTCATCTGTTCCCATAATTCATCGAAATTGCCTTTTTCCACGTTATAGCCCCAGAAGGGTATTTTGCTGGAAGCCCCGTTCTTATAGACCTTGTAGGCCGCTTCGACTTCAGAGTTTCGCCACCAGTCGATCTGGAGCTGTACGGCGGAAGCCGCTATCTTAATGGCCGTTGTGGCAATGAACTGGTCAGACAGGTGCGTTCCCATGATCCGAACCGCTTCCAGTTTGTTGCCGGCGGCCAGAGCGCCCGCCGCCTGGCTGGCAGCCTTGACCGTCCCCGCGCCAAAATCATCTGTAATTCCTTCCAGAGCCTTGGATAGTTTGCTCTTAGGAACAATATCCACGATCTTTTTGCAGGCCAGGAGATTGATCTTTTCATTCAAATCCGTGACTTGATCAACGCTGGTCCCATTTGCGTAGGCTTCCTGGATATTCTTCCTGATGTCGCCCCATTCGCCGTCTTTCAGCAGACTTCCCAGCACCTTCATCTTCATGCTTTCGTCTTCTATACCCAGTTTATCGGTTAAAATATGGTCGATTACCTTACCCGCGGCTTCATCAAACTTCGAATTCACAGCGCCATGGGCCCACGTGACCAGGGCTTCATTCTGGGTCCATTTCTTCAGCCTCTCGTCGACGCTGATCTCGCCGTACCCGAACAGACTGAAATGATATGTAGTAAAAGTCAGCGTGCCGGCGTTAAGATCAACCTTATCGGGCTTGATATAGTCCCAGTTTTCACCATTATAGTACGTGACCCAGAAACTTCCGGGATCGGTTTTGCCCTTTATAGCCTCTTTGTCCAGTTTCATGGTAATGGTTACCGGTTCGTTAAGGCGCGTCCCTTCGGTGCTGCCGGATGTGATTTCAATGGGGGATCCCAGAGGGGTTATTTCCTTTCCCATTACTTTGGGAACTTTTTTAGGGGTCGCGACTGTAACCGCAGTAGCCTTATCAAATGTCCTGCCCGGAATATCGATCTTCACCTGGTTGCTATCCAGATTGCCCAGGCTGACTGCTTCGCCTGCACTGGTGGCCTTAAGCGGGGTCGTAATTACCTGCGGGTATTCCCAGGCGGTATCCCCTCCTCCTCCGCATCCAGCCAGAGAAAATGTAAACACAAACAGTAAGAGCAAGGCCAGCAAACGATGCTTTTTCCTCAAAGCACAATCTCCTCCCATAATTAGAATACTGCCTTTTAAGGTTCGACGTTTCTTTGTAAAAACCTTCACATAAAGGATATTACCTCAGAAAAAACGATATTACATGAAATATTTTCCCATAATCCCCGCCGCTGTTTCGGCAAACACCGTAAACTGCAGGATCTGTTCACATTCCTCTGGTTTTCTTTCCTTAATGCTTGTAAAACCACTTGCCGGTCAGCAGAAAACTTATAGTCAACCGCTGCATCAAATCACCAATTACCCCGGGCTTGCCTTCATATAAACCGCTCATTTATAATAGTAATTACAAAGATTGGAATTGTCCGCAGGGCTTCTATCAGCCGGTATTTATATTATTCCGTTCACGCAAAAGGAGGGAATGATTATGTCCATGTCGGCCCCCAGACCAGGCCGGAAATATACCTACGGCGACTACCTGAAATGGCCTGATGAGGAAAGGTGGGAAATAATCGATGGAGTGCCCTATGAGATGTCTCCGGCCCCGTCTACCGAGCACCAGCGCGTTTCCACTCAACTGCTGGGACAATTGATTCCCTTTGCGGCCAATAAGCCCTGTAACATTTTCCATGCCCCGTTTGACGTGCGCCTGCCCTGGGGAAATGAAAAGGATGAAGAAATAGACACGGTAGTACAGCCTGACATATGCGTAATCTGTGACCCGGCCAAAATCGATGCCAGAGGCTGCAAAGGCGCTCCTGATCTGGTTATCGAAATACTCTCACATGCCACGGCCAAGAAAGACCTGTCGGAAAAATATAATCTGTACGAAAAATGCGGGGTTAGAGAATACTGGGTGGTATTTCCGAAGGAAAAGGTTCTGGATGTGTATCACCTGAATGACAACGGCATCTATGATAAAACCGGCACCTATTTTGACAGTGACATAATGGAGTGCGAACTCTTCCCGGGCCTTGCCATTAAGCTGGAAGATGTGTTTGCCGGCATATGAGGGTTAAGCGCGCAAGCACCAGGATAGGCCAGGTGATTATGGGACCTCCTCTTCCGCAGTTTTTTGCCAATTCTACGATTCAACCCAAGCTTTCAAAACCCGGCTAGTCTCTGGCATCATAGCCTTGCGGATGTTTCCTGTGCCATTCCCAGGCGGTACCAACGATATCATATATATCAGTATGAACAGGCCTCCATCCTAGTTCTTGCTTAATCTTTTCAGAACTGGCAACAAGAATGGCCGGGTCTCCAGCACGCCGCTCCAAAACCGCACAAGGAATAGACACTCCGCTCACCTGCTCCATCGCATTCAGCACTTCCCGCACCGAATAACCCTGGTTGTTGCCCAGATTATAAATCCTGCTGCTCCTCCCGTCATTCAGCGCGTCCACCGCCAGCAAATGCGCTGAGGCCAGGTCGTTTACATGGATATAGTCCCGTACACAGGTCCCGTCCGCAGTCGCATAATCGTCACCAAAGAGGCTAAAACAGGGAATTAGCCCCAGGGCTGCCCGGGCTAAAATAGGGATCAAGTGGGTTTCATTCTTATGGTCCTCGCCGATAACGGCTGACGGATCGGCCCCGGCAGCATTAAAATAACGCAAAACAACGTATCTTAATCCATAAATACGGCCATACCACTCCAATATATTTTCCACCATGAGCTTGGAAGCGCCGTAAACATTGGCGGGCCTCGTCTCAACGTCCTCAAGTATCGGGATTATCTCCGGTTCACCGTACACAGCAGCAGTCGAAGAAAAGACTATCTGCTTAATGTTATATTCCATCATGCATTCCAGGAGACTGACGGTATTACTCACATTATTCAGGAAATACTTTCCCGGCTTTTGCATGGACTCGCCCACCAGGCTGCACGCCGCCAAATGAATTACTGCTTTAATCGGGTAGTCCATAAATAGCTGCCTGAGCAAGCTCATATCTCCGGCATTTCCTTTTATAAAAACAATTTTGCCTCCAAAATGGTCAGCATTATTTTCTATCGCCTGAAGAGCCTCCAAATGACCGGTAGAGAGATCATCCAAAACAATAAATTGCCGTCCTTCTTCATACATGCGTTTGACGATATGCGAACCTATATATCCGGCCCCGCCAATAATAAGATACATCACAAACTCCTCAAACCGCTAATAAGCGTTTTTATTTATGAAACCCTTGATAATAGTTAATACTAAAATCCGAAAATCAAACCACAGGCTCCAGTTTTCAATATAATAAATATCGTGCTCAATACGCTTTTTAATCGAAGTATCCCCGCGCCAGCCATTCACCTGCGCCCAGCCGGTAATACCCGGCCTGACCTGGTGTTTTACCATATACTTCGGGATTTCCTCCTTAAAAATATCCACAAAATACGGTCTCTCCGGCCTCGGCCCCACCAGGCTCATCTCCCCGCGTAATACATTAACCAACTGTGGCAGTTCATCTATACTGGTACGCCTGATAAAACTCCCTACCGGAGTAACCCTGGAGTCACCCTTGACCGTCCAGCGGGTCTTATCCTGCTTTGCTGGCTGCATGTACATAGAGCGAAACTTATACATATTAAAAGGCCTGCGGTTCATCCCTACCCGTTCCTGCCGGTATATGACCGGTCCCGGGGAAGTGCACTTGACCAGTATAGCGACAACCAGCATCACCGGCGAAAAAAGTATTAGTGCAAATAACGAACCAATAATATCGATAGCCCTTTTGATAACCTTATTCACAATATTATCAAGGGGAATGTGGCGGATATTAATAACCGGCAAACCGTCCAGTTCCTCCACATAGGGACGAGCCGGGATATACTTGTAATAATCAGGCACTATCTGTGTCCTGACCCCGCTCTTTTCACAAGCGGCAATAATGTCCCCTAATTTATCATAATCGGTTAAATCCAGGGTAATAAACACCTCATCAATGCCCAGGCTGTTAACCACCGTTTCGAAATTGGCCAGGCCTCCCCCAAACCTTACCCCTTCAACAACAGAATCCGCTTCGTAATCATCGTCCAAAATACAGGCTATCTCGTAACCCCAGTGCCGGTGTTCTTCCACCCGCTGTATAAACTCCTGCGCCAGGTCGCTGTAACCCACCAGCAAGATGTGCTTAATATTCAGCCCTTTCCTGCGCGCGGAACGAAGAACATAACGAATGAATGCCCGCTCGCAGGTGAGAATGACAACGGAGAGCAGGACAAAAATCGCAAGAAAGTAGCGGGAATAATCAACCTGTTTTAATATGTACAGAAGGGTTATTAACAAGAGCAGCCCCATTAAATTAGCGGTAAAAATATTACGGGTCTCTTCAAAAAGGCTTTTGTAGCGATAGGGGGCATAGAGATCGAAGGAATTATACAGGAGAAGAAAACCGGGAATAACTAAAATGGCCAGTCTAACATAATAGTCCAAAGTCAAATGTACTGATTCTAATGCTATCAAACCTGTCTGAAAACGAATCACCCAGGCTAAGTAATAAGCTGCCACTAGAGATAAAGCATCAATCCCCACCAGCAGGCGGTTCAGGTGTTTTTGGTTTTCCTTGATCAAAAGAGTTCACTTCCTATGTTGCTTGAACAGTTCCAGACGATACCTTATACCTAATATACCAGTTTTCTTATCTGCAAAACACGGATATTGCCTCCAAAAATAAAGAAGTCCTTATGTACAGGCCTCTGGTTTTTATTGGCTAATAACTTATTTCCAATCCTACAGTATTCAGGAAGCCAAACAGTTCTTTTTTAATACTTTCTAAAACTTCCGGCGTACGGCCTTCACAGCGAACAATCAACTCAGGTCCAGTATTAGATGCCCGCACCAGCCCCAGCCTCCGGGAAAAAGAATCCTGGCCCCATCAATATCAATAACCTCATATAGAGAACGGTAATGTTCCAATACCTGGTCAACTATCGCAAACTTCGCATGATCACTGCTCTTAACCCTTATTTCCGGAGTAGCATAGTATTTGGGCACATCCACCAGCAAGTCATCCAGGTTTTTATCTGAACGCGATAAAATCCGTAACAGCCGCGCAGCAGCATACAAGGCATCATCATAGCCGTAATACTCATCCGCAAAAAACATATGCCCGGACATCTCCCCGGTAAAAACCGCCCCTATTTCCTTCATCTTCGCTTTGATCAAAGAATGCCCGGTTTTATATATCATAGGCCGGCCCCCCAGCCTCTCTATCTCATCAACCAAGGCCTGCGAACACTTGACTTCCACTATACAATCCGCACCAGGATAGCGGAGAATAATCTCCCGCCAGTATAGAATCATCAACATATCGCCCCAGATAATGCTGCCTTTGGGGCTTACTACCCCCAAACGGTCTCCATCACCATCGAAACCAATCCCCAGGTCAGCTCCCTCCGCCCTTACTGTATTAATCAAATCCCGGCAATTTTCGACCTTCACCGGGTCCGGGTGATGATTAGGAAAGGCGGGATCAGAATCACAATACAATTCTATTACCTCGCAACCCAGTTCACGAAGCAGGCGGGGAGCTATGTATCCTGCCGTACCGTTGCCGCAGTCCACCACTACTTGCAAACGGCGAGGCCCCATTTGTATCCGGCCCTTTATATCTTGAACATATGCGTCGTTTACATCTATGGAACTGAATTTTCCCCGCTTTGCAGACACAACCCCTTCGCCATTCATAGCCCGGCGGGCGATTTCCTGAATCTCTTCCCCGTATATCGTGGAACTGCCCAGCAGCAGTTTGCAGCCGTTATCATGCCCCGGGTTATGACTGGCCGTAATCATAATACCCGCATCAATATCCAAATAACGGCTGGCAAAATAAAACACCGGGGTTATAACCTCACCGATATCGATGACATCGAGACCGCAGGCCAATAAAGATTCAACCATACCATCTCGAAGCTGCAAAGAGCTGGCCCGGTTGTCGCGCCCTACCAGTATACGATCGTGCCTCCGCTCCAGAGCGTAAGCCCCAAAAGCCCGGGCAATCTGTTCGGCTCCCTGAACATCAAAATCCGTTCCCACTTTACCCCTAATATCGTACTGCCTGAATACTGATGCTGATAACAATAGTCCGTCCCTCCACTGCGATTACTTATTTCGATTCTTACGTTGAGTAAAATCCCCATAGAGTTTATCAATCATATTCGTAAACTCATTTATGAACCTATCTACTCCGAAACCCTCAGCATGTTTGCGGATTATCCCGCTGTCAAAACCATTCTCATTTTTAATAAAACAGTCTATAGCCTGGGCCAGGCTCTCTTCATCCTGGCGGTAAAAAAACAGTCCGCTGCGGCCTTGCAGAACCGTTTCTAACGCTCCCCCGCGCCCATAGGCTATAACCGGTTTCCCGCATGCCTGGGCCTCCAGAGGCATAATCCCGAAATCCTCTTCGCCCGGAAATATGAACGCCCGGCAATTCTGGTATAACTTTAGCAGTTCATCATCACTTACCCTGCCCAGAAACTCTACGGTCGGTCCGGCTATAGATTTAAGCCGCTTGTATTCCTCCCCGTCACCGGCAACCATCAATTTTAACCCCTTCCGGCTGCAGACTTTAACGACCAGATCCACCCTCTTATATCCTACCAGCCGCCCTGCCGACAAGAAGTAATCCCCTTCCATTTTAGAGCCGGGGATAAAAAAATCTGTATTAACCGGGGGATATATAACTTCAGACTCTCTACGATAATGTTTATATATCCTCCCGGCTACATTTATAGAATTTGCGATAAAATAATCTACCCTGTCCGCAGCAACACGGTCCCATAACCGTATGTGATGCATATGGCGGTTTATGTAACAACGAACCAGGTTACTCCGGCCTTCCAGGTAATCCTGGTAAAAGTCCCACGCATAGCGCATAGGGGTATTGCAGTAACATATATGGCAGGTATCGGAGCGGGTTATAACCCTTTAGCACAACAAGTCGAGGAACTGATAACCAGGTCATATTCACGCAGATCAAAAGCTTCTACCGCCGCCGGCATAAACTGGAGAAACCATTGGTGTTTTTTCCGGACCAGCGGAAACCTCTGCAGGTACGATGTACGGATATCTATGTTTTTAAACGCCTCCGGCATAGCTTTCTGGTTATACACCAGCGTATAAATAGGCGCTTCGGGAAAAATACGATGAATTAATTCCACTACCTTTTCCGAGCCATCCATAGAAGTCAGCCAATCGTGAACAATGGCCACTCGCATTTAGAACTTCTCCTATTTTTCAATATGCAGCTTAACCAGGGTTGTGGGCGAACCCTTTTCCCCAAACCAGGTTACGCCTTCCTGAACCAGGTCAAGCTCTATTATATAAGTTCCAGGCTTTTGCTTAAACCCCAGCTTAATATCCATATCAATTTCACTATCCGGCCTGATATCATGCGGCAATTCAAAACGAGGATTATCGTAAACCAACACCTTCTTTTTTTCATCCAGCAAATGATATGACAAATGCACCGGCTGCTGCCGCCCTTCATCCAGATAAAATTACCTTCATTGGCCACAACCAGATTCATTTTAACCTTTTCACCCTGCTTAATACTAATATCATACTGGTTCGGTAATATCCTGGCCTTGCATACTTTATTGTCCTGATCCAGCCCGTTTTCCACCATATAAATCCGGCTCATGACCCGGGCATTATATACAACCGCCCCAATAATCAGCAACCCCAGTACAACCAGTAATAAGGTCTCCCATTTGCGATTCATCAGAAATCCTCCCACATTACTCCATACACTCCCGGTAAACCTGAAGGGTCTCCCCTGCGCACCTCTTCCAGGAAAACCGCCTGGCCCGTTCCAATCCCTGCAGAGACATCTCCTGCCGCAGAGAACCGGATTCTGCCACTCGGGTCATAGCAGCCGCCAGATCCTCCACCTGTATGGGTCCACCAGGATACCCGCATCGCCAACCACTTCGGGAATAGATGAAGTATTTGAACTGATTACCGGTATCCCACAGGACATCGCCTCCAGGGAGGTAAGCCAAAGCCCTCATAAAGCGAGGGATAAACAAATGCTAACGCCATATTATATAATACCGCCAGATCCTCGTCCCTTACATAACCGGTGAAAATTACATCCAGGTCCAGTCCCAGCGAACTCACCAGAGAAAAAACCCCCTCATTGAGCCAGCCCTTCCCACCGGCCAGCACGAGTTTTATCTCATCCGGGAAATTCCCCTCCTGCCTGCAAAGGTAATATGCTTGCACCAGGCGTTCCAGGTTCTTCCGCGGTTCTATATTACCGACAAATAGTACAAAATGCTCAGGTAATCCGTATTTTGCAATCATCTCATCTTTTTTATCTTTATCTACTTTAAACGGTCTAAAACTCTCATCAGCCCCCAGATAGGTAACCTTTATTCTTTCAGGCGGTATTCTTAGAACCTCTTCTATTTCGCGGCGTGAGTTTTCGGATATGGTGATGATCCTTGACGCATTTCTCATACGGCCCTCAAACAACCGCAGCATCTTAACTCTGCGCCATGGGTGATATTGAGGGAAAAAACGATATGATAAATCTGCTATCGTCACCACTGTAGCACCATTAAACTTTCGCGGAACATAGTTGGGTTCATGAAATATATCATAACCCTGCAGGCTTTGAGAAGGGAATGGCAAATATTTTCTAAAATGTTTTTCTTCAACGACCAGATTATGAACATTATCAAAGCCGTTCTTCTCCAGCATCCGCCAGACATTGCCCCTTATAGCCATGGTCAGATCAAAGCTATTGTCAGTAAGGCGGCTCAACTCTCTGATAAGGTTATATGTATAATAGCCAATACCTGACTTACCGGTATTAATAGTGTTGGCATCAATTAAAACCCGCATAGAATTATATCCGAACCCCGTATATTTAATCTGATAATACAAAATCAGGGACTACCATATGGTAACCCCCCTCTATTCTACATAATGTTTTTAAACCAGGAAACGCCTTGTTCATAAAATCCATTTATATGCAATTACTTTGGTGTTAAACTTTAAGTTCTAATTATCCGGTATCGTCCTTGATCCAAACATCAATATACCCTGTAAACCATCCGTCTGGTAGGAACCATAAAATAATATTATTATGACTTATAAAACTTATCTATGACCGAAATAACATCACTTATCTCACTTTCGCCAAGTCCATAATATATTGGTAATCTCAATAACCTCTCGCTTTCTCGTGTAGTAAAATTATCATTACCATGAAAATAGCCATATTTCATTCCTGCCGGTGAACTATGTAAAGGTATATAATGGAACACACTATTTACTTCATTTACTGTCAGATACTCAATTAGAGCCGTTCTTTCCTTCAAGTCACGTACTTTAATATAGAACATATGAGCATTATGTTGGCAACTTTCAGGTATATGAGGAAGTTCAATTTTTCCCATATCAGCAAGAGGACTGAGTTCTTCATAATAAGAATTCCAGCTATTAATTCGGTTGTTATTTATGTCTTCAGCCATCTCCAATTGCGCATATAGATAAGCAGCATTCAGTTCACTGGGCAAATACGAAGAGCCCATATCTATCCATGTATATTTGTCCACCTGACCACGATAAAACTTTGAGCGGTTAGTTCCTTTCTCGCGAATTATCTCCGCCCTTTCAATGAAACGCTCATCATTAATAATCAGAGCCCCCCCTTCGCCGCAGGTGTAGTTTTTGGTCTCATGAAAGCTGAAGCAACCCATATGCCCGATCGTCCCCAGATATTTACCTTTATACTTGCTCATGACCCCCTGGGCAGCATCCTCAATAACCAGCAGGTTATTCCGCCTGGCAATCCCCATAATCGTATCCATTTCACAGGCCACACCAGCATAATGTACCGGGACAATAGCTTTTGTCTTTTCTGTTATAGCTGCTTCAATAAGGTTTTCGTCCATGTTCATAGTGTCGGGACGAATATCAATAAATACGATCTTCGCTCCGCGTAATACAAAGGCATTGGCGGTAGAAACGAAGGTATAGGAGGGCATTATTACTTCGTCCCCGGGCTGAATCTTTGCTAAAATGGCTGCCATTTCTAAAGCATGGGTGCAGGAGGTTGTCAATAAGGCTTTCTTGCATCCAAAATTTTCCTCCAGCCAGGTGTTACATTTTTTTGTAAACGGGCCGTCACCAGATAGCTTTTGATTTGACAGTACCTGTTTAATATAATAAATTTCTTTTCCCAAAATAAGCGGCATATTAAACGGAATATTCATTCTTATTAATCAAACCTTTCGTCCAACCAAAAGTAACGAACCTCCAAAAGGAAATGATACTCCCGCTTTAATAAATAATCTTTCAAAACTCAAAATACATTCCAAACTCTTATTTAATATCGGGGTTACCTTAAGCTCTCCAATAGGGTTAAACGGTTCATTTTGTGATTTACTTCGCAGACGTGACATAAGCATCAAAGGAAATAATAATGAAACAAAGGAAGTGATTCTCTCGACCTTAAACCCGGCTCTCTCCACCTTTACTTTTAGTTCTTTTTCTGTGTATCGCCTAATGTGACAAGCAAACTCATCAGTAATACTCCACATAAAAGGATGTTGTGGAACAGTAATAAGTATACCCCCACCTTTGATAACTGATCTAAATACCTCAGATAAAACAAGTTCATCTTCTGGAATATGTTCTAAAACATCGAAAATTCCTATTACATCAAACTCATTATCAAAAGGAATCTTTCTCGCATCCATCTGAAAAAATTGCACATTATCTAATCGCTGAGATGCAAAATCAAGACCGCTAACAAAAATATCGGTTCCATTTAATGTTATTTGGGGAAATTTTTTTTGTATTCCCGATAGCACATAACCTGTTCCACAGCCTATCTCCAAAAAGTTTCTGATTTGAGGAAAATATTTCTGTACGGTCCATGCTATCAAACAATTACGTGATCTAAACCAAAAGTTTTGGTCTTCCAATATAAATAAATCATTAAAATATGTACTTAAAGCCTTCACTTTCTTTAGTTAGGTCTGGGGCAAAACATAAATAGCCTTCTTTATTTATAGGAATAAACCCACATTCTGGACAGTTCCATTCTGATATATTAAATCTAGCATTACAACTCAGGCATATTTTCATAGATCCTCCAAGATAATCTCTTAATAAGTTGAAACAATAATACCTGTTATGATTAAAATAATTCCGAATACCTTATATCGGCTAGGTTGCTCTTTTAAGAAAACCCAACTTAACATTAAAACAAATACATAACCTATTGATTCAAGAATTGGGCCATTTTTTAATTCTATCCCACGATAAGCGAATATTGCACCCAATGTTGATATACCCATGAGCATATAACCAATTATGACTTTAGTATTTAAGTATTCACTAATAAAGTTCCTATGTCTTGAATCAGCGCTTCTTTTAAGAATAATCTGGGCAAGTGAGGCGATAAATACCGATAATAGGAAAATTGCCACGTATTTATTTAGCATCTTTAAATACCAATACTATTCCGGCAATAACCAATACTGCACCAAGAATGTTATTAACCGTTATGGTTTCCTTAAAGAATATGACCGCCCAGATAAAGGTCCAAATAATTACGGTACCTTTGTTTGCATAGGCTACCGATAACTCATTTTTTTTTAGAACTTGCTGCCACAGGATCGCGTATAAAACGATAAAAAATAATTCCACGCTATAATAAATTAAAAACTTATTTGATAGAAAATCTACAGTCGAAGCTTTCTTTGCAAATATACCAGCGATGCTAAGTATCATTATTGAAAGCTGCAAAAAAAACATGCCTAACCATCGTTTACTTGACTCTGCCATCAATTATACACTCCCGACTAATTATCAACATAAAATAGTGCATGAATGCATGCCCATTGCAGTAAAGTTCTTATCTCAAGGCATCTCTCAAAAGAAATGTTCTTCCATGCCCAGGGAATACAATTGTGTCTGCACTTAGAGTTTCAAAAAAGGGTATAGTACGTTTATAATATGCTTCTTCGCTTCCGCCAGGGAAACGAAAAATAACCTCATAGTCGTTCAATAACGTATCACCTGTAAATAGATATTTGTTGTCTATCAAAATACAACAACTTCCCTCCGAATGACCTGGCGTCTTTTGTATTAAAATACTATGACCATGCCAACTAAAATTGTAATAATCCATAAATTCAATATCAGCTTTTTGACACCGGTAATTCCTGTTTATGTTTGGTATTGCAAATTGTTCTGATTCAGTTTTCTGTTTTCTGAGTGTCAATAATATATGATAGTATCGCGCCATGTTATGTATTGGGCTTTGTATAGACTCACTGCATTTTTTATGTGCAATAACAGGACAGTGAGATAATTCTCTAAGTTCGTTCAATCCGGCAATATGATCATAGTGTTCATGGGTAAGAATAATAAATTCATTATGCAAATGACCGCTAAAAATATATGGCTCTATTAAACTTGAATTACAGGGATCAATGATAATCATTCTGCGTGTAGAGGGATCTGAAACAATATATCCATTAGTATCAGTTAACCGTTCGACAACACAGCTTATTTGCATTAAATAACTCCCTAAAACTCAAAATGTCGGGCTTTTAGTGCTTAAATAACGGATATCTTTCTTGACAAACTTCTGATCAAGTCGTAACCATCCCACACCAGATTAAAGTCCATGGATTTGCCCATAGGAACAACCCTATCCACTCCATGAGGTCTATGATCCACTAAAAACTGTTCAAGTTCGTCTTTGCTTAATCCGTAATAAGTCAATGTCTGACAACGTTCGTCGCATACCGGAATGATTTCATGTAATGACACTGCATCATATTCGAAGAAAAATCCGCTGTTATATTTATAGTTCATCAAGTCATTATCAAGATAACTAACTGCTATTCGATTTATCAGCTGATCTTCGCCTTTTTCCAGTTTAACTTCTCGCTGAGATGCAATTTTATACAATGCATGCAGTTTTCCAACCGATTGAACCGGAGCAAGCGTATATTTTTCCTTAACCAGTAAGTAAACAGAACCCCAAAATTCTTTCTTAGCTTCGTCTTTTTTATTACCCAGCCAGATTATAATTCGCGGAGCAGTGCAGGCATTCTGATCGGAAAAATAAGTATCATTATAAAAATCCTGTGCAATCCGGTCTTTGTTATCTGCCTTAAGATATTCGTCCGCGTTAATTACCGCTATGGAATAACGGTCGGCGAAGGTGATCTCATTTGCTCTCGGCTTAAGCGGTGACTCCCTAATTTCTTCAATCGTACGATCTCCACCCCAAATAACTCGGCTATCACAGATTGATGAAAAAATATCAGTTATTTCAGTTATCGCCGGATATTTAACCATACAGATATATGAAGCTAAATTCTTATGACTATCTTCCAGCAGTTCATTTACCGCTAGGCATATAATCTTCACCTGTTCAAATTCTTTGGCCGGAATACGTACTATATTGGCATTGCCCGCCAGCAGACCAGCAGCAAAACTAAAAGCAAAATTCACAGGCACATTAGAAGGAGTACTATGAAATACGATGCCTCTCCCTAACCGATGTGCTATATCATCATAATTATTTTTTTCCCGCTGAAGAGCTGCCCGCCGGCACCAAAAGCCAAAAGTCATAACATCGGAATAGTATGTACCGGAGCGCATTACCTTCTTGGATAAGTCATTAAGGAAAGATAGAACCTCATCAGAGAACGGCTGCAACGGAGATATTTTAAGCATCTGGCTTAATGTATCTTCATTACCTACAACAAAGCGTAATTCTTTATACTTATCTGAACGTAACATTGTATGTATCACTGCATCCCCTCATCTCGCATTCTGAAGCCGGCCTAACACTATAAAGTATTTACCTTTCCTGCCGCATGGGCAATCATCTTCACCCAAAATAACGCCTTCATCCTCGGTCAGTAAAGAATGACCCGGGTATGATTCGGGGAGCATTGAAACGACTTGAATAATGCCAGTTTCATTTATATCACAAGGAGAAAAATCTAAATGTCTCCTGGTTATAATATCAGAGAATATACTTGCATGTAGATGTCCATACTCACATTCCATATAAATGGAACCCGTCTGTTCAACCATTCCATAATAATCATGAATATCGGAAAGACCGCAGACATCCTCCAGGCATTGTTTGAATTGATCAGGGGATACAGCTTCGGCAATCAATTTCTTCCAGCCACCACCGTGAATAAGAATGCCTTTAGATAAATCAATCCTTAGCTCAGCTTTCAATAGTTCCTTATAAAAATGATGCCATACCATATAGGTAAACCCGAAAAGCATAATTTTCTGTCCTTGATGACGATCTAAAAAAGACTCAATGGCAGCAAAATCGATAGTCATATCATCATCAAGCGCGTAGGTTTTATCAGTCCCGAAAATGGAAAAACCCAGGATACCCGCTCCTCTAGCAGAGAACATTGAACGATTTTTAATTACAGAAGGGCTGTCAATTATTAACATTGGCAATCTTGCTGAATTTGTGAAATTAGAAACAATCTTTACCAGGGTTTTTTGCTGATTGCTGGAGGTTGTCTTGTCGAGAAATATTTTGGATACTGCTTGTCCCGTCGTTCCAGAAGAAGTCATGATTTTGAATACTGCGGACTTGTCTACACTTAAAAGTTCTAATTCTTTGAACAAACTCACCGGCAAAAAAGGGATGTCATAATAGCCTTTTATTTTTTCAGGATTAAATCCAATCGCATCCAGCATTCGTTTATACTCTACGCATTTGTTATAATGTGCGATTGTTAACTGTCTAAGCGTTTCTGATAGTAGTTGTTCTTTGGTATTTTTATCTAGTGAGTATGGAGGTATTACAAGTATTTCCTCATAGTCAATCATAATACTTCTCCAGTTCACTATATAATGTTTTCCCGGATTCATTTTTAGGAATCGCATCAATATATCTTACTTTGAATGCTATATGATTCAATCCTGTCTTACTGGTAATAAACTGTTTTATATTTTCAAGTAATGCTGGATTTGTAACAAATATATGCATGGCATCGTCTATTCCCCCACAAGCACAGTCACAATCTTTGAAGTTATCTTTGATAATCCGCTCAGTCTCATCAAGATTTATCCGGTTACCGAATATCTTCAGGAACCGTTTTTTGCGGCCAACAATATAATAGTATCCTTCCTCGTCACGTTTTGCCATATCTCCGGTGACCAGAATTCCTCCACGTTCATCACTCTTTTTCAAGTCTTCTCCATACTCCGCATATCCCAGGGTAACATTAGCTCCTTGATATACGAGTTCTCCAGTTACCTCAGGTTCGCTTATCTCTTGTCCATTTATATCTATAAGCGAGAATTTGCCTCCTGGTATAGCTATCCCCATGCTGCCAGACTTTTCAATTGATTTTTCATGAGGCAAATAGGACATACGCGCGGTAGCTTCGGTCTGGCCATACATTACAATAAATCTTTTGCCATTCTCCCTTGCGTACTCGGCAAACCTTTTGTGCAGCTCCGGCGAGAGTTTCCCCCCCGCTTGGGTCATGGTTCGCAAATAAGGAAGGTCCATACGGTAGAACCGTAATTTGTCAAGTATTTCATATGTATAGGGAACACCCCCAAAAGATGTGGCCTTATATTCTTTTAACTGCTGCCAGAATTCTTTTTGCATAATTGATTTTTCAGTAAGTATTATTGATGCGCCTGTATATAAATGAGTATTGATTATGGAAAGTCCATAAGTATAGCTCATGGGGAGTGTAGTAATCGGCCGCTCTGTCTCGTCAAGCCGAAGATACTCCACAATAGATTCGGTGTTGGCATTGATATTGGCATAACTCTGCCTTACAAATTTCGGACTGCCAGTTGAACCTGAGGTTGTAAGAAGCAAAGCAAGTTCATCATATAATAAATATTCATTGGTATATGGGGTCTTTAATAATGAATAATTGTACTGCGAATAAACCTCGTTAAAATACTCAAATTCGTTTTTTCTAGTTGAGGGGAGCCATAAGTAATCCGGCTTATAAGCCTCAATCAATGAATCCAGTAGTGTGCTATCGAGGTGCGCATCGAGAAGCAAGGGAACGATATGATTGTTAATAAAGGCCACATATCCAATCAAAGAACCTATCTCATTAGAGCAAAGATTAAAAATTAAGCATCTGCCTGAAGTAATGTTATTAATAAGCTTATCGCAATCATTTTCAAGGCAAGCATATGAATAACTATTTCCATCTTCAGTAATTACGGCAATATTGCTTCTAAACTTACCAAACTGCCATATCATTGATATTCACCATCTAATATGTATTTAAAATATAATATTATATTTTGCCAATATTTCTTTTCCTATCTCATAAGAACTCATTTCTATTATATCATCTGCATCTAGCATAATTTCAAACTCGTCTTCGAGTCCAGCAACCAGACTCATGTGCCCTATACTATCCCATTCTTTAATATCTTGATACTTAAGTCCGTTTAATTGTTCCCGGGAAATTCCAAAAGTTTCGATAAATATTTTGTTGTACTTTTCCAGGTTGTCCACTATATTAACCTCCAATTGATCATTTATAGTCTTCTTCTGTAAGAAGGGTATCCGCTTCCACATCACGAATCAAAATTTTACCAACTAAATCGTATATTTTTTCCGGCGGTAATCCTGTTCCTGGGCGTTTTGCATCTAACATATCAATGCTCAATCTTGTTCCCGCTTTTAAATCTTTAATTGCTATAATACTCCGGCGCATCTTTAAAATCTGTTCTTTTTCAGCACTAAGAACAATTCTTTCAGTTTCGCCAAG
>NZ_BBCE01000004.1 GCF_001311885.1 Syntrophomonas palmitatica JCM 14374 | reverse complement strand
TTCGGATAATCGCTTGAATGCGGCTGTATCTGGTTTGAATATCGGGCCGGCTGCATAATATTTTACCCAAATGGTATATAAAATAAAAGGAGTGAGAAAATTTCCCACTCCAGGCCGCCGCTTTTATCGCTCGCCCTGCTGGTTTTATAAAACAAAAAAGGGCGGAACATGATTATCCGCCCTTTTGTTAACCACTGGTAGCGGCGAAGGGATTTGAACCCCTGACACTACGGGTATGAACCGTATGCTCTAGCCAGCTGAGCTACGCCGCCATATGGAGCCCTTAACCGGACTTGAACCGGTGACCTTATCCTTACCAAGGATACGCTCTGCCGACTGAGCTATAAGGGCAAACTGCGCCCCTGCGGGGACTGCGTATCTCAATGCCCTGCGGGCATGATGATTTTTGGTTGCGGGAGCCGGACTTGAACCGGCAACCTTCGGGTTATGAGCCCGACGAGCTACCAACTGCTCCATCCCGCGTCGTACATGGTGGAGGGAGAAGGATTCGAACCTTCGAAGGCGTCGCCAACAGATTTACAGTCTGCCCCCTTTGGCCGCTTGGGTATCCCTCCACGATTCCAACCCTAGCCACCCAGGAATAAGCGCCCCGCAGCCCTTTGCTTTAAGACGCATCCTGTGAGCCTTCGGACCGTGCCTTATGATAATATACTATAGCGGCGCTTGTTGTCAAGTGTTGTAACGGCCATAAAAGAAGGGAGCCGCAGACACTGGAGCCTTCGGAGAGTACGCCAATAGTATTGGTTATGTCATATTATATGTCGGCCCTGGTAACCCCCTATTTTTCTCATGAAGCCTTACTTCCTGCCTTCAATTATCTTTACTTCTTCTATTTCCTGCATCCGGGCCATTGCTATGCTTACGGGGTGGTCCGGTGCGCTTAATTCCCGGTATACTTTTTCGATAGTTTTTAAAGCTTTTTCGGTTTCGCCTTTTTCTATTAAGGGTTGAATATCGGGAAGACTTTTTAGATGTTTTAGTATGTTAGCTTTGCCAGTGGTTATTTCATTCGGGAAGTAAAGCTCATAGATAATTGCATTTAAAATAGACTCTAACCCCTCAATATTAGCTGCAATAGTTGGACTTTCTTTTGCATATAAAATGTAATTAACAATAATAATAACTGTTCTTTCAAAATTTTTGTTGTTCCTGATAGGAAATTCGCTGATTGTTTCGTGTTTAAGCGTAAATGCCCCCCCTGCCGTCATTATTCCAATAAATCCAAAGTAGAACTCCATTAATTTACTATTCATTAATCCCAATAAATATTTTACGGGTATTCTATCCGATGTAAGAATATATCCGTTACTAGGCAAGTAATGTTTTTCGTTGTCATAGGCAAATGCCCATTTATCAGCCGTTAATCCCCATATAATTTTTTCCTTTTCAAATTGAGAATAGTATGTGCATGCACGTAAATTTACCCATGTCTTCCCCTGGTCAGCTCTGGATTTTAATTTATCATGAAAATTGTTTAAATATTTATAAATTTCCGGATACTGTTTTCTTATATTAAGGTCAAAATTGGTATTTATAAAATACTCATTACTTGTTATATAACGCCACTTTCTAATATTTCTACCTTGTAATAACGGTTTGATAATTTCATTATTTTTTTTATCTAATTTAATAAAATTACTTTTTTGTTCTTCATCAATAATAAATGCAGGATTATACCCTGTGGTAACACCTCTAAATATATGTATCGTTCCTGTTTCACTGATTTTTATGGAACCACTTTCAATTTTATCTTTGATTAAAAGTTTATTCTGTTTTTCTAACTGCCATATCTGTCCATTTAATTTATTCTGTTGTAAGTAAAATTGGTTGTGATTAACAAATTCTTTGATATTTGAGAAACTTATAAGCTCATCATTTGCATAGGCAATTTTGATTTTGTTGCCTTTATTGTTGGCTTTTGAGATTCTAAAGATGCAACTAGCAACTAATGCTTCAAATACATGTACATCGGTAAAATCAATAATCTCATTAATTCGATAACCAACAAAATATTCCCTTAATTTCTCTCCATAACTAGTCTTTATGAACTTGTTTGATGTTATGAATATCAGTATACCTTTAGGTTTTAAATTCCTAATTCCATTCTCATAAAAATAAACATACAAATCTGCTGTTCCAGAATATGTAGAATAATATTTACGAAGTTGCTGACTGATTTCTTTTAATTTTTTGTGCTCAACATACGGCGGATTCCCTATAACAATATCAAATCCATCTGTTATCCCGAACATCCATTCAGGATCAAAGAATGGTGATGAACTATTCTGATCATAGGGGTTGAAGGCTGATATCTGTTGAGCCGCGGAATTTTCCCAGCCGTCATCTATCAAACAACGGGCAATCTCCTGCCGCAGCTTCTTATCCTTCTCCTGAAACTGCAATTTTTGTTTTCTGGTTCGAGCATTAAAATACTGGTGACGTAACTCTTTTAAATCATTCTCAAGCTTTTCAATTTCCAGGTTTCTCAGCAGGCCTTGTCCGGCTGGTTTTTCCAGTTCAATAAGGGTATTGGCGGCCACAAATTTAGTCTCCAAATTAGGCAGAGACCTGATGCCCAGGTTCTCTTTAGATGGTTGTTTCTTCTGATCAATAATTAGAGATATGAAAAAGCGCAGCTTGGCTATCTGCACGGCAATAGGCTGAATATCCACCCCATAGATGCAGTTTTCGATAAGATACAATTTGCGGCCATAATCCAGTTCATTATTATCGGTATTAAAGGACTCTTCGATATCCTGCAGAGTCTGCCGGAGGTCATGGATTACCTTTTCTCTGACACCGGCATCGGATATGGTTTCGGCACTTTTAATAAAGTTCTCAACTTTTGCAATCTGCTGCTCTTTCCATTTCCTATTCTCCGGGTCCAGTTTATGCAATACATGTACCAGTTTATGCAGCATACCCATAGGGAAGGCACCGGAACCGCAGGCAGGATCGAGTATCTTGCAATCATCTATGGCCTTGATAAGCAAATCAGCCTGTTTATCATCAAAGGAATGCGGTTGTTCCGTATAGCTTAATAGATCGCGAAGCTGCTCTTCGCAGTTATCATGCCCCTTTTCCTCCAGCTTTTGTTGAAGGTAGGCCAGCAATGATTCGTCCACCATATAGTTTACGATCTCCCGCGGGGTGTAGAAGGAACCGGTCTGTTTACGGGCCGTGGTCTGGGTCTCCGGGTTATAGCTGGCCAGGAGGTTTTCAAAAACCTTACCCAGTAATTCCGGGTCCAGGGCGATTTCCTCTTCCAGCGGGGTATTTTCGGTTATGGTGAATTTATAGCTATCTAAAAGATCGATAAGTCCTTTAACCCTATATTTCTTGTTTCTGGTGCCATATATTTCGTTTAGATCAACGTCTTGGTCCTCATGGAAAAACAGGTAATCGGGAAGGACGGCCTGTTTTTTGGTTTCACGCGAAAACCCGTCAACATAAACAACCTTTTTATTCTCATCCTCCTTATCCAGACAATCGAATAAGCCACCGTTTAAAAAAGGTATATCCGCGAATAAGGCTAAAACCTCAGTTTCGTTAAGGGTGAACTTATCCTCATACCGGAAAAGGTTCTTAACTCCATATTCATTTTTGTTGGCGGGATAACCGGAATCTTTTGCAAAGGCCCGTTCTTTCATCTTTTGATTAAGGGTACCAAAAAACAGGTTCTGCAATATGGCCTGATAATAGCTGTGTGATTTGGCGTTTTTATTAAAGTCCTTAAGAACCTTTGATAGATGATTGCGGTTAAACAGTATATCCGGGACCAGGCCCTTCTCTTTTATAAACCATACGAAGATGATTCTGGTTATTAGCCGTATGAGATTGGTAGCATTGCGAACATCCGGGTCCTTCTCAAGATCATCCGGGAAACTCACCTTATCCATGGCCCAGAAGTACCAGTTAGCCAGTTCCTGATAAAAACGCTTACTAAGTTCTTTGCTGTCCAGGCATTTGGTCCAGGCTTCATGCAGAGCTACGAAGTTGCTAAAACTATATTTTCGATGCAGTTCATCAAAAGATAGATCAACTAATATTTCCACATGTGCCCGGTGCGGATCGGTCAGCCTAATGTCCTTGATAAGGGTTACTTTCTCCAGTACGTCCTTGCTTTTATCCCGTTTATGTAACCTGCGATTTATAACAGATAGCGTAAGGGTTGAGCCGTGTTTAAAAACTAACATGGCCGGCATATCGAAAAGCTTGTTGAATTCCCGGGTAATCTGCGCCAGCTGGCTGCGAGTATAGGTCTTAGCTTTGAGGTCTATGGCAAAGAAAGCATAGCTTTCGATGATAGTGCCGTTAAATTCCTTGGTGTCGAACATATCTATTTGCGAGCTCATCTCCGCTTCGCTCAACTGAAACAGGAATTCAACCTGCTGCCAATCGTTTACCAGGGCTTTATCAGCACTGAATCCGGCCCGGTCCTGAATAAACATATCGGCAAAGCCCCGAAAAGTATTGTCCTCCAGGCGTTGGGTACGGCTGGTGTTATAGCCCAATACCTCAAACAGGTTTATGCCGGCATCATAAAGATCCTTTTTGCCGAATTGCAGCAGTGCTGCCGTAATTTTTTCACGAATGGTCATTATCCTCACCCCTATACGTTTGTAGGTATCTTAGAGAATTATCAGCCAGGTAACCAGTTCAAAGTTTCCCGCCGAATCAGGCTGGGCTTCCGGGGAAACCAGCAGGCCGCCCCGGCCGGATTGCAGCTGCCTTAAGTTGCGTTTCTTGAACATCCTCAATGCTTCAGCTATAGATGACCTCAGGAGTTTATTATACTTGTCCATGCTGGTACCCCCGGCAGTATCATCATCAAACAGAGTACAGAGTACATCATAGGGATGGCTCCTGCCCGAACACAGGAGCCGGTAAATCTCTAAAATCTGCTTGGCATGGGTATAGTTGAAGCGCAGTTCGCCGTCGTTTTGCATATAGATGAGAAAATAAGGCTGGAGGGGGTTTACCGCTTCATTTTCCCGTTTATCGCTATTTTGTCTGAGGCAGAAGATAACTCCCGGTTTCATAATGGCTGCGCTGCGGCTGTCCAGGCGGGAGTAATCACCCAAACTGGCATACCCTCCAGCGGGGGAAGGAACATTGGCATATAGCCCCAGAGGGGCTTCGCGCAGTATTCGTTCGTTTTCCTTGATGAAACCCATCAGTTCTACCCGGAAATCATCCAGGGTAAATTCGCTCAGGGATATGTTCTCATCCATATCCTCCAGGTCGAGCACTTCATCTTTCAGTTTCAATAGCTGTTTGTCCCGATAACTAAGATCAGCTTCGATCAGATCTTTTATTTGCTCGGAATCCAGGAGGTTATCTTCGCCGGTGGCAGTGATATCCACCAGGGCCATACGTGCCTCCACCCGATCTTTCAGATTGATATATTGATTCAGATCATCGGTAGGCCAGAAGTTAATTAGCTGTATCTTCTGGTTGCGGCTGCCGATACGGTCGATACGGCCAAAACGCTGAATGATGCGTACCGGATTCCAGTGGATATCATAATTTATCATGTAATCGGCATCCTG
Source organism: Syntrophomonas palmitatica JCM 14374 (assembly GCF_001311885.1). Lineage (GTDB taxonomy): Bacteria > Bacillota > Syntrophomonadia > Syntrophomonadales > Syntrophomonadaceae > Syntrophomonas_A > Syntrophomonas_A palmitatica. Next base: position 149,664 of record NZ_BBCE01000004.1, on the reverse strand, counting down.
GAGGTTTTGTCCTTCCGAGACACAATCGGTAGCAATCAGGATGTCTATCTCACCCTCCTGCGGCATATTGGGCATCTTGTGGCGGTTTTTCGATACCGGCGAGAAGTTGGTTAATATTTCATTGAAACCGCCCTGATTCTTATAGCCTCGGGGCATGAAGGTGCTCTGATTATTCCGGTTGCCGCCAGTAACCACGGCAATATGCAGCTTTAGCTCCTGTCTCACCCAATCTACCAGGGCATCATACAGGTAATAGGCAGTGTCGGCAAAGGCGGTAAAAACGATTATTTTCTTATTGGGTACTATTTCATTATCTGCTTCTTCCCAGGTATTAATGGGATTACTGACTTTGTTCTGGATGATCTGCTTTAATAAAGCTAGTTTTTCATCCCGATCAACACTGACCCGGTTGGAGACCTTGGACAAATACTCAAGCTGAATTCGATCCTGCTGCAAATCTTTCAACCATTCATCCAGATCCAAATGGCGCAGGTCATATTTTAGTTTTTTGCCTACCTGCCATTTTTCATGGGCTTCTACTAGTTCTTCGTCCTGATCATCATCGGGGAGGTTTATCAACCTATCTTCCAGGGTAGCGGAACCATCGGCATGTGCCTGATATTCCTCAATCCTGCTTTCAAGGTCTTTTATTTTATTCACTGTTCTATCCATAGATATTCGGAATGAATCAACCGAGCTCTCCAATCGTTTTAAGAAATTCACCTTCATCATGCCAATCAGGTAATCTTCACGTTGGGCCTGGCTGAAATTAACTCCCGATTCTGCCTCCAGTTTACGGTATCTCTCCCGGTATTCCTCCTTGATATAGGCCGAGGGTTTGAACAAAGACAGCTTATACTCTGAAATCTGCTTATTCAGCTTGTCATAGGGAGGAAATTCTTTCTTAATATCAATGCCGGGGGATAGCGGGATGGGCTTAAGACGCTCCGGGAATTTTCCCAGCTTGTCGATATCATAATAATTCAGTATATGTTTACGGGAACGAGCAATAGTCAGTTCATCCAGCAGCTTGAAAAAGGATGAATCCAGCCTGTCCAGCAAACTGCGCGCTTCCCGCTTAGTATTCTTTTTTCTATCAGCAATTATTAAACTGGGTTTGCGCGTTTTTCATGGTCTGGCTTATATCCTTAATACCGGTGGTTTCATAAAGTGCATCATCCTTACCCTCGGTGATAAGGTAGATCTGGTTTCTTAAATCCTTCAGATTGTTGTTTACCGGGGTAGCGGAAAGCAGCAGCACCTTGGTGGGTACTCCATCTCTAATAATCTTATTGATCAGCCAACCGTAACGGCTGTGCCTGAATTGTCCATCATCGCCTTTTTTGCCTTCGGCGTCATTTTTAAAATTATGGGATTCGTCGATGACTACCAGTCCATAGTTGCCCCAATTGATAGTGGCCAGGTTAATGTTGCCGGACATACCTTGATCGCGGGTTAAATCGGTATGGCACAAAATATCGTAGGCAAAACGATCTTCCAGTAAGATGTTTAGAGTATCGTTGCGCCGGTATACCTCCCAGTTTTCCCGCAGCTTCTTGGGGCAAAGAACCAGGACCCGGGTGTTTAATAACTCGAAGTATTTAATAACTGCCAGGCTTCAAAGGTTTTGCCAAGGCCGACGCTATCAGCAATTATGCAACCGTTATGCTTTAATATCTTGTTAATGGCCCCTTTAACCCCGTCCTTTTGGAAGTCATACAGCATTTTCCACACTTGCGTGTCAAAAAAGCCGATCCTTTCGTCCAGCAGACCGCCGCCCTGCTGTTCATCCAGGTAATTGCCGAAGAGATGATAAAGTGTTTTGTAGTATATAAAGCTGGGAGAGTTTTCTTGATAAAGCTGGTTGAGATATTTCAGGACTTCTTCTTTAACGTCCTCTACCAGGCCGGTATTATCGGTCCATATTTCATTAAACCAGTTTAATAAATCGGCTCTGTCACGTTCACTGTCAATTTCCATGTTCAGTTCAATGTTCGGATTATGGCCTAAACCCAGCCCACTAACCGTAAAGTTGGAGCTTCCGAAAATGGCCTTCTGGGTATCGTTGCTGTTTTTTATGTGATACATTTTGCCATGCAGAAAATTAGGTTTAACCATTGATTTTATATTAACCTTCTCAGCAATCCAGGCGGCACATTCCCTTGCTACCGCTTTTTGCTGCAATCTGCTTTCCAACGGGATAATCAGTTGTTCATCTTCAATCTTAAAATCCCGCTTATTGGTTTTATCAGGGTCTATTGATTTTATGAACGTCGGTTCCCCGAACAGGAAATTGAGGCTATTTATCGCTTCTAAATTATCCTTTAGCTTCTCAAAGGCGTATATAGTGAAATAAGCTGATACAAAGGAAAGATCCGCATCCGGCTTAATGTTTTGCTCTAGGAATTCCCCCACTGTGCCCCGTTCCCGGTTATCTCTAATTGATGATATAATAGTAGGATTCAACTTAGGCTTTGCCACTGTTTCCCTTCTTTCCAGGTCATAAATTAAATCTAATATTAGGCTTTATTGTCTAATACGTCTTTTTGCATATAATTTCCTGCTAGCATGAAGTCGAAATGTAAAATATTATGGTTCGAAAGTCCAAAACAAGATTGCCACGATGGCGCTTCGCTCAGGAATGACATGTCATTTGCCCGGGCGGATATGGAGTCTGCCCCTACCTGTTTACAGTTTAAAATCCTACTATACCAATACACGAAAAAAGAGACCTCATGAAGGCCTCTATTCTTTGTGTTTATGGCAAACTAAAAGTGCAGCAAATGGCAACATAAAAATACAGCGGTAAACGGGAAAAAAAACATCGCCAGCACCCGGGAAATCCACTACCCTTTTGTATGAGGCTAAAACATGCAAAGGGGTGATAGTAGAAAGGATGTTGACGATGATACAGATAAATAATATCAGATACCAAAGTCTCCATAAAGGCCAATCCATGAGATCAATAGCTCGGGATACTAGCCACAATTTCCGGACCGTTAAGAAATATATAGAGCAGACCGATTTTAATGAACCTGCCAGGAAAGCGTAATCATTACTACTAACCTGGAATTCAGTAAATGGAATGGCATCTTCTTTGATGAAAAGCTGATATGCTTCAGATCACCAAATATATTCATATAATTTGGGTGTTGTGAATTTTTTCCCTGAACATTAGAAAAGATTTAATTGCATATGGTTGGTGGCCAGAAGACCCCCAGGATTATGAATGTCTTGAATACATGATGAGTACCAACTATGAAATATGTATCCCGATCAGGTCCACATAAAGTATTCAACCATTTTTCTTTAATCTTATGCAGTACTTCATCTTCACCGTATATTGGTAACCAACTTCTGTATGCTTGCTGTATTTCCCAATCAATAATAGTCATATCATGACCGCTGCAGTTTTCATCATCACAACGGTAGCGATAATGAAATGAATATGGCATTTTTTCGAGCGGTTTCATTTCAATGCCAAATAAATCTTGTTGAATTAATATTTGTTTCTCTTCTTCAGTCCAGTCAGAGGCTTCCTTTTTCCAATAAAACTCAGTGATTTTGAGAGGTTTGAAGATTCCGAGGGAAATATTTTGATCCCGTAGTTGCATTAGTTCACATAACGATTTGTTGGCCTTTGGTAAGAGAATTGACCTAGCTTCATCCCATTGTTGTTTGCCACCCAATGGAGCACGAATCACTTTAATGGATTCCATTCTAGGCTTATAACTCTCTATTCTGTTATCACCTGATGCTTTTATGACCTCAACCTCAACCCATGAGTATTTGGGGTATTGCTGATCATTTTCTAAATACCTATAACTAACTGGATATAACCTTATCCATTCTCCCGTTTCGGTTACTCCTGCAGTACAAACTGTTTCCAGATAATTCTTGCTTGGATTAGGATAAGTTTTTACTAAAATAAGTATTTTCTTTTTTTCATAGCCCCATGTCATAAGTGTTTAATCGCCGCCCCATGATTGATAAATAGGTATTCCGTAATAACTAACCGGTGGCATTGCGTTGCCAGCTTTTCGAAACACATAAGACAAGCGCAATTATCGCCTATCTCATCCAACAGATTATCAATATATTCAGGGTTTTGTTTTAAATAGTTTCTATAATGCTCAAATAAGAAGTCTATGTTTCCGCTGCTTTGATATTCAAGTCTAATATCTTTTGGAGTTCCCAGTTTCGCGAAATGCTTATATTTAATATCCTGATTATTTAGAGTTTCTGATAGAATCTGTTTTGAAAAACCTTTCTTCCTGCTATTCGGATTCTCCCGCACATCAACTAGAAATGTTACTCCGGCATTTTTCAATGTTTTCAAAAATTCTTCAAGCGTTTTACCCTCATAGCCTATAGTATAAATTTTTTGCATAGTCTCCACCTTCTTATATATATTAGCATAATTTGCCTGGAGCTACTCAATGATTTATTTATCGATATTTGTGGATATCATAATACATTTAATAACTTAGGATCACAATAAAAACTCCATTAAAGAAGTAATTACCGTTTTGGTTGTTAATTAGAACAGTCCCCGTTTCTTCCAATCCTCTCCCCCAACCTTCACCCCTTTGCACATTTCAAATATCCTTGACACTACCCGGCTGCCGATCTGGTTTTCGAGCTGCTTCAGGGTGCAATTGGTAGTGAAGAACGTACTGCGCTGCATCCGGTACCGGAGGTCGATAACAGGATCGAAAAACCGCCCAAGACCAAATGGGCACCAAACCTGCTCAAAGGTTCTTCTCCCAGAAAAATCAAAAACCACGCCAATGCGTGGTTATGGGATAAATTATGGAGCCGAGCACAGGACTCGAACCCGCAACCTGCTGATTACAAATCAGCTGCTCTACCGATTGAGCTAGCTCGGCTCAGCAAGTAAAATTTTATATGCTGTACCGGCCAAAGTCAATATACTATTGCTATTAATCTATAACTCGCAGCGGTCTTCCAGATATTTTTCCAGTTTCCTTTTGACACGCTGCAGGGCGTTATCGATAGATTTTACGTGCCGTTTGAGATCCACGGCTATTTCCTGGTAAGACTTGCCTTCCAGGTAGGCCATAAGCACCTTCCACTCCAGTGAACTTAGTATCTCGCCCATCTTTTTTTCAATAAAGATAAACTCTTCCCGGTTAATAATAATTTCTTCGGGATTCGTAATCTTAGTGGTGGAGAGAATATCAATCAGGGTGCGATCAGATTCCTCATCATAAATAGGTTTGTTGAGGGATACATAGGAATTGAGGGGAATATGTTTCTGGCGGGTAGCAGTTTTTATAGCCGTTATAATCTGCCTGGTAATGCATAATTCAGCAAATGCTCTGAATGAAGTAAGCTTGTCCAATTTATAGTCACGAATAGCTTTAAATAAACCTATCATACCTTCTTGTATGATATCTTCCTTATCGGCGCGATAAGGAAATAAGAGCGGGCTTTGGCTCTAACAAAGTTTTTATACTTGTCCACCAGGTACTCAACCGCAAACTGTTCTCCTTGCTGGGCCAGTTCTACTACTTCTTCATCTGATAAGTCAGCATAGAGCACATATACTTTATGAGCAACAGCGACAGAACCGAGCATTCAATCGCCTCCAATGATAATACTTCGTCCTTTTTGGCTGAGAATTGGGGAAGATATGCACAAATTAATTATAGCCACTCGTTGCCCGAGCGTCAAGCAAGTGATCTTCGCCAGCATCTGGCAATATTCTGTGCCTAATGACAATTTTAATCAAATAAATCATAGCGTGCCGGACTTAAGGTGAATTCACGGTTTCCTGGCGTAATATTTCATATATAAGCAAAGCGGCCGCAACCGATGCATTTAAAGAATTCACCCTGCCGCGCAAGGGAATCCGTAATAGCAAATCACAGTTTTCTTTAACCAGCCGCCTGATTCCTTTGCCTTCAGAACCGATTACAATCGCCACCGGGCGCGGGATGTCAACGCTATAGTGGTCTTTGCTTCCATCGATATCCGCACCGATAACCCACATCCCCTGCTTTTTTAAGTCTTTAATAACATTGACAATATTGCTTACCCTGGCAACCGGTATGTGCTCAACCGCCCCGGCAGAGGCTCTAACACTGCGGGGGTTACATCGACCGCTCGATCCTTAGGAATAATCACCCCATGAACACCGGCACATTCAGCGGTCCTGATGATAGCTCCCAGATTTTGCGGATCTTCCAAACCATCCAGGATAATGATAAAAGGAGGTTCTGCTCTTTTTGCGGCTCGTTCAATAATATCTTCCACGCTGACATAGGGATAGCTTCCACCCTGGCTACCACACCCTGATGCCAATCATTGCCCGCCAGCTGCTCCAATTGCTGACGGGAGGCTTCTTCAATCTTAATACCGCGCGTTCGCGCCAGGGCAATTATTTCCTGCAAGCGATTATCCTGACGCTCTTTTAACACATAAATGCGATGCACCTTACGAGAACCGTTTAGGGCCTCCCTGACACTATTAATACCCGAAAGCTTCTCCTGCAAATGCTGCCCTCCAGTTTACAATGGTAAAAATAAATCGTCAGTTATCACTATATTGGCATAATGTTCAGACGGAAAACCATGATCATAATCTATATCTTCATAAAGTTCGGGGAATTGCTCCTGGAACAATAACAACAGCGGAATAGCCACCTGCCGCATTTGGGGATGAGCGGCCCCGTCACAGCGGAGTCTAAAAAAGTGCCGCCATTCCCGCATATTGTATGTAACTACTATTTCGGTTTTTAAACAGGTGGGCAAAATAGAGCGCGCCTCCTGAGCCGATCGTCCGGAGTCAAGCATAGCCATGTAGGTAGTTTCAGCTGCCTGGCATGAATCCAGCCACAAATTATAAGCATTATCGTCATTCAAGAAAAAATAGGGCTCTATTACAGTAATCTCACGTCCGAATTTATCTTTGCTGTAGTTGCAATAACGGGTGGATTCCTGGGAATAAGCGGCTATACGATGACGCACTATCTCGTGGGTTATCCCCCGGTCTACGACAAACATAACGGTAACTTTCTCATGTTCAATAATCGATTCATGGCCAATTTTAACTTTGCTTTTAAGAAAGGCCGGATTCCCTTCCGGCTGCATGTTTCCTTCTGATTTGTAACAAACCCGGCCATACCTTTCCAGACGCCGCATGATAGTCCCATCCAGCTGATCGGCAGGAATCAGTATCTCCGGCTTCTTAATTATCATCTCTCATCCTCCTCATTACCATTCTACGTAATCCAGATCCAAACACCTATTCTTCCACCCCTGATAAGGCCAGGTCTAATAAATATTGTAAACGTTTTTCTTCACCCTGCAGGTAAAGCCACCCCAGCAAAGCCTCAAAGCCGGTGCTGAGCTGGTAATCCGCAGGATCGGCGTTTTTGGGCGGAGAGGATTTGGCATTGCGTCCTCTCCTTACGATATCTTTTTCATCTTCGCTTAATCCCCGCAGCAGTTGTTTGAGAACCCGGGCCTGACTCTCAGCCCGCACCATACTCACGGTTTCCAGGTGTAATTCCCGCACTTTTTTGCGGCTGCCGGTCATAACCCTGGTCCGCACTGCCAGTTCGAAAACAGCATCGCCAACATAGGCGAGAGCGACCGGTGAAAACTCGCGCAGTGTTTTCTCATCAATGATTTCATGCTTCAGCAAACTTCCACCTGGCCCCTTCCCTGGTGTCTTCAACCAATATGCCTGCTTCCTGCAGCCGATCACGAATGTAATCTGCATGCTTATACTGCTTCTCTTGCTTATAATAACTTCGCAAAGATAAGAGTTTGTCCACCAAGGACTCAAAAGACGGCGCGGCTTCGAAGCGATAACGATTACCCTGAGCCGTATCTTCCAGTTTGATACCTTGTTCAGTCAAAAAATCGCGCAGTTCGTCAGCCAGCGCATAGTTCTTTTCCTGCCGGGCTTCCTGGCGCAGTTCCGTAAATATTTGCAACAAGTCTTCTACAGGCAAATCCTGCGCCAGGGCTGAGGTAAAAAATATGCCCAGCACATTGCCCAGTTCTTTTAACATGGTCATGCCCCGGTAAACTGCGGCGCAGTTCTCCTCGGTTTTTTCCGCCTTAGCTATAATACTATTAAGCTGGTGGGCCAGGTCAAAAAGTGACGCCATCGCCAGGGCTGTATTGAAATCATCATCCAGGGCGCAACAAAAATCCTTTTTAATCTCAGCCAGGTTATTTAGAAATTCGCTGTCCGCAGACATTTCATCCGGGGGTACATTTTCTCCTAAAAACTCTTGCGCTAAAAGCAGGCTGTTTTTCAGCCTTCCCAGGGCGCGGCGCGCTTCTTCCAGCTTCCCGTCATCAAAATCCAGGGGGCTGCGGTAGTGGGTTGCGATGAGATAATATCGCACAACATCGGCCGGGAATTTAGCCAGTATATCGCGCAACAGAAAGAAATTACCGGCTGACTTGGACATTTTTTCTTTATTAATGGTGATAAAGCCATTGTGCATCCAATAGTTTACAAAAGTCTTTCCGGTTAATGCCTCAGCCTGGGCTATTTCATTTTCATGATGAGGAAATATTAAATCGCTCCCGCCGCCATGAATGTCTATAGTATCACCCAAATACAAGGTGGACATTACTGAACATTCTATGTGCCATCCAGGACGGCCTGGACCCCAGGGACTGTCCCAGGCTGGTTCGCCAGCTTTGGCGGCTTTCCACAGGGCAAAATCCGCCGGGTCCTCCTTACGCTGATCCACTTCCACCCGGGCTCCCGCCAGCATCTCTTCCTGTTCACGCCCCGAAAGTCTCCCATAGGCAGGAAAAGATCGCACCCGGTAGTATACATCGCCCTCTAGTTCATAGGCATGGCCTTTATCAATCAACCCCTGGACAGCGTTAATAATTTGTGGGATATGCTGGCTAACCCGGGGATGAACTGCAGCCTCCCGAATATTCAAGGCCTGGGCATCCACGAAATATTCGTCTATATATCGCGCCGCTAAAGCCATGGGGTCATCGTTCTCTTCAATAGCCCGGTTAATTATCTTATCATCAACATCAGTAAAGTTCTGAACATAATCAACCTTATAACCGCAGTATTCGAGATAGCGGCGCAGGCTGTCAAAAACCACCAGAGGCCTGGCGTTTCCCAAGTGGATATAGTTGTAGGTAGTGGGACCGCAAACATATATTTTGACTCTATGCGGACTCAGAGTTCTCAATTCTTCTTTTCTTCCACCCAGGGTGTTGTATACCTGCATTTTGAGCAGCCTCCCTTTCTGTCTTTTCTAATTTTTTCTCCAGTTCGTCAATCCGTTTCTGCAAGGCTGCCAGGGTATCGGCAATGGGGTCGGGCAAAAGGTGATGCTCCAGGTCTACTTCAGCCCGCCCGTCTTCAATTTTCATGCCATCCTGGATTACAATCCTGCCTGGAACCCCAACTACTGTGCAATTATCAGGGACAGTTTTCAGCACTACCGAACCGGCCCCTATTTTGACATTATTGCCTACAGTAAACGATCCCAGCACCTTGGCGCCGGCAGCAATAGTAACATTATTTCCGATGGTAGGATGACGTTTGCCTTTTTGTTTGCCGGTGCCTCCCAGGGTCACTCCCTGGTAAAGAGTAACATTATCACCTATTTCGGTTGTTTCTCCTATAACTATACCACTGCCATGGTCAATAAAAAAACCATGGCCTATCCTGGCGCCCGGATGTATTTCTATCCCGGTTAAGAAACGGCTGATGTGCGAAACCATCCGCGCTAAAAAGTAGAGCTTGCTTTTGTACAGAAAATGAGCTGCGCGATGATTTATTATAGCGTGAAAGCCGGGATAAAAGAACAGCACCTCCATTACGCTCCGTGCCGCCGGGTCCCTTTCAAAAATAACCTGCATCTCTCGTTTTAATGTCTTAAACATATTGTCCCCCTTCCATTAAAAAAGCCTTCCGTCTCCAAGAGACGGAAGGCAAACTTCCGCGGTTCCACTCTAATTGAGCGCTATCAGCACTCCCCTCACCATGTTTAACGGCACAGCCGGGTATGCCTACTATAGTTCAACATACCTGTTCCCGGGCGCATATTCGGACGGCTTCATACTTGGAGAGGCTTTCAGCCGGTGACCCCTCTTCTCTGCCAGCGATAGCCGCCTACTTATCCCATTCATCACATTAATATATAATTGTATATCCAAATTATATGCAGCTCATATTTTTATGTCAACTATGGTCAGCTCAATTCCGTCAGACGAATCGCCGTTTGGGTAAGGTCTTCGGCCATAGCTCCCAGCTGCTGAATATTGGCAAAAACCGACTGGGTGAGATCGGCTTGTTTTTGCACGGACTCGCCGGTTTCTGATACCCCGCCGGTTATTACCTGCACCGATTGCTGAATGTTATTTAAAATACGAGAGATTTTCGTTACAGATTCAGTACTGTATTCAGCCAGTTTACGCACTTCATCCGCTACCACCGCAAAACCCCGGCCGTGCTCACCACTGCGGGCAGCTTCGATTGCTGCGTTAAAGCCCAGCAATTTAGTTTGTTGTGCAGTGGAACTAATAATTTTAAGCACTTCACCCGTTTCACTTAAATGCCCCAGGGCTTCCCGCGCCGATTCGCTCAACTGCCTGCTCTGGTTGGATACATTCTGAGCATACCGGGCTACTTCTTCCACAATGCTGCTGACGTTTTGAACCGTAGCGTTCAAGTCCCCGGACATACCCGCCAGTTTCTCCGCTTCTTTATGCAGCTCACGCAGCATTTCCTCACGGGCTTCAACCATGCTCATCATCAGATTAGCGCCGTGAGCATCAATCAATGAAGTATTCTCTGACAGGTTCTGATTGATTATCTCCTGCACCCGGGCATTGCCTGTAGCCTCGATCAACACATCAATACCCGGAATTGCCAGAGTTTTTATCAAATCCGAATAGGTAGGAATTCCAGACTTTTGAGCCAGTAATATCCCGGGCGCCTGAGCGCTGACATCACAAATTCCCAGGACTTTGAAATTGGGAATTCCCATAAGGTTGCGCAGGATAGCCGTTCCTCCTTGTCCCGCGCCTATAATAACAATACTCGTCACGCCTGTCACCTTCCCGAAAACCGTTAATTTTTACTACATGATTTCGTCAAGGCCAGGCCATATACCTGCATGATTTTGTAGATTATTTGTCATTATTATCACATCATGTCCGAATTTTTTGTATATTTGTGATAATGCTGGGTTGTTTTTACCCATTGTCCCTATTGCTTATAAAATCCAGGCACTTTTTAACCCGGCGCAGGCTTTCTTCGCGACCCCATACTAATAGCAGGTGAGCCAAATCCGGCCCGTGACTGCTGCCGGTCAAAGCGCAACGTACAGGCATAAATACATCCTTGGGCTTAAGCCCCAGTTCTTTGGTCAAGGTTTTCATAAATTGCTTAATCTCCGAGGCATCGTGGAAAAAGGGCAGGCTGGCTTGGAATTTCTCCAATACCTGTCTGGCAGAATCACCTGCCAGTACATCCAGAGCTTCACCTTCATAACTGGGTTCCAGGAAAAATATTCCCGCCTGTTCTCCTACGTCACTCAAACTTGTAATCCGGTCGCGCAGAGACTCAATCAGGATGGACAGACCCTGTTCGTCTAACCGTTTTATCGATTCAGCAAAAGGAGTATTTTCTATAAAAGGCTGCAGTATTGACTCCAATTCTGAAATGGATTTGCTTCTTATATATTGCTGGTTAAGCCAGTTCAATTTGTCTAAATCAAAAACTGCCGGGCTTTTAGCCACTCTCTCCAGGTTAAAGGCCTCGATTATTTCCTGATGGGAGAGTATTTCTTTTTCACCTTCCGGAGACCACCCCAACAGAGCCAAAAAGTTAAAGAGCGCCTCAGGCAGATAGCCCATTTCCCGGTATTGTATTAATGAAGTAGCGCCGTGGCGTTTGCTCATTTTCTGGCGGTCACTGCCCATAATAAGCGAAATATGCGCAAATTCAGGTCTCTTTAAGTTCAGCGCGTCATAAATCATAAGCTGGCGCGGGGTGTTGGACAGGTGTTCTTCCGCGCGGATAACATGCGTAATTCCCATTAACACATCATCGATTACCACGGCAAAATTGTAGGTAGGCAAGCCGTCAGACTTCATAATTATAAAATCGCCCTCATTTTTGCTTTCAAAACTAACCTTTCCCCGGACCAGATCATCGACAACATAAACATTATGCGAAGGAACCCGGAACCTGAGAGTAGGCTTCATACCCTGAGCTTTTTTGCTGTCTATTTCAGCCTGGCTGAGATGCCTGCATTTTCCTGAATACCTGGGCATTTCACCTTTTTCCATCATAGCCCATCGTTCGTTTTCTAATTCTTCCTCGCTGCAAAAGCAGTAATAGGCCTGCCCGTTTTGCAGCAGCTTCTCAGCGTACTCTTTATATATGTCCAGCCTCTCGGTCTGGCGGTAGGGAGCGTTTTCCCCGCCGATTTCCATGCCCTCGGTCCATTTAATCCCCAGCCATTTTAAGGACTCGATTATTTCTGTTTCATATTCAAGGCGGGAACGCTCCAAATCCGTATCTTCTATGCGTAAAACAAATTCCCCGCCTTCGTGAGCGGCAAAAAGGTAATTAAACAAAGCCGAACGTGCTCCTCCAATATGTAATGGCCCGGTAGGACTGGGAGCAAACCTGACTTTTACTTTACTCATAATCTTCCTCCAGCATAATTTAGTAAGAAAATCGCCGCAGATTATCCATGATTTTATGGTTTAGCGTGCTTAAATCACTTACATGGCTATTTTCCTGCAAAAAGCCGCGTTTAAACACATCCGTTATTCAATCAAAACAACCGCCTGGGCGGAGATTCCCTTTTCTTCACCTTCAAACCCAAGGCCTTCGGTGGTAGTGGCCTTAACATTAACCTGTCCTATCTGTACACCTAAAACCCGGGCGATGTTTTCCCGCATAGTATTAATATGTTGTGCCAAGCGGGGCTTTTGCGCAGCTACCGTACTATCTATATTCACTATCCGGAAACCGGCTTCGTCCAGCTTGTTTCTAACTATTTCCAGCAGTCTCAGGCTGGAAATGTTTTTATAGCTGGCATCATGGTCAGGAAAATGCTGGCCGATATCACCCAGAGCGGCTGCGCCCAGCAGAGCGTCGCAAATGGCATGCAAGAGCACGTCAGCGTCAGAATGACCTAACAGGCCGGTTTCGTGGGGTATTTCCACTCCGCCTAAAATAAGTTTTCTTCCCTCCACCAGGCGATGAACATCATATCCTGTTCCTATCCGCAAATCAATGCCTCCGTTACATTTCCAATAAATAGCGGGCTATGGTCAGGTCTTCCGGGGTAGTAATCTTGATGTTGCGGTACTCCCCGGCAACAAGTTTGACCCGGCCGATATATTTTTCAAATAAAGCCGCGTCATCAGTGCTTACATAGGCTTCTTCGTAGGCATTCTCATAGGCCTCACATAATTCTTTAAAACTGAACACCTGGGGGGTTTGAATAGATACGACACTGGAACGGTCAAGGGTTAAAGCTACAAAATTATCGCGGTCGACCATTTTTAAGGTATCCTTGACATGAATTCCGGGGATAGCCGCCCCCCACTCCTTAGCTTCTTCCAGCAAAGCCATAAGTAATTGAGAACTGAAAAGCGGCCGCGCACCGTCATGCACAGCCACATATGAGGTTTGTTTATTCAGGCTTTTTAGTCCGGCCCATACTGAATCCTGTCTCAGTTTACCCCCGGCAATTACCCGGCTGACTTTCTTATATCCGAACTTTTTAACCACTTCTCTTTCACAATACTCGATCTCATTAGCGTGGGCCACTATAACTATTTCATCAACTATAGAGCAATTCTCAAAAACATCCAGGGAATAAGTAAGAATAGGCCGTGAATTCAAGAGCAGGTACTGCTTGTTAAGCTTGCTGCCCATCCTGCTGCCTGTACCGGCTGCCGCTATAACAACCCTGAGGTTGTCAGCCATATAAATTCACCTCTTGTATTTCCCGAAAAGGGCTGTTGATGCTCAATGAACCTTCATCGCGCAGCTTGCGGGTAAATATCATGCGCCCGGCCGCGGTTTGAAATACGCTGGTCACGGTTACTTCTACTTCATTACCGATTTCATCCTGGGCATTTTCCACCACCACCATGGTGCCGTCTTCAAGGTATCCTACACCCTGGCCGTTTTCTTTACCTTCTTTAATAATATTCACCTGCATATGTTCGCCGGGATATACTATAACTTTTACTGCATTAGCCAGCTCATTAATATTTAGAACTTTTATTCCTTGGAGTTCAGAGACTTTGTTTAAATTATAATCATTGGTTACAATGCTGGCTTTGAGCTGTTTGCAAAGGCGCACCAGTTTGGCATCAACCTCTTTTTCCTCGGGAATATTTGCTTCAATTATATCAATTTTTATACCAGAATGTTTCTGCATTTTAGATAAGAGTTCCAGGCCGCGCCGCCCTTTATTACGGCGCATAGAATCGGAAGAATCGGCTATATGCTGCAATTCCTCAATCACAAAAGTGGGTACTATTAACGGACCATCAATAAAATTGCTTAAACATACGTCATAGATCCGTCCATCAATTATGGCGCTGGTATCTAGAACCTTATAGCCGGCAGGACCCGGGGAGTCTTCCACCGAAGTTTTCGGGATCAAAGGCAAGAAACCCATAATCTCGCCCCCCCGCCGGGAACCAAGTTTTAAGCCTATATAAGCTGCAATAATAAAAACTACTATGGTTAGATAACTAAAGGGAACTTGCAGCAGGGAAATAGGATAGGTGCAGATTCCGCCAACGATTACGCCCAGCAGCAGGCCCAGACTCCCCCCCAGCAGGGAGTCTATGGCAATATTATCCAGCTTGAAGTCAATCGCTCTCTGCAAATACCGCAATCGTCCTTTTAAAAATACCAGAAAATAATAAAATGCTAACCATGATATGATGCCTATTCCCATGCCATGCAGCCAATTCAGCTTCATAAACAGGCTGCCGGTATAGACAGCCCAAACCGTAAATATCAAGCTGCTCCCAACAGATTTTTGGAAATTTTTTGTTTTATTTGCATATAAATGCACCCCCATATAAATATTCTTCTATTACAGGTGCGGATTTATACCGCTAATTCCAAATAATTGATGAAATGTCACGCTGCTTTCCAGCCGGGGGTCTAATTGACAAATGGTCCCGGGAAAAGCTATAATTTAGGAAATAAGCGGGTTGAAGGGGGCAAGTCTTTACATGAAGGACTTGATTTGTGATGAGTTTCAGAATGTGGTAGGGGACCTGCTGATAAGACACCGCAGCATTTTAGATATTCTTTCCAAGCTGTCCGAAGCCAGCTGCCGGGTTAACCGCGCTGTAACCAAATCAGTCACCGGTTGTGGTTGTTTATCCATTCTCGCCGAAAAGACTACTTATCCTGAAGATATAGATTCTTTCCAGGAACTCAAAGATATTCTTAACAGTCACATCAAAGGCGAGCTGTGTCCCAATTGTGAAGACATAATTGTTACCGAACTTGGGAAAATGCTTTTTTATACCGCCGCTCTCTGCAATACCTTGAATATCAGCATGTATGACGTATTTATTAAAGAATACAAAAAGGCCTCGGCTCTCGGCATATTTAATATGACCTAAAACAAACCCGTTTGGTGAAGAGGTTTTGTTTGATTGTAAGATTGAAAAACCGGTTCAATGTCATTTGAACCGGTTTTTATATACATAAAGATTTTGAACAAAGCCTGAAAGAAAAATAAAGCTGTGATAAATCTGTGGCTAATTTTTTACTTATACCATATACTCGAGCATCAGCTGTTCCTGCATACGGCGCAGGCCGTTTTTAATCGATCTGGCTCTTACTTCACCGATGCCCTCGACCTCGTCCAGTTCTTCGATGGTGGCCCGCATAATGTGTATTAGCAAACCAAACCTCTCGACCAGGTTGTCAATAATAGTTACCGGGATACGCGGCAGTTTCTGCAGCATGCGGTAACCGCGCGGAGATACCTGCTGGTCCAGGTGACTGCTGGCTGTACCCAATGACAGAATACGAGCGATAAACACCGAATCGGAAATGTCTTCTTCAAAGGCGCGCCGCATGGTATTAAGCAGTTCCTGGGGCGATTTGTCCGCCGTATTGGAGTAATCTCTGATAATTAACAAAGCGTCTTCTTCAACATTTACTATCATTTCGTCAAGCTGCATTTTTACCAGTCGGCCTTCGTTGCCCAGTTCGGCGATGTAATTTTCGATTTCTCCCGCAATATTCAAAACTTTAATATGCCGCCGCAATACCTCACATACTTCAGATACGTTTACCATATCTTCAAATTCCAGTCCTCCCAGGCGCTGAAGTTCCCGCAGCATTACGGTACGGTATTTTTCCAGGGTTTGCAGGGCCTGATTGGCTTTTACCAGAATGGAATTAAGATCACGTAAACGGAAAATGATATCCCCCTGGTACAGGGTAACCACTTTGCGACGCTGGGAAATAGCTATGACCAGGTTTCCCGTTTGTTTGGCCACCCGTTCGGCGGTGCGGTGGCGAATGCCGGTTTCAGATGAGGGCAAGCTGGCATCTGGATCCAGTTGCGCATTGGCCACAATTATGCGGCTGGTATCACTGCTGGTTATAATAGCCCCGTCCATTTTAGCCAATTCATACAAACGTGCCGGAGTAAAATCGGAATTAATATAGAATCCGCCGCTTATAATATTCATGAGTTCTGGTGTATCCCCCACCACAATCAGCCCTCCGGTATTGGCCTGAAGGATATTTTCAATGCCTATACGGAACAAGGTCCCCGGAGCCAGCATCTGCAGGTACTTTCTAAATTTTTCCTGATAAATGGCTTCCACCAGATCACCCCTTAAATTAATTCGATAAAATCATCTATAGACGCAGCCTCCAGCAGCTGCAGACCGGAGGCAAATGGCTTGCGTGAAGCTCCTGCCGGTATTATAACCGTTTTATATCCCATTCTTTCTACTTCCCGTAAACGCAGATCCAGAAAAGGAACCGAACGGATTTGTCCGGACAAACTTATCTCCCCGGTAAATACGGTATCGGGCGGCAAGGCCTGTTCGTGCGAACTGGAGATAATAGCCGCCGCAATGGCGAGATCTGCTGAAGGGTCTTTTAAGAATACCCCGCCGCTGACCTTCAGGTATACATCAGAACTTGAAAACTTAAATGACTTTCTCTTTTCTAATACTGCCAGAATCAGAGCCAGGCGGTTTTGGTCTATGCCGGAGGTCATCCGCCGGGCATAAGCTGGTCCGGACGGCGCCACCAGGGCTTGAATCTCTATCAATAATGGCCTGCTGCCTTCAAAGCTGGCCGCTACCGCTGTGCCGCTGCAGGAGTTGTCAGTCCTATTGATAAATACGAATGATGGGTCCGGCACTTCCAGCAGCCCCTGCCCGCTCATTTCCATTAAACCAATTTCATCGGTGGAACCAAAGCGGTTCTTGACTCCTCTCAAAAGCCGGAAGGAATAATTCTTCTCCCCCTCAAAATAAACAACTACATCTACCATATGTTCCAGGACCTTGGGACCGGCCAGGGTGCCTTCTTTGGTTACGTGACCCACCAGGAAAAAGGCAATCTCTTCTTTTTTGGCCAGATTCATAATCTGCGCGGTGCATTCACGTAATTGGGCCACACTGCCGGGTACTGAAGAAATATCCGGGGAATAAACGGTTTGAATCGAATCTATAATCACCAGGTCAGGTTTTATTTCCGCTATATAATCAGCCAGCAGACTGATATCCTGCTCGCTTAATAAAAAACCCTTTCTCCGTCAATACCCAGTCTCAGGGAACGCAGTCTTATCTGCTTCAGTGACTCCTCTCCAGAGAGATAAAGAACAGTCTTTCCGCCGCTGGCCATACTATCGGCTACCTGCAGGAGAAGGGTCGATTTGCCTATGCCGGGGTCTCCTCCCAGGAGAATCAACGACCCGGGAACTATGCCTCCCCCTAATACACGGTCCAATTCGCCAATGCCGCTGCCAAACCGGCAAATATCCTTTTCATCTATGAGATTAAGGCTTATGGCCGGAGTTCTTTCCCGTCCGGACAGTGTCGGCCGTTTTTCCTGTTTTTCTTCAATAATGGTATTCCAGGCCATACAGGCCGGACATTTGCCCAGCCACTTGACGCTTTCATAACCACACTCCTGGCATACAAACCTGCTGACGGGTCTTGGCATAGATCCTCCATAAGATCCGGTTCAACACGGATTTGGTAAGAAAACAGACGCAGATTACGCGGATATATTAAACGCAGATGAACGCAGATAAATTAATTAATGAAAATCATGCAGATATTTCTAAAGAGAAGACCATACTTTATATGGTCTTCTCTTAAATATTACGTGAATTTTAACCTTCACTTCAAGCCTTTCCCACGAAAATTTTACCATCTTCTGCGTCAACCCGGATACGGTCACCAGGCTGAACGGTCTTTTTCAGGATTTCCTCGGAAACCGCATCTTCGACCAGCTTCTGTATAGCCCGTTTCAGCGGGCGCGCCCCGTAAGCCGGATCATAACCCTGTTCGAGAATAAGAGAGCGGGCCTTTTCTGTTAATTCCAGGTTGAAATCATTTTCCTGCACCCGTTTAATTAAATCAGCCAGCAATAAATCAACTATTTGCTGAAGCTCATTTTCATTTAAGCTGTGGAATACGATTACTTCATCAATGCGGTTCATAAATTCGGGACGGAAAGCCAGCTTTAATTGTTCCATGACTCTTTCCCGCATTCTTTCATAGTTTTCAGCCTCATCCACCGCCCGGTTAAAACCGACCTTTTTGGCGTTTTTAATGGATTCGGCGCCGACATTGGAGGTCATGATGATAATTGTATTCCGGAAATCAACGGTGCGTCCCTGTCCATCGGTCAACCGCCCGTCCTCCATAACCTGTAAGAGGATGTTAAACACATCCGGATGAGCCTTTTCTATTTCATCCAACAGCACCACTGAGTAAGGTTTACGGCGTATTTTTTCGGTCAGCTGTCCGCCCTCATCATAACCGACATAACCGGGAGGTGAACCTATCATGCGTGAAACCGCATGTTTTTCCATGTATTCCGACATGTCTAACCTGACAACGGCGTCCTCACTGCCAAACATAGCCTCGGCCAAAGCCCGGGCCAATTCGGTTTTGCCGACTCCGGTAGGACCCAGGAAAACAAATGAACCAATAGGTCGTTTGGGATTCTTTAATCCCGCCCGGGCTCTCCTCACAGCCCGGGAAACAGCCGATATGGCTTCTTCCTGCCCTATTACCCGCTTATGCAAAACCTCCTCCAGGTGCACCAGACGCTGACTTTCTTCTTCCTCTAATTTGCTGACCGGTACTCCGCTCCAGCTTGATACTATGGCGGCTATCTCTGGTTCTCCTACTGAGCCCACCTGCATGCTGCGCTGGCTGACCCATTCTTTGCGTTCATTCTCGATTTCTTCTTTAAGATTCTGTTCTAGATCGCGTAATTGGGCAGCTTTCTCGTATTCCTGAGCATTGATCGCTTCTTCCTTTTCCTTGCCTATCTCAGATAATCTTTGTTCTTTGACCTTCAATTCTTCGGGAAGGATATAATTGGCCAAACGCACCCGTGAAGAAGCTTCATCAATGAGATCGATAGCTTTATCGGGCAAATACCTGTCCGTAATATAACGTGAGGAGAGTTTTACTGCAGCCTCAATAGCTTCATCCTGTATTTTAACCCCATGATGTGCTTCGTAACGATCCCGCAAGCCTTTAAGTATTTCAACACTCTCCTCCGGACTGGGTTCATCAACCATAATAGGTTGAAAACGTCTTTCCAGGGCGGCATCCTTCTCTATGTGTTTGCGGTATTCATCCAGGGTAGTTGCCCCAACGCATTGAAACTCACCCCGGGCCAGCGAAGGTTTAAGAATATTAGCCGCGTCTATAGCGCCTTCAGCCGCACCCGCCCCCACAATGGTGTGCAATTCGTCAATAAAGATTATTACATCGCCGGCCGATTTGATTTCATTTACTATTTTAGTAAGGCGATCTTCAAATTCTCCCCGGTACTTGGTGCCGGCAATCATGGAAGACAAGTCCAGAGCCACTACGCGCTTGCCCAGCAGTATTTCAGGAACCCTGGCATCATTAATGCGCTGGGCCAGTCCTTCAACAATGGCGGTTTTGCCCACTCCCGGATCCCCGATTAAAACCGGATTATTCTTGGTGCGGCGCGATAATATCTGCACCACTCGTTCTATTTCCTTCTCGCGCCCGATAACCGGGTCCAGCCTATCATCTGCGGCATCCTGGGTCAAATCGCGGCTGAACGCGTCCAGGGTAGGGGTCTTACTGCGCGGTTTCTTGCGTCCCGGAACGGGATTAGGCTGCCCCGGTGATGCTTCCGGAGCGGAATTATTATTAAAACCGGCGGCTGATTCGCCCCCGAGTAAAAGCATCACCTGCTGTCGTATATCATCCAGTTTAACTCCCATAGAATAGAATACCTGTCCGGCCACTCCTTCCTCTTCTCTGACCAAAGCCAGAAGCAGGTGTTCTGTGCCGACGTAATTAACACCCTGCAGGCGGGCTTCGTCGAAAGCCAGGTTAAAAACCTTTTTAGCCCGCGGGGTTATGGGCAGGTCTCCGGCTGCCTTCTCCGCGTCAGCCGCATTTTGACCTATAATGCGGGTGACTTCTTCACGTACCTTTTCCATATCGATACCCAAATTTATCAAAGCGCGGGCGCCGACTCCTTCACCTTCACGCAAAAGACCAAGCAATATATGTTCGGTACCAATAGCCGGATGGTTGAGCTGTCTGGCTTCTTCCTGCGCGTGTATGACAGCATTTCTGGCTCGCTGGGTAAATCTTCTGAACATAAATAAAACCTCCTTTGTCTAACCTATATTTCAATTTCCCCATTCTAGGGGAACGATTCAACACAGATTTAGACTGATTAACACAGATAAATAAACGTACATAGTCACCGAGATATTCAGACTTACAGCAGGTCTTTATTTCGCATTAAGCGGGTCTTTAGAGAAATTAAAAACGCCTATATTATTATTGATATATCTTAACTAAATAGATGTCAGTATTTAAAAATTTATCTGTGAACCTCTGTTTTTAATCTGTGTCTATCCGTGGCTAATTTTTATTTATAATTTCCTGTATCACCTGTGACCTGTATATGTCGCGCTGAAAGCCTTCCATCTCCTGCCCGGCCCGTTTTTGCAAGTGTGCCGGACTTATAGCCACCATCAGACTATTCAGGCTTACCGGCTCTATTCCCTGGATTATGCCCAGGTCCACCCCCAGGCGCAAATCGGAAATCAAAGCCATGGCTTCATTAGAAGTCATAATCCGGGCATGGGTTAGAAGACCCAGAGCACGCCCTACCCGATCCTCTATCTGATATTTCATTTCGCTTTGCAGCTTGCTGCGCATGATTTTTTCCTGTTCAACCACATGGACGGTGATACTGCTAAGATTACTTATGATATCTTCTTCACTCTGACCCAGGGTAACCTGATTGGATAGCTGGATAAGGTTTCCCAGCACTTCGGTACCCTCTCCATAAAGCCCTCGTACAGTCATACCCAGTTGGCTGATGTTCTGAAAGATACGGCTGGCCATACCGCTGATAGATATAGCCGGCAAATGAAGCATCACCGACGCCCTCATGCCTGTACCCACATTAGTAGGACAGGAAGTCAGATAACCACGGTTTTCATCAAAAGCCAGGTTGAGATGCTTTTCCAGCCTGTCATCAATGCCCTGTGCTTTGCGGTAAGCCTCAGCTAACTGCAGACCCGGCAGTATACATTGAATACGCAGATGGTCTTCTTCATTTATCATTATGGCTGCTGAACCATCTTCATTTACAAGCAGGCCACGATAATTATGATTAGAATTAGCCTGCAGCGGACTTATCAAATGTTTTTCCATTAAGACCTGCCGTTCCAGCTGGCTTAACTGGTCCATGGTATACAAAACCATGTTCGATTCTTCGGGAACAGCGCTTTTATCCCAGGCGTCCTTGATGAGGTTCAAGCATTTTTTTCCCTGTTCCTGATCAATAAGGTGGGGAAAGGGCTGACCGCTTAAGTTCCGGGCCAGGCGAATACGACTGCTGATTACTATATCGGTCATGGGACCCGCTCCAGCCTCCATCCATCCGGCAAAATAATTGTTCAATAACTGGTCGGTATTCAAGGCTGTCCCTCCTTCCTAATTTAATTTTTTTTCGATATCTTTAATAACATCCCGTATTTCTGCGGCCTTTTCATAATCTTCATTTAAAATCGCTTGCTGCAATTGTTGTTTGAGGTATTCCACCCTTTTTTTCAATATAACCTTTTCTCCTCCGCGCGCCGGAACCTTGCCAATATGCTGGTTATTTCCATGGATTCGCCGGAGTGTGGGCTCTAATTCATCGTCAAACACGCTGTAACATTCAGAACACCCTAATTTGCCGGTTTGTTTTACATTATCCAGACTGGTTCCGCAATTGGCACAGCTTTTGGCCGGTGCCAGAACCGGCATGCCCTGCATATTATAATTGCCAAAAAAACTTGCCAGCAGATTGGGGATAGAAAAACTGTTATCTATCTGAAAAATAAAGGTTCCTTTTTTGGCAGCACATTCTTCACAAAGGTGCGTCTCGGTCTTTTGCCCATTCACCATTTGGGCAAAATGCACATTGGCAGGTTTTTGTTTGCATTCATCACAAAGCATTTTCTTTAACCTCCTTGTCAATTAGTCAACCTTGAAATAGTCGGACAAGGCATATTTAAGCGATTTAAACAAGCGGTTACGCTGCTCCAGGGTAATGTCACGAAAAGCATATATTACCAGGTGTCTTAGCATTTCATGTTCACTGCTGCCGATTATATTGTCACTATGTAAGTGGTCAATAAATTTTAGCAGCTCTACCCGGTTGGGCAGGATGTTCAGGTCAGAATCAAAACGGAACTGGGTAATACGCACATAACCTTTGCCGCCCCGTCTGCTTTCAGTTACATAGCCTTCGTCTTCAGTAAATCTGGTATTTAACACATATGTCACCTGAGAAGGCACACAGCTAAACGTTTCCGCCAGTTCTGCCCTCTGGATTTCTATTTGTTTTTCATCGCTTCTGTCGATGAGCACTTTTAAATATTGTTCAATACGGTCAGCCAGACTCTTTTTCATCTCTTTCCCTTCTTTGACCTTATTTGACCTTTATATTTATTCTAAACGCTTTACTCAAAAAAATAAACAGATTTCTCATAAATCTGTTTAATATTTTTACCAATTTATTTTTCTATTATCACATGGCCAATGAGAGCATAATATCTAGTTTTCCCAGATCAACTCGATTTCACAATTATTATAAATTGGCGTGGTATAACCTGCGTCTTGTCCGTTGACCTTTAAACTGAGCCTGCCGTTAAGGCCCGGTTTTATATTAATGACTTGAAAAATGTCACTCAGAATCGCGCCGCCCTTGTTGGTATCCAACTCAAGTTTCATGCCTTCGGTCAACTGCTGATCTAAAGCTACGGGCTGACCTTCACTGGTTAAACATATACCTTGACCAATAAGTCTTACTTCTTCTCCATTTACTTTCACAACCATATCCGGGGATTTGATTTCCTCTGCAACATCGGCAATAAGCGGCCACAGCTTGCGAGTGGAATATTTTATGTCCGCCCCCGCCGCAACTTCTTGTTCAATACGCGCTTTTTCTCCATTTACCCAGACTTCGACCGCAGTCCACCTGAGAAACATCTCCTGGCCGTTAAGGTAATAACGCAGATTCTTTTCTTCCAGCCAATGCGGAGACAAACCAGCCGCCAGCAAAATATTGGCCAGGCTATTCACCGACTTAAATTCCACTCTGGCCCGGTCGGGTATTTCTTCATCAGGCGAACAGCGGCGGCCGTCGATAAGGATAACCGGTTCGAGATCGATTAAATCGCCGTTGACCAGGACCTGGCCACGTACCGCCGGAACGAGATCACGGGCTTTTATGGAAGCATCTTTGCCATCCATTCCCGGCGCGAACTCAATTTCATCGTTTTCCTTTACGGGGGTTTCTAAAGAAGCGTCTTGAGAGTTTACTTTAATCAAAGGAGGTGCGCCCACTTCGCCTTTAATAATACGAACCACGCCGTTAATTTCTATGCTTTTGCCCAGTCCTGGCCGGCCGTAAATATTATTCAGGGCAATGCCGGAGCTCAACAAAGCTGTGCCTACATTTATTTCGCCGATATTCCAAAGGCTTATCTCTCTCCCATTGACCTTGATTTTAGTAAAAGGCACCGGAGGAATCGTAAAATAATTATAGGCAATACCCAGGGGCGTGACTCCCTGAGGTCCCTTAAGAAAATCGGAGTTAACCATAATACTGTCAAAGTTTTCGGGGGTTCTAATCCCCACCCGGTTGGCAGGAAGTTCTAAATGTAATGCCAGGCTGCGGGTTAAATCTGGGGTAAGGCTTCCTCCGCCGACACATAGAACCGCACTGGGGGCTTTCTGGTTCAGGGCCAGGATGTTCTGCGCAATGCTGCGGGCCAGATCATTTACCAGATCCTGCATTCGGTTTATTATTTCCTTAGACGCCATTCGGCTGCGATTGCCCAGTATATCTACCAATTCTATCTCTTCTAGTTCTGAGAGGCGCCGCTTAATTATCTCTGCAGAATTGAAATCCAGCAGGTATTCACCTGCGATGAATTCGCTGATTTCGTCGCCGCCGATAGGCACCATAGCATAGGCAGATATCTTTCCGTCTTTAACTATAGCTATATCAGATGTTCCTGCCCCTATGTCAACCAGGGCCAGATTCAACAGCCGCATAGCCGGAGGTATGGCTACCGAGAGTGCTGCTATGGGCTCCAGGGTAAGGCTTTGTATTCCCAAATCAGCTCTTCTTAATGATGAAAAAAGGCTGTCGACAACTACGCGCGGCAGGAAAGTAGCAATAACTTCCACGGCTGCCTCCTGTCCAATCTGCCCTACCAGGCTGCCTATTTCCTGTCCTTCCAAAAGGCAGCGGATAACACTATAACCAACACAGAAGTAATTGGCGCTTTCTCCCTTCTCCTTTTCATCCTGGGTCAACTGGTATTGGGCCTGCTGCACTGCCTCTACTTCCAAGGCCCGTACCTCATCACGGCTCATTTCAATTAACCGGTTCCTCTTTTTACGCACTGTTCCCCGTGCCGTTTTTAGAGCCCGACCGGCCGCAGCCACGGCCGCATTTTCAAATGTGCACTCCAGGCGATTTTCCAGGGTATCCTTTATTTCTTTTATGATTTCCGCTACCGCTTCCACATCATGAATTTGTCCATCCAGCATAGCCCGGGTGTTATGTTCTCTTATCTCCGCGTCAACGACTTGGTAACCTGCAGCGGTTTTTTCCATAAGCAGTCCCACAATTTTGCGTGTCCCTATATCCAGGGCAAAAACCTGCTTATCCTTCAATTTAAACCCTCCCAACTTGCGTTACCCGGATTGGTTTATCTGCTTGCGGTATTCTTTCGGCGCAGTTTTTCTCGTAATATGAGCCCCACGTAACGAGGCAGGACCATTTGTCTTTTTAAGCGTGACGGTTCAGAAACCAGGCGATATAACCATTCCAGATTTAAAGTAATAAATAGACGGGGAGCTCTTTTTTTGATTCCGGCTATAACGTCAAAACTGCCTCCTACCCCTACAGATACCGGAACTCCTAATATGGATTTATTTTGATCTATCCAAAACTCCTGGCGCGGAGCCCCCAGGGCCACAAATAGAATAGCGGGAGCCAGATTTTTTATTTCCTCAATCAGGGCCGGTTCATCAGCTTCACTGAAATAACCATGGTGAGAACCGCAAATACATAACCCCGGATAAAGCCTTTTTAGTTCTTCACCCGCCTGTTCAGCCAATCCCGGCGCCGCCCCCAGCAAATATATCCTCCAACCCTTAAAAACTGCCCTTTCGCAAAGCCTGTATAACAGATCTATACCGCTTACCCGTTCTGAAGCCTTAAACCCAAGCTGGTTAGCGGCCCAAATTACGCCGATGCCGTCAGGAGTAACCAAATCGGCTTTATTTATGAGTTTCATCAGGGCTTCATTGTGCTGAGCCTGATAGATGATTTCAGCATTTAGAGTAATTACCTGACTGGGTCGGCCGCGGTCTATAAAATCTTCAATTATTTGCACGGTTTGGTCCATGGACTTGATATTAACCATACATCCAAGAATATTCGCTTTCACGTTCCGTGTTCCTTCCCGTTGTTCATAATCATTATTATTGGCCTTTTTTATATATTTTCCTGCTTATTTCAGGCACAAAAAAACGCCCCTCTGGGCGGTTTTAGCATTTTGCTATTGTACAGCCGCTACTTGATCTATAGCTACCTGAGTCAATTCATCTTCAGCCTGCACCATCTTTTGCAGCGATTCATAGGCGCGAACGACATTGATTAACGTAACCATCTCCTGTACGGCGTTAACGTTTGAATCCTCTACGTAGCCTTCCATCACCTGGGGGTTTTCAATGGCCTGGGCTTGTTCAGCGGCACTATAGAGATTTTCGCCTTCGCGTTTTAAAAGATTAGGGTTGGCGAATCTGACTATTCCCAAACGGGTTGCTTCCTGCCCATCCACTATTACAGCGCCTAAAGCGTCTATGGTGAATTCACCTTCAACCTGTATAGGCTGGTAATTATTATCCAGCACCCGGTATCCCTGATTAGTAAGCAGATAGTTCTGGCTGTCCAGCTTGAATTCGCCATTACGGGTATAACGCTGACCTGCCGGGGTTTGCACTACAAAATAACCGTCAGTCCCCAGGGCCACGTCCAAATGATTATCCGTTTTCTTTAACCGTCCCATTGTATAGTCGGTATAAACAGCGTCTATTGCAGCCCCTGTTCCTACTGGTCCTATGACTTCTATGGGAACCGGCTCTATCTCCCCTTTTATATTGGTACGGGTTTCACCCAAACGACTCATCAGCATCTCCGGGAATTCCCGGGCGACAGCCGTTTGTTTTTTAAAACCGCTGGTATTAACATTTGCCAAATTATTGGCGACGGTATCCTGGCGCGCCATCTGCAGCATCATCCCGGCAGCCGCGGTATATAAACCTCTAATCACAAAAAACCCTCCTATAAAGACGGAGTATATAAAAGTTCAGTTTAAAATCATGGGTTATAAGTATTTATCGAAAACCTAAGATTAAATCTTTAACATTAAACCACCTGATACCCCGGCCAAAAAATAGATTATTCTATCCCATTATGTAAAAACTCAGCGTTTTCAGCGTCTATTTACTACAGCACGCGTTTGGGGCCTTTGGCGCCTGCGCGGCTCAGCACATTCATCTGGGTGAGGGCTTTGCCGGTTCCCCTGGCTACACAGCATATGGCATCATCAGCCACATGCACGGGCAGGTTGGTTTCCTTTGATAAGAGGGTGTCCAGCCCGTCCAGCAACGAGCCGCCGCCGGTCATGACAATACCATTATTAACAATATCCGCAGCCAGCTCGGGGGGAGTAACCTCCAACACCTTTTTAACCCCGTCTATAACCATATAAACTGGTTCTTGTAAAGCCTCCCAGCTTTCCTCGGCAGTCATGACAACTGTTTTGGGCAGACCGGTAAGAAGATCGCGCCCCCTTACCTGTATAGAATAGTTTATATTATGTTCGCTTACGTAAGCGGTTCCGATGCGCATTTTTATTTCTTCCGCGGAGCGTTCTCCGATCATTAAATTGTGTTCCCGGCGAACATAACGAATTATCGCTTCATCGAACTTGTCCCCCCCGATGCGCAGCGAAAGGTTGCAAACCGATCCACCCAGAGACAAAACGGCAATATCTGATGTGCCCCCGCCAATATCCACTACCATGTTGCCGGTAGCTTCAGAAATATTGATACCCGCTCCCAGGGCGGCGGCGATCGGTTCCTCAATTATAAATGCCTGACGGGCTCCTGAGGATAAGGTTGCCTGTCTGACAGCTCTTTCCTCCACATCGGTTGCTCCGGTTGGGATGCATACTATTACCCTGGGTTTGAAAAACAACCTGCGTCCCATAACCTTACGGATGAAGTAGGTTAACATTCGTTCGGTGGTGTCGTAATCGGCTATAACTCCTTCTTTTAAAGGCCGGATAGCCACAATATGCCCCGGGGTTCGTCCCAGCATTTGACGTGCTTCTTCACCTACGGCAATTACCTTGTCGGTATTTTTATCTATTGCTACCACAGAAGGTTCATGCAGTACTATACCCTTACCTTTTCTAAAGACCAGTACACTGGCAGTACCCAGGTCTATACCGATATCTTCCTCAAACCACATTATTCCAGCCAGGCCTCCCTGAAATATTTTCATCTTTAGACCTTATTTTACCTGTTATCATTGTTTATGGCTATTGCTATTTGTTACCGGTAAACCTGGAAACTTATTTTCATGACTGGGTATGCCCTGCCGCAATTTCCTTTTATATTTCCTGGCGGGATGCTGATTCCATCTGCTGGCAGGTGTATTTTCTCCTGGTAGCTTCTCCTCCGCGAATATGTCTTTCCGCTTTGTTTTTTTCGAGAATTAATTGGACCTGATTAGCTAATGGTTCACTTATGCGAGGCAATCTTTCCGAGACATCTTTATGAACCGTGCTTTTGCTGATCCCGAATACTTGTGCGGTTTGACGCACCGTATCTGAAGTATTAAGTATATGTTGGGCCACCTTAACCGCCCTTTTCCTTATATAGTTTTGCATTTCCGACCTCCCCTACCGGCAGCGCAAAATCTGAACATAACTTTGCCTGTCTTTCTTATCCCTAAAAATATATTCAGGGAGAGGAGGCAGAAGAACCTGGTGTGTCAATATGGCAGTTTATATAAACTGAAATCCCCGTAATAGTGCTTTAAAATCTGCTGGTAATTATAGCCTGATTGAGCCATGCCATTGGCTCCATACTGACATAATCCCAGACCATGTCCATACCCGCGGCTGTATACGATAACTTTTTGCGGAGTAATCTTAAACTCCCACCAGGTGGAAGGAAGATTAAAAGCACTGCGAAAAGCGGCTGCGCTCATCACTTTTCCATTTACCTCCAACGCTGTGGTTCTGCCGCTTATACTCCGTTTGATAATTTTAATGCTGAGCGGTTTTGCCACATTTAACTGCCGGCAGATTTGCTCACTTGGTATGTACTGCATGCTTTTATAGGGTTTGGCCGATTTACAGTAGGGACACTTCACCGTTCGCAAATAAGGCACGTCTTTTCCCCAGGCATATAAAGAACTGTCCGTTTGCCCGCCGCAGCATGATGAATAGAGGGCATCCAAAGGCTGCCCATTATATAACATTATCTGACCGCGCGTATCATTTACGGCTTTTTCAATCTTCTTATATAAAGCGGGAGACAGCGGGTGCCGTTCTTCAAACTCATCTTGAGTTATGAATGCCTGGCAGCAGGAGATATCATCTGAAAAATCTGCTCCCAAGGGATATTTGGTGTGATCAAGGAGTTTTTTGAAGGCGTATGTACGTGCACATACGGCCTGAGCCTTTAATGCCTCTGTTGCAAAAGACGCTGGCATTTCCGCAGCTACGGTCCCAGTTATATATTGTTCAATTTTTAGATTATCTTTGGTGTCTTTTTGACTAAGATATACACTTACTGACGGCTCTAAATAAATTTCTTCATTAACTGGTTCTTTACTGGTTTTAATAATTACGGCTGCAACGATGAGTAAAATCAAAATCGCTGAGATAAATTTAATTTTGTTCATATTAAATGAATATTAAAAGATCGGAGTTATATGACTCCGATCCCTGTTTAGCCATTAGTTATATTTTTGTATTTTGGCTCCCAATCCGGTTAGTTTTTGTACAATGTTTTCATAACCTCTGTCAATATGCTCACTCTCAGTTATAACCGTAGTTCCTCTAGCCATCATCCCGGCTATTAATAATGCCGCTCCAGCCCTTAAATCGGTAGCTTTAACCCTGGCCCCGGTTAATTCACTGCAGCCTTTGATTACAGCCGTTCTGCCTTCGGCTTTAATTTTAGCTCCCATCCGCAATAATTCCTGAACATGCATAAAACGATTTTCGAAAACAGATTCGGTTATAACACTGCTGCCTTCCGCACAAGACAAATAGGACATGAATTGCGCCTGCATATCTGTTGGGAAACCTGGATAAGGCAGTGTCTTTACATATAAAGGTTTTATAGTATCCTGACCAATAATTTTAATATTATTATCATTTTCATGGATTTGGGTTCCGCTTTCCTGAAGTTTAGCCGTAATTGCTTTAACCTGCTCAGGAATAACATTATTAATGGTAATCTCCCCTCCAGTAGCTGCTGCTGCTACCATATACGTACCAGCCTCGATTCTGTCAGGAATGGGAGTATAACTTGTCCCTAACAGTTTTTTAACTCCACGTATACGTATTACGTTAGTTCCGGCTCCCGCAATTTTACCGCCCATACTATTAATAAAATTTGCTAAATCTGTTATTTCCGGCTCTAACGCCGCATTTTCGATATAACTTGTGCCTTCAGCCACAGCTGCTGCCATCATTATATTTTCTGTGGCGCCTACACTGGGGAAATCCAAATACACATGATTGCCGGTTAATTTTCTGGCACTGGCTACAACATCGCCGCTGGATAAAAATATCTTCGCACCCAGTGCCTGCAGCCCTTTTAAATGCAAATCTATAGGACGGGTTCCTATGGCGCAGCCACCGGGAAGCGATATTCTTACCTTGCCCCGGCGGGCTAAAAGCGGGCCCATAACCAAGAATGACGCCCTCATCTGACGAACCAATTCATATGAAGGATTATTATTTTGCGGACTGCCTGAGATTATTACCTGTTTATTTATAAATTCAACTTTTAAACCTAATTGCTTCAGTACTTCATTTATTATTATTACATCCTTTATGATCGGTACTTTATTAATTATGGTTTCTTCATCACTTAAAAGAGACGCCACCAAAATAGGCAGTATTGAATTTTTGGAGGTGCTTATTTCAACCTCTCCCTTTAATTTAGCTTTACCCTTTATATGCAGTTCCAATTATTTTAATCACCTCCAAAAACGTAAACAACAGACTAATAATCTGCAATTATTAAAGGAGAGCCAATATATATATAGGTTTTATGTTCTATTTCATCTGTACGTACGGCAGCTTGAAGGTTGCATTTGCTGCCCCCTATATCCAGAGCATCGGTGCCTATTACAGGGCTGTAAGCGGTTACTACCATCATTTGGCCCTGGCTGTATTGTTTAACATCACTCGCTTTAAATTTTTTAAGTATAGCTGATAATACGGTTAAGTAAGAATCAGTGCCAATTTTTTCTTTTAACCGTCCGCTGCGCAAAAAATAATATTGCCATTTTAATCCAGGGTGACCATTCAATTTTTCTTCGATGTTTCTTGCTTGAAATTCGCGGGCCGTTGATTTAACAGTGATAACATAGTGGGTTTCTTTTAAAACTGGATCCGACTTTAAGCAAATATAATAATGGGCTTTTTTATGTGCAATATTGTACTGAACCGTATTAATGATTCCTTCTTTTTTGGTTTGTATTGATCCAGTATTTATGGGCAATTGGAGACAGGACAGTATTTTTTTCATTTCCTGCCTGAGTTCTGTCACCGTTGATTCTGTATTTAGTTTAGCCCAGCAATCCAGACGTGATTCGAGAGAAATTGCACCGATGGATGCAAATGATAGGGAATATGGTGACTGAAGTTCAAGTTGTCTTTGTATATAAACATTGCCAATTAAACAAATAAAAATAAAAAACAGAATATAATAAATGACCTTTTTCATTTTCTCTCCCCCGTTTTTACATGTTAAAATTCTTGCCGCCTTAATAGGCAAATATTCCGAAGGCAGAAAATAAAAACCCGGGGTTCACCCGGGTGTGGTTGTCAATATTAAAATCTTATATTTCTTTTGTTTCCGATGCGTCTTGGTTTTCCATTTCTTGTTCCTGTTTTTGTTTTTCTTCTCTCTCCAATTTTAACAGTCTGATATATTCTTCCTGTCTTTCCTTGGCCATAGCTGCTTTTTCCTGAAAACTGATCGTTTGACGCCATATTATCATGGCAAATAAGAGGCTCGCTGATAATACCACTATCACCAGGACTAAAAATAAGGTTTTCATTATTGTCCCTCCAAGCAGCTATTTTTGAATTTAATTATTTATCTTCGTCTTCCCAAATCTGGTTGGCTATATCGCGTTTTTCTTTCTCTTTCCTTTTTGCTTCCAAAGCTCTTTGCTCGACACGTTTGGTCGTCTGCCACAATAAAAGATATATCAAACCTTTCAGCAAGTAATAGACCAACGTAACGATGATCAAATACTTTAGCAGTTCATTTTTCATTTTGCCAACCTCAATAACTCCCCAAATCCAACCATATTATATTTATACGGTTATGTATCTCTATCTATACCAATTCCAAAGCCGGAAGGAGTCAATAACTCCTTCGGCTGGAATTTGTTAATTTTGTTTATTCTACTCCCGCTGCCTTTAATCGTGCGATAGCTCTTTTCAGTGCCATTTCGGCTCTGAGAGCATTAATGGTTTCATCGCGGGCCTGCAGCCTTTTTTCGGCTCTTTCCCTGGCTGCCTTGGCACGAAGAATATCAATATCTTCACCATGCTCCGCAGTCTCGGCCAGAACCCGGGCTACATTATCCACAACTTCCATAAAGCCACCGCTTACAGCCATCTTCTTCTGGGTACCGTTTTGATCTTTGTAGCGTAGGACCCCAATTTTTAACGCTCCAACCAGAGGGGCATGATTACGCAGTATACCCAGCTCACCTTCGGTACCGGGAGCAACCAGAAATTGAACCTCATCTCTGAACAGGATCTCTTCCGGTGTCACTATCTCTACCATGAAGGTGTTGTCTGCCATAGGCTACGCCTCCAGTCTCTTGGCTTTGGCAATGGCTCCGTCAACGTTGCCAACCATATAGAATGCCGCTTCAGGCAGTGCGTCATGTTTGCCTTCCAATACCTGGGCAAAGGATTCAACCGTTTCGGCCACTGGTACATAAATGCCAGCCTGACCGGTAAACTGTTCAGCAACGTGGAAGGGCTGAGACAGGAAGCGCTGAATCTTTCTGGCTCTGGCTACGACTAATTTATCCTCGTCGCTCAATTCATCCATACCCAGAATAGCGATGATGTCCTGCAGTTCCTTATATCTCTGCAGTATCTGCTGTACGCCGCGGGCTGTCTTATAGTGCTTGTCACCCACAACCTGCGGATCAAGTATACGAGAAGTGGAATCCAGCGGATCAACCGCAGGATAAATTCCCAGCTCAGCTATTGACCGCGCCAAAACCGTGGTAGCATCCAAGTGAGCAAATGTCGTTGCCGGGGCGGGGTCGGTCAGGTCGTCAGCCGGAACATAAACGGCCTGGGCTGAGGTTATTGAACCCTTACGAGTAGTGGTAATACGTTCCTGCAGGTAGCCCATGTCGGTTGCCAGGGTCGGCTGATAACCAACGGCGGAAGGCATGCGGCCCAGCAGAGCCGACACTTCGTTACCGGCCTGAGCGAAACGGAATATATTATCAATGAATATCAAAACGTCCAATCCCGAGAAATCACGGAAATACTCAGCAACGGTCATACCGGTTATACCAACGCGCAGGCGGGCTCCAGGCGGTTCGTTCATCTGTCCGAAAATCAAGGCGCATTTGGAAATAACGCCGGACTCGGTCATTTCACCCCAGAGGTCATTGCCTTCGCGGGTTCTCTCACCCACGCCGGTGAACACAGAATATCCGCCATGCTCATAAGCGATGTTTCTGATCAGCTCCTGGATAATAACGGTTTTGCCAACACCGGCGCCGCCGAACAGACCAATCTTACCACCCTTAGCATAGGGGCAAATCAAGTCGGCAACTTTGATACCGGTTTCAAGCTGCTGGGTTGCCGGAATCTGGTCTACCAATGCCGGGGGGCGACGGTGAATTTCCCAATAGTCAGCAGCGTCAACCGGTCCGCCTTCATCCACTGGTTGTCCCAGCACATTCAAAATTCTGCCCAGGCATCCTTCGCCAACCGGTATTTTAATAGCTGCACCGGTATTGGTGGCTTTCATGCCGCGGGATACGCCGTCAGTAGGTGACAAGGCCACGCATCTGACAACATCGTTGCCAAGAAGCTGCATAGCTTCCAAAGTAATATCTAGACCTTCAGCACATCTAGCACCAGCATCCTGGTCAGCTGACTTTATGGTAATAGCGTTTAACAGGTCAGGCAGTTCACCAGGCTTGAAGCGGATGTCAACAACCGCGCCTATGACCTGGACTACCTCTCCATAAGTCACGTTCGCCATTCTCTACTTTCCTCCTTTATTTAGAGCTTCGGCTCATTCAAAAGACTGGACTATTTCTTCAGCGCTTCGGCGCCGCCCACGATATCGAGAATCTCATCGGTAATAGCTGCCTGTCTGACTTTGTTCATAACCATAGTCAGGTTGTTAATCAGCTCTTTAGCATTCTCAGTCGCATTGCCCATGGCGGTCATGCGGGCGCCAAATTCGCTGGCTTTTCCTTCCAGCATAGCATGGTAAATCTGGCTGCCGACATATTTAGGAAGCAGGGTGAGCAAAATCTCTTCTGCACTGGGTTCATAGATATAGTCAATAACCCGTTCGGAATCTTTTTCTGCTTCTTCCTCCTTTGGAGTCTCCAAAGGCAGCACTTTTACCACTGTTGGCACCTGCCGAAGAACATTTATAAACTTGGCATATACCAAATAAACCTCGTCCAGTTCCTGTTTTCATAGGCATTCATTACATATTGCGCAATTTCTCTGGCGTCCGCGTAGCTGACATTGTCACCCAAATTTACAAACTCAGCGTCGACATTGCCCTTTTTGCGGTAGAAATCACGAGCTTTGCGCCCGACTGCAATTATGCCTTCAGGAATCTTGCGCTCATCTTCAGCTATAGCCATATTGGCAGTGCGGATAATATTGGTATTATAACCGCCGCACAGCCCACGGTCGGAGGTTACTACAATATAACCAACCTTGCGTACATCTTCCCGCTTTTCCAGCAGGGGATGTCTCACATCAAACGATACCGCTGCCAGGCGCGCCAGAGTTCCTTGCAATGTTTCAGTATAGGGTCTGGAGGCCTCCGCATGTTCCTGAGCACGGCGCAATTTGGCTGCCGCCACCATTTTCATGGCTTTGGTGATCTGCTGTGTACTCTTAACACTGCGAATTCTACGCTTGTATTCTCTTACACCTGCTCCTGCCATCTAATTCACCACCTAAACCGCGAAAGTGGATTTAAATTCGTTGATGGCCTTTATAAGCTTCTGCTCTACAGCATCATCCATTTTGCCTGTGTCTCTGATTGCGGCTAATACATCAGCATTAGCGCTGCGCATAAATTTCAGGAAATCGGTTTCGAATTCCTTCACTTTTTCTCTGGGGATGTCATCAAGATATCCATTAACACCAGAGTAAATAACTACTACCTGTTCTTCCATCTTCATGGGTTCATACTGGCCTTGTTTGAGGATTTCAGTAACGCGTTCACCACGAGTCAGGCGGGCCAGGGTAGCTTTGTCCAAATCGGAGCCGAACTGTGCGAAAGCTGCCAGTTCACGATACTGAGCCAGATCCAGGCGGAGCTGACCAGCAACGGATTTCATAGCTTTGGTCTGAGCGGCGCCGCCCACGCGGCTGACTGACAGACCGGCGTTGATGGCCGGGCGCTGACCGGCATTGAAAAGGTCGGTTTCCAGGTATATCTGGCCATCGGTAATCGAAATAACGTTGGTCGGAATGTACGCGGAAACGTCACCGGCCTGGGTTTCAATTATAGGCAGCGCGGTTATTGAACCTCCGCCCATCTTCTTGTTGAGTTTGCAGCCTCTTTCCAGCAGGCGGGAATGCAGATAGAAAACGTCGCCAGGATAGGCTTCACGTCCGGGAGGACGGCGGAGCAGCAGCGACATTTCGCGATAAGCAACAGCCTGTTTGGAGAGGTCATCATAAATTATTAATACATCAGCGCCTTCGCTTTCCATGAACTCTTCAGCCATAGCAACACCGGCATAAGGCGCGATGTACAGCAATGGCGCGGCTTCGGAAGCGGTAGCGGCAACTATAATGGTATAATCCATGGCGCCCATTTCTTCCAGTTTGGCAGCGATGCCTGCTATAGCGGCCTGCTTCTGTCCGATGGCGACATAGACACAGATCATGTCTTTTTTGTCTCTCTGATTGATAATGGCGTCGATAGCCACAGCGGTCTTACCAACCTGGCGGTCGCCGATGATTAACTCGCGCTGGCCCCGTCCAATGGGAACCATCGAGTCAATACATTTAAGTCCGGTCTGCATCGGCGTATTAACCGATTCACGAGTAACAACACCATGGGCCACTTTCTCTATCGGTCTGAAGGTAGTGGTGTTTATAGGTCCCTTGCCATCAATGGGCTGGCCCAGAGCGTTAACCACACGGCCCAGCAAAGCTCTTCCGGTCGGGACTTCCATGATTCTTCCGGTCGCTTTAACCACGTCACCTTCTTTAATATGGCTGTATTCACCGAAGAGCACGGCGCCTACGTTGTCTTCTTCCAGGTTGAGAACCATACCGAAGGTTCCACCTGTAAATTCAAGAAGCTCACCAGCATAGCACCCTGTAGTCCATATACGCGGGCGATAC
Organism: Syntrophomonas palmitatica JCM 14374; assembly: GCF_001311885.1. Classification (GTDB taxonomy): domain Bacteria; phylum Bacillota; class Syntrophomonadia; order Syntrophomonadales; family Syntrophomonadaceae; genus Syntrophomonas_A; species Syntrophomonas_A palmitatica. The sequence goes on along the minus strand of NZ_BBCE01000004.1, from coordinate 112,940 downwards.
CGTCACCTACGTAAATGACTGAGCCTACGTTGCTGACTTCGACCTCGGATTGGTAGCGCTCAATTTGCTGTTTGAGAATGGCGCTAATCTCTTCCGGTCTGATACTCATTTATCTCTTCACCCCTATCCTATCTTCGCTTGTTTGAGCTGTGTTTTGAGCATTTCCAGCTTCTTGGCTACACTTCCGTCGATGATCCGGTCTCCCATGCGTATCTTTACCCCGCCAATAAGAGCTGGATCTACTTTAACCTGCAATTTAACCGTTTTGCCCGAAGATGCTGAAAGTTTTTCGGCCAGAGTCTTCACTTCTTCCTCCGGCACTTCCTTGGCGGCCACTAATTCAGCTTTAGTGATATTCCTGGATTCATCGGCCATTTCCTTGTATTCTTCAGTTATTACTTCCAAATAGGTCTCCCGGCGCTTATCGATAACCATCATAATAAAATTCATGGTTAGCGGTGAGATGTGACCTGCAAATACCTTGTTAATTACGTCTTTTTTCTCCTTGGCCGGAACCAGCAAGTGCGACAGGTAATCTTCCAGGTTATCAACTTCCTTAATTGTGGCAACAACCTTTTCCAGTTCCTGTTGGAACTCATCTATTTTGTTATTGTCCCGGGCAATGCTGAAGAAAGCTTCCGCATAGCGCCTAGCGACGCTTCTATTTAACATAATAGATCGCCCGCCTCATTAACAAACTGCTTGACCATATTCTTGTGGTCATCCTCGGTAATAGCACGACCGAGAACTCTTTCAGCCGCAATAAGAGCCAGAGAGGCTGCGGTGTCTTTCAGCTCCATCTTGGCCTGTTCGGTTGCAGCCTTGATTTCAGCTTCGGCTTTAGCTTTGATATTGCTGGCATCTTCCTTGGCTTTGTTGATAATTTCGTTCTTGGCATCGTCAGCAGCTTTAGTAGCCCGGGCCACAATTTCCTGGGCTTCTTTGCGGGATTCTGCCAGGTTGGTTTGGGTTTCCTTTCTCATCTGTTCAACTTCGGTCTTTACTTCTTCCGCATGTTTCAGAGAACTCTCAATGGTATTGCTGCGCTGTTCCAGCATGGCGTTAATCGGTCCATAAGCAAACTTGTACATAAGTGCAAGCAAAACAAAGAAGTTTACCGCTGTCCAACCGACTACAAACCAGTTACCAAATTGCGGAGTCTCGCCTGTGGGCTGATGCAAAGGCATAGCGTGCCCTTCCGAAGCCATGCAGAAGGTGGCAAAACCCATGATCATGACCATTGTCAAAAGGAGTACCCCAATATAGAACCTTTTGTTTTTCGTCACGGATCTGCTACCTCCAATCTAAGTGCAAATAGTAAAAGGGGCGATAGAGCATATTCAGTTTGTATATAAAACCCGCTCTATCGCCCGAAATCTTGGATAAGGTAAATTATTTTACTTTACCAACCAGCATGAATGCAATAACCAGACCATAAATCGTCAGGGTTTCAATAAATGCCAGGGTGATGAAGAGCAGGGTTCTTACATCTCCTCCAACCTCAGGCTGCCGTGCAATAGCTTCAAAAGCTTTGCCGCCGGCAACACCCATTCCTATACCACCACCGATACCAGCGATAGATACAGCCAGACCAGCGCCCAATGCGATGCCCATCCTTTTCCCTCCTTTCATGCTCAAATGGTGTATACCTTGAGCTTAAATTATTTTGGTTATTAATGACCTGCTCCCGCTGCTGCGCCAATATAGCTTGCAGACAGGATTGTAAACACTATTGCCTGGATAGCACCAAGAAGTATACTCAATCCCATAATGGCACTTGGGACCAAGAATGGCGCCAGGAACAGCAAAAAGCCCAGAACCGTCTCCTCCCCAAAGATATTACCAAATAGACGGAAAGTAAGGGACAGCGGGTGCGCCACCTCTTCTACCAAATTAAGTGGTAACATTAATGGGCTTGGACTAATAAAGTGCCCGAGATAATGGCCTCCATGTTCACTGAAACCAGCTACATGAACAGAAAAGAACGTGATCAAAGCCAGAGTCATGGTCACGTTCCAGTTGCTGGTGGGTGGTTGGAAACCTTGTATGGACGCGGCACCAGGGATTAAACCGCTGTAATTGCTGAATAGGATAAACAGGAAATATGAGGTGAGCAAGGGAGCCCACTTCTTGGCAACGTGTTCTTCTTCCATCAACTGCGTAAAAAAGTCATAGGTCCAGATAATTATGGCCTCAAAGGCGTTTTGCAGTCCCTGTGGAACCACCTGCATATTACGAGTGGCACTAAAAGAAATAATGCCGATCAGGGCAATCAACACCCACTCCGTAACTACTAGATGGTCTACCGGAATCGGACCGAGATAAAATAGTGTACCATCCCACATGCCAAAAGTCATTTGTCTTTTTCCCCCCCTCCTGAGTGGATTTTGAAGTACTGTTTGTCCGCTCCGTTAACCGGGCTGATTTTAAAAAATACAAACCAAAGCTCGCCCTGCCAGCTCTGGTTGGTTTCGCAAAATTAATTGTTTTCATTATCGGTATTTTTCGTGATGGTCGGTTTGGATTGCTGCATCTTATCCCATAAACTCTTAATTCCTGTAGCCAGACCTAGTAATATTCCAATTACGGTCATCCAGTAATCCTGGTGGTTAAGTTTTTGGTCGAGCCAGTATCCGACATAACCACAAAGCGCCACCGCTGCTGCAAAGGTAGTAACCATATTGGTGGCGTCAGCCAAGGCCTTTGCCCAATGTTTCTTCTTTTTTTCTGCCATAATCATACGCAGTTGCTCGACTGCGTTTTACCCCCTGTTTTCTATTCGTCATAAACAGGCAAAATCCTTTTTTCGTATATATAAAATTACAATACGCCAATAAATTCACGAAAACCAGGATTTTAAGGTTATCATCGTCTAATGTGCATAGTTTTTTCCCAACAAGTATAGTTTATTCGATTGGATAGGTCATAAATCCTTTTAATAATAATAATTTTTTAGGCCGCATAATGGTTGACAGAACGCAACCAGTAGTTAAAGGGGTCTTAGCGCTATAAATCTTTGTTAATCTTAGCTTTTTCGTTTAAATATAAGGCTTATCCTGATATATAACCCTTGCGTTCGAGTTTGGAGCGGTGCTCTTGCAGGGCGCTTTCGATATTTACGCCGAATTGTTCCTCCATAACAAACATCATGGTAACTGCGGTTTGAGCGACATCCAACAACTCACAAGCTATTTGTCTTATAACCATTTCTTGGTCGAGTTCCACTTTTTCCCCGCTCAAACCCCTGTACTTGCCAATAACTTGCGCCAGCTCTCCGGCTTCTTCCATTAATTTAAGGGCAGTTGACTCTAAAGTGGGGTTTAATTGATTTAAACGCGGCAGTGATATGGTTTTCATTTCCATGAGCATCTACTCCCAGCCGTTAGTAAAATAAACCCAGACTTACTGGCTTTTTATATAACTTGCACTGCTTTTCTATTCTCTTATATTCCGTACAGGGGGTGTTTAGCACAGAGTCTGGCTACTATTGCCCGGGAATCGTTAAGTTTTTCTTCATTATCGGGATGGTCCAATGCGATGGCAATAGCGTGAGCTACTTCTTTCATGTCATCTTCCTTAAAGCCTCGGCTGGTCAAAGCCGGACTTCCCAGGCGAATACCGCTGGTTATGGTAGGTTTTTCAGGATCAAAAGGAATAGTGTTTTTATTGGTGGTAATATTAACGCTTTCTAAAACTGACTCGGCCGTTTTGCCGGTTAAGCCTTTGGGCCTTACATCTACCAGCATGAGATGATTATCGGTTCCTCCAGACACCAGGCGCAGCCCGTTGGACACCAGTTCCCCGGCCAGGGTGCTTGCATTTCTTATTATTTGCTCCTGATAGGTTTTAAATTCAGGTGTAAGGACTTCCTTTAAACATACCGCTTTAGCGGCTATTACATGCATCAAAGGTCCTCCCTGCGTCCCGGGAAAGACAGCGCTGTTTATCTTTTGCGCCCATTCTTGCCTGCACATAATCATGCCCCCGCGCGGACCTCTTAAAGTTTTGTGCGTGGTGGTGGTTACAAAATCAGCATGGGGAACCGGGCTGGGATGGAGTCCTGCCGCTACAAGACCTGCAATATGAGCCATATCTACAAACAGCAAGGCCTCGACTTCATCGGCTATCTCACGGAACTTTTTAAAATCAATTACCCGTGGATAAGCGCTGGCCCCGGCCACTATCATTTTGGGGCGCACTTCTTTAGCTGCTTTTAATACCTCATCATAATCGATGGTTTCGGTATCGGCACTGACTCCATATTCAGCAAATTTAAAATATTTGCCGGATATGTTTGCCTTGCTGCCATGGGTTAGATGTCCCCCGTGGTTAAGATTCATGCCCAGAACCGTATCCCCTGGCTGGAGCGCGGCAAAATAAACCGCTGTATTGGCCTGAGCGCCGGAATGAGGCTGTACATTGACATGTTCGCAGCCGAATATCTTTTTGGCCCTTTCCAAAGCCAGTTCTTCAACTTTATCTACATGCTCGCAGCCCCCGTAATATCTTTTCCCAGGATAGCCTTCCGCATATTTGTTTGTCATAACACACCCCTGGGCTGCCATTACCGCACGGGATACGAAATTCTCCGAGGCAATCAGCTCCAGTTTATGGTTTTGCCTCGATTCTTCCTGGTTGATAATATCAGCTACTTCTGGGTCAATGGCTCGCACGTACTGATCAATATAGTCCAACTTACTAACTCCTCTCCATATACTTATTCTCTATAAGAGATATCTTGTCCAAGCGTTTTTGGTGTCGATCCCCGGCAAACTCAGCTGCAAGAAAAGTCTTAACTATCTCCGCCGCCAAACCAGGGCCGGTGATCCTGGCCCCAATCGCTAAGATATTGGCATCATTATGTTCCCGCGCCAGCCGGGCGGAAAAAGTGTCATGACACAATGCAGCTCTAATCCCGGCGAATTTATTGGCGGCAATGGAAATACCTATGCCCGTACCACAGATGAGAATCCCAGGAATACGCTGGGACAAAACCTTCTGTACGACTTGTTCCGCAATATCGGGATAGTCAACCGGTGCAGCTGAAAAAGAGCCGCAATCAACAACACTGTATTTTTCGGCCTGTAAAACCTGAATTATTTCCTCTTTTAATTGAAATCCAGCATGATCACTGCCTATAGCAATTTTCATATTTCAAACTCCTGTATAATGCGTTCCACAGCTAATTCCAACAATTCCCGCAATTGCTGCGCACATTCCCGATAGGCTGATATCCCCCAACCCAGGGGATCTTTAACTTCTGTATTATCTTGACCTGCAAAGTTGCCCAGTGTATAAATCATGCCCTTAAAGCCAGGAAAACATTTATATATCTCCTGCGCCTGACGACCGTTCATGGTTAACACCAGGTCTGCCCAATCAAGCATATCTTGACACAATTGCCGGGACCTGTGCCATGATAAATCCAGGGATTGTTCCGTCATTACCTGCATGGCTTCCCTGGCGGCTGGCGCGCCTTCAACAGCATATAAACCCGCTGAGGCAACCGTAATTTTTCCTGGTTTTATATCGGCCTGTCGTTTCTTCAGCATATCTGTCAACAGGGCCTGGGCCATAGGGCTGCGGCAGGTGTTGCCGCTGCATATGATCAGAATATTCATCCTGGCTCATTCCTTAAATAATTAAAAAAATGCCAGTTTAATCGCCAATAAAAAGAGCAGAATGCCTCCGGTCATTTGGGCATAACTGCCTATAAGCCGACTTGCCAACTTTCCGGCGATAAAACCAAGCGCTGTCATCAGCGCAGCTGTACTGCCCATAATCACAACAGAAATTAAAATCGGCATTTTAAAAGTACCCAAACTGAAACCTACTGTCAAGGCATCCATGCTTACAGATAAAGCCAAAAGTATTACTTTGCCCCAATTTTGCTCGGGACTTTCTCTATCCTTGCTCCAGTTCTGATGTAATTCTGAGAAACTTATCCTTTGCGGGCGGCTTTCTTTATAACCTTTAATAAAAAAGCTCACCGCCAGGCAGAGCAAGATAACAGCTCCCAGGCGGGAAGCCCATACTCCCATAAAGCGCCCTACAGTAAGGCCCAGTTCCAAACCCACCAGCGGCATTAAAACATGAAAGACCCCTACGGTGGAGGAGAATTTCATCTCAAAACGACGGCTGACCCCTTTAAGGCCCATACCAGTAGCCAGCGAAAAGGCATCCAACCCTAAAACCAGAGCCACCAGAATAATGGTTAATAATTGTTCCTGCAATGTCTTAACTCCTTATGTTAATTAAAGACACAAGTTTCTCAATTAATGACCTGGTAATATTTCTTAAACCCTGGCAGCCTTGCGGATACGATCAAGCACTGCTTCTGTCGCACTTCCTTTTTCGGGGGGCAGGGGAGCAAAAATTAAAACATCAGCTTGTCTTTCCGCATCTCGTAAAAGGGTATATAAATCTGAATCCCGGCCATTCAAATCCAGGAAACGAGATATATTTCCTTCAAGTTTATTACTTTCCGGATAATAATTATTATAAACCAGAATTATTTTCATGCCCTTTTTTAAATAGTACTGCTGCTGTATGCGAAAATCAGCTTCATCTTCAGACAGGATAACCTGACATTTAGTCTGGTAATGAGGCAAATCATCACTTTCATTCAAGCCAGGCAGGATTTCACAATCCAACACTTCCTGAACCTGTTCCCGCGAGACCCCTCCCGGCCGCAGCCAACGGTATGGAACCTTACAAAGATCTATGATGCTGGATTCCAAACCAAGTCCTGTAGGTCCGGCATCTAAAACCGCGGCAATCTTACCATCTAAATCTTCGCGCACATGCTGAGCGTTAGTAGGACTGGGACGTCCCGAAAGATTGGCGCTGGTGGCGGCAAGCGGACCGGCGGCTTCGATTAAGGCCAGAGCCACCCTATGATCAGGCATACGCAGGCCCACCCCAATCTGTCCTCCGGTTACCGCGGCAGGAAGTTCAGTTCGCGCCGGCAGTATAATCGATAGAGGACCAGGCCAGAATTTATCTATCAATTTCCGGGCATCTTCGGTTAAGCCTCAACCAGCTTCAAGACCTGCTGCAGATTGCTTACATGCACCAGCAAAGGATTGGAAACTGGGCGCTGCTTGGCCTTAAATACCTCCAATACCGCCTTTTCAGACCAGGCATCAGCCCCAACGCCATATACGGTTTCAGTAGGGAAAGCCACGACTTGACCTTGTTTAAGCATATTTGCCGCTAAATCTATCCGCTTTGGTTGCGGGTTTAGGGCATCAAGTTTTATATATCGGGTTTCCAGCATTCAAACCTTCTTCCTGGCGATTATTACCCGGTCACGGCCAGCTAAATCAGGGATCAGTTCCAACTGGTATGTTTCGGCAAACATTTTACGAGCCGCATCGCCCTGGCCCGCACCTATTTCAAATGCCAAGCAGCCCTGCGGCTTCAAGTATTCCGGAGCTTGTTGCAGCAGACGGCGGTAAATATCCAACCCGTCTCCAGGAGCCACTAAAGCCTGCCCCGGTTCAAAATCTCTGACATCCTTGTCCAATTGCGTGAATTCGCTTTGTGTAATATAGGGAAGATTCGCGACTATATAATCAAAGGGTTCAAATAATTCGTCATGGTTAAACGGTTCTAACAGATCTCCTTGATGGAAATTCACCGTTACACCGTGCTTTTTCGCATTGAATTCGGCAATTTCCAAAGCGTCCTTGCTTATATCCGTAGCCAGGATTTCCGCCCTGGGCAGGTAATAGGCCAGACTGACAGCAATAGCTCCCGAGCCTGTACCCACATCAATAATTCTAATTCCATCCTGGTTCCGTGCTATATTGATTACGAATTCCACCAGTATTTCCGTATCAGGACGGGGAATAAGCACAGCGGGATTAACCGTAAAGTCCAGTGACATAAACTCGCGATGTCCGGTTATATAGGCCAGAGGCTCCCCGTTTACTCTGCGTTTAATGTAATGGCGAAATACATCACGTTCATTCTGTCTGGTCGGGGCATCGTAATTCGCGTATATATAAACCCGGTCACACCCTAAAACATGGGCTAATAAAACCTCGGCTTCCAAACGGGGCTGTTTTATGCCCTTTTCGCTAAAATAGGCCGTGGTCCACAGCACCAGTTCCTTAATGGTCCAATTCGCGGTCAAACTAATCCACCTTTTTTAATCGTTCCGCCTGATCATTGGCAATCAAGGCTTGAATAATTTCATCCAGATTGCCCTGCAGTATAGTGTCCAGTTTATGCAAGGTCAGGTTAATACGGTGGTCACTCACGCGACCCTGGGGAAAGTTATAAGTACGGATTCGTTCGCTGCGATCACCGCTTCCTACCTGGCTTTTCCGGGTTCCAGCCATTTCAGCGTTTTGTTCGGCTTCCATGATTTCTTTAAGCCTGGATCTCAAAACACGCATAGCCTTGGCTTTATTTTTGTGCTGAGATTTCTCATCCTGACAGGTTACCACTAAACCAGTGGGAATATGGGTAATCCGCACTGCCGATTGGGTAGTGTTAACAGACTGCCCGCCGGGACCGCTAGAACAATATACATCTACCCTTAAATCGTTGGCATCTATATCTATTTCCACTTCCTCGGCTTCAGGCAAAACTGCCACCGTGGCAGCCGAGGTATGAATACGCCCCCCGGATTCAGTGCTGGGAATACGCTGTACCCGGTGAACCCCCGATTCAAATTTCAATTTGCTATAAGCGCCCGGACCTTCTACTCCAAAGATTACTTCTTTAATTCCCCCGATGTCCGTATCATTGGAATCCATTACATCTACTTTCCAACCCTGATTTTCCGCATAACGGCAGTACATACGGAACAAGTCCCCGGCGAATAAGGCGGCTTCCTCTCCCCCCGTTCCGGCCCTTATTTCCATAATGACGTTTTTATCATCGTTAGGGTCGCGGGGCAAAAGCAATACCTGCATTTCCTTTTCCAGGGAGGTCTTTTTGTCCTGCAGGCTGCGTTCCTCATCTAACAGCATCTGCCGAAATTCTTCATCAGTTTCCTCCCGCAGCATGGTCCGGGTATCTTCAAGCTGCTGCAGGGTATCTTTATAATTACGATATTTGCTGACAATTTCACTCAAATCAGAATGGGCTTTGGCATATTTCTGCAGCCTGCTCTGATCAGCTATAACTTCCGGCTGACCCAGAAGTTCTGTAAGTTCTTCATATTTAGCTTCTATACTGGCCAGCTTCTCCAGCACGCGGCTTCCTCCTCTTTATTGGGAAATAGACACAAACTTCACAGACGTTTATGACTTGCACAGACTTTTTCAAGCTAACTAATATTTAAACAGGGGCACAACCGAGAAATTCTTTACCCTCTGTTAGATGGTTTTTCTTTCCTTCGCATTCAGGGATAACAGCCTTTAAAGCGGCCAGGGCCACCTCCAACTGGTCATCATCGGTTCCCGGGTGGTGAGTCTCTGTAAATAGAGACCGGGAGCTATCAGGGCCCTGGTCCAGACCTTTTGGTGATATTTTCCGCTATATTTCAGAAATTCATAACTTAACCCGGCCACTACCGGCAAAACAGCCAGGCGGGTCCACAGGCGGTAAAACAAGCTGCCTTCTCCCAGCAGAGCGAAAACCAATATGGATATTACCATAACAATCAAAAGAAAGCTGGTGCCGCAGCGGGGATGCAGGGTGGAATGGCGGCGGGCGTTTTCCACCGTTAGCTCCTCGCCCGCTTCATAGGTAAAGATGGATTTATGTTCGGCGCCATGATACATAAAAACCCGTTCAATTTCTCGCAAACGCGAAATAGCATAAACATAGATCAGAAAGAAAGCGATGCGGATGATGCCCTCAACCAGGTTTTGTGTAAAGATTCCGCCTAAATAACGGCTGGTAAAATGAACCAGCCCCGCGGGCAAAGCCATAAAAAGAACTATAGCCAGCAGCAAGGCCAGCGAGGTGGTAAAAAACATTTCCGTAGGTGTGAGTTCTTCCTCCTCTGCGTCTAAAGAGAGGCTGGCCGATTTATTAAGCATGCGTACTCCCAGCACCATGCTGTTGATGAGCACATAGGTGCCTCTGATAAAGGGCCATTTTAAAAACGCATAACGGCGGGGCAACGGACTGAGCGGCTCTGCTTCCAGGGCTATGGAGCCATCGGTTTTTCTTACCGCCAGGGCCGCCTTTTCCGTTCCCCGCATCATAACGCCCTCTATTACCGCCATGCCCCCGTATTGCACTCTGTCACTCATACAAACCATTCCTTAATAGATCAGAAAAAAATAGCAGAGCTTGCACCCTGCTAGTTTTCCTACTGTAAACCGTATTTTTTCTTAAACCTTTCCACCCGGCCGGTAGTATCTACCATTTTGCCTTTAGAACCAGTATAAAAGGGATGGCATTTGGAGCACACTTCAACCTTGATATTCTCACGGGTGGAGCCAACCTCGAATTCGTTGCCGCAAGCACAGCGTGCATGAGTCTTAGCGTACTTGGGATGTATCTTCTCTTTCAATTTTTCACCTCTCTCCGGGTCCATGATAAATCAAAAATCAGTCCTTTTACAGACTGCAACAACGATTATAGCAATAACCAGAAGAAAAAACAAGAAATGAGGCCAATAAAATTTATTTGGCATAAGCTATACAGATTTTAACAAGTAATTCATTTCATCGGAAACATTTTACACGCTGTCAGATGGGATTTATAATTATTTCCAGGAGGTTGCGATTAATGGTTGATTTGTTTGTTACGTTGTTTATAGTATTCCTGCTAATTGGCCTGGGAACTTTAATCAAGTATTTCGGCGGAGAAGGCTTAATCTCAGGATACAATACCGCCTCCGCAGAAGAACAGAAATATGCCCGCCAAAAAGGTATCGGGAAATTTATCGGCAACTACCTGTACCTGTTAAGTGCTGTTATTCTGGCAGGATTCTTGCTGCAAAAAGCCGGAGTGCCCTGGGCAGCAGAAATCTCCTGGGCAGTATTCATTATCATTGTATTAATTATCATGCCCATTCAAGCCCGGCGCTTTAACCCTCCCGGTGGGCTCTCACGTTCGGCGCGCATCAGTACGCTTATAGGCTTGCTTATCGTGGTAATCGTATTTGGTGGTATCATCCGGACAGCACTGCCGCCGCGTATAAGCCTGGGCGAGGACAGTTTTAAAATCAGCGGGGCTTACGGTTTGACCATAAAATATTCTGAAATAGAAAAGCTTGAGCTTCTGGAAAAGCTGCCCGCTATTTCCATGCGCACCAACGGTATGGCAACTGGCCCTATAGCCAAAGGTCATTTTAAGTTAAAAGAAGGTGGTGCTGTAACCCTGTTCCTGCGTTCATCCACCCCGCCTTTTCTCAATATTACTTTCAAAGATGGCAGAGAAATGATAATTATAAATTTCAGCAACCTGAAGAAACCAGGAGATTATATACAGATATAAAAGAGCGAACTGATTAGTAGCTGCTGCCCGACATCAGCTACGATATGCAAACATAGAATGGAGATCGCATTAATGGAAGAAACGCATGTGGCAACGTGTTTTCTCGAAAACCAGGGTAAAATATTGCTGCTTCGCCGCAGCGGGCAGGTGGGCTCTTATACCCAAAGATGGGCCGGGATCAGCGGCTACATTGAACCAGGACACAGCCCTTTAACACAGGCTTTACAAGAAATCCAAGAAGAGGCCGGGCTCTCGCAGCCAGAGGTACGTCTGCTTAAGGAAGGCCTGCCTTTTGAAGTAATAGATGCAACCCTGGGAAAAAAGTGGGTAGTACACCCGTTTAGGTTTCACGTGAAACATCCGGGGAAGATAAAAATAGACTGGGAACACAGTGAATGTAAGTGGATAGAACCGGAAGAAATAAAGACTTTTCAAACCGTACCCGGTCTCTATGAGGCCTGGGAGAGGGTAAAATGAATCTTGCGGCAGGAATTGAAAAAATAAAAAATGACCGGCAGCATGGGGCCTTTCAGCTTACCTGCCAAGCCCTGGAGTTACTGCGGCAACTAGCTCAGCAAAACTGTTCCGGCAGTACGGCAGAACTCCTGGCTTATATGGTTCAAGCTGCGCGCGAACTGAGTCTTTGCCGGCCCAGTATGGCATCCATCAGCAACGCGATGAACATCTATATCAACCATCTATTGCAGCAAGTTGCCTCTTTTGACAACTTGCCTGTCTTGCAACAGACCGCCGTCCATCTTTGCGATGATTGCATAAATGAAATGGAACAGGCTCGGCTGAAGGTTATAGAACAAGGAGCTAACCTAATTTCAGCCAACATGATTATACTGACCTGCAGCTATAGTTCGGCCATAGCGGCCTGTCTTTTGCGAGCCTGGCGAGAGGGGAAATATTATTCCCTGCTGGCGGCAGAGTCCTGTTCTTCTTTTCAGAACATAGCATATGGGGAACTTATTGCCCAACAACTTGCGCCGGACAACATCCCCTGTCAGGTGTTTCCCGACACCTCAATTCCTGATATCATAACTAAGGCCGATATGGTTCTGTTGGGAGCGGATGCTGTTCTGTCAGATGGTTCTCTGGTAAACGGCTATCCCAGCCTTGCCGCAGCCAAAGCCGGTTTTGAAATAAACATCCCCGTTTATGTCCTGGGTGAAACCATTAAATTTTCCTCAAATAATACTCTGGTTCCGGAAGAAGGCTTTGATATAATACCCGGTATGTATTTAACCGGGATTATCACGGAAAAGGGCCTGGTAAAACCTGACGATGCACAATTGTTTTTAGAACAGGCGGGCAAATAAACCCCAGTTAGGCACTACGCTGCAAGCTACTGCCGCCCAGGCAATTATACTTAGCATAATCGCCCATTTTTCGCTGCGGCTTAGTTTTTTCCAGTCTGCTAATAGATAACCAGATAAGAAACAGATCCCCGCCAAAACCATAACCGGAAATAAGTATCCGCCCCAGTTAAATCGCCAAAACAAAGCCGAAATAAAAAATGCAATTACTACAATCAGAGTTACCCCGTTTAAAACCCGATTTCCCCTGGACATATTTTTCCCTCCGCTTCAATTTTGCCTTCCTATGGGTAAAAAACCCCCATATTGGTTAAAATTTAATAAGATTCTTTCCGCAGGGGGTAATGGTTTGCAGCGAAACAAGCCTTTTGTATTAATTATAATGCTTTTATTGTTAATGGCAACGGGAGGATGTGAACAGCAGGCCGGTAAAAACGATCAAATTAAAACCACTCCCAAGCCAGTTTCGGAAAAAAATCCGGCGGTTATGCCAGTTGATTATTTTCCGTTAAATAAAGGAGCCAAATGGTCTTACCAGGGCAGCGGCAACGAGTTTGCCTCATTTACCCGCGAAGTGCTATTCACAAAAGGCAATTTTGCACAGGTAAGGGAAGCAAACGGCGGCACTACCAGTATTTCTGTGTACACTTTTGATAAAAGCGCGCTTACCCGCGTCTATTTTCAGGGCGAAAACTATGATTCCCAAAATATTTTAGCCGGCGGCTTCACTCCCAATGACAATACAATCTTTCTTCAGACTCCCATAAAAGTCGGCAACAGTTGGAAATCTGACGACCGCAACCAGCGTAAAATAGTCAGCCTTAAAGCGCAAGTCAGCACTCCGGCAGGTGAATTCAAAAACTGCCTGCAGGTTAAAATCAGCGGTCCTGACTACGTGGTGTATGAATATTATCAGCAAGATGTCGGCTTGATAAAACGCGAGTTTCTAGCGGACCAAGAGGCCGTCACATCTGCCCTGGAAAGCTATTCTCTTAAATAATCATTGTTAAGCCCTTCAGCCATAGCGAAGGCAAAAGGAATTAACTGCACCAATACCTTCGTGATAATCAGTGTTACTCGGTGGCTAATTGAACATATTCTCCACCAGTTTGGCTGCGTAACGGGCAATAGCCAGAGCGGCGGTAAGCCCCGGGGATTCGATCCCTATAAGGTTAATAAAGCCGGGCAAGCCATGGCAAGACTCCTCGTTTATTACAAAATCCCTGAACTCCCCGCCTTCGGTTTGCAGCTTGGGGCGTATTCCGGCATAGTCCGGCTGTAAATCCTCCATTTCCAGCCAGGGCAGATAGCGGCGAGCGGCAAAATAGAACTTTTCTTTATAACTATCATCGATGCTGTAATCAATCGTGTCAACGTACCTAGTGTCAGGTCCTAATCTCTGTCCGCCCTGCAAATCGAGGGTCAGGTGTATTCCCAAGCCGTTTTTCTCTGGCAGGGGATAAACCAGGTGGGCAAACTCATATCGCCTGCGCAGGCGGTAATATTCTCCCCGACAGTAATGCAGGCGATACCCGGTTTCATCAATATCTAATCCCGCCATCGCGGCTACAACATCACTGTGTAATCCTGCACAGTTTATGACTACCCTGCTTTTGATTCTCTCCCGGGCGAAAACCAAGATGTAACTGTTGGCAAGCACTTCAATATTATGCAATGGTGAATTGAATAAGACAGTTACCCCGTTTTGACGTGCCTTATAAAAGAGGGCGTACATAAACCGGTGGCTGTCAATTATGCCGGTTGTAGGCGAAAATAAAGCTGCCACAGCCTGTACGTGCGGCTCCATTATCTTAACCTGCCCGGCTTCCAGGTAATCAACTTCTACCCCATTGCTAATCGCTTTTTGGTATAGTTTTTGCAGATCAACCGCCTCTTCTGCAACGGTTGCGGTTACGAGCTTACCGGTGCAGCGATGCGGTATCCTATATTGAGTACAGAATTCATACAGGAGGCGGTTCCCTTCCGCGCAGAACCTGGCTTTAAGGCTGCCCGGCGGGTAGTAGAGCCCGGCATGAATAACCTCGCTGCTGCGGCTGGAAACTTCCTGACCGTAACCGCGGTTTTTCTCTATTAAAAGAATCTGGGCGGCGGGATTTCTATGCGCTAATTCCACAGCTGCGGCCAGGCCTATAACTCCTGCGCCTACCACCACAATGTCTACTTCGGTTTCGTATTTACTCATCCTGGCCTCCGTTATTTTCAGAAGGTAAGCGGTAGGTGAAAAAATACTGCCCAAAGAAGCTGTCATAAGAAGTAAACAGCTCGTCCTGCCCGGCATTTTCATTAATCTTTTCTTTGTAGACAAACAGCTTGGCGTCCAGATTATCCATCATGTAAAGAACAAAGGCTTCCGGGAATAAAGGCACTACCGGAGACCCGAATTCCAGACTGCCGTGGTGGCTTAGTATCATATGCTTGAGCATCCATTCCAGTTTATCGGGAAAGTCCATGCCTTCCTGGCGAAGTTCCTTGATCTTTTCATTCAGCAGTTCGCTTCCCAGGACTATATGGCCCATCAGCCTGCCTGCGGCGGTATATTGGGGAGCGGCTTTAATTTCATACTCCCATATCTTACCAATATCATGAAGAAGGGCGCCGGTAATTAATAGATCACGGTTAAGTTCGGGATAGCTTTCGGCAGCATGCTTACAGGAACGGGCTACATTCAATGTATGCTCTAAAAGCCCGCCCGTATAGTGATGATGTATTTTTCGCGCCGCCGGGGCATTCACAAACATTTTTTCCGTGGCTTCATTAAAAATTCGTTCCAGGAGGGTCTTCATAAAACTATTGTCAATACTGTTAAGCAAAAGCTTAAACTCATAATGCAAGTTCTGCACAGGAACTCCCGGACCCCTCATATACGGCGCGGGATCATCCTCCAGGATTTTAATTCTCCTGGCGGTCAACTGGGAGCGGTTATTATATGTCCCCATGTCTCCCAGGACGCCGACCACATAACCATTTTCAAGCTGTCCTGAAATCTGGCAGTTATCCCAACAGACCACATCGATTTCACCTGAAGCATCGCCGACCTTCAGGTTGATAACCTCCCGTCCGTCTTTAAGTTTACGCTGGTTTTTTTCCAGGAGCAGGTATTTGCCCCAGCCTGGCTGCCATTGGCCAGGGTCTTTAATTCGGCTACACTATAAGGTCCTTTATTAGACATTAAAAACTCTCCCCGTCAGTTCAGTTATTTTAAACCCGGCTATACGGAAGACTGTATGAACCCGTTCTAACCTCCGGCAGTTCTTGCTGCAGAATAGCCAGGAATTCAGTTATCCCTACCGGGTTGCCACCTGGAGGAAAATGATTTAGCAATATATCCGGATCAAAATTAAGGTTGCGCAGTTGAATCATATCGACCCGGTTAGAACGCGCAAACTCCAGCAAAGCATCTATCTCTT
Organism: Syntrophomonas palmitatica JCM 14374; assembly: GCF_001311885.1. Classification (GTDB taxonomy): domain Bacteria; phylum Bacillota; class Syntrophomonadia; order Syntrophomonadales; family Syntrophomonadaceae; genus Syntrophomonas_A; species Syntrophomonas_A palmitatica. The sequence continues at coordinate 96,781 of NZ_BBCE01000004.1, read as the reverse complement.
CAGGACGGTCAGTAAAACCGGGAAATACCAGGAGGTTTACTGACACATATAAACCCTTGTCTTTAGCATAGCTGATCGATTCCTGTACGTTTTCTAGAGAATAGCTGCGCGGGCGGTGGTATTCATTATAATGATCTTTTACACAGGAAAATATGGTTACCCTCATCGAATCAAGCCCGGCATCACACACCCGGCGAATTCCTCTGGTGAAACCCGCATTGGTATTAATGTTGATGCTCCCCTGGTCACAATCCTTGCGAATACCCCTAATGGCTGCCGCAAGCTTGTCTGCGTTTAAGGCCGGTTCACCTTCACACCCCTGACCAAAACTGATAATTCCGTCTGCAGCCCGAGCAAGATGCTCTCTGCCGACCTGAGTTATTTCCTGGACCGTAGGTGATATCCGCAAGCGCTGCTGGGGAGAATCGTTACCAACATGGTTTTCAGATATACAACCCAGGCAATTCGCATTACAGTTTTTCATAGTAGGGATTCCGCCTTCCCAGCGCTGGTAGAAAATATTCTGGGCGGTAAAACATCCATAATGCAGGGAACAGTGAGCCAATTGCCTGTAAATGCGGTTATCCGGGTACCTTTTGAGCAGCTTTTGTACCCGGGCGGGCAAACCCTCGGTATTATAATTTACCGGATGCCATTTTTTGTGTTCATCGCTTTGCACAGCGGCTACGTATATCTTGCCGTTTTTAAATCCTATAGCTGCATAACCTAACAACGGCATCTTGTTCTGGTTGGGACTGACACAGGCCGGCAGCAGGGTCCGGGTAAAACCCTGCGGCAGCAAAGCCGCCACCGCCAAAACTGGCTCTCCGCTGACCGGTTCTGTTTCCAGACATTCTGTGTTTTGTTTAACAGAAATTCCTACCGGCAAGAAACCGGGCAAACTTACCAGGGATGCTCCGCGCGGCAAAGGTATCATTTCATCCGGGGCAGGTGAAATCCACTGGCCGCCGCTGCGGCCCAGCATCTCCAGTCCCGGATGTTCTATTACTTCACCACGCGAATTAGCGTACATTGTAAAGTACATCTTATCTTTAAAACCCCCGTAATTATGCCTTGAACTCCCTATATAAGACTATACCATCCACAGGCATAAAAAACCCCCTGAGGGGGGTTTTAAGATTTCAAATACCTCAGAGGGTTCATACATCGGCCTTTTTCCCTGACCTCAAAATGCAAATGCGGTCCGGTAGTTCGGCCGGTAACTCCTATTTTACCTATTACCTGGCCCCGGCTTATCCTTTGCCCGTTTTGTACCAGGATTTTGCTCAAGTGGCCATAGACGGTCCGGCGGCCTCCAGAATGGTCAATAAATATAACCTTGCCGTAATTGCCTTTCCAGCCGGCAAATGATACTACCCCGTCTGCAGCGGCCTGAACCGGATCGCCCAGACTGGCAGCGATATCCACACCAAAATGATAGCCCAGGCTGCGCCACCCAAAATAAGATGTTATGGTCCCCATAATTGGCCAACTAATAAATGAACTGAAGCCAATCCCTCGTGATACATTCTTCATGGCCAGAACAGGCTGCTTTCCGCGCGGTAAAATTAAGCTGTCACCAATTTTTAAACATTCGGCATCCACAGCCGGGTTTAAGGATTGTAATTCTGCTACCGAACAATTGTATAGCGCAGCTATATCCCACAGGGTCTCTCCAGAGCTTATAATGTGCAGGGGTGAATGCTGGCTGGGTATTTTAATACTTTGGCCTATATGCAGAATGCTGTTGTCATTTAAACCGTTCAGATTCAGCAGAGTCGTAAGATCTACATCATATTTTCGGGCAATATCCCACAGGGTATCCCCATCCTTAATTTGATAGCTGATTGCCATCTGTTGTCTTATAGCCGAAGCGCTCCTGAACAAAGGGGAAAACTTCCCGTGGCTTAAAGCTGCCCCCGCCGGGTTTGCCATCACCGCAACCGCGCTTATACAAACCAACAGCACGCTTACTACCTTATTCCTGATGAACATCCACCTCATTTCCAGCAGCCCAAAAAATAAAGGGCTCTCTGCCCTTTATTTTTCTCTCATTTTACCTGCTTTATTCAATTATTCCTTGGCATCTTAATTCAGGATTCATATCTGTAGCTGCCATTACGCTGATATTCACGTTTATCGCCGAATACCAGAGGGGCAGCCCGCAACAAGTCCTGATTGGATCTGGTATCTTTTAATGTTTTTAAAATGACCTGCATAGTATCAACCGGGTTTAGTTCACTAATAGTATTGCGCATTATCCAGCTCAGCTCCAATTCCTCGGTGCTGAGCAATAACTCTTCTTTGCGGGTACCGGAACGTTTGATATCAATAGCCGGGAAAATCCGTCTTTCCGCCAGCTTACGATCCAAAACCAGTTCCATATTACCGCGTCCTTTGAATTCTTCGAAAATAACCTCATCCATACGTGATCCCGTTTCTACCAGGGCGGTAGCAATTATGGTCAGGCTGCCTCCCTCTTCTATATTACGTGCGGATCCAAAGAAACGCTTGGGTTTATCCAGTGAAGCCGGATCAATACCGCCAGACAAAGTACGCCCGCTGGGCGGCACTACCAGGTTATGCGCCCGGGCCAGGCGGGTAAGGCTATCCATTAAAATTACTACATCTTTCTTATGTTCGACCAGCCTCTTGGCACGTTCCAGCACCATATCCGTCACTTTTACATGATTTTCAGGTGGTTCATCAAAAGTAGATGCCACCACTTCAGCCTGGGTGGAACGCTGCATATCAGTAACTTCTTCCGGTCGTTCGTCCACCAGCAGGATAATCAGTTCCACCTCAGGATGATTAACGGTTATACCCCGTGCTATCTTCTGCAGCAAAATAGTTTTTCCGGCCTTGGGCGGCGCAACAATTAGGCCGCGTTGGCCCTTGCCGATAGGTGAAATGAGATCAATAATCCGGGCGGGAAATTCCTGCGGTTCTGTCTCCAATTTTAATTTTTCCCTGGGGTATAAGGGTGTAAGCGCATCGAAGTGAATACGTTTAACAGAATCTTCCGGGGGAAAGCTGTTGACATTCATTACCTTCAGCAGGGCAAAGAATCTCTCGTTATCTTTGGGCGAACGCACCTGCCCCCCTACGCGGTCTCCCGTGCGCAGCTCAAACTTCCTGATTTGCGAAGGGGAAACATAAATATCTTCCTGGCTGGGCAGGTAAGCAAACGGCCGCAGAAATCCATACCCGTCCGGCATAATTTCCAGCACTCCCTGGGCCTCCAGGAGTTCGTCCGAATGCGTGAGCGCCTTGGTTATTTCGAAAACCAGCTCTTTCTTGCGCAGTTTTGAATAACCGATTAAGTTTAATTCTCTGGCTATCTGGTATAACTCGACCATGGTCTTGTTATCCAGTTCTGAAATGTTGATACCCAATGATTGCCTCCTTTCGTATTATTTATTTCCAAATTAATTGTTTCCGGTAAAATCATTAGGAAAAAGAGTAAGAGATTGGAAACGTTGTCCCGTCTAATAAAACTTAATCCTGAACAGGATGAGCATAATCGCTTTTAACACGCAAAATCTGCCTGAAAATCTGGTTAGCGCCGTAATCTCAAACAATACCGAAACTTAAACGCCGGTTCCATAGGACATGAAAGTACGGAAGCGCTGCTCGAAGTGTCACCTGAAGGAAATATTGAATATTCCTGTATTTATTATACCTTAGAAAAACAAAAAAAATAACCTGCCCATAAACTTTTTATCAAATATCACTCCATAATGATTTTAATACGTTGATCTTTGAATAAGGGCTTTTTATCTAAATGATGGTATGCCTCAATGTGTCTAATGGTACCGGAGGTACTGCGCATAACCAGCGTTTGGGTTATACCCCGGCGTTTATGGTAGCGTACGCCCTTTAACAAAAATGAATCGGTAATGCCTGTAGCTACAAATATAACATCATCTGACTTTACCAGTTCATCAAGAGAAAAAACCTTGTTAACATCGCTGATTCCCATTTCGTGGCAGCGGCGGATTTCCTCCGGAGCTTCGTCACCCTCCGGGCACAGACGTCCTTGAAAATCGCCCCCCAGGCATTTTAAGGCCGCGGCGGTTATTACTCCTTCAGGAGCCCCGCCTATTCCCATAAGTATATCAACTCCAGAGTCTTCATAAGCAGCAGCTACCCCTGGAGATACATCGCCGTCAGTAATGAGCTTTATCCGGGCTCCCGCCCGGCGGACTTCTTCAATAATCTCCCGATGGCGCGGACGGTCCAAGATTACCACTGTAACCTCGCTCATCAGTTTGTCCAGGGCCCGGGCCACTTCCTTCAAATTTTCCTTTACGGTAGCTTCCAGGTGAACCCTGCCCCTGCATTCAGGACCAACAGCAATCTTATCCATATACATATCAGGCGCATGTAATAAAGAAGAGCGGGGAGCAACCGCCAGTACGGAAATAGCTCCAGTTAAACCCTTGGCTACTATACTGGTTCCCTCCAAAGGATCAACCGCAATATCAACAGCCGGAGCCGCTCCTATGCCTACTTTTTCTCCGATATACAGCATGGGCGCTTCATCCATCTCGCCCTCGCCTATTACTACCAGGCCATCAACCGAGACCGTATCAAACATTACCCTCATGGCTGTCACTGCAGCATCATCTGCAGCGTCTTTGTTGCCTTTGCCTACAGCGCGCCGAAGCCAGAGCAGCCGCTTCCGTAACCCTGGCAAATTCCAAGGCCAATTCCCGTTCCAAAATTCAAACCCTCCAAACAAACGCTTCCGCCCTGATTGACACAGATTGAAAATCATGACCAATAGAAATTAAAAAAATAAAATATGATCTGTGTCCTCCTAGGGCCAATTATTTTATTTATTCTTCCAATCTTGCAGGAATTTCTCTATGCCTGCATCCGTTAAGGGATGTTTAATCATCAGCTTTATGACCGAAAACGGTATGGTGGCTATATGAGAGCCCATACGCGCCGCTTCTACCGCATGCATGGGATGACGAATGCTGGCAGCAATTACTTCGGTATCCAGTAAATACTGATCAAAAATGGTTACGATATCATGCAGCAATGCAAGGCCATCATTACCATTGTCGTCCACTCGACCTATAAAGGGACTTACAAAACTGGCGCCTGACCTGGCTGCCAGCAAGGCTTGGTTGGCAGAAAAAACAAGGGTGGCATTGGTCTTAATCCCCTTGAGATTCAGGGTGTGGATAGCCCGCAGACCGTTCTCGGTGACAGGAATCTTAATGACCACATTGGGATGAATCGCTGCCAGTTCTTGCGCTTCACGAATCATGGATTCGTAGTCCAAACCGATTACCTCGGCACTGATGGGGCCGTCAACCAGAGCGCATATTTCTTTTAATACCTGGTGATAATCACGGTGCTCCTTTGCTACCAGGCTCGGATTGGTGGTCACGCCAGCTATAAAACCCATATCAGCTGCTTCTTTGATCTCCTCTATATTAGCAGAATCAATAAAAATGCGCAAAAAAATCCCCCTTTTATTCAATACGAAAATAGACGCTGAATTATTATGACCTGAGTTTAAAACCTATGACAGACGTTACTTTTAACCCTTGCCATACCGATAAAAACTGTATTCCTGAAGCCACATCGCGACTTTAAAACAGAATCCCGGAACGGACAAAACTTCGCAGATTGTCGTTAATAACAAATCATAAAAAAGAATCTGCGCAAAACCTGCGTCAAAAAACCCGTTACGCCTGGCCGGAACTGCCAAAAAGCTTGATCTTTTCCCGAATCAGTTCTACAGCCGCTTCCCGTCCAGGCCCTAATATTTTGCGAGGATCAATTTCTTCCGGTTTATCTTGCATGGCCTTGCGCATAGCCCATACAAAAGCTTCGCGAATATTAGTATCAATATTCACCTTGCGTACGCCGAGGCTTATAGCGCGGCTTACCGCTTCGTCCGGCACCCCGGAAGAACCGTGCAGGACAATGGGCAAACCGGTCAGGGAACGAATTGTCTCCAAACGGGCAAAGTCGAGTTTCGGTTCGCCTTTGTATTGCCCGTGAGCAGTCCCAATAGCGACAGCCAGACTGTCTACAGGAGCTTTTTCCGCAAAATAACGAGCTTCTTCGGGATCAGTAAACATAGCTTCCTGGTCACTGACGGTAACATGATCTTCAGTCCCGCCTATTTTGCCCAGTTCCCCTTCTACTGATACCCCTACAGGACGAGCTATCTCTAATACTTTATTAGTAATCTTAATGTTTTCTTCCAGAGGAAGTTTGGAACCATCGAACATGACTGAACTAAATCCGCTGCGTATGCATTTTACTACCTGTTCGAAATCCGTACCGTGGTCTAAATGCAGCGCAATAGGAATAGCTGTATTTTCAGCGGCAATTTTAACCATACCCGTTATATAGTGTAACCCCGCATAAGATATGGCGCCTTGGCTGGCCTGCATTATAACCGGAGCATTTTCCAGTTCCGCCGCTTTAACAATGGCTTGGATTATCTCCATATTGTTGGCATTGAAAGCTCCCACCGCATATCCTTTTTGTTCTGCTTTGGCTAATAGTTCATGTACTGCAACCAGTGCCATTCGTAAGTCACCTCACTGTTAATTTAGGATGCCTTTTGTTCATATAATTGATTAACCATATCCCGTAAATGAATAATGTCAAATGGTTTGGTTATGCATTTCCTCACTCCTACTTCCAGGGCTTCCCTGACTATATCCATTTCACCATAAGCGGTCATCATAATTATCATAAGTTCAGAATCCTGGGCAAGTATTTGCCTGGAAGCATCTAAACCATTCATACTTGGCATTTTCATATCCATTAATATTATGTCCGGTTTAAGATTACCCGCACATTCTACGGCCTCGCGTCCATCATTGGCTATTGATACCTCCCATCCGTCTTTCTTAAAAAGCTCTTGCAGCAAGCGTCTTACACCCTTCTGGTCATCTACTATTAATATCCGTCTCATGCAGGTCCCTCCCAAACTTATCTACCATTAATTTCTTCACTTAGATAAATTCTCCTGCTGATAAATGTAATTTATTTTATTAATGATACAGCTGCATATGATACCCAAAGAATCAGGAAAAGAAATATTAATAATAGAAAGCCGGGTGACAGGAATAAGAGTATAGCTTGCCCGCTTTGTATATCAAGCGCTTCCCGCAAAGCAAGTATTTGCAATGATATCATCCATAATATAGCCAAAAATGAACATAAAAACCCGACGGTTGTAAAGTCAAGCAAAAGGCGCCGTACTGGCAGGCCGAACCTATAACTCCTGGAAAAGCCGCAAAGCAAAAACAAGCCAGTATCCCCACGGCGTTTCCTTTCTTGAATATTATTTCGCTCAGCAGCGAATACAATCCTGCCAGGAAGAAAAGCACCAGAAAAGAAAAAAATATCCCCATCCATCCTATAATCCAGAACCATTGTGCTTTATGCATAATTGAAACAGTGTTTTGATGCAGCAAAATACCGCGATAAAGCGGAAGGTTTATAACCGAAATAACCAGAAATACGAGGAGAGAGAGGACCACAGGCTTATCCTCCCCTATTTTCTTAAAAGTTGCAGACGGCGCAAATATAAGCCCATATATAATATCGCTTAACACATCGCAATCCTCCCTCAAATTAGTATCTCATTCTCACAAATCCCTCATGAGGTAAAAGTGAGGGGGCCAGAACATTGCTTAACAAATCATTCCAGAAGCTATTTGCATTCAATACCTCGACCGTACTGTCCTTTTTTAAACCAGCCATTTTTCTGGCCAGGTCCAGGGCATCATAATAGTTACCCAGTTTATCAACCAAACCGAGTTTAAGAGCCATTTTCCCGCTAAAAATCCTGCCGTCAGCAATTTTTATAAGTTCGCTGCGGGTAATTTTACCCTTACGTCCCTTTTCCACCTGATTTAAAAACTGCTCATATGAATCCCCCACAATCTCCTGTAAGAATTTGCGTTCTTCAGGAGTCAACGGCCGCGCAGACGATCCTATATCCTTGTAGCTCCCGCTCTTAATAACCTCCTGGCGAATACCCAGTTTCTCATATAAACCTTGCAAATTGCTGAATTCCATGATTACTCCGATACTACCGGTAAGAGAGGCCGGATTGGCAACAATCTGGTCGCTGCTGCAGGCTACCCAGTATCCTCCCGATGCACAAACATCACCCATAGATGTTACTACCGGTTTGCCGCTTTTACGCAAGCGGTCAAGTTCTACCCCAACTTCCTGAGCTGCCACCGAAGTGCCGCCCGGGCTGTTAATCCGCAGCACCACAGCCTTTATATCCTTGCGGTCCCGGGCTGTTCTGATGGCTTCCATAATTTTTTCCGCGCTGGCAGTATTGGCTTCCAGCATGGGAGCCGATCCGGTTTCACCTAAAAACCCGTTTATTTCAATAACCGCAAGGGTTTGTGCCCCTTTTAACGTTCCGGCACTGTCGTAGCTGCTGCTGTTATTAAACGCTAAAGCCCCCATGCTTAATAAAAATACCGTCAAGATTCCAACCAGCAATTTCTTTTTCAAATACAGCTCCTCCTTATAACAGCCTGGTATCCTCTTGCCTGATTTATTTGCCTGGCAATTCAGAATAAATTCTCGCAATATGAATATTTATTTTCTATAATTTATGTACGAATTTTTCATTAAATTATCACATACTTCAATTTTTTCTTCCAGTCCCAAGGTCTGTCGGGTATCTTGTGTTCAAATTTCCAAATCACTAATTTTTTATGCATTTTATTAATTCGGGCCAATTATTCTAGTTCTTCGATACATTTCGACTAAATTTCATCCTTTTTGTGATCTATTTCCCATGTAATACCTGCTGTTGAGAAAAAAAATTTTATTCTTCCGTATTTATTAGAAGGATTACAAAAAAAGAATAAGAAATGTATACATAGAATAGTTAAGGAGATATAGAATTCCAGAGGGGGGTATGGGAGCTTTTTTCGGAATATTTTGTTTTTTGAGTCAAGCCGTATAAAGGTTTGGGCTTAATGCAGTACAACTGCAAGCTATAGAGAAAAATATTTTTGGGGGGTAGCTGAATTGAATACTTTTTTAGAGGAATACAAACGTAAATTAATCACTGCTGAACAAGCCGCCAGATTGATCCAGTCCAACGACATTATCGAGTACGGTATGTTTGCCACCAAACCCGTTGATTTCGATGTGGCCCTGGGGAAAAGAGCCGGGGAACCGGGCCTGGAGAATGTGTCTATTCGCGGTACCGGCGGGGTATTGCCCATTCCTGAAGTCATAAAAAGTGACCCTGAACAGAAATCTTTCCAATATTTTAGCTGGTTTTTCACTGCGCTTGACCGCAAAGCGGGAGATTTCGGACTTTGCTGTCATAATCCCTTCAATTACCACGAAGCCACTATTCTGGCCTACAGCCAGGATTTTTACAAACTATGGCCAGATGTCTGGGTAGCTCAGACCACGCCCATGGATAAACACGGTTGTTTTAACTTCGGCCTGGGCAACTCCCATAACCGAGGAGTAGCCTGGGAAGCAAACGGTTGGCTATTGTAGAAGTAAATGAAAACATGCCGCGCTGCCTGGGAGGTAATGACGAATACGTTCATATCAGCGAGATTGATTATATAATAGAAGGTTCCAACACTCCCATATTTACGGTTCCGCCCGCAGCCGCTCCCACCCCGGAAGAATCAAAAATCGCCGCTTACATTATGGAGGATATTCCTAACGGGGCCTGTATACAACTGGGAATTGGCGCTATGCCTAACCTTTTAGGCACTATGCTGGCTGATTCCGATCTGAAGGATCTGGGTGTCCAGAGTGAAATGTTCTGCGATGCATTTGTAAATATGTATGAAAAGGGCAAGATAACCAATGCCCGTAAAAATTACGATATAAATAAGAGCACCTATTCCTTTTCGCTGGGTACCAAGGAAACCTATGACTTTTTGGATGACAACCCCCTGTGCGGTTCCTGCACCGTGCAATATACCAATGACCCGTCTAATATAGCCAGACAGGATAATATGATTGCAATTAACAATATCCTGGAAATCGATCTGTTGACCCAGGTCTGCTCAGAGAGTTCCGGGCTGCGTCAGATATCCGGCACCGGAGGACAGCTTGACTTTGTTATAGGCGCTTTCCACTCCAAAGGCGGCAAAGCCTACCTGGCCTTTAGTTCCACCTACAAGGATAAAGAGGGCAATCTTCATTCCCGTATTAAACCTATGCTGACGCCAGGCGGAGTAGTAACTGTACCCCGTACGGTAGTGCAGTATGTGGTTACAGAATACGGCAAAGTAAACATGAAAGCGCTCTCCATCTGGGGCAAAGCTGAAGCTATCATCAGCCTGGCTCATCCCCAGTTCCGTGATGAGCTGGTTCAGCAAGCCAAAGAAATGAAAATCTGGTCCAAAACCAACCGCATTCCTTTCTAATAAAAACTACAAAAGCGCCCCTGGCCGTAATCGCCGACCGGGGGCGCTTTTATTTCTTCCCTGGCCTCACTTGCTGCGGCGGTATTCCAAAGCGCCTGCAATAAGACCCATGAATAAGGGATGCGGTCGGTTAGGCCGCGATTTAAATTCGGGATGAAACTGGCAGGCTGCAAACCAAGGGTGTTCGCTTATTTCCACCATCTCCACCAGCCTTCCGTCCGGTGATAGTCCGCTGATTTTCAATCCGTTTTTCTCCAGGTCCTCACGGTATTCATTGTTTATTTCATAGCGGTGCCGGTGACGTTCAGTTATTTTTAAGCTGCCATATACCTGGTGAACCCGGCTGCCCGGCATAATTTCGCACGGGTAGCTCCCAGGCGCATAGTTCCGCCCTTTTTATCAACGTTTTCCTGGTCCGGCATCAGATGCACCACCGGATGAGGAGTATCCAGAGCAAATTCAGAACTATTGGCGCCTTTATAACCGCATACATTACGGGCATACTCAATAACGGCACACTGCATGCCCAAACATATGCCCAGGAAAGGCACACCCTTTTCCCGGGCGAACCTGGCGGTGGCTATTTTCCCTTCTATACCCCTTTCGCCAAACCCCCCCGGAACCAATATGGCATCCACATCAGCCAGCAGTTCTTCGGCCCCGTCCTTTTCAATCTGTTCAGCATAGATATATTTCAGATCGATTTCACAGTTGTACTGAAATCCGGCATGTTTTAAAGATTCCGCAATACTTAAATAAGCATCGGGAAGTTCGACATACTTGCCCACCAAACCTACCCGTACCTTTCGTTCCAGGTGATTCAGCTTTTTAATGATTTCCTGCCACTCGTTTAAATCGGCTTCAACGGCGCTATTTAGACCCAACCGTTTTATTACTTCCCGATCCAGACCCTCTCTAGCCAACATTAAAGGCACCTCGTAGATGGATGAGGCATCTTTCAGTTGGATAACCGCCTCCCGTTCCACATCACAAAATAGGGCCATTTTAGCCTTGAGGTCTTCAGACAGGTCCTTTTCGGTCCTGCAGACCAGGATATCAGGCTGAATACCTATGCTTCGAAGTTCTTTCACGCTGTGCTGGGTAGGTTTGGTTTTCAGTTCGCCCGCGGCCCTGATATACGGCACCAGGGTTACATGAATATATAAAACGCGATCACGGCCTAATTCAAACTTTAATTGGCGAATGGCTTCCAGGAAGGGCAGGGATTCGATGTCGCCTACAGTTCCGCCGATTTCAGTAATAACTACTTCCGGATGCAGTTCCTTTTCGATCAGGGTAACCCGATCCTTAATTTCATTGGTTATATGCGGGATTACCTGCACCGTCTGCCCAGGTAATCACCTTTGCGTTCTTTGTCCAGGACCGCCTGGTATATCCTGCCTGTGGTGCAGTTAGCGTATTTGGTAAGGTTCTCGTCCACAAACCGCTCATAATGACCGACATCCAGATCGGTTTCAGCCCCGTCCTCAGTAACATATACCTCCCCATGCTGGTAGGGACTCATGGTACCAGGGTCAACATTAATATACGGGTCAAACTTCTGCAAAGCGACTTTCACGCCCCGGCTTTTTAAAAGCCGCCCCAAAGAAGCTGCCGTTATCCCCTTCCCCAAGGATGACACCACCCCGCCGGTGATGAATACATACCTGGTCATTAGGTTCCCTCTCCTTTCGCAAACCTCGATGAATTGGTTGATTATGGCACCGGATAATCCAACACGATTACCCCGGATTTATTTGCTAGGCTTTGTTCATCAATTTCCAAATAAGGCAATTTAACATATTTATCAAACCGGGCCGTGAATTGCTCCAGCGGGTCCAGTTGAATCGTACAATGCGGTGTCCTGAAATGCATTGGTATTATTATTGGCGGACGCAATATTTCAGCCACAGAAAAAGCCTCGGCCGCGTTTATGGTATACCTGCCGCCAACCGGAATCAATAAAATATCGACCTTGCCTGCCGCCTGCACCTGTCTGTCATCAAGAATATGCCCCAGATCGCCCAGGTGAATTAGGTTAAGGTTCTCTATCTCCATTTTAAATATGGTGTTTGGGCCCCGTTCCTGTCCCTGGTTTTTATCATGAAAACTGGGGATGCCTTTGATGTGAACGCCCTTTATATCATAGCTGCCAGGTTTGTTTATTACCTGGGGTTTGTTTTTCAGATATTCAACCGCGTTATGGTCGTAGTGTTCATGGCTTACGGTGACTATATCTGCCGGACCGTCATACAGACCATATCCAACGCGGGGATGAAAGGGGTCGGTAATAATCCTAATATCTCCTGCGGTTATTAAAAAAGACGCATGCCCTAACCATCTTATCTGCAAAAGCTTACACTTCTTTCCTTATGCGGTTTATGTCATAGTACCAGTAGCCTTCGCCTTGATAAATCAGGCGGTTGTCAAGATTTAAACGGGTATAAACCGAGGTATAAGCCGCCGTCTCTTTTTTTTTGCCCATCTGTTCCATGATTGCGTCCAACAAATCCCGGTAATACATAGCTTCTTTTTTCTCAGATAAAATCTTTACCGCCCAATCTGCCTCACTGCGTTTTCTCTGCATAAAAACCCTCCTACATTCTCTGGGGGGAACTCACTCCCAGTACATCCAGAGCGTTCTTTATTGTTATTCTCGTAATTTCTGTTAATAATAAACGCGCCGCCTGGAGTGCAGGATCATCATTCAGCACCCGGTGGTGATTATAGAAGCTGTGAAAGAGTCCGGCCAGGTCCAGAACATATCTGGCAATACGATGCGGCGCCAGGGTGCGGGCCGCAATCAGAATTTCTTCGGGGAAATCAGCTATTTTTCTCAGCAGGGCCAGTTCTTCTTCCTCTTGTAAAAGGGTGGTATCGATAACAGCTATATCAGGCAAACTTATTCCCGCAGCTTCAGCCTGCCGAAAAATACTGCAAATCCGCGCATGAGAATATTGCACGTAATAAACTGGGTTTTCCTGGCTCTCCTGCTTGGCCAGTTCAAGGTCAAAATCAAGATGGCTGTCGGGACTGCGCATGACAAATGAGAACCGGGCCGCGTCTTTACCTACTTCATCAATTAATTCATCAAGAGATACGGTAGTGCCTGTGCGTTTTGACATGCGAATCAGGTTTTTGCCGCGGTAAAGCCGTACCAGCTGCATGAGCAGGATATCCAGGCGGTCGGGGTCATAGCCCAGAGCTTGCATAGCTCCTTTCATGCGGGCTACATGTCCGTGATGATCTGCGCCCCATACATTTATAACCCAGTCAAAACCCCGTTCGAATTTATTTTTATGATAGGCTATATCAGCGGCGAAGTAAGTGGGCAGCCCATTGGCGCGAATTACAACTTCGTCTTTTTCATCGCCAAAAGCGGTGGACTTGAACCACCAGGCCCCCTCCTCTTCGTACAAATATCCGCGTTCTCGCAGATATGCCATTACTTCTTCAATCTGCCCGCTTTGATGCAGGGTTAATTCGCTGAACCAATGATCATATTCTATTCCAAAGCGCTCCAGGGTTTCTTTAATATAGTTTATTTTCTCTTCCAGGGCACACTTTACTATAAACAGCCTGCGTTCACCAGGCTCCATCTTAAGCAGCTCAGGCCCGTGGCTGGATATAATGGTTTTTACGGTTTCCATCACGTCGCGTCCCGCGTACCCGTTTTCGGGGAAAGGCACATCATGTCCGGTTAATTGTAAATACCGGGCTTCCAATGAATCAGCAAATATTTCAATCTGATTCCCGGCGTCATTGATATAAAATTCCCTTTCCACATCATAACCGGCCCGCTCAAGTATATTGGCCATGGTATCTCCTATGGCCCCGCCCCTGGCGTTCCCCATATGCAGGTTCCCCGTGGGGTTGGCGCTGACAAACTCCACCTGCACTTTCATATGGCGGCTTTCATGAAAACCATACCTGTCACCCATTTGGTAAACTGCAGCCGGAAGTCTGTACAACCAATCCTGGCTGAGAAATATGTTTATAAATCCCGGGCCGGCGGTTTCTATTTTCTGTATTTCCCCAAGTTCGTCCGTTTTTATATTAGCCAGAATAAGCTCGGCTATTTTGCGGGGAGCCAGCCTGGCTTCACGTGCCAGAAGCATGGCTATATTACAAGCGAAATCACCGTGTCCTTTTTCTCTGGGTACTTCAATAACAAAGTCAGGCAGAACCTGAAAATTAAGCTGTCCCTGGCTTTGTGCCTTTTTTGCCGCTTGTACCAGGATATCTTTCAGGTACTCCTGAATATCTTGAATAGGATTCATTTTTATCCTCCTGGAATGAAATATAGATTCGGCGCTAAAACTTTATTAATTACAGGCAGCTCTTTATATCCTGATTGGTTTCGTCCTCAATGATCTTGTTAAGATCATAGCCGGTAGCCATACCATAACGAAACTCCCGGATCAGGCGCTGCAATATTCTAAACATATCGTCACGGTCAAGTTTTTTCTCTAAAACAAAACAAAAATCAGCTTTATCTTTATATTGTGCGGGAAGTTCTGGTTCTGCGGCCTCGATACGGGACGATTGCAAATACTGTTGTGCTGACCACCAGGCCAGACCCTCCTCAAGCCACGGTTCGTTCAATGAATCGCTGCCTACCAGGTTATGCCACCACAGATGAGCCATACTATCAGCCAGAATCTTTTTGCACTCGGCCTTACCGGCCAGAACATCCTGGCCTAAAAGTATCAGCCCGGTATGTTCCATTCCATGAGATGTCTTCACCGGTACAATTGCCAGCGCAAGCTCCTCATCCGGATATTCTCCCAGCGCCCGGGAATAATAATCCAAAATCTCTCCGCTGTTCTTGAGTATGGACCTTTCAATCCCCGCCTGAGATGACGGTACGAAGGCTTTAAGCGTTCTGCCCTTTACCTCTGCCTTGATTTCTTTGTAATCATACATTACCAACAGGCAAAAGTCACGGATATTTTGCCCGTCAATCATAAAGGTTTGACGTCCATTATCCTCAGCCAGAGAATCGCTGACCCTTCCCGGCGATATGAAGCTGTAGCCATCAGGAATATTCAGTCTGACTATATAATTAGCGCTTTGGAAACCAAGGCGGTTTTGCGGTGCTTGTTCGCTATGCTGCCAGGATTTTTCATCCATAATGTTCATGGCCGGATAAAAATTTTCTAACATGAAGACTCCGTCCTTGCTCCCATAACCATAGGCCAATTTAGGGATTTTGCACTCCCAATTGATTTCGATTTTCATCTTTTTCCCGGGGAGAATTTCTCCTGATAATGGTATCTTTACCGATACCCCCCGAATTTCATACTCGTTAATCCGGCCATTGACCTTGAATTTTTTAATCTTTATCCACCCCGGGTCAAATCCGTCATAATATGCATCAACAGGAGCCGGACTGGTGCTGGCATCACGAAAAGCGTCCGGATAGACCGTAAACCATAATTCATTTATGGGTCCTTTTGTAGTGTTTACCGTTTCCAAAACTGTGCTGCCATACAGAACCCGCTGCATCATGTCAAGGTAGAGGCCCATACAATACGTAGTTTGGCGGGGATCGGGAAATTTTTGTATAATATGCTGCGGCTTTTCGGTTCGGGCTAGGCTGGGACTGTGCGCAAAATACACATAGTATATAAGTCCCGCCGCAAAAGCAACCCCGACAACAATAGCCGCCATGTATATCTTATGTACTTTCCGATGCATTCCTTAACATCTGCCTTTAATCTGATATTGTGTCCCTGGGTGTCTCCAATTCCTCCAGAACCACTACCACCAGGGGATCAAAGTTCATGCCGGTGGCATGTTTTATTACCTCTACCGCCTGTTTATGATCTAATCGTTCCTCTTCAGCGCTAATGCAGGTTAAAGCGTCAAATACATCAGCTACAGCTATTATACGCGCTAAAAATGGTATTTGGTTATGTTTTAAACCTGCAGGAAACCCGCTGCCGTCATAACGCTCATGATGATGAAGAACAGCCAATTTTACCTCAGTCCAAAAAGCGTCTTCCGGTATCAAACCAGCCCCCAGCGAAGCATGGTCCAGTTCAGTCCCTGGCGGCTCTCCTGCTTCAGGCATAGAGTTCGGGACTATTTTGCCAATATCATGCAATAAAGCAGCATAATTGAGGGCTTCTAATTCTGATTCATCCAAGCCCAGCTTCCTGCCCAGTTCTAATGACATCTTCCTGACCCGCATGGCATGACCATTAAATTCAGGGGCGGATGATTCAACTGCTTTCAGCAGTATTTCTATCAAAGCCAGGGTTTCTCTTTCCTTTTTATTTACTTCTTCCTGGAGATGCAGTGCGGCAAATCCCATCCTGCATAAATTTAACAGAAGTTCTCTTTTGGCTTCGAATCGGGACATACCGTCATGAGGCTCAACTATAAACAGGGAGGCCTTTCGATCGGCAGGTGCGGCCAGCGGCAGTATTATGAATGAATTAATTTTTGCGGGCAAAGACTCAAACTCATAGTCTTTGCTGGCACGGGTTATTATTTCAGCTTTGTCCATATTACGGGTTTTATGTGCAATGTCCAGCCAGCCGGGATATTCCTTACATATTTCATCCGGGCAAATCCCTATCCCCTCAATCCATATAAATGAGTATTCGGCAGGATAAATCCTCGGCACCCAAAAGTTTAGCTGCCGTAATTTTGATCTGTCCTCCGCTGCGAACAATTTGAGAAAAGCACGCTGGTAAGTCAGCAAATCTTCTATATGCCTTCCCCGTGACCAGTTTGCCGCCATATAGTAACATAAAGCAAGGGCTGTAACGAAGAACAGACAGGCCACCGCAAGCGGGGGCAGCAATTCCCAGGTTATCAGGGAAGTTATCAGAGCCGTAAAAACAAAACCCGCTAAAATACTAAATTTTGCGTTCACTATTTTTATCTCACCTTAACAAGTATTTATTATATGATTATTTCTCTTACCGCAACTAAAAATCCTATCTATCACCATTAATTACTCAACTTCACTCTTTAATTAAGGAAAACATAACGCTTTATCCAAGCCAGGAGGCAAAGCAGCCTCTCGCCTATTAAAACACCAGGCTGGCCCTGGAATCAGGATATGTCGATAATATGGTTACATCTTGCCCCAGTTTGCAGCCATTGGCTTTTAACAGTGAAGCCACCGTTCTTTCGGCTACAGCCGGGTGATTGTTCTGCTGGCTGAGGTGGGCCAGAAAGACCTTCATTCTCTCCTGGCGCGGTATAGTACATAGAAGTTGGGCAGCCTCAAGATTGGAAAGATGCCCCCTTTGCCCTAGAATGCGTTGTTTAAGAAATGCCGGGTAAGAACCGTTTTTTAACATATTAATATCATGATTTGACTCCAGTACGGCCACATCAGCATAACTAAGGGCCTGTACCACCTCCGGAGTAACCTTGCCCAGATCTGTAGCTACCACCCACTTTTTGCGGCGGTAATAAAAACAAAAACCTACCGGATCAGCTGCGTCATGAGAGATGGCAAAGGCTTCTATATCTATCTGCCCTACGGAAAAAGACTGGCCAATCATCTTAAAACATTGATCAGGTATTTTCTCCCGCCCCGGCAGCATTTCCCATGTAGCTCCCCTGGTATATACGGGAATGTCGTATTTCTTAGCCAGCAAGGGGAGTCCTTTAACATGATCGCTATGTTCATGCGTTACCAGAATTCCGTCCAGTTCACCCGTTTTTATCCCTAACTCCGCCAGGCCCTTCTCAATACGCCGGGTGCTTATTCCGGCATCCACCAGCAGTCTGGTCGCTCCCATCTGCAGCAGGATGCAGTTACCCGTACTGCCGCTGGCCAAAATATGTATTTGCATAATGACTAACCTTTCTAGAATAATAAATAGAAGGATGTTCTGAACTCTGACCTTCATAACCTTTCAGATCACCCGCAGGCGGTTGTGTGTATTTATTCTTTCGCTTAATATCGATTATACAGCATGTATGCTATCTCAAACCAAAATTATGAAAGGTTCAGGTATACATATGAAGTCATTTAGAAAAATTGTTTCCATATTATCGTTGTTGGCTGTGCTGCCATTTTTAATTCCCGGACCTGCTGTGCAGGCAGCAAATCCTCCCCAGCACCAAGATATGGCGCAGGTGCTTAATTCCCTGGGATTGCTTCTGGGGACTCCCCAGGCTTCGAACTGGAGAAAACGCCTGATCGCGCCCAGGGAGCAGTAATGCTGGTAAGGCTGTTAGGCCAGGAAGCTAACGCCCGCAGCAGCAATTATACGCATCCTTTTGGGGACGTTCCTTCCTGGGCCGACCCCTATGTAGGTTATATGTACCGGTACAAATTGAGTCAGGGGATTTCACCCCATCAATACAACCCGCAGACCTTTATCCGCCAGCCAGTATACTGCCTTTGTTCTGCGGGCCCTGGGTTATGACGACCGGCAGGGCGATTTTAATTGGAATCTTTCGCTTGAAAAAGCTTATAACATTGGCTTGCTGGACAAAAACACCTGGCAGCAGCTGAAAAACCAGCCCCTTTTCTGCCGGGATGATATGGTATTAATATCATATCTGGCTTTGCAAACAAAAATAAAAGATCGAAATCAAACCCTGCTGCAAAAATTGGTTGACGATAAGGTTATCCCGCAGCAGATAGCAGAAGCGAGCGGATTGTATCCCAAAGCAATCGTTGAAAATGATTCCTGGCCGGTTCCAGCTGCAACGGCAACAACTATTGCCTATAAAGCCAGCAATCAAAGTGAATTAACCCAAATCCTGCAAGATTCTATATCAACATTACAGACCGCTGTACAAATAAAATTGGACTACCCTGACGCTCTGGATAATTTCGAGGATGCTGTAAACAAAGCCCTAAATGCGATTGAAAAAAGCACCGGATTGTGCAACCTCTTAAAAAGCTGGCAATATCGCGGGACAGATTCGGCTGTAACCGTTAAATTAACCTATCGCTATTCAGCCTCGCAGTTAAACCAGCTTAAAAGTGAGCGTGATCGTATAATATCCGGTTATATAAAAGCCAGTATGAGTGATTATGATAAAGAAAAGGTTTTACATGATTACATTATTGAACACAGCCGCTACGATTATCAAAATCTAGTAAACAACACCTTACCGCCTGATTCCTATACCGCCTACGGAGTGCTGTTAAAGGGGAGCGGGGTTTGCCAGGGTTACGCAGAAGCCATGAATATCTTGGCTCGCAAAGCCGGTTTGGAAACGATAATGATTTCAGGCAGCGCATATAATAACGGCAGCCTGGAATCCCATGCCTGGAATTTAATCAAAATAAACGGCGGCTATTATCATCTGGATGTGACCTGGGATGACCCGGTTGATGAAGATGGTACCGATCACCTTTTATACACGTACTTTAATCTCAATGATAAAGAAATGCAAAAAGACCATTCCTGGCAAGGCAACCTCTATCCGAATTGTATATCAGACCAATTCAACTACTATATATATAATCATAAATATGCGGCAGATTTCGCTGCATTTACGGATTATTTACATAATACTCTGCAGAACAAAGCTCCCTGTCTGGACATGAAAATCATCAAGTTTAACCCGGAAGACTATCGTAATATAAAAAATATGCTGTTTAATAGTGAGAACGTTTCCAGTATCAGCTACCAAATAGACGAGACCCATGGAATTATAAATATCTCCCAAATCGAATACTTCTGAGCTGGTCATAATGATGCCCGGTTTCAAAATTCCTTTTTTCATCCTATAGTTTCTTCTTGACACTCAATTTTGCAAAAAATAAACTGATTGAAGAAAGAGCTCGAATAAAAAGGGAGAGGGGAATTGTATGGTTTATGTCATTGTAAACGGCATCCAGGTAACGGTTCCCGACGGCACCACGGTAATGCAGGCCGCTGCTGCGGCTGGATTCCAGCTGCCGTCACTGTGCAGCCATCCAGACCTGAAGGTAAAGGACAACTGTAAGGTTTGTGTGGTTGACATCAATGGAGAGTTGAAAACCGCCTGTTCGGAAGTGGTATCTCCGGGTATGGTAGTTAAAACCTTCACTCCGGCCGTTATTGAAGCCAAAAAAGCCAATCTTAAGAAAATCCTGCAGGTACACCCGCAAGACTGCCTGAACTGCCCTCGCAATCAAAATTGCGAACTGCAAACCCTGGCTGAAACGCTTATTATCCGCGATGTAGAGCCCAAGCCCTTGAAACTTGCCAAGGACACCTCTACTCCATCCCTGCTGCGCGATCCTTCCAAATGCACCCTGTGCGGACGCTGCGTAGAAGTATGCAACGATATTCAGACCGTCGGAGCCCTGGAAATTAAGGATGGCGTAGTTCGCACCGTGGACGGTAAGCCTCTGATTGAAACCAAGTGCGTAATGTGCGGGCAATGTGCACTGGTCTGTCCGGTGGGCGCAATTGTCGAAAATGAAGAAATGGATAAATTCCTGGCCGCGGTAGCCGACCCGGATAAGATTGTCGTAACCCAAATTGCCCCGGCTGTTCGTGTTGCCGTTGCTGAAGAACTGGGCCTTCCTACCGGTTCTTTGGATATGCTTAATTTTGTAGCCGGCTTAAGAGCCTGGGCTTTGATTATGTATTCCACACCAATTTCACTGCCGACCTGACCATCCTGGAAGAAGGCAATGAATTGCTGAAACGCCTCAAAGAAGGCGGCACTCTGCCTATGCTGACATCCTGCAGCCCAGGTTGGATCAACTTCTGTGAAACATTCTATCCGGACCAGCTGGACCACCTGTCCACCTGTAAATCACCCCAGCAGATGTTTGGTTCCTTGGTCAAAACCTACTGGGCACAGAAAATGGGCGTAGATCCGTCCAAGATTTATTCGGTATCAATCATGCCCTGTACCGCTAAGAAATTCGAGGCCGCCAGGCCGGAGATGAATTCCAGCGGATACCGGGATGTAGACCTGGTTCTGACCACCCGTGAAGTGGGCAAGCTCTTCCGTATCGGCGGTCCCATTTGGGACAAGATGGAGCCCTCGCAGTTTGATTCTTTAATGGGCGCCTACACTGGTGCGGCCGTTATATTCGGAGCCTCCGGCGGAGTTATGGAAGCGGCCCTCAGAACCGTATATGAAGTAGTAACCGGCAAGACCCTGGCTGATGTAAACTTCACCGGCGTACGCGGTTTCGAAAGCATTAAAGAAGCATCCGTTGACCTGGACGGCACCGTGGTAAAAGTTGCGGTCGCCAACTCTCTGGGTGCGGCGCGCAAGATAATGGATGAAGTAAAAGCTGGTACTTCTCCTTATCATTTCATTGAGGTCATGTGCTGTCCCGGCGGCTGCATAGGCGGCGGCGGCCAGACCATTCCTTCTACTATCGCCAAGAAAGTGGAAAGAATTCATGCCATCTATGATGAAGACGCCGGACTGCCCCTGCGCAAATCACATGAGAATCCGGAAGTTAAGGCTCTGTATGATGATTTCCTGCATGAGCCCCTGGGACACAAATCCCACGAACTCCTGCACACTCATTATCACCCCACCGGAAAATAAACTGCTTCAGCAAGAGCCACCACAACTGTGGTGGCTCTTTTTGTTTAATTGAGTTTATTAAAACATTATTATTCTATTCCAGTAAGTGCTTTTATCCTTGATTGAAAATCAACATATTCATTTCCGCTTCTTGATACTAAATCCGATAATCTAAAAATTTGATTGGTTGAAGGTGATTCTTTTCTGGCTGTAGACATATTAATCCGGTCCACATTAACAATTGTCCAACATTCCACATAACCATCCAATTTAGCCTTCTGGTGACTTTTTTCCGCTTCGCCAATGCGATTATGAATGTTGGAAAAATCCTCTCCGCCTTTAACTTCAATAGCAATAATATTTCTGTACATAGCATTTGGCATTTCTTCGCGGATAATAATATCTGGATCTGCAGAAAACTCAATTAATACTTTCCTTTTGGCAGCATTAAGAATTTGAATCCGCTTGTTATTAGCGTTAATGGTTGCACCATCTACTATTTCCCTTATTATTTGAAATACCGCCACCATGCCCGCTTTACCTTTTCGTGTATTTTGGCTGCCCCGCAACTGAGCTCCCAATGTTAGCAGAGTAAGATCATCCAACTCAGAAGCCGTTACTTTTTGATTTACTCCATCAAGTAAAAAACAAGCACTATTAATCAAGGCTTTGCATAGTTCTTCCAATTTTACTTCATTAGCGGGTGATAGTTTTCCTTCTTCCTCCATTTTAATAAAACTGGTACAGCCAAATTCCGATGTATAAAAGGCCTTTTTGCTAAAACCCAGCAGTAAACGGTAATAACCCAGTAAAAAAGGATTTTTTCCAAGAATACATGGAACGGAAAATAGCAATTCTCCGCGTAAACCATACCCAGCTACCAAAGCCAAGTAGTTTTTGGGAACTAACCTGGCCATATCTTGATCAATGCACGAAATATCCATATGACGAACAGTCTTTTTCAAAGCATCCTGCAGGTTTGTATTCCTAAATTGCTGCAAAATGAGATGGAAATCAATTTGCAGACTGGGAGGCGGAATATTGATGCTCATCAGGCGTCTCCTTAATATAGAAAATATTTTGTGCATGTTGTTCCTGAAGTCGTTTCACCGCAATATTCACATAATCAGGATTAAGCTCAATACCAATAAACTTACGATTATATTCCTGACATACTACTCCTACAGTTCCTGAACCGAAAAAGGGATCCAATATGAATTCTCCAGGTTTAGTGGACGATAGGATGCAGGGTTCCACTAGTTGCGGCGGAAAAGTCGCAAAATGAGCTTCGGGAAAAGAACGCGTATTTATACTCCAAACCGTTCTTTTGTTACGCCCATTAGCCTCTAATATTGCAGCCCGATCATAGTAATACTTTTCCGATTTAGTTAACATAAAAACATATTCGTGATCACGGGTAGGTCTATCTTTTACGCTCTCCGGTTGGGCATTGGGTTTATGCCAAATAATATCCGCGCGTAAAAACCAACCATCTGCTTGAAGAGCGAGCGCCAGTCTCCAGGGTATACCCAGCAAATCTTTAGGTTTCAGTCCAACCGGTGTATCTGGTCTGGTTGCCATGGCCCGGGCTGGATTTTTTTGTCGGTAGCTCTGTAACCGCGATTACCTGATGTGTAACCGTCCCCAATATTTAACCAGAGGATGCCGTCATCACGTAGAATTCGACGGGCCTCAGCCAAAACCCTTACTAGATTATTTATGTATTGTTGTAATTCCGATTCCAGTCCCATTTGCCCTGGTATCCCATAATCTCGCAGCCCCCAGTACGGAGGTGAAGTAACAATGCACTGTACATAATTGGAAGGAAGACGTTGAAGAACCGTGAAAGCATCCCCTTCGACTAAAAGAGAATCAGCGGGAATTATTTCTGAAACACGGTCTATTTTTATTGTGGTTAACAATTAATATCACCTCTATTGCATACATTTCGCCAACGATTATCATTTTCCTGCTTTTATTTAACAAAAACAGAATGTTTGTTCTGTAGCTTTCACTGCGTATTATCCCTTCATTAACAATCTTGACAACCACAATTAACCAGTATATTATTTTAGTAAACTTGGTAAACTATTTTGTTGTTTATAGTTTACTTATGGGGGTCGGCAATAATGCAAAATAAAAAACCTATCATATTAATTCTGCTTTTGTTCATGGCTGCAGGTTGTTATTACTTATATAATATCTATCTGCTCCAGGGATGATGCGCTTCAGGCTGCCGGCACTATCGAAGCTACTACCTACGAATTAAATGCCCGCCTGAATGGCGTCATTAAAACTTTGACTATAGAAGAAGGAGCTCGGGTCAAGAAAAACCAGCTGGTGGCTGAGCTTACCCGCTCCGATCTGGAAGCGCAGAAGGAACGAGATGCCCTGGGAGTTATGGTCGCCCAGAGCAAGTTGGATGATCTTGTTTCCGGGGCGCGTTCGCAAGAACTGCAGGAAGCCCTTCTGAATGTAGAGATGGCGGAGGATAAAAGCAGCAAGGCTGAACAAGATCTAAACCGGGCCACCGAATTAAGAAACTCCGGGGCTATCTCTCAGCAGGAATGGGAAAAAATCAAACTTGATAAAGAAAACCTGGATCGTCAATTAGAAATATATCGGGCACGCCTGCAGCTGTTGGAATCAGGCAGCCGACCCGGGGTTATTAGCGGCGCCCAGGCGGAACTAGAACGCAGCAAAGCGGTTCTGAAGGCCAGTGAGAGTATGCTGGCTGACCTGAAAATCTACGCCCCCGCATCAGGCACGATTATCAGCCAGAATTATGAGCCAGGCGAATATATTCCCCTGGGGGCTTCACTGGCTACCCTGGCTGATCTGAACGACCTCTGGCTCAAGGTATATATTCCCACTGATGATCTGCCCCGTATTCACTTAAACCAGGAGGTCAAGGTCAGCGTCAGCGGCAGTGACCAAACGTTTTATGGCAAGGTAACCAAAATCGCTTCTCGGGGTGAATATACGCCCAAAACTATTCAAACCCGCAAGGAAAGAAGCAACGTGGTTTTCGCCGTCAAGATATCCCTTAGCAATCCGGGTTCAGTTTTGAAACCTGGTATGCCCGCCGATGTAATCTTTGAAGAATAAAAAACAGCCATAGATTGACACTGATTTTCCGACAGGTGATATTTTATGATTCAATGTGAAAATTTGAGCAAAAGATTTGCTGATATAGAAGCGTTAAAGCAGGTTTCGTTCCAGGTAGACAAAGGCAGCATCTTCGGGGTAGTGGGACCGGATGGGGCAGGTAAAACCACCTTGTTCCGGGCTGTCTGCAATCTGCTTGTGCCGGATTCAGGCCATATAACAATTATGGGCCGGGATGCGGCAAATGTACAGCGGGATCACATCGGATATATGCCGCAGAATTTCAGCCTGTATGGCGACCTGTCGGTAATGGAAAACCTGCGTTTTTTCTCGTCACTGTATGGTATTGACTGGAAAACAGCCCGCCAACGCGCCCTGGAGCTTTTGGCATTTACGCGGTTGGATCCTTTTCAGGATAGGCTGGCTGCTCAGCTTTCCGGAGGAATGAAGCAAAAACTGGCCCTGGCTTCGGCCTTGATTACTGAACCTGACGTTTTGCTGCTGGATGAACCTACTTACGGTGTAGACCCTGAGTCACGCCAGGAATTCTGGCAGCTGCTCTATACGCTTAATCAGCAGGGCGTGACTATAATGGTATCCACGCCATATATGGATGAAGCTGAACTATGCCACCAGGTGGCTTTGCTAAACCAGGGAGAACTGGCGGCGCTTGATTCCCCCAACGGACTGAAGCAAAATCTGCAGGGACGTTTGCTGGAGGTTAGGACCTCTGCCAAACAACCGCGCTTATTCGCTCAAATACCGGGGGTTATTGATTCTTCCTTCTTCGGGGACCGTTATCATCTCCTGGTCGAAGACCAGAAGCAGGCTGTGGACGAAATAACAACCTGCCTTGCTCAGCAAGAGCTGGAACTGATATCTATAAGCGAAATCGAAGCTTCCATGGAGGATGTTTTTGTATTCCTGGCCGAATCAGGAAGATAGATGCAGAGCAAAGATTTAAACCACAGACTCAACTCTGATATTTAAAATGTTGTGAAAAATCCGTGTGTATCTGTGGTCGGTTGTTATGAGGCGGTTTCTGTCGAGTTCACAAAAGCGGGTGGTTTTATGAGTTTAGCTGTCAAAACCAGGGAACTGAGTAAACACTTCGGCGATTTTGTCGCGGTTGACAGACTTAACCTTGAAATAGAAACCGGAGAGGTTTGTGCTTTTCTGGGTCCGAATGGGGCGGGAAAGACCACGACCATTCGCATGCTGTGCGGTATACTGGCTATAGATTCCGGTTCAGCCGCGGTATTGGGGTTAGACCTTAAGCGTGACAGTGATAGGATTAAAAACCGCATTGGTTATATGTCGCAAAAATTCAGCCTCTATGAAGAATTAAGCGTGGCCGAAAACCTTGACTTTTATGCCGGGCTCTACAACCTGCGGGGTAAAGATAAGAAACACCGATGCCAGGAAATGATTACGTTAAGCGGTTTGGAAGGGAGAGAAGCCTGCCTGGTAAATCAGCTCAGCCGTGGCTACAGGCAGCGGCTGGCTCTGGCATGTGCGATAATTTCCCGTCCAGCTTTGATTTTTCTGGATGAACCCACCAGCGGGGTTAGTCCCAGCAGCCGCCGGGCCTTTTTTGATTTGATCCGGGAACTCTCTTTAGAGGGGACTACTGTGATCGTCAGCACTCATTTCATGGATGAAGCGGAGAGATGCGACCGCATCGCTTTCTTCAACCAGGGGAAACTCCTGGCTCTGGACAGCCCGACCCATCTTAAGCAGAGTGTGCTGGAAGGCATATTGCTGGAGGCGGAATTTGAAAACCCGTTAAGTATGATTCCTGCTATACAAACACTGCCCGGAGTTAAAGAATGTAGTGTTCACGGCAGATTTCTGCACATACTGGCAGATGCAGAATACGACCCAAACGCTCTGGAAAGCAATATAAAAACAAAAACCCGGATTATAACTCCCGGTCTGGAAGATGTCTTCGTAGCCCTGGCCCGTAAACGCGAAAGCAGGTGATATGATGAACCGTATTATGGCTGTCATCAATAAAGAATATATCCAGATGAAACGAGATCGCATGACCCTGGCTTTAATCTTTATGATACCCCTGGTGCAGCTTTTGCTGTTCGGTTTCGCCATCCAAACGGAAGTAAAGCACATTCCTACGGTCGTTTTTGACCAGTCGCTTTCCCCGGAAAGCCGCGACCTTCTGGAATCGTTCTCTGCTTCCGGATATTTCGATATCGCGTATACTTCAGACAGCTTCAGCAAAGTGAATCGCTATATTGACAGCGGTCAGGCGCGGGTGGGAATAATTCTGCCTCCAGATTTTACCCGTAATGTCAAAAGAGGAGTCCCGGCCAGCGTTCAGGTTATTGTTGACGCCAGTGACAGCATGGTAGCCAACCAGGCCATTGCTACTGCCAATGCCATTGGTCTGTTAAAATCGCAGCAGATGATTTTCAAAAAGGTGGGCCTGAGCCAGGCACCTTATGATATCCGGGTGCGTCCCTGGTATAATCCGGACGGAGTTACCGCCTATTATATGGTTCCGGCTATTTTGGGAATCGTTGTTACCATGACCATGGTAATCATTACCGCCGTGGCCATAGTCAGAGAAAGAGAACGCGGGACCTTGGAACAGCTTCTGGTTAGCCCGCTTAAACCTTACGAATTAATGATCGGGAAAATCGTGCCTTATATAGTCCTGGGTTACCTGCAGATTACAGTGGCTTTGTTGGTGGGAGTTTTAGTGTTTCATGTCCCTATCCGGGGCAGTCTTGTACAGCTTTATCTCCTGACTTTATTCTTTATCACCGCGTCACTGGGATTGGGACTTATGATTTCCAATCTGGCCCAGAACCAGATGCAGGCCTTTCAGCTTTCCTTTTTTGTTATGCTGCCCAGTATACTGCTGTCTGGATTTATGTTTCCCCGGGCGGCTATGCCCAAAATCATTTATTACCTGACTTTTGTTATACCTTTGACCTATTACCTGGATATAATCAGAGGCATTGTTTTAAAGGGCATAGGCTTTCCCTATTTAGTGGGTCAGGTTACAGCTTTGCTCGTTTTTTCCGTATTAATGCTGGGAATAAGCGTATTAAAATTTAAGAAAAACATCGCCTGAGACGGGGGTATGAAAATGAATGATTCTATTCGCAGCCGGATTATAAATACCTGTCAGGAATTAGCCCGCACAAGGGGTTTTCAGCGTTTGACCGTAGACGACCTGGCCCGCGGCGCCGGTATCAGCAAACGCACCCTCTACCGTTATTTTCACAGCAAAGAGGAAGTAATTGAAGCTGCCCTGGATAAATTCATGCAGGATATCCAGACCGAAGCCGATATCATAATATGCAGTAACAAACCTCCGCGGGAACTTGTCAACCACATGTTGAACTTTCTTTTTACCCGTGCCCAGTTTATTACAAATAGTATGAGCCTGGATGACCTGCGTAAATATTATCCTCATCTATGGCAAAAAATTGACGCTTTCCGTCTGGAACGCATACGTTCAATCATAAATGCCATAAATGAACGGCAAAAAACGCCTACAGCTATTGACCCTCGTATCTTGGGCGTCGTTGTCACAGCGGCAATTCAAGCTGTTCTGAATCCTGATTTCATTTTAGAGAATAACCTGAGCTTCACGGATACCGCTCACCAGTTAAGCCAGCTATTGACTACTGCTTTTTTGTCTCCCCCAATAAATGATCCCTGCCATAATAATCTATAACTCAGCTTGCGCAGTTGACTTCAGGCAGAGTTTTGGCTTGCATGCTTATGTGCAAATATAATATAAATGTATAAGGTAAATTTTAACGGAGGACGCTGTCTGGTGCTGAAAAACTGGTTTGAGGTTGGAATGGATTTCTACCGGCGTTTTCAAGCTCACGAGGTGCCAGCTTTGGGAGCCCAGATGAGCTATTATCTTATACTGGCCTTTTTCCCTTTTCTGATTTTTCTCCTCATATTATTGAGTTTTACACCTATCACCGGAGATTTGGCGCTGGCTGACCTGTCCCGTTTGATCCCCCGCAGTTCCTATGAAATAATCGAAGACGTGGTAGAACAGACCCTGGCTGCCAAACGTCACACCTTGCTTTCATTTGGTTTCATTTTTACGCTCTGGTCAGCCTCCAGCGGTGTGAATGCCATAATCCGAGGCATAAATAAAGCCTATGACGAGCCTGAAACCCGTCCTTTCTGGATGATTACCGGAATTTCACTTTTATTTACCATCGGGCTGGTTATTATAATTATTCTCTCCTTAACCTTGCTGGTACTGGGTAAACTCCTGGGTTTGATGTTTTTTAACTACCTGGGGTTCAGCAGCTTTTTCACCACCAGTTGGGGGGTATTTCGTTACACGCTGCCTTTAATAGTAATGCTGCTCGTATTCGCCTTCTTTTACCGGGTTGCCCCTAACCGCAAAATAAACTTTGCCGAGGTGCTGCCCGGCGCCATTTTTTCCACCCTGGGGTGGGTTGCTATTTCCTGGGCCTTCTCTTTTTATGTCAACAACTTCGCCAACTACTCCCGCACCTATGGCAGTCTGGGCGGAATTATCGTACTCTTGCTGTGGTTATATATCAGCAGTATCATAATCCTGCTGGGTGGCGAAATAAACGCGATTTTAAGGCTAAGAAAGGAAGATGCTCCGCGTGAAATCACTCATTGAGTGCGAAAGCGCAAAAGTCTTAAGCCATTCATCGTCACCAGCAGGGTAGTGCCCATATCGGCCGCAACTGCCAGCCAGAGGGTTAGCCAACCCGGGACCACCAGGAGCAGTATCATTCCTTTGAACAGCAGCGAGAAACCGATATTCTGTTTTATAATTCTCAAGGTCTTGCGGCTCAGCGCTATCAAATACGCCAGTTTGGAAAGATCATCGCCCATTAAGGCAATATCGGCGGTATCAATGGCCGCGTCACTGCCCGCCACCCCCATGGCGATGCCAAGGCTTGCCGCCGCTAAAGCCGGAGCATCATTAACCCCGTCTCCCACCATAGCCACCGCGCCATATTCTTCTTGAAGCTCCCTTATGACCTGCAATTTATCTTCCGGCATAAGTTCAGCCCGAAAATGATCGACTCCCGTCAGGTCAGCCGTCCTCCGGGCGGCCGCATAATTATCCCCGGTAAGCATGATAACATTGCTTATCCCGGCTGCGTGCAAATCCCGTACCGCCCGCGGGCTGTTTTCCCGCAGCCGGTCGGCGGCGGCCAGCAAGGCCTGCACCTTGCCCTCAGCCCCTAGCAGTACGGTAGTCCGTCCTTGTGCGTTAAGGTCATTTATCTGTTCAGCAGCCCTATCAATAGATATGCCGTTTTCGGCCAAAAACGCCGGACTCCCTATCAGGCATTCTTCACCGGAAATAATGCCCCGCGCGCCTTTTCCCGGTACAGACGCAAAACCCTGTAAATCAGGAAGCAAAATATCCCGTTCTTGGGCTGAATTTAAAATAGCCTGGGCCAAGGGGTGTTCGGAGCGTTTTTCTATAGCGGCTGCCGCCCCCAAAACCCGCGCTTCATCCCAATCACCCTTTAATATAATATCAGTCAGCTCCGGCTGTCCGCTGGTAAGAGTACCGGTTTTATCCATGGCTATAGCCCTGACGTCTCCCGCCTGTTCCAGGTAAGCTCCGCCCTTTATCATAATACCCTGCCGGGCAGCATTGCCTATGGCAGATACAATGCTTACCGGAGTAGAAATAACCAGAGCACAGGGGCAGGCTACCAGCAGCATAGCCAGGGCCTCATAGAACCAGCGGCTCCAGGAATAACCCCCAACCAGCGGCGGCAAAACCGCCACTAAAACCGCACCCAGAATAACAGCGGGGGTGTAATAATGAGCAAAACGGTCGATGAATTGTTGCGAGGGGGCCTTCTGCCCCTGCGCCTCCTCCACAAGATGGATAATGCGGGCTACCGTGTTGTCTTTTGCCAGGCGGGTTACTTTAACCTCCAAAGCCCCTAACTGGTTCAGGGTACCGGCAAAAACCTGATCCCCCCTCTGTTTGGCTGCGGGCATGGATTCACCGGTGATGGCGGCTTGATTTACCGCAGAAGCGCCAGCGACAACCTGCCCGTCCATAGATATTTTCTCTCCGGGTTTAACCAGCATAATGTCACCAATTTCTACGTCTTCGACATTGAGCAAAACCTCAACGCCATTTCGCCGGATAAGAGCCTGCGCTGGCGCCAATTCCATGAGCGTACGTATGGAATTGCGGGTGCGGTCCAGGCTGTAAGCCTGGAGGGCATTACCCAGGGCAAAGAGAAATACAACTACCGCGCCTTCCTGGTATTGCCCTATGGCTGCCGCTCCTACGGCAGCCAGTGTCATCAGGATATTCATATCCAGTTCCCGGGCGGTTATTAATACCGAGAGCCCGGTTCGCGCAGGATGGTAAGCCCCCAGCCCTATAGCCAGTATATAAGCCGCTGCCTGATAAAAATGAGGAGCCGCCAGAAAATCCAGCCCCAGGGCCAGGCTTAAAAATACCGCGGATATAAGAGCTGCTATGGCATAATTATTAGAGCGCCAAAAAGGCAGATTATCCTCGACAAGATCGGGGTAACCTTCCAGATGGCCCCGATAACCCATATTCTTGACTACCCTTAATACTTCAGCTATAGGTACCTGGTGTTCCAGATAAAGTTTGCCCATGGCAAAATTAATCCGCGCCGATTTTACTCCGGGCATAGCTTGAACCCGTTTTTCCAGTTTGGCTGCGCAATCAGCGCAATCAAGATCTTGTAACAAAACCACGCTTATCGTGGCGGCCTCACTGTCCTTTGCCGCCGCCTGTTCGTTCTCCCCGGTTATTTTCAGCAAATCCTCAGGGTTTATAATTAAACCAGCCATATTATTGTCTCCATCTCCCTATTTTCATTCACGTACATGCTCCAGTCCCTGAGCAAATAAATTATTCACATGTTCATCATCCAGGCTGTAGAATAAATTCTTACCCTCCCGGCGATACTTAACCAGTTTTTGACTGCGTAATACCCGAAGCTGGTGTGATACAGCCGACTCGGACATTTCTATCAAAGCAGCCAGATCACACACGCACAGTTCCTGGTTCATTAATGCAAACAGCAGTTTTATGCGGGTAGGGTCACCCAGGGTTTTAAATATTTCCGCTAAAGCCAGTATGGTATAGTAACCCGGCATTTCCTGACGAACCGCCTCAACCAGATCTTCATGAACGTATTTCTCTTCGCAGCATTCATTGTCGCGCATTTAATTAGCCTCCCTGATCATACATATGAACAATTATTCATATGTTTAATTTAGTCTATATTAGAGATTATGTCTACCCCTAAAGTGATCATCTTAAGTCTTAATTGCATATAAGATAAAAATCTATGATAATATTTTGTATATGAACAATTCCAATGTTAACCTCATCTTCCACATAACTCACGATTGATTCATAAAGAAAGGTATGAATACGTGGATTCATCCAGCTTCACCATCCACAAAATTGAAGGATATATTGCAAATATTTATCTGTTTCAATACGATAATGGCTTATTGCTTTTTGACAGCGGCTGTATTAACGATGTGCGCCGTATTGAAGAATACTGCCGCAGGAACGGCCTGTCACCTTCTGATATAAAGCTCATCGCCGTTTCACACATGCATCCTGATCACTGCGGAGGAGCTAAGGTTCTGCGTGAAAAATACAACATCCCGGTCGCTGCCCACCGGGATGTTGACCTTTGGTATTCAGGTATTGGAGGGTCCCTGCAGCATAAATTTGATTGTTACATGGCCCGCAACGTTGCGCGGCATAACCGGCGCAAGTGTGAAAAAATGCTTTTTGATCGCGTTATTAAACCAGATTTTCTCCTGGATGATGGTCAAAGGCTGCCCGGGTTCAGTGATTGGCAGGCTATGTACGTACCCGGCCACACCTTGCATGATCTGGTTTTTTACCACCATGAGAAACGGGTTCTCTATCTGGCTGATCTTATTTGTAATATTAAGGGCAAGAAGCTGCTGCCTATGCCGATACTATTTCCAGATAAGATGGCTTATTCATACGACCGCCTGGCGGCTTTGCATGCTTCGACTCTGCTGTTGGCTCATGGCAATCCTATCGAAAGCGATGATTCCCCGGAAATTTTCGCAGCCATGAAGGCCCAGCTGAATCGACCCCCAAATAATCTCATGCGGCGGGTATACCGCATATCTGTATATTCTCCCGAAGCCAGGCGCGAACTTTTTAAAACTTGAGGTTTTGGCTTCATCTTTGCAGGAATTCAGATCTCAATTAATGAATTAATTAATATTATCTGGCATAGCAGGAATTGCTAAATTTTGACCCTGAAAACATTATCCGCTGCAGGGAGCCTTGCGTTCTCATTTATCTGTTAAGAATGGTGTCAGGGTACAGGAGGCTTACTGGGTGTTCCTGGTTTCATTAATAACCTTTCTGGCGTTTGTCGTTTATGTTTATCTGGGCGTCTATGTTCTGCGTTTAAAACCCCGCACTAATTTAAGCTGGATTTTTTTCGCGCTCTGCATGTCATGCGCTATCTGGGCTTTTTGTATTGCCTTCATGTTTCCGGCACCTAACCAGGAAACCGCCTGGCTATGGTTCAGATATTCCGCTCCGGGCTGGTGCCTGGGACCTGCGCTGTTGCTGCATTTTAATCTGGTCCTCACCGGCAAATTAAAACAGCCGAAAAATCGTTTCCTGCTTTTCCTTATATACATACCAGCGGTTGTTTTTATGTTCCTGGGAATGACCCGGGGGGTAACCGCTACAACCCTCATTTATGAAGATTTCGGCTGGAGCCCGCTCAACGCGGTTAATTCGCCGCTTTACTGGTCTTATGCCCTTTTCTATGTATTCTGCATTATTATAAGCATTGTCATTGTCTACCGTTGGGGCAAAAAAGCGGTTTTGATGCGAGAAAAGAAGCAGGCCTGGCTGGTGGGATGGTGTACCTTCATGGGGACTCTCCTGGCCTTTGCCAGTGAAACCCTGGGGCCGGCTCTCGGTTATACCTCCGTGCCTAAAATGCCTGTAGTTCTCTGGCTGGTCTGGGCCTATGGCTTGTGGGTTTCTATAACCAAATACCGGCTCATGGTTTTAAGTCCTTCGATAGCTGCCAACGCCATTATCGACAGCATTTCCGATCTGGCCATTCTAATTAATCCCTCAGGCAAAATAATTAACGTGAACCAGGCGGTTAACAAACTGCTTAATTATCAGGAAGATGTCCTGCTGAATGAAGAGCTGAAGATTATTACCGCTCATACCGGTGAAATGGCTGCCATTCAGGAAGAATTACAGCGAGACGCTGCTATCCATTATCAGGTGGAAACAGAATTAAAATGCAGCAACGGTTTGCTAATACCGGTCAAGCTAACCGCTTCGGCGGTCAGAGATGATTTCGGCGACCTTTTGTGCTATGTCCTTGTCGCTCAAGATCTAAGGCCCACCCTGGCCTTGCAGAATGAAATCCGCGAACGCGTTCGCGCCGAGGAAGCTCTGTGCAAAAGCAATTTACAGCTTAAAGAGTGGTCTGTAACCCTGCAGGAGCAAAACGATAAGCTTGAGTTTCAGAATGCGGAACTTGAAGCCATGACCCAAAGCCTGGCTGAAGGCAATCATATTCTGGAAGAAAAGAACCGGCAGTTGGAAAACCTGTTCAATAACGTGGGCCAGGGCTTTTTGTCCTTTGGCGAGGACCAGCTGATTTTAAATGAAAACAGCCTGGAATGCCGTCAAATTCTGGGGCAGAACCCGGCGGGATTCCGTTTGGCAGACCTTTTATACGCCGGCGACGAGGAACAGCGTGATTTTATGCAGGAGGTCTTTGCTAAAGTCCTGCAGGAAAGCGATCCGGATAAATATGATTTATACCTCAGTCTTTTGCCGGAAGAAATCTATCTGCATGGCCGCTGCATCAGTATCGAATATAAGAAGGCGCCCGGCTATCGCCTGGATGAGAATCACTTAATTATCGTGATTCTCACCGACATCACCGAAAAACGCGAATTGCAGAGACAACTGGAAGAGGAAAAGAACATGTTCAGCATGGTTGTAAAAACCATTGTCAACCAGCAGGATCTGTTAAAATGCATTGAAGACTTTCAGTATTTCATCGATTGTGAGCTCCCGCAGTTACTGAAGGAAAATAAGTATTTTGACGTGATTGTTACCGATACTTTAAGAAATATTCATACTTTTAAAGGAAACTTCAGCCAATTCGACGTATCCACCGTGGTAGAAGCCCTGCATAAGCTGGAAACGGCCATTATTGAAAAACGCAAAATGAACGCCAATATAGCTGAAATCATCAGCCTGCTGCAGAATTTTGATCTTTTTGCCCATCTTGACGAAGATCTTAAGATAGTACGCAGCATGACCGGCCAGGATGTCCTGCAGCGGAAAGGAAACTTTGTCATCAGTGAAGACCGGCTTATAGAACTGGAAGATTATATGTCAAAAATTCTCTCCTCTTCACAATATGACGAGCTTCTGCACAGCCTGAAAAAATTAAAATATAAATCGTTTAAAGAACTGATAAAATCATATCCGGAATATGCCGAAAGACTGGCCAGCCGGCAAGGGAAACAGATATTCCCCTTTAATATTGAAGGTGACGATATTCTGGTCGATAGCGACTACTTCCGGGATTTTACCAAGTCCCTGGTGCACATTTTCCGCAACTCTATAGACCATGGGATTGAGGATATAGAGGAACGGTTGGCCCTGGGCAAAAACCCGCCCGGAAGCATTAGCTGCCATGTTATGCAGTGGGAACAGCGTATAATATTGAGCATTGCTGACGACGGACGCGGCCTAAACCTTGAAAAGATCCGTGAAAAAGCTGTACAAAAGGGTTTAATCAGTTCTGAAGAAGCACCTTCCCTCTCCGATGATCAGCTCATTGAACTTATTTTTGTTGATGAGTTTTCCACCCATGAAAAAAGCACCCTTTTGTCAGGCAGAGGCGTAGGTCTGGCTGCGGTAAGAACAGAGACTGAAAAGATAGGAGGAAAGGTTCGCATCATAAATCTGCCCGGGCAGGGATGTCAATTCGTGTTTGATTTGCCGCTATTGGCAGAGGAATACAGGTTGAGCATTGATCTGCCCACAATTATAGCTTCGCTAACTGAAAGCGCTTCGGCTTTTCTCCTGGAACAGCTAGGGCTGGTTCTTAATGAAGTCGACGCGGGATATCAAAACGAAAACATGGTAATGCCTGATACAAGTGTGCTTCTGGCTATTCATGGCGTTTACCAGGCTATTGCCATAATATCTTTTAGTGACGCTTTAAGTGATAAATTATTAAGTATTTTCGTAGCCGATGCTGTAAACCCTGAAGAAAAGGAACAGCTTTATCCGGATATGCTGGTGGAATGCGCGAATATTATTCTGGGCAATTCCATGAAAAACTGGGGCAAGTACCAGGATTTGATTTCTATGGTCAGTCCGGTTATATTCTGTGATAAGGGGGTTGTTATTCGTCATCCCCTTTCCCAGATATCCAGCAACAAACTGGAAGCTGAAGACTACCGCATGACACTGAGTTTTGCTTTAATAAACCACCCGTCCGGGGAGGAAAATGAAGATGGCAAGAATACTTATTGCTGATGATTCAAGTGTAATGAGAAGAAGCCTAAATATGCTGCTGTCACGGGCCGGACATACAGTGGTAGGCGAAGCCGCCAACGGTGAACAGGCTTTTCTGCTGTACGGCAAGGAACATCCCGATATTGTCACAATGGATATAAGCATGCCGGTTATGGATGGCAATGACGCTATAACGAGAATACTAACCTCTTACCCGGAAGCCAGGATCATAGTAATAAGCGCCCTGGATGAGAAAAAGATGATCCTGCAGGCATTAAAAAACGGAGCCAAACAGTACATTATAAAACCTGTAACTGAAGAAAAACTCCTGCAGGCCATAAAAAATGTAATGGTTGACAGCTAAATATATCCGCCCTAAATCAGGTTTTCGCCGGCTCAATGATGTTAGGCGTTGTTTTTCACTTTGACCCAGCTGTCCCGCAAGGAAACGATGCGGTTAAACACCGGCCGCTCCCGGGTTGAATCGGGATCAACATTAAAATAACCCTGCCGGAGAAACTGGAATTTGCTGAATACTTCTGCTTCGGCCAGCCCCGGTTCCACCAGGCATCCTTCCAGTATCTGAAGCGAATCAGGATTTAAGAGGCTTCTGTAATCCCCTTCTGCTTCATCAGGATTCTCCGCCAGAAATAGATGTTCATACAATCTGACCTCCGCCTTAATGGCATGGCTGGCGGACACCCAGTGTGAAGTCCCTTTTACCTTGCGCCCAGCGGTGGCTCCTCCGCTTTTGGACTCGGGATCATAACTGCAGTGCACCTCCAGGATTTCTCCGTTTGCATCCTTAACCACCCGTTCACATTTAATAATATACGCGCTTTTCAAACGGATTTCCCCGTGAGGCTGCAAACGGAAATATTTCTTGGGCGGGTTTTCCATAAAGTCTTCTTGTTCAATGAATATTTCCCTGGAAAAGGGTATCTTGCGCGTTCCCATAGCAGGATTTTCGGGGTTGTTTTCAGTTTCCAGCCATTCTACCTGTCCTTCGGGATAGTTGTCTATTATTACCCGGAGCGGTTTTAATACAGCCATGACCCGGGAAGCACGCAGGTTAAGGTCTTCGCGGATACAATGCTCCAGGAGGGCAATGTCCACCATGCTGTTGCGTTTAGCCACTCCGATACGTTCGCAAAAATCGCGTATCGACTCCGGGGTATAGCCGCGCCTTCTGAGTCCAGAAATGGTTGGCATACGGGGATCATCCCATCCTCTGACATATTTTTGCTCAACCAATTCCCTGAGCTTGCGTTTGCTCATAACCGTATGGCTGAGATTTAAGCGCGCAAACTCAATCTGCTGCGGGCGGCCCTGGGCTTCAGCAGAGTAATCCACATAGTCAAGGCACCAGTCATAAAGAGGCCGGTGATCGGCAAACTCCAGGGTGCAGACTGAATGAGTTATTTCCTCCAGGGCGTCAGATAACGGGTGGGCATAATCATACATAGGATAGATGCACCAGTCATCTCCGGTACGATGATGCGTGGAACGCAGAATGCGGTATATTACCGGGTCACGCATGTTTAAATTGGGCGAAGCATATCGATCTTGGCCCGCAGCACCCTTGACCCATCCGGAAATTCGCCATTGCGCATCCGGGTGAAAAGATCCAGGTTTTCCTCCACGCTGCGGTTGCGGTAAGGGCTTTCCTTACCCGGCTCAGTCAAGGTTCCCCGGTAGTCTTTAATTTCCTGCGCGGTGAGGTCACATACATAGGCCCTCCCTTTATTTATCAGCTGTACCGCATACTCGTACAACTTCTCAAAATAATCTGAAGCGTAGAATAGACGTTCTTCCCAGTCAAAGCCCAGCCAGCGTACATCTTCCTGAATGGATTCCACAAACTCCACTTCTTCTTTACTGGGGTTGGTATCATCGAAACGCAGGTTGCATAAACCTCCGTTGGCTGCGGCCAGACCAAAATTAAGGCAGATTGACTTGGCATGTCCTATGTGCAGGTAGCCGTTCGGCTCCGGGGGGAAACGGGTGTGCACCCGGCCCTGGTTCTTTCCTTGTTTAAGATCATCCGTAATTATATTTTGAACGAAGTTAACGGGCCGCCCTGAACCTGATCCTTCGATACCCGTTTCATCGCCTGCAGGTTTGCCAGCTTCTGCATAATTGTCAGCGGTCATTTTGCTTCCTCCTTGACGGCAAATTAGTGTGGCTGCATTTTTTTGCAAAACCTTATACATATATCGTTAAATATTATAGCACTATTTATATGGTTCTATCATAAAGCTGGGAAAAAGATGGGCAAAAAAAGCTGACCCTGGGGGAGTAAAATCCGCGATTATTAACGAACTTGCCTCGCGCTTAACCGCTCAATTTTCGTTGCGAAACGTAAATAGCGGTAATATGGGCCGGTTTATTCTGCTATATATTGCTATAATATTAATATTGCCAAATCAGAAAGGAGAACTATTATGAGTGAAAACCCCATAGTTAAGATTACTATGGAAAATGGAGCCTTGATAAGAATCGCGCTGCAGCCTGAAGCCGCACCGGAGACAACGGCTAATTTTGTAAAACTGGTGGAACAGGGCTTTTATGACGGACTTACTTTTCATCGCGTAATCCCCGGATTTATGATCCAGGGGGGCTGTCCCCAGGGTACCGGCACCGGAGGCCCCGGCTATGGCATAAAAGGTGAATTCGCTTCCAACGGGTTTAAAAACCCGCTGAAACACGAACGGGGCGTCATCTCCATGGCCCGCAGCTCTAATCCCAATTCAGCGGGTTCACAGTTTTTTATCATGGTAGCAAAAGCACCGCACCTGGACGGGGATTATGCGGCCTTTGGCCAGGTGCTCGAAGGTATGGAGGAGGTTGACCGCATAGTTAATGTTGACAGGGATTTTCGCGACAAACCGCTGCTCGCCCAACGCATGCAGGAGGTCACTCTGGAAACGCCAGTCAGCGCAGATTAATTCATTTGTCTTATGGGGCCGGGTTTCCGGCCCCATTAACCTAGAACTCGCATGACTTCACCGTCCGCGGAAAAGGGATTACGTCCCTGATATTGCTCATTCCAGTCACATACATGACCAGCCTCTCGAAGCCCAGCCCGAATCCGGCGTGTTTTACCCCCCCGTATTTTCTCAGTTCCAGGTACCACCACAATTCCTTGTGCTGCATATTCAATTCTTCCATTCTCTGTTCCAGGAGTTCAAGCCGCTCTTCCCTCTGGCTGCCGCCGATCAGTTCCCCCACCCCCGGGACCAGCAAATCCATGGCCGCCACGGTTTTGCCATCATCGTTTAGCCGCATATAAAAAGCCTTGATATCCTTGGGGTAATCGGTTACAAACACAGGCTTTTGAAAGACCTTTTCGGTCAAATACCTTTCATGTTCGGTCTGCAGGTCATGGCCCCAGACCGCGGGATATTCGAACTCTTCCCCTGATTCTGCCAGGATTTTAATGGCCTCAGTATAACTTACTCGCGCAAATTCAGCGTTTATAATCTTTTGCAGCCGGTCTGCCAATCCTTTATCCACGAATTCATTAAAAAAGTTCATTTCCTCCGGAGCGTTTCGCAAAATATATTGGATAAGATATTTAACCATATCTTCCGCCAGCCGCATATCATCTTGCAAATCGGCAAAAGCGATTTCGGGTTCAATCATCCAGAATTCAGCGGCATGACGGGCAGTATTGGAATTCTCAGCGCGAAATGTCGGCCCAAAGGTATAAACGTCTCTTAACGCCAGGGCAAAGGCCTCGGCTTCCAACTGCCCGCTGACGGTAAGGTTGGTCCTGCGGGCAAAAAAATCCTGGGAAAAATCCACCTCCCCAGTATCAGTCAGCGGGGGTTTTCCTGAGTCCAGGGTGGTGATGCGAAACATTTCTCCCGCCCCTTCGGCGTCACTGGCGGTTATTATCGGGGAATGCACATATACAAAACCCCTCTCCTGGAAGAACTGATGAATAGCGTAGGCCAGCAGAGAACGCACCCTAAAAACCGCTGCGAATAGATTGGTACGCGGCCGCAAATGGGCCACTTCTCGCAAGAACTCGCGGGTGTGGCGCTTGGGCTGAATGGGATAGTCCTCCGGGGCATCGCCTTCCAGAACAACTTGCCGCGCTTTTATTTCAAAAGGCTGTTTGGCCTGTGGGGTTTCAACCAGCTGACCCCTTACGGTTATAGCCGTGCCAACCTGTACCTGGCTGTATCATCGTAATTATCCAGGGTGTCCTTTTCATAGACAATCTGTACGCTGTTAAAGTGACTGCCGTCATTCAAGGTTATGAAACCGAATGATTTCTGATCGCGGTTGGTCCTTATCCACCCGCTGACTTCCACTTCCTGCCCGGCATATCGTTTCGTATCCCGCACAAGCTGCCTTACCACTGCTTTTTCCATGCCAACCCTCCAAACAGATGCTTTTGGTCTTTTTTATATATTATTTCAGATTGGCCTCCTGAAAAAACTAAAGTTATCCAAATATTTATTTTCATGACTTATTTGTTTGAGGTTCTAACCCTAATTATTATGAGGCTTTTGATTGACGTATGGAGGCAATGACGGCGGGTAAAAGCGAAATCAGAATAATGCCGAAAATGACCAGGGTAAAGTTCCTCTCCACAGCCGGTATATTGCCGAAGGAATATCCGCCGATCATGAAGGTTAAAACCCAAGCCACACAACCAACTAGGTTATAAAATAAAAAGCGTTTATAATTCATCTGTCCGATTCCGGCTACAAAAGGAGCAAAGGTGCGAATTATAGGCATAAACCTGGCGATGACAATAGTCTTGCCGCCATGTTTTTCGAAGAACTCATGGGTCCGAACCAGGTATTCCTTTTTGAACAGGCGCGGGTTTTCATTTTCGAAAGCCCGCGGTCCAATAAACTTCCCTATTTCGTAGTTGCAGATATTCCCTATTATCGATGCCAGCATTAACACCCCGCCAATAGCCAGGGCATTTATCTCCCCACTGGCAGCCAGGGCTCCCAGCACAAATATCAGGGAGTCTCCCGGCAGAAAAGGAGTTACTACCAGACCCGTTTCACAGAAAATAATCAGGAATATAATCAGATAGGTGGCTATTCCGTAATTTTGAATCAGATATGTAAGATACTTGTCAACATGAATGAAAATATCCCACAGGGTTATAAAATTTATTTCCATGGCGCTTTCCTTAGTATTACTTTTTGATCATATCTTATATCATACAGGGAATTGCCGTTTTTGAACAAGTCAAAAACCAGAGGGATGAGAACTGTGCCAATTCCACGCGCTTACGAGAATCGTCTCCAAATCGCTGTACTGGGGCTTCCAGCCCAGGGTTTTCTGGATCGAAGTGCTGTCAGCTATAAGTACCGGCGGATCTCCCTGCCGGCGGTCTTCATAATCGATTTTCAGCCTTCGCCCGGCAACACCGGATGATTTCTTTATAATCTCCAGTACCGATAAGCCCTTTCCCGTACCAACATTGAACACCCCTTTTTCCAAGCCGTTTTCCAGGGCGTTTAAAGCCGCCACATGCGCCTCGGCCAAATCGACAACGTGGACGTAATCACGAATGCAGCTCCCGTCAATGGTAGGATAATCACTGCCGTATAGCGCTATTTTATCTCTCATGCCCAGCAGGGTTTGCATAACCAGCGGAATCAAGTGGGTTTCGGGATGATGATCTTCTCCCAGGCTGCAATCCAGGGACGCCCCGGCCGCATTGAAATAACGCAGGGTCACCCACCTGACGTCATGGGTCCTGCCCTGCCACTCCAGGTATTCCTCTATCATGCGTTTG
Organism: Syntrophomonas palmitatica JCM 14374; assembly: GCF_001311885.1. GTDB lineage: Bacteria > Bacillota > Syntrophomonadia > Syntrophomonadales > Syntrophomonadaceae > Syntrophomonas_A > Syntrophomonas_A palmitatica. The sequence continues at coordinate 54,444 of NZ_BBCE01000004.1, read as the reverse complement.
GAGGCTCCGTACGGATTGATCGGAGAGAGAACCGTTTCCTCAACAATGGGCTGGTAGCCAGGCGCCCCATAAACAGCGGCGGTAGAAGAAAAAACCACATTTTTTACCCCGTTTTTTATGGCCGTATCAAAAAACGCAAATGATTTGATGGTATTTTCCCGGAAATAATATTCTGGTTTGACAAATGATTCGCCTACCAGGCTGCGGGCGGCAAAATGGATAACCGATCTAATCCCGTGCTCCTTGATAATATGTTCCACTAGCCTTGAATCGGCAATATCACCCTGGTAAAAATGCGGAACACAAACCGCTTCCCGGTGGCCGCTGCTTAAATTATCCAATACAATTACCGGGATTTGTGATCGCGCCAGTGCTTGTACGGTATGGCTGCCGATATACCCAGCCCCTCCGGTAACCAAAACCGGCTGCATACAGATTCCTCCCTAAAAATTACAGTCCGCAGGGTGACGCTGAATTATACCTTTATCGGCAAACACCCACCTGCTGCCGATAAAATTTAATATAATGCCCGCACCGGTAGCTGTTGTTTTAGCCAGCCAGAGAGCGGTATGGCCTGCCTCACAGAGTATAACCAGCAATCCAGAAGTAAAAGCCAGGGAAATCCCGTTTACAATTATAAACCTTGTTATCTCTGCCAGGCTGCTTCTCCCCTTGACCCGAAAGGTCCAATAACGATTAAAGATGAAACTGTTGACAACCCCGGCGCTGTAAGCCAGTACCTGTGCCAACAGGTAAGGCACTGGCCCCAGGGTCAGCAGGAAGAATAAACTGAGGTCCACCAGGGTATTGCCGGCGCCAACGGTACAGAAACGCAAAAATTGCCGGCTTTGTTTCTTATGAGACATTCCATCGCGCCTCCTCGTTTGTACCCGGCTCAAGTTCGGGCTGCTGGCGTAAAATATACAGGGGACGGTTTTTGCTTTCCTCAAATATCCGGCCGATATATTCGCCGATAATCCCCAGCATAAGCAGTATTACTCCATTGAGCAGCAGGATGCAGGCTATCAATGATGTCCACCCGGCTGCGGCGCTGTCGGTAAATATTTTCTGCGCCAGGGAAATTAACAGGTAGATGAAACTGGCGCAGGACACAATAAAGCCCAAATAGGCAGCCAGTTTCAATGGTTTATATGAAAACGACGTAATCCCGTCTATGGAAAGGCACAGCATTTTCTTCAAAGGATACTTGCTTTCTCCGGCGAAACGCTCCTCCCTGACATAATCAACCGCCGTTTGTCTGAACCCCACCCAGCTCACCAGCCCGCGCACAAAGCGGTTTTTCTCCCGCATGGTGCGCATAGCTTCCACGACCTTTTGGTCCATGAGGCGAAAGTCGCCGGTATCAAGGGGAATGTCCACCTCGGTCAAGGCCCGCAGGGTGCGATAAAAAACCCTGGCGCTCCATTTCTTAAAACGGGTTTCTCCTTTACGCTGCAAACGTCTTCCATAAACGACTTCATAACCTTCCCGCCATTTAGCAATCATGGCAGGAATGATTTCCGGCGGGTCCTGCAAATCAGCATCGATTATAATGACGGCCTGACCGCGAGCATAATCCATACCAGCGGTTATAGCGATTTGATGCCCAAAATTCCTGGAAAAACTCAGCAGGCGTATCGACTGGTCCTTCCGGGCCAATGCTTCTATAATCTGGGCCGTCTTATCCTGGCTGCCATCGTTGATGAAAATCAATTCATAAGGCTCGGCCAGGGTATCCATAACCGCTTTTAAGCGCCGATAGCTTTCGCGTATTACCGCTTCTTCGTTATAGACTGGAATAATAACACTATAAAGGCTCATCTTATCACCTCCGGGCCTATTCGTTTATCTTGTACAAAGTGGCCTGGCCATCCCAGCCCCGGGCTCCAAATGCATCCCTGGTTTTATTGAGATCAGCCTCATCCTGCCATTCTGAAGCGGGAACCTCGCTGCTGTTCTCACGTATCCAGCTTAATACTTCATTGCTGCCGCCTCTGCCTCCCGATGAAATTAAGAAATACTTAACCTCATTATTTTTAATCATTTTTTGCAGCTTGGTTACGGTGAGCGCCGGGTCGCTGCCGCTGAAACCTCCCATAGGCATTACCGTATAACCGCTGATGATGTATGATTCAGCCGCAGATGTCTCCGTAGTGGCAAACAAATACTTTGTGCCGCGGTTGTTTTTGCTTAGATACTCTACCAACTTCTTATTTACCCCGGATTGCGTTGCGCCCGGGCCTCCCGGTCGAGGATTGTTCTGTTTGTTTTGCCGGTGGTCAGGTATGGCTTTGCTATTTTCAGCGCCGGGCTGCCGCAGCCCTCCGCTGAAACCAGCCTGGCGCAGTCCGGCCTGCGGAAGCATACAGTTGTCACCGTATAAAATGGGCGTGGCCGCCCAATATAATGGTGCTGCCAGCAATACCAGGACTGCTGCCGTGGCCGCGATTGAAGCCAGTTTCTCTCTGCGGGCCGTAAACATTAAGGCCAAAGCGGAAACAGCCCCTGCCGTCCCCAGGGCAATCAGGCAATACAACCCGATTTGTTCTGCATAAGGCTGCAGGATATATAACTCAAAGGCTGTGGTGGCGGTTATCGCCAGGGGCAGCAGCCACCGCAGCCACCCTTCCTGCCGGCGGTACAGCCGCCACATTTTCACAAAACCTGCTCCGGTCAAAGCCGCAATAGGAGGTGCCAGCATTATCAGATAATAATGATGGAAGAATCCTGCCATGCTGAAAAACACCATCCCCGGAACCAGCCAGGCCAGCCAGAACAGGGTTTCATTTTCCTGGTCGGTGAGCGGTTTGCGGCGGCGCAGCCCGCTCAGCAAAGCTATAGCCGCCAGAGCTGCCCAGGGCAAAAACCAGCTGATCTGTGATGAAAGCTCACTTTGAAACAACCGCCACGGACCTGCCTGGCCGGTACCGAAATTACCGCCTCCGCCTGGATGAGGTCCATCATCGCCGCCAGGAACCCACTTCTCTCCCCCGTCTCCGCTTGGGCCAGGATTAAAACCCTGCGGCGGCGGTCCATTGGGAGCAAAGTTAGCGGGCGGCTGGTTAAAAGGAGGGAAATCTTGTATTTGTGCAGTATTGTTTTTTTCGCTGTTATTTTTAGTTGCGTTTGCACCGCTGTCGGCACTATTGTCCTGGGTATTATTTTTAGGCTGCGTCGGCTGCCCTGGAGACATTTTATTATCATTTCTTCCCGGAACGTTTCCGCCTGGATTCATTCCGGTTAATCGCTGCAGGCCGTTATAGCCCAGAGCCAGCTCCAGGACGGAATTTGTCCGGCTGCTGCCGATGTAGGGGCGGTTTTCTTCGGGAATGGAGTCAACAACGATTGCCCAGGATAGAGACACCAGGAGCAAAACGGCCGTAGCCCCCGCAAGGACGGCCAGTTTCTTTTTCCAGCCGCTCTTGCCGGCTAAAAGGCAGAAAAGGTAAAAGGCCGGCACCACCATATAGGCCTGCAGCATTTTCATATTGAAGCCCAATCCGATCATGGCAAAGGCGCCAATAATACAGGACGTTTTTTGCCTGCGCACCCCCAAAAACAGCAGCCATACCGCCAGGAGGAGAGTGAAAACCAGCATACTGTCAATATTATTGGTACGGCTCACCGCAACGGCAATCGGTGAACATGCCATGACCAGACTGGCTAAACGGGCCGCCGTTTTCCCGAATTTTGGCTTAACCAAATAATACAGCAGCAGGACCGAACCCACTCCGGCCAGGGCCTGCGGCAGGATCACGCTCCAGCCATGAACGCCGCAAACATAAGCAAAAGCACTCTGAATCCAAAAAGCCACCGGGGGTTTATCGACCGTTATAAAACCGCCCGGGTCCAGCGAAGCATAGAAAAAGTTATGCCAGCTCTGCAGCATGCTGGTTACAGCCGCGGTATAGTACGCATTGGCATAGGTATTTTTCCAGATATAGAAGCTATTCAAAAAGGCTGAAAGAATTGCGATGCAAATCAAGACTGCGTCATAATGTCGTGTGGGCTTTCTCATTTGTTTTTTCCTCCCGTCAGTATTTTGTCACAGCCATCCTCTTAAATCACCGCCGCAAATAGGTCCTGCAGCCATATAAACCTGAGCGGTGTTATAATCTGTATTAATCATTTTTATGAAGACTGCGTATTTGTCGTTGCGAGGAGCTAAGCGACGCGGCAATCTTTCCCAGCCTAACGCTTTTCGTCTATCGTGGTGGGTTAAATACCCCTGAAAATACTCAGTAATCTCATCATAAACGCCCTATCTGAATTGCGCCTTAAGCATAACTGAACAACAACAAAACGAAAGCTGAATAATCGCTGAAAAATTAAAAAAACAGCCCCTATACCTGGTCATCCCATGTACAAAGGCTGTTTTTACCCTTAATAAAGATTATTTATATCAAGTTGTAATTCATGGCCAGGCTATAACTTTTTATAGCTTCCTCAAAGGCCTTTTTTATTGCAGTTTCCTGGTCTGCAGTTATGGTTCCATTAGCAACCAGGCTGTCCAGCAGATCCTCGTCTTCATCATCCTTTACAGGCGGCGGGGGCGGTGCGGGACGGGATGATTGCAACGCCCCTTTGACTGCGTTCTTCTGCTCCTCGGTAATGGTTCCATCTTTCACCAGGCTGTCCAGCGGATCTACCGTTTCCGCGGCGCTGCGGTTCTGCCTTAAAGCGATGGCTGATTCAAAGGCCTTTTTAATGGCTTCCTGTTGGGCCTGAGTTATCGTCTTATCATTTACCAGGCTGTCCAGCGGATCAACAGATTGACCAGGGGCCGCGTTCATTTGTGGGGGAGGCGGCGGACCCATAACAGCTTCAAAGGCGCTTTTAATGGCCTCTTGCTGAGCGCTGGTTATGGTTTTGTCAGCTACTAACCCGGCCAGGGGATCGCTGGCTGGATTGGGTTCCTCAGTTTCCTTCCCCGCAGCTTCGGTCATGGCCGTTTGAAAAGCCTCTAAAACCGCGCTCTCCTGCTCCTCGCTGATAGTACCGTCACTAACCAGGTTATCCAATATGCTGGTGACTTTGTCCAACAGTGACGACTGATTAAATTTATTCATGGCCAGGGCTGGAGCTGAAATCTGCACGCTGTCGCCGCTCTGTTGCTTCTGACTGCAGGCTGCCTGCTGTCCCAATCTGTTAGACAGGCTGCCCATTTGTGAATACCAACTGATACTTGATAGGTAACTGCTAATCGTATTCATCACCTTATACTCCTTTCTATAGGTATTGGGTCATGGCAATAGGCATTTGCTTAAAATAATCAACACGAGCAATTAATTGTGAACTAATAATTATAAATTAACGATGAAATGCCTAACATTTCATAAAATATTGGGTTGCATCACCTCCGCAGGTTGGACAGCATTGCTATCGCCATTCCCGGTTTGAAGATTCTATCGAGAATTAAACTTAAACCAAGCTTAAATACTTGCCATATTCAGTAAATTTTCAGTTTGGGATTATTACCGGTCCAGAAATGATTTTCAGTTCTTTATATCCAGGCAACAATACCCCACTCCCCGGACAGTCTGAATGCAGCCATCCGCTTGAAAAGCCTTCAGCTTCTTTCTCAGGTGAGATATATAAACCTCAATATTATTAATTTCAACATCATGGTTAAACCCCCACACTCGCTGCAGCAATTGTTCTTTAGTAACCACCTGGTTTATATTTTTGGTCAGCAGTTCAAGAATCATGGATTCTTTTAAGGTTAGCGCCACCTGGTTGCCGCCTTGTTTAATAAGACATTGCTCAGGATAGAACGATAATGCACCTATTATAAATTCACTTGTATTGTAAACCTCCGGATTTCTTCTATATAAAGCCCTTATACGCGCCATTAGTTCTTCGTTTTCGACCGGTTTGGGCATGTAATCATCAGCCCCGTTGTCCAGGGCTTGCACCCGACTTTGCACATCCCCCCGCTGCGAGAGGACAAGGATCGCTGGTGTTTCCTTGCTGGCGAAGACCTGTTAAAACGCTTAGGCAGTCTTCTCCTCCCAGATCCCACTCTAAAATAACTACATCGTACCGGTTTATCTCCAGTGCTTCTAAACCATTTACAACACTGCCGGCCCAGTCCAGGCTGTAGTGGTTTTGTTTGAGGGCTTTAACCATACGGTTATTCTCTTTATTGAGCGGGGCGATTAAAAGCAGCTTCAATTCCCTTCCTCCTTGCAGGAATATCTATCCAATAGTAAACCCGTATCCTGAATTATCTCTTAAAATTTACTGAAGGTTTTCGAAGCAGGGACTGAAAGCAGGCTGAAAAAAAATGAAAGAAGGGACATTTCAAACAGCTTCCCTTTGGTTTGATGAACCATGGATAAAAGCAAATATGGTATATATTATCTGTCAATATGCGCAAAAGGGCCTGGCTTCAAACGAGGCCAGACCCCTGTTGGCAAAGTTTTTATTTGTAGTATTTTACTCCATATCTATCTATCGTTTAGCAATACACTATTCAATATTTGTGCCTGATTCTGGATTTAAACGTTTCGAACAGGCAGGCAGCCAGACATGGAAAGTACTCCCGGCTCCCTCTCGGCTGTCAACCCAGATATGCCCCCCATGTAAATCGACAATCGATTTGGTGATGGATAACCCCAAACCTGCGCCTCCATATTTGCGCGTGCGGGAAGAATCGCTGCGATAAAAACGTTCGAATATATGCGGAAGGTTGGTCTCGCTAATGCCAGGCCCGTTGTCTCTTACAGCCAATTCAGCTCCCTGGTCTTTTTTAACCAGAGATACCTGTATTTCCCCCTGGAAAGCGTCCGTATGCTGCACCGCATTCTGGAATAAATTAAGTACGACCTGTTTTATTTGATCAGTGTCTATCTTAGCCGCCACGTTTTCTTCTACTGTCAGGTCAAGTTTTCTTTTTCCCGCCAAAATACGAAGCTGCTCTTCCATATCTTTTAGAACCCGGTCAAGAGCTGCTTCGGTTAATACCGGATGAGGCTGGCGATCCAACCTGGTTAAAAGCAGCAGGTCATGCACCAATTTTGTAAGACGCTGCGATTCGCTGTACATGCTTTTCAGAGATTTATCCAGTTGTTCAGGTTGGTTTACAGCCCCCCGCAGCAGGATTTCCAGGAACCCATTAATCGATGTTAATGGGGTACGGAGTTCATGCGAGGCATCCGCAATAAACCGCCGCATCTGCTCTTTGGTTTCTATTTCGGCGGCAAAAGACGCTTCCAAGCGTTCCAGCATGCCGTTGCACGAATCCGCCAGGCTGTCTATCTCCACCTGTCCCTGTCGGGTGGGAAACCGACGGTCTAAATTACCGGCGTCAATCTGTTCGGCAGTATCTACCATCCTCGATAAAGGCGCCAGGGTTTTGTTTATTACCGGCAAAAAACACAGTAAACCAAATATCATGCGCTTAAGGCCAGGAATAAAAAGGTCAGCAATTGATGAATCAGCAGTTCCTTGAGGGGACCAGTCGGGGTGCTGATTTCAATTACACCGGCAGCCTCTCCGGTGAATGAACGCACCGGGCGCAAGACCACCAGTTGTTCAACCCCGCCCGTACTTGTCACGTGGTAATGCGGAGCAGGTTGTTCATTGAGCGCAGCCTTATATTCATAGGGCTGCAATTGCGGAGGTTTAACCCCATCCCTTCCCCTTAATAATAATGAATATTGACCGTTTGCATCAATGAAAGCCAGCGCGGCTTCATGGACAAAAACCAGCGGCCGATCGGGCGAAACCATTTCCTGGTCATTATTAAAAAACTCCCAGGCAGGGGGCGGAATGGACATAACCTGGCTTTGCAGACTGGCGGCTTTGTTTCTGTATACGACATCACGCATAAAGATGTATTGAAAAAGCCCGATAAGCACCAGCAAAAGAGCCAGAATTATCAATAGGCGTGACAATAATTGCATGCGCAGGGAATTGGGGTATAGATAATACCCGAGCCGTGTTTTAATCTGGTTTATCATGACACATCAACCCTGTACCCTGCTCCGCGCAGGGTGCGTATTAGAGTATGTTCCTTGTCGTTCAATTTGTCTCGCAGCGAACGAATATAAACCTCGACTATGTTTTTTTCTCCGCAGAAATCATAACCCCATACCCTGTCAAGGATCAAATCCTTGCTTAAGACCAGACCATGATTCAGAACCATAAATTTTAACAGTTCAAACTCAGTCGGCGAAAGTTCCAGGACCCGATCATTGTATTTGATTTCTTTACGCCGGTCATCTATGCCAAAAGGTCCAATCACGACCTCCCCGAATAAATGGGGGAATTGATTGCGCAGTCTGGCATTAATTCGCGCCAGAAGCTCTTCAAAACTGAAAGGCTTGACCATATAATCGTCTGCTCCAAGGTTTAACCCTTTTACCCGGTCATCGACTTCATCCCGGGCGGTGAGCATAATAACGGCTACGTTATCGGACCGTTTTAACATTCGGCATACTTCAAACCCATCCATACCCGGCATCATAACATCCAGTATAACTATATGCGGATGAAACTGCTGCAGGATATTCATAGCCGCCATCCCATCCGCAGCGGTCTGTACATCAAAGCCTTCATTTTGCAGGCCTAACTCCAGAAACTGCACTATATTCGGTTCATCATCCACTATCAATATCTTAATTCCCTTTAACCATTGCATGCCAGGATTCACCACCTGCATATTTTTGAGTATATTATCTCCTATTTAACTGAACAGTGGCTGAATTAAACCTGAAAATTTATAAAGTGTTTTAAGAAATCATGCTTGAAAACAGCTTTGGAACCGTCCCGCAGATTTTTATTATTTATTCAGCTTTTATTCAGCGTAGTTTAAGCCTCTGCCTGGATAATAAATGCAGTGTATATTAGCAGCAGCCATTAAAGGAAATAAAAATGTTATGCGGGAGTGTATGCTTATGCCGGAAAACCCTAACCTCGAAGCTGTAAATGAGACCTTTCCAGAGCGCCCTGATTTTACCTTTCTGAATGATCGCAATGTTGAAGCCGTTCTCAAAAACCGCATCAATGGCACGTCCAGGCCCAAAAAACTGCTTGGCATATTCACGGTACTTATAATGCTAGGGTTAGCTGCTTTTGGTGCGTATAAATACCTTATTGCCGAGCAGGACAATTCCTGCCTGACCATGACCGTTAGCAAGGCTACCATCACCAATTCGGTTGAAGCTACCGGAACCCTTGAACCGGTCAGGAAATCAGAAATGGGCTTTAAAAATGACGGCAATATTGTATCCATTAATGTTAACCCCGGTGACAAAGTGGTTAAAGGCCAAATTCTGGCGGAACAGGACGCCAACTCATTAAAAACAGCCCTGGAGCAGGCCGAAAATACTGCTGCCCAGGATGAAATAAATCTGCAGAGCTCGATTCTCAGCTACGAAACCAAACAGCGCACCTTTGCCCAGCAGAAGAAGCTGCTGGAAGCAGGAGCTCTGGCGCAAACAGATATGGACACCGCCAAAGATGACCTGCGTAAAAGCGAATTGGATGTGGCTGCCGCCCGAGCCAAGCTGGCTGCTGACCAGAGCAAACTGCAGCAGGCCCGAGCAGACCTGACCGAAGCAACCTTAATCGCTCCCTTTGACGGCATCATCGGGGCGGTAAACGGGCAGGTAGGTCAGATAAACGGAATCAACAGCAGCACCAGCACTCTATTAACCGTAATGAGTGAAGAACTGCAGCTCAATGCCCTGGTCAACGAGGCTGATATCGGGCGCATTAAAATCGGCCAGGAAGTAGAGTTTACCAGCAGCGCTTACCCCGGTCAGACATTTCAGGGCCAGGTGGAGCGAATTACTCCAGAAGCCTCAACGGTCAACAATGTACAATATTATCCTGTCCGCATATCCTGTAAGGACCCGCAGCAGCGGCTTCATTCCGGCATGACAGTTACAGCCCAAATCATTCTGGCCAGAAAAACCAACGTCTTAACCGTTCCTATGATGGCAGTTACGTATGCTCAGACCTACCTGAAAAGCCAGGCTGCCAATACAAAGACCCAACCTGGTTTTGCATCATCTTCAAGCCAGAAATCCTGGACTAAAAGGTCCGCAGCGAGGCAACCAGTTTCCAGCGGACAAAACATCAGGCCAGCCAAGGTATTGGTATTAAAAAACCAGAAGCCAGAAGCTGTTTTTGTAGTATTGGGTATAAGTGACAACTCGAATTATGAAGTTATCAAGGGTTTAAGTGAAGGTGACAAAGTAGTAGTGGGTGTCAGCCAGAGCAGTAATACCAGCAGTTCTGCGTCTTCTAATAACACCAAATCAAATAGCCGCACCCGTAACAATAACAACGGGCCCGGCGGGGGCATGGGAGGCCCGCCTCCAGGCTTCTAAAGCCTATAACGAAAATGCACGCGGATTTTAATGGATTAATACAGGTATATCTATTCTGGTATTAAACGGGGGATTTTGTTATGAGCAAGAATCTAATCACTTTGCAAAACATTAAGAAAACCTATTACGGCGCCGGTGAACCGGTTCATGCTCTGCGTTCCGTATCTTTAAATGTGCAGAGCGGCGAAATGCTGGCTGTCATGGGTTCCTCCGGCTCTGGCAAATCCACCCTGATGAACCTCCTGGGATGCCTGGATAAACCCGACGCCGGCAGTTATATATTTGCCGGGCAGGACGTTATGTCCCTGGACAAAATCCAGTTGGCACGCTTGCGCAATATACTGATAGGATTCGTATTTCAAAATTTCAACCTGCTGGGTCGGCTGAATGCCATAGATAATGTTTGTCTGCCCCTGGTATATGCCGGTGTTTCTGCCCGGGAAAGGGATAAACGAGGCCGCAAAATGCTGAGCCTGGTGGGGCTGGAGGGCCGAGAGCATCACCTGCCCCGGCAGCTATCCGGAGGACAGCAGCAGCGAGTAGCCATAGCAAGGGCTTTAATCAATCAACCTGGACTGTTGCTGGCTGACGAGCCCACCGGGGCCCTGGATACTGCGACCAGCGAAGAAATTATGGCTTTATTACAGTATCTGCATCGCGAACAGGGTCTGTCCGTAGTGATTGTCACACACGAACCAGATATTGCTCAGCACTGCCAGCGGATTATTCGATTAAGTGACGGTTTGGTCGTGGCCGAAGAACAGGTTTTAAAACCTCTCCAAGCCCAAATACAAGCCGTATAGTCAATAAAGGGGGATAATTCATGGATATCCTGTCAAGTCTTAAAATGGCCTGGCAAAGCTTGTTAGCTAATAAGATGCGGTCTTTTCTTACTATGCTGGGGGTAATTATCGGCGTCGGGGCCGTAATCGTAATGGTGTCTTTGAGCCAGGGAACCGCCTCAGGGATTACCGACAGATTATCCAGCATGGGAGCAAATCTGCTGACCATTTCCTCAGCCCGGTTCAGCGGAACTATGAGAGGCGCAGGCGGTTCTACTTTGACTATGGGAGACGTAGAAGCCATAAAGGATCTGCCCCTGGTAAAATACGTGGCTGCGGAAGCCAGCACAAATAATTGCACCATCACTCTGGGCAGTAATACCTGGAGTACAACCGTAGACGGTACGGTGCCTGAACTGCAAACCATTAAGAACTGGCCTGCTGTCCAGGGTTCCTTTTTTACGCAGGAAGATGTCAATAACTTAAAACCGGTAGCGGTTTTGGGACAGACCGTAGTAACCAATCTGTTTAATGGGTCCAATCCGCTGGGCCAAACCATCGGCATAAATGGTTTAAACTTCACCGTAGTGGGTGTGCTGGAGGAAAAAGGCGACAGCGCGGGGTCAGACCAGGATGACATCATTTACGTACCCATTACAACCGCCCAACAAAAACTGTTAGGTTCGCAAACTGTACGCAGCATCAATGTGCAGGCCACCAGCCAAAAAGCCTTGAGCACATTACAGGATTTTATAACCACCCTTTTGCGCCAGCGCCACCGGTTGGCAGACACCGCTGACGATGATTTTCAGATTCGTGACATGGAAGAAATTTTATCCAGCATCGAAGATACGACCAAAATGATGAGCTTCCTATTAGGCGGCATCGCAGCGGTGTCGCTGCTGGTGGGTGGTATCGGCATTATGAACATTATGCTGGTTTCAGTTACGGAACGCACCAGGGAAATAGGAATTCGTATGGCCATCGGCGCTACGACCCGGGCTATACTAACCCAGTTCTTAATTGAAGCATTATTGCTCTGTTTCATCGGGGGTGCCATCGGCGTAATCCTGGGGTGCGGCACCGCGCAATTACTTAGTATTTGGACAGATTTGAAGATGAAGGTTGCGCCATGGCTGATAGCTGTTTCCATGGGTTTTGCTCTGATGATAGGTTTGTTTTTCGGCTATTATCCGGCACGCAAAGCAGCCAGCTCCGATCCCATTGAAGCCCTGCGTTTTGAATAATAATCAGCTAATATTTTTACAGTCCGGAAATGCTTAGCGCAAATCGGTCTTTTCGCGGGGGAGGTGAGTGTTGGTCTAATTAATTCCATTAAAAGTATGGTGCTAAATTTAAAATAGGGGGTTGATTAATTTTGCGGAAAAAAAACCTGGTGAGTATTTTGTTATGTACATTCCTTTTAGTAACGGCCGCTGGTTGTACCAACAACAGCAGCAAAACAACTAAAGAAGCCCTTGCTCAGACAAAAACCAAAGCATCCGCATCCAAATCTGCGGCTAATGTTAAGCAAGATGTTGCCAGCAAAAAACAGGGACAGACTCCTGCCAGCAAAAACGTTCCTCCGACAGGAAAAGAAAACAATGGTTCCCGCCTTATGGGTAAGGTTTTGAGTATAAACGACAGCACTCTAACCCTGGCTGTTGCCCAAAGGCCGCAAAGAGGAGAGGCCGCATCTTTGCCCGGTTCTGTCAACCAGAAACCGCCCCAGGATCAGGGTAAAAATTCTACATTAGATCCCGGGCAGCCAGGCTCTCCTCAAGTTACAAGCGAAACCAAATCCATTAGTATTCCCAGCACTGCAAAAATCCTTTCCGGTTTCAGAGACAGCACTAAAGAAATCGCTTTAAGTGATATAAAGACCGGCGACATGGTGGAAATAACCTTCAGCAGCACGGGTGATAACAAGGTTGAACAAGTTCGGGTCATGACCATGCCTTCAGGAGGGCAAGGGCAGGGAGGCCCAGGGGGACCTCCGCCAGGACCAGGCACCGATAAGAAGGCTGAACCCGGAACCTGATTCCGTATCAGCTATATTCTCACACTCCCGCCTTTGACATAGATTATGCCGGTTTGCAAACCCGTAAGGATAATAAAACATCCTTACGGGTACTTAACGGCAGCTGAAAATGGCATGGTTTTTATAATTAGAGGGAAACATTTCGGGAAACGTTTTCAATCCTGGGACTCGAATTATCCTGGCCTTCCTTAACCTAAAAATCTCAGAAAAGGCAGGCGATTCCGCATCATCCCCAGGATCAATTTGGTCTCCTCCAGGCGGAACAACATTACAATCCCCGCATAAACCGCCATACCAAGGGCTATTCCCGCAGATACTATTATCAGTTCGTTAATTTTAGGAACAAAATGCAGCGCCACAGCCAGGTAACCGGCAGCAAACCGGACCGCAGCATACATCAGGCCGGAAGCCGCCGTCGCTATCATCAAGGTTTTCATTATCTTAAACCCGTCTACAGTACGCAGCCGCCTTTTGAGGACTATGAGCAAGAGCAGCAGATTGACGGCTCCGGCCAGTGAATAGGCCAGGGCCAGTCCCCTATCCTGCATATAGGGAAGCAATAACATGGAAAAAACTATGTTTATTCCCACGGTAACAACTCCAATAATAACGGGAGTAAAGGTATCCTTCAGGGAATAGAAAACCCGGTTCATAAGCTGCAAGCCGCTGTAGGCAAAAAGCCCCAGGGAATAGAACAGAAGCGCCCCCGCGGTATACATGGTATCTGTGGCTGTAAAGCTGCCCTGTTCAAAAAGCAATCGGATTATGGGTTCGCGCAAAGCGATAAGCCCCAGGCCCGCAGGAACCGTAATCAGGAATATAGCCCGCATGCCCAGCGAAAAAGTCCTCCTGAAGTCTTTAAGTTCTCTTTTCTCCGCTTGTATGTTCATAGTGGGAAAGACCGCTGTAGCGATGGCTACGCCGAATATCCCCACCGGCAGCTGCATAATCCGCTGTGCCACGCGTAAGGTGGAGATTGAACCTGCCGCCAGGCCCGAAGCCAGGTACTGGTTGACCAGGAGGTTTAACTGGGTAACGGACAGACCTATCACTACCGGCAGGGTTAAAACTATTATCCGTTTGAAGCCGGGATGACGCAGGTTAAGCGTGGGGTAGTACCGGAAACCTACTTTTGCCAGGCTGGGCACCTGTACAGCGAAACTCAGAATCGATCCGGCTACTACGCCAACAGAAAAAGCCATGATGCCCCATACACGCCCCATTAGCACACCTACGCCGATTATTCCGACATTGTACAGGATAGACTATGGAGGGAGAAATGAAATGCTGTTTGGAATTCAGAATACCCAGGCAATGCCGTTTAAAGCCATAAAAAAGGTCTGGATAAACATGACCCGGCTCAGGGTTACCGCCAGATCGATTCCCTGCGGGGAAAGATCTGGCACCAGCAGCAGCATCAACGGCCGGGTATATATTTCCGCCACAATAATAAGGACTATTAACAATACCAGGAGGGTATTTAAAACAATACTGGCTACTTTCCAGGCTTCCTCCTCTTCCTGCCGGGCCAGGTAGCTGCCGAAAACGGGAATAAAGGCAGAACTGAGGGCTCCCCCCACCAGAAGCATATAGATGAGATCGGGCAGCGAGAAGGCTGCATTGTAAGCATCGGTAACCGTTCCCGGTCCAAAGAATGTATAGAGCACCATATCCCGGGCCATACCCAGCAACCGCGCCAGAAGGGTGGCCAGCATCATAAATCCCGCCGCTTTAAATAAGGTTTTGCCGTTAGCCAATTGATTACTCCCTTTTTGACGTCCTGTTAAATCACTTTATGGCACAAACAACAAACTCTGCCTCCAGGATAAGTATTACTGTTTCAGGCATATAAATATTCTATAATATTCCTGTCTGGCTGTAAGTATTAAACCCATTGCGCGTATATTTGACAGGAAAATTACCTTAAGGCGGTATTGGAATTGAATTGGGCAGGCAAACGATGGGTATATATAACTGGAGCCATGGGATTAGCTTTAGCTTTAACCTTGGTTTCAGTTTTTATTGTTATCCCTAAACATTACAACCAAAAGACTGAACCTGTTAAAACAGACCCCCTGGATAAATTTAACGCAATCGAATACTACCCTCTGAATGCAGGCAGTTACTGGGATTATGACTGTTCATTAAAAGAAGCGGTCGGACCAAATGAAGTTGATAATAAAGATTTTAAAATACATATGCAGGTGAAAAAATTATATCGCCGTCCAAACTACATACTGGCAGATATGCAAGGGGACCCTTTTCATCTGGACCCCCAAAACCGCTACTGTCTGCTGTTGTATTCAAATAAGCTTTATTATATCCCGCCTGAACAAAGGACCCGTTTTATCAAAGCTACCCGGGAAAAGGAATTTTATATCGAGTGCAGCAATATGGAAATGCTGTTTGAATTTCCTCTCTTTGCTGGGCAAAGATTCGGCGTTCTATCCGCCATCCGTGAAGATGATCTGTATATTTCGCTGGTAAGCCGTCAAGAACACTCCCGGATAAACATAAAAATACCTTCTGACCTGCCTGTTTATTCAGTTACCGATGGGGGTGTCGGTTATAAATTACAGCACGAATTCATACCCACAATAGGTTTAAGCGCAGTATCTTATAAACATAACGGCACAGTCTATGAATATGAGGTGAAACTATTAAAATATTACCTGGCTAAACCAGATTTTAAGGCTTCTTAGCCCAGTTTAACCGCGGTTCCGCTGGCGGCTACCATCAGCATCCCTTCCCGGATAACCTCGTAATCGAGGTCAATGCCCACTACCGCATCAGCACCCAGCTTGGATGCCTTCTCTACCATTTCCCCAATAGCTATGCGGCGCGCATCCCCAAGTTTGCTCTCATATACTCCTGATCTTCCGCCTACAATATCCGTGATGCTGGCAAAAATGTCACGCACCACGTTGGCGCCCATGATCGCTTCTCCGGTTACCAGGCCCAGATAGTCAGTAATAACCCGGCCTTCAATATTGGGCGTAGTTGTAGTTATCATTTAATCAACCTCCGATTTTTTATATATAATAACACAGCCGCAACAGCTTGTCATTAAATGGTAAAGGCGGGTTCAAGTCACATCCGCGTCAAGGAGCCATTTATAAACAGCCCCCCAGCGTGTTCGTTTTATTCGGCGAAAAACGCCCGGCCCTGGTTCAGTCAACAACCCCTTGAAATTTAAAATGAATTGAGCTATATATTATTTTGATACTCTGGCTGGAGTATCAGGAAAATATTTGTGCTGAGGTGAGAGAGTAGTGGAAAAGATCCAATTCAAGACTGAATCAAAGCGTTTATTGGACCTGATGATCAATTCTGTTTACACCAACCGGGAAATCTTTTTGCGGGAATTGATTTCCAATGCCAGTGATGCTATTGACAAGCTTTATTTCCGCTCTTTAACCGACCAGAACGTAGACATGAAACGAGACGATTTCTTTATTAAAATCTCAGTTGATAAGGGAAATCGCATACTTACCATATCGGATACCGGTATCGGCATGACTGAAGAAGAATTAGAAAACAACCTGGGAACTATCGCCAACAGCGGTTCGCTGGCCTTTATGAAAGAAAACGAGGGTCTGGAGGACATTGACATAATAGGCCGCTTTGGGGTAGGCTTTTATTCGGCATTTATGGTGTGTAAAAAACTAACCGTAGTTACCAGGGCCTACGGTTCTGATAAGGCCTTCCAATGGGAATCTGAAGGATTGGATGGTTATTTAATAACCCCTGCAAGCAGGGAAACAGTGGGGACCGACGTTATTCTTACCTTGAAAGACAATGGCGATGAGGAAAACTATGACGAGTATCTGAGCGAGTATAGAATCCGCTCCCTGGTAAAGAAATACTCTGATTATATCCGTTATCCCATTAAAATGGACATGCAGAAACAGCGTCCCAAGGAAGGCAGCGATAACGAATACGAAAGCTATGCGGAAACCGAGACCCTGAACAGCATGATTCCCATCTAGCGCAAGAATAAGAATGAATTAAGCGATGAAGACTATTTCTATTTTTATAAGGACAAGTTCTTTGATTTTGAAAATCCCCTGCGGGTCATTCACAGCAGCACGGAAGGCAAAGCGACCTATAACGCCCTATTGTTTATTCCGGCCCGCACACCTTACAACTACTACACCAGAGAGTATGAAAAGGGGTTGCAGCTATATTCCAACGGGGTATTAATCATGGAAAAATGCGCCGACCTCCTGCCCGATCATTTTAGCTTTGTGCGCGGCCTGGTGGATTCGCAGGATCTATCCCTTAATATATCCCGCGAAATGCTGCAGCATGACCGCCAGTTAAAACTAATCGCTAAAAACCTGGAGAAAAAGATCAAGAGTGAACTCATGGACATGTTAAACAATGAACGCGAAGTATATGAAAAATTCTTCAAAAGCTTCGGCCTGCAGATAAAATTCGGAGCCTATGCTGATTTCGGGGCCCATAAGGACCTCTTGAAAGATCTCATACTGTTTTATTCCTCCCACGAAAAGAAACTGGTTACTATTGCCGAATATATCGAACGCATGCAGGAAGGCCAAAAGTATATTTATTATGCCAGCGGCGAAAGCATCGAGAGGATCGACCGCCTGCCGCAAACCGAACTGGTTAAAGATAAAGGCTATGAAATCCTGTATTTAACTGATGATGTGGATGAATTTACCCTGCAGGTTATGATGGAATATGACGGCAAGGAGTTTAAATCGGTTTCCAGCGGCGATTTGGAGTTAGAAAGCGAGGAAGAAAAGAAGACCGCAGAGAAACAAGCTGAGGACTATAAAGACCTGTTCAGCTTCATGAAAGAGTCCTTATCCGGCAGAGTCAAAGAAGTCCGCCTTTCGTCCCGCTTAAAAACCCATCCCGTATGCCTGAGCACAGAAGGGCCGTTGTCATTGGAAATGGAAAAAATATTGAATGCGATGCCGTCAGAACACCAGCACCAGATTAAAGCCGACAGGATATTGGAAATAAACGCCAATCATCCTTTGTTCTCTTCGCTTTCCCGCTTATATGAAAACGATAAAGAGAGGCTCAAGACCTTCAGCGAGCTCTTGTATAACCAGGCCCTGCTGATAGAAGGCATGGCCATTGAGGACCCGGTATCCTTCTCCAACGCCATATGCAATCTAATGGCCGGGATGTAAGATTGATGAACCATACAAAACAAAATGCCAGGACGTAACCCTTAATGGTTAAAGTCCTGGCATTTTTACATCTGATATTATCTTTACTTGGGTTCCCAGTAGCATCTTTTGGGAGAAACAATCTTCTCTTCCTGTTTCAGCTGCTTCATGGCCTTGTCCACTTCCTTCTTATCCAGGCCTGTCGCTTCCGCAATCTGTCCGGCGCTCATAGGCTTGCCTTCCTTTTTCATGGTATCCAACACCTTTTTGGCAGCATTCATTTTATCACTCCTCTTAGTTAAGATACTTAGAATGCGGACCCACTTTGATTAACGGTTTTGCATCAATGCTACCCGTCGATTGACATCATCCCAGTTGACCAGGTTCCACCAAGCTTCGATCCAGGCCGCGCGTTTGTTCTGGTATTTGAGATAATAGGCATGTTCCCATACGTCCACTATCAGCAGCGGAACCGCGCCCCACTGAGTCAGATCCTGGTGTTTTTCCGCCTGCAAGACCACCAGTTTTTCAAAGACCGGGTTGCAGGCCAGTATCGCCCATCCTGATCCTTCTACGGCTGCAGCCGCAGCAGAGAACAGTTTCTTAAAGTTATCAAAGGACCCGAAGTCACGGTCAATTAGTGCGGCAACCGCGCCATTTGCCGGGCCGCCGCCTCCCGGTTTCATGTTCTCCCAGAATATCGTGTGCAGAATGTGTCCTGCGCCATGGAACGCCAACTCCCGCTCGATATGTTTGATCAAAGCAAAATCGCCCTTTTCGATAGCTTCGGCCAGCTTGCTCTCCGCATTGTTCAGGCCATCCACATAGGCTTTATGGTGCATATCATGGTGCAATCTTACTGTCGCCTCATCACAAAAAGGTTCCAATGCGTTGTAGTCATAAGGTAAATCCGGTAATACATGAGCCATTAGCCACACCCCCTGCTTCCTTAATTTTCTATACGGTTGCTATAAGTCTATCCTATTGCACATTAGAACGCCAAGTAAATATTTAAAAACAATAGAACCGTCTCCTGGCCCTTAATATTTCCTGATAGCGAATACAGCTGTACAAGCGGAGCCGATTAAGCCCACCACAATTAAATAGAACATTCCCGCCAGGTAACTGCCGGTTAGCCCGATAAGATAGCCCATAATCAGCGGCGCCAGGGCGGCAAACCCGTTGGAAATACCGTTCATCAGCCCGGCGGCCGCTCCGACTAGATTCGGCGCTACCAGGCCTTGCAGCAGGGTCCAGGCTACCGGTGTAACCCAGCCCAAAAAGAAGATCGAGACTGCGATATAAATCGCGCTGTTTAAATTGGAGGCCGTTGTCGAACCCAGATAAATAAACACCACCGAACCAAGTAAGCCCAACGTGTAGAAAATCCCTCGACGTCCCAGTTTATCCGAGAGATAAGCTACCCCTAAAACGGAAATCGCTCCCAATATATAGGGCAGTGAAGCAAAGAAACCCATCTGTGCCCAGGAAAAATGCCGGGCTACCTTGAGATATTGGGGCAGCCAGGTAATTGTTCCCCACCAGATTGAAGCTGTTGCCATATAGCCTATGGTTACCAGCCAGAAGCTGCCGGAACGCAGCAGTTGCAGATAGGACCCGGATTGAACCTTGGCCAGGGCGGATTGTTCATCCGCCTGCCCGTGTTCTATATAACCAGCTTCTGCATCACTGATAAAGCGATGTTCCCGCGGATGGTCCGCCGTAAAAAACCATATTAAAGGCAAAGGCACTACCAAAGCCGTCAAGCCAAGAATTAAAAAAGAGCTGGACCAACCCCATTTTGCAACAATGCTGAACACAAAGGCACGGCAATAGCTGGCCCCACCATCAGTCCCACCGCCCAGATCGAGTTGGCTCTGGCCCGCTCGTGCAGCGGAAACCAGTTCTTAACATATGTACTCTGCATAGGCCAGTGGAAACCCTCACCGAAACCCATAAAAACGCGGGCGCCGAGCAATGTAACCAGATTGCCGGCCTTAGCTGCAACAAAGAGGCAGAAAGACCAGACCACAATAGATACAGACACCGCTTTACGGGGTCCCAGCCGATCCCCAAAATATCCGAGGATAACATTCCCCAATGCGTAGGCTATGAGAAATAAGGTCATTAACATCCCCTGCCGGGCAGCCTGAGCCTGAAGATTCATATCGGATATAAAACCGGGGTCGGCAATCAAGATGGATATGTTCACCCTGTCGATATAGGCAATCATCAGCGTAATAAACAGGATGCCCAGGATTATGAATCTTACTTTACCGGGTGAGGTCTGATTATTTGAATACATGATAACTCCCTCTCCGGCCTTTTGGCCTTTAATTCGTACTATGCCCTGAATTATGCCCGTTCACTTATGGTATGGTTCACCTTTGATTATCCTGAACCCCCGGTAAATCTGCTCGGCAAGGATTAAGCCCGACATCTGGTGCAGGAAGGTCATGGGGGACAGGCAGAGGCGCAGATCGGCACGGGTTTTCACCGCTGGGGAGAGCCCAAAGGAGGAGCCAATGACAAAGTTTACCCGCGATTTGCCGGATTGGTTCCATGCTTCCATAGTATGAGCCAGGGCTTCAGAGGACAGCATCCGGCCTTTTATATCCAAAGCAATCAGCAATTCGTTGTCATTTATCAACGCCAGGATGCGTTCGCCCTCACGCTGCAGGGCTTTTTCTATATCCTTATCCCCGGCGCGGGGACTGAGTTTTTCCTCCAGACCATCAACCAGTTCAATGCTGGCATAGGGCTGCAGCCGTTTTAGGTATTCCTGAATCCCCTGCTGAAAAAAAGGCTCCCGTATCTTGCCAATCGATATAATACGGTATTTCAATGGCTTTTTCACTCCTTAAACTGCATCGCCCTTATAAAGAGGAAAAATACGGCTTAATTATAACAGGAGATTACGGCAAATGCTAATTAAAGGTGTCAAGGTGTCAAGGGTGTCAAGGGGACGGTTCTCTTGACACCTGGTTGGTTTTTAGGGCTTGGTGTCAAGAGAACCGTCCCCTTGACAAACGTTTAGGAGCCATGACGATAATGTATGAGGCCCTGAAGAACGAACAGAACACTCTGATCGTGGTACCCAGCGATATTGTGGAATCCCTGGATGTGAAGACCCTGGCGGTGGCTGCGGCTGCGAACAACGGCCTGCGCTCTCCGCAGCAGGTGGTTAAACTGTCCGATCCCGAATTATAGCGGCTATCTTAAGGCTTAATAAACTCTGGACCCCATGTTATATAAGCGCCTCCTGACTATCATAGTCAAAAAGGTGTAATCGTTTAAGATCAAGGCTTATTCTTATTCTGTCTCCAGGCCGCGCGGATAAGCTTCGTGAAGTCCTGGCCACCAACCTCTGCTTTTCCAGGTCCAAATGCAGATAGTATTCGTACCCTACCTGCTCAATAATATCAACCTGGACAACAGGAGAGGCGGGGCCAGATTCTTCCCCGTATACATCTGTACACCATATATCTTCGGGGCGGATACCTATTATTACAGGTTTTCCTGTATGGGCTTTCAGGCTGGCGGTAATTTTGTGTTCTGGTATTTGGAAACAAAAACCCGTACCTTTAATACTTACCTGGCCTCCATTTACGCCCAGGCATCCTTGCAGGAAGTTCATAGCCGGGCTGCCCACGAAACCAGCGACAAACATATTAACGGGTTTGTCATAAACATCGAGCGGCGATCCGGCTTGCTGCAATACCCCGTCTTTCATTACTACAATAATGCTGCCCATGGTCATAGCCTCCATCTGGTCATGGGTAACGTATATAAAAGTGGTTCCCAGTTGCTTATGCATGCGGATCAATTCGGACCGCATCTGCACCCTTAGCTGCATGTCCAGGTTAGACAGAGGTTCATCCAATAAAAACACCTGCGGCTGCCTGACCATCGCCCGCCCCAGCGCCACCCGCTGCATCTGCCCGCCGGATAGCTGCCGGGGCCTAAGGGGCAGGAGTCCTTCTATATCAAGCATGCGGGCAGCCTCATGCACCCTCATTTTTATATCGGGTTTGCTCATTTTACGCAGCTTCAAGGCGAAGGCCAGGTTGTCAAAAACCGTCATATGCGGGTACAGGGCATAATTCTGAAACACCATGGCTACATCGCGGTCCCTGGCTTCAACCTCATTAACCAGACGTTCCCCGATATACACTTGACCTGAACTGATTTCCTCCAAACCGGCAATCATTCTGAGAATACTGGTTTTGCCGCAGCCCGAAGGGCCGAGCAGAATTACGAATTCGTGGTCAGCGCATGTAAAGTCCGCATCTTTTACGGCATGAAAACCGTTAGGGTAGATTTTATTTACTCCATCCAGGACTATTCCCGCCATAATTCTTCTCCCGCCATTTCAGGGTGTCAAGCGTCAAGGGGACAAGCGTCAAGGGGACGGTTCTCTTGACACCCAGTTAGTTTTTAGGACTTGGTGTCAAGAGAACCGTCCCCTTGACACCCCTTGACACCTTATTCATTGAGGTAGAGTGTAACCTTATTCTGCAGAATCTTAGCGGTTTGTGCCGCTGACCTTTCGCCTCTGACAAACACAGCTATTTCCGTTCCCATTATTTTTTTGATCTGTGGGTCTATGGTATGGCAATGGTTTAAGGCGGCTATTAACTGCCGGTTTTGTTTGATCTGCTCAGGTGTCAAAGGCTCTACGTCAACAGTTTTAACATGTTCCTCATTGCCAAACGTCACGCAGGACGATTTTTGCTTAGCGGCTTCGGCAAAGAAATGGTCCTGGGCCAGCCGGTTTATGTGCACCCCATAGAAGTTTAAAGATATCTGCTGTTCTTTGCTGGTTATAAACTTGAGAAATTCCCAGGCTTCTTTTCTCAGCTTGGAATTGCTGTTTATTGCATACATTTCCGCATCGAAAGGCCGGTCCCCCAGGCCGCTGCCGTGCGGCATGGCCAGGATTCGGGTCTGGGACCCCATGGCGCTTCTTTCCATGGTCAAATCCCCGCCAAAAGAATCATAGGGGAAGAAGGCGATACTGCTCCGGTTTCCCGAAAAAATCAATTCCTCTTCATCAACTTTGTTGTTCGTATATTTGCCGGTCAAATCCTTATAAGTATTTAAAAATCGTATGAAAGCGGGGGAATCGAGATGCGCCTTTTTCTTATCTTCATTAACAAAATTGCGGTACTCGCTGGCCAGCATGTAATCAAGCATTCTGTCATTGCGAAGTTTGGGCAGCACATAGGTTTCGAGTTTCCCATCGTTATTGCTATCCTGGCAAATCTTTTTGGCGGCATCGTAAAAATCAGACCATACCCAGCGGGAATCATCTATGGAAACACCGGCTTTTTGCAGCATGGCTCCATCAGCAACCATCACCGGTATCCAAAAACTTACCGGCATGGCATAGAGCTTGCCTTGGGATTCACAGGATTTCAGGATATTAGCATAATAATCCTGGCGTTTGAAACTTTTATCCTGGTTCATCAAGCTTTTTAAATCTAGGAAAACATCCTTTTCCGCATACTTGCGGTACGGAAGCCCTTCAGTCGAAATAATATCCGGGCCTTTGCCGCTGAGTATTTCCGTATTTATGTTTTTTATATAGTCTTCATAATCGTCTCTGTCGCCGTGGTGCGACCGGCCTGAATAATCCTTGACCTCAACCACGACACCGGGATGTTTCTTTCCAAACAATCGCGCCGCTTTCTCCATCATCAAAGGATCACCGCTGGCCACGGCAATGCTCAGTGTCTTTTGCGGTCCCTGAGGCTTGGCTGCAGCTTTATCCGGGATATATTTATACACACTGAACTGCCGGCCGGATTCTGAAGCGCCATTATACATTATGCTGATGTATATATTACTCTGGGCGTCAAAAGCGATACTGTTGACAAAAGCGTCGGAGACGAAAATACTGGTATCACGATAATTTAAGACCTCTTCCACAAAATTGCCCCGGGGATCATATTTCTTTATCCCGGAATAATCAGCGATATAAGAACATTCGTCATGAATATTATATTTATAGCTCAAGACCGCCATCTTAATATTTTCCAGCGTCCGTTTCCATATGACCTTGCCCGAAGTACTGATCTCAGCCAGGAAATTCCCCTCTGTGTCTCTTCCTGTCACCATCAAGTTGCCTTGTTTATCTATATCCATTTCATAATATTTGTCACCGCGAATGGTTTTCAGGGACTGGCCGTTTTCTTCTATAACCTCAATTTTGCCATCCTGGTGCAGTATGTAGATCCTTCCCTTTGCATCGACGGCCACAGCCCGGTCCATCTGGTTCAAGCTGTTTTCGCCTGTCATACTCCCCAGTTCGATCGTCTTTTCTATTTGACCTCCGGGACTATATATCTGCAATCGTTTTATTAATTCGCGGGGTTCCTCCGATTGGGGTTTATCATATACGCTGATTTGCTGCAGCTGGTATATTCTGCCTCTGCTGTCCAGTGCGAATATACGACCGTTATTATAACTGTTTTGGTGAGCATCTCCCGGACAGGTATTTGCTTTATCTCCCGGCCTTGTTTATCCAGAATAACAAACTTGGAATCGCGGTCTTCGTCATCATACATAACCAGGCGATCCTGGGAATCCAGGGCCAGGTTCATGACCATCTGCAGTTTGTCCAGTTTGATTTCACTTTCGCGATACGTTTTCGACGGGCCTTGTTTACTCCC
Source organism: Syntrophomonas palmitatica JCM 14374 (assembly GCF_001311885.1). GTDB lineage: Bacteria > Bacillota > Syntrophomonadia > Syntrophomonadales > Syntrophomonadaceae > Syntrophomonas_A > Syntrophomonas_A palmitatica. The sequence continues at coordinate 29,463 of NZ_BBCE01000004.1, read as the reverse complement.
CTGCTCAGATGATACCGGGCTTTCTTTTCCCCCGCAGCCTAATAAACCCGCAGCCAACAGGATACAAATTATAAACATACTCAGACATTTTTTACTCATTACACTCTCCCGCTTTCCTTTTATATTGGGACCAGGCATATAAGGCCCGTCCCAGTCCCAGGGGCCAGGCAATGTAGTAGAGAAAACGATTGATGATTTTGCATACCCCCAGCTGAACCTCCGTTTCGGGCCTGCAGTACTCCGCCATTATCTGCCCGGTGCTAATATCCTGTTTAACCACCTCCGCATAATGTGAAATATCTATAAGATCATCCGGTATTAAGCGGGGCGGGATATACGGGCTAAAATGTATCCTGCTCCATATGAAAACTATTACGGCCAGCAGGCCAGCCGTCAGCCCTAGGAAATTTCTGATTTCCCGCCTGCGCTTTTTCATAATTATTCTGAAATCATCTTCCCGGCTGTCTCGGCGCAGCGCCCATGCTATATTGCGGATACGGCTCAGCCAGAACTTAAGTATGACCAGTATAGGCAGAATACCCATGATAAAAACCTGTATTTGCGGTACTTGCTCCATCAATACCCGGGCCATATGATAGTCGATTGCGGTATATGCAGTCATGTCTTTGCCCCTCAGATGCAAAAGGGCCGGTATCATTTTTGCTGAATCCAGGCTGCCTGCCGGGGCGGAATCTATCTGCAGTTCCCGTATAAACGGGTTCTGAACTGTTTCAAAAAACGCCGCCCCCGGTATATAAACCTCCGGTATCCCGTCATCGGTTAAGTGTTTTAAAATACCGGCTGACGGTGTATATATACCTGCAATCAGGTAATCCTTGCCCAGAACCTTAATCTGTGTGTTTATTACTTCCATAGTTCCATATAACCTGATGGCCAGTTCGGAACTGATCACCGCCACCCGCTGGCCTTCGTTCTCCGCCTGCGGCGTCCACATGCTGCCGGCGGTTATATTAAGAGCATAGAACCTCGGCCACAGGTAGTTGATACCCAACACTTTAACCCCGGCCGTTTTGTGGTTTCCCTCTGCCATGCCCTCCTGGCGGGCCAGATAGGAGAGGTTTATTCCCGGCAGCTTTTTACGCAGATAATCAATATCGTCTATATCAAGGCTGCCAGTCTTGTCACTGTTTAACCCCAGCCTGGCCGTAAAAACAGTTTTCTCCAGCCCGCCAGGGCCGTTGACACGCTTAAGCTGCATTAGAACATCGTCTTCCAGGCAGATGGATAGTATCATAATTGCCCATCCTATCAGCAAAACCCGCCAGGTCTTATTGTTCAAATTCCTCATCCCCTGCGATTTAGATCTATTCCCATAAGAGTACCCTGCCGCCGTCAGTCAGACCGCGATCGCCGTCGACCTTACAGACAATCCTGGAATCCTGATCCAGACCGCTTCTTTGCAGAGCGCTTTTATTGATGTCAGAGTTAAGTACAGTAACATTCAACTTCTTTACATAGAGTTCGTTTTTAAAAGCCCCCTGCTTTTCCTGGATAAGCCATACGCAATCGCTTCCCTCACTCTTGTTCACCGCGCTGTTGGACACCAGGCAATCATAAAATCCAATATCTTTACTTATAAAAGCCTGGCCGGCCTCTCCCCCCGCCAAACCTTGTGCTTCTACATCCAAAAGACGTCTTTTTACCCTGGGTGCCGGTTACCATCCTGGAGACAACGCCTTTCAAACTGCGGCGCATGGATTTCAAACTGACGGTGAACTCATCCCCCCGCGCCAGGTATGACGCCTGTTCATCATCAACGCTCATCTTGAATTCATAACCCTGGCTCTGATCCGCAATCACAAACAGGGCCTTAGAACTATTAGCAAGGCTCCCTTCGGTAAAATTAACTTCCTTAACCAAACCGTCGTATTGGGCATGCAGTTCGTATTTGGTGTCAAGTTCCCGTTTAAGTCCCGCAACTTTTAGCTCTTGAGCCATGACATCACAAGCGGCTTTTTTGACTCCCTTGCTGTAATCCTCACAGGCCTGCTTATATTCTCTGGCAGTGGTTTTCATCTGGTTTTCCGCCTTTTCATAGTTCAGCCTCGATTCGGCCCCAGCCTCAAATAAGCCCTTGGTCCGTTCAAAATCATGGCAGGCCATATCATATTTTTGTTGAGCTTCGTCACGCTTAAACGCCAGGCTGTGATTTCCTGTCTCGCTGCCCGCCTCGCCAACCGTTTCCATGTCCAGTTTCAACTTTTGCAGATTCAGCTCTTCCTGGCGGTAAGTAGTCATAGCGGAGGTTTTGTCCAGACTCATAACCAACTGTCCTTTTTTTACCGTCTCGCCGGCCTTTACATACACCTTTTCCACCGCGGTGTTTAAGGCGGTATATTCCGACTGGCTGGCCTTGGGTATGATCTCCCCGGAAGCGAAAACCTCTTTCACCAGTGCGCCGCTGGAAGGATACTCGACCTTAACCCGCGGCAGGGTGAAGTTGTTAATGGTATTGGAAAAGAAGGTCAGCAATATCATGATCCCAAAGAAGATAATCAATAGCTTTTTACTCAAGGTCTTTTTTTGTTCCCCGCTTTGCAGTTCACTGTCGATACTGGTGTTCATCGGTTCTCTCCTCATCCCTTTACTGTTTTAACCCGGAATGTTGTATGCCTTCCACAAAGTAATTCTCGGCATAAAAGAAGATCAACAAGGCCGGGATCATATATATGGCCGCCGCCGCAAAGGCTATGCCATATCCATAAGATTGACCTGGGATAAGAATAAGGACAGGGGCTGCTTGGAAGCGGTCTGCAAGAATATGAGCGGCTGTTCCACCATATTCCAGTTGTCCATGAAGACCAGAATGGCTAGTGCAGCTATGGCGTTTTTGGACATAGGCATAATGATGCGCCAGAATATTGTGAAATAACCGGCTCCGTCAATGCGAGCCGCTTCAATATATTGGTTGGGTATGGAAACCATGAACTGCCGCAAAAGGAATACCCCGAAGGCGCTGAATATACCGGGAAATATAATGCTTCCCGCTTTATCGATGAGCTGCAGCCAGTCGGCCACCAGGTAGTTGGGCACCAGGGTTACTTGAAAGGGCATCAGCATTACCAGGATATACACGAAAAAAAGCTGCTCCCGCCAGGGGAAATCTATTTTGGCAAAGGCAAATGATGCCATGCTGGCTATCAGAATCTGCCCGGCCATGATAGTTGCCACCATAAAAACTGAATTCCAAAACATTAACAGGTATTGTGATTCCTTAATCAAAACACGGTAATACTGTTTTATCGTCACCATATCCGGAATAAACTTGAGATTTGCATATCTATCAACGGCAGCTCCGGGGCTTTCTGCTCCCGATAAAATGGCCCCGTAATTATTTTTAATCTCTCCTTCGGACATAAAAGAGTTACTGACAGTTAAAAGCAGCGGCAGAACGAAAAGCAAAGCCAGTGCCGCACTTAAAAAAACCGTATGATAAATTCCTGCCCGGGTGATTATCAAACTCCTGCCCATCATTCCATAACCTTTCGCAGATTTTTGTCCAGGTTAAAAAACAGCCCGGCAATCAGGCTATAACCAGAGCCGTAATTACTGCGGCAGCAGACAGCTTCTGATAGTCCAGAGCCATAAACATGTTGTTCATATAGTGCTGCAGCATATAAATGCTTTCATGGGGGTAGCTGCCGGAAATTAAATAAACCTCACGGAAAACCTTGAACGAATTGATAATAGAAATGATAAACACAAAAAACGCGGTGGGAACAATATGCACCAGAGTCACATTGATAAACCGCTGTCCCGGACCGGCCCCATCGATATAGGCGGCTTCGTATAATTCCCTGGGTACGTTTTGTAATGCGGCCAAAAATAGTATCATATTAAAACCGGCGTTTTCCATAAGTAAAAACAAACCACGATTACCCGCGACCAGCCGCTGTTCATCCAGTTGACCGGATTTAATCCCAACATGGTTACCACATTATTTAAAGAACCATGGAAATTGAATATCACCTGCCAGATTAAGACTACCGAAGCTGTCGGCACTATTAAAGGCAGCATAAAAGCTGCCCGGTAATAATCCCGCCCCGGCAGTCGGCGGTCTAGCAGGAGGGCCAAACCCAGGGCCACAGCCATGATTAAAGGGACAGAGACGACCGCAAATACCAGGGTATTAAACCCAGCTTTCAAAAAAACGGGATTGCGCAGTAAGTTTACATAATTGGCCAGGCCCACAAAACAGCCCGCAGATTGGTTGTTAATGAGGCTGTAATAGATGACAAACAAGAAGGGAATGAGAAAAAAGACGGAAAACCCGGTCAGGCTGGGAGCGGTAAAGAATATTCCGGCCCATTGCTCAGTTGTCATCCATCCTTTTCGCACATTATCCCTCCCGGATACATCCCCTGACGCAGTCCTTATTTGTAATCCTTTCGTATCACTCTAAGGGCAAGTTCTTAATAACAAGCAGACAAATTTATTAATAATTTCTTAAGAATTATGAATTACGGGAAATTATTGTAGCTGGTTTTGATGCGAAGGCAATTCTAGATTCTGCCCGAGAACATCCTTTAAATACTTTTAACCCCGCATTTAAATACTCGCTAACGCATTTTTACAATCCCGTTATAGACTGGAAGCAAAAATGAAAACGTGTAGCCGCTGCCGTCCGGTTAAAGCATTGTATGGAATCGTATCGTTTTCCACCACCTTGCTTTTAGCCTATTCGGGCGGATATATGGCTCTGTTGATGGTTTTTATGGCTCAAGGCACTCCGGTAATCAATATACTTAATCTTAAATATGTGTCAGCAGAGATCCTGCATACTATGGTAGGCAGTCTGGGCTTGATTATGGTAGCTCCTTTAACCGCCATCATTGCCGGATTGTGGTTTACCGGCGCCACATTCACAAGCTATTGGCGTCAAGAGTGTCAAGAGAACCGTCCCCTTGACACTCCCCTTGACACTCCTTGACACTCCCCTTGACACTTGACATCTATGTTAAGCTATGGACAGGATTTATAACTGTATGAGGAGTTGAAGGCTATGGTCCCGAAATCTCGCCAGGAATCGAAAATTACCATGACCCAGATTGTGCTTCCCTATCACGCTAACGTAGCCGGGAACATGCACGGCGGTGAAGTAATGAAGCTTATGGACTCGGCGGCAGGTGTGGTCGCAGCTAGGCATTGTCTGCAAAATGTGGTTACAGCCAGTGTAACGCAGCTCTCATTTATTGAACCTATCTTTGTCGGCGATCTGGTTATTTGTAATGCGGAATTGAATTACACCGGCAGGACCTCGATGGAAGTCCATGTGTGGGTAGATGCCGAGGACCTTACGCGCGGTCTTATCAAACATGTTTCCGAAGGCTACTTTTTCATGGTAGCCCTGGATCGCAACGGACGGCCCACAGAAATCCCCCCATTGTTAATAGAAACCGAAGAACAACGGAATTGTGCTGATGCGGCCCAAAGGCGCATCGCTTTGATGAAACAGGTCAAACACACCGGTCCGTGCTGATATATTTATTTTTTACGCCCCTTGTTTACGGGAGGCGCTAGGCAGCCGGGTTTATTCCCTATCAAATCAGAGCGCCCGGCAGCCTGCAAGGCATCGCGGACAGCAGGCCAATTGGCAGGCTGATTGTATTGCAGTAAGGCTCGCTGCCAAGATCGTTCCTGCTCGGAACGGGGAACGTACACTTCTTTGCCGCTGAAGGGATCCCGCCCGGTATAGTACATACATGTGGATAAGGTCATGGGCGTAGGCATGAAATTCTGCACCTGCCGGGGATAGTGCTCCATATGATCGCGTACAAATTCAGCCATTTCAATGCTTTCTTGCAACCCGCAGCCGGGATGGCCAATCATAAAATAGGGTACCAGATACTGCTTGCGCCCCAGCCGTTGGTTCAGATCTTTATAAAGCTGCGAAAACCGCAAATAATCTTCCTTCCCGCTCTTACGCATTAAACGAGTCACCTCCGCGGCTGCATGCTCAGGCGCCACCTTCAGTTGGCCGCTGACATGGCAGCGGCAGAGTTCCTCCATATAACGCCCGCTGGAATCCTTAAGCAGCAGATCATAACGCAGGCCGGAGGCTACAAACAGGTGCTTAACCCCCGGCACCTGACGCAATGCTTCCCAAAGTTTAAGGGAGGGGCTGTGATCCGCCCCTTTTTGCTTGCATAATCGTGGATGCAAACAGGTATTACGTTTACAGCCCCGGCAGTTTTCACTACAGGTATCAAACCCGTACATATTAGCTGACGGACCGCCCACATCACTGATCGTTCCGCGAAAGTCAGGGTGGCGGGTAAGGCTCTGCGCTTCCTTCACCAGGCTTTCTATGCTGCGGGACTGGATAAATCTTCCCTGGTGCAGACTGAGAGCGCAAAACGAACAGCCCCCAAAACAGCCGCGATGGGTTACCAGTGAAAATTTTACCGTTTCCAGGGCCGGGACTCCTCCAGCCTGGTCATAATCCGGATGTGACCTGCGCATATAGGGCAGCTCATAATAAGCGTCGAGTTCATCGGATGTCAGGGGCAGGCACGGAGGGTTCTGGACCACCCAGCGTTGGGCGTGTTTTTGCGCCAGTACCCGCGCATTATACGGGTTGTTTTCTTCCAAAATAACACGGGTCGCACACGCAAACGCCTGTTTATCTGCAGCCGCTTCTTCATAAGCGGGCAATTGGGCGGCATCCCCAGGTATTTCCCGGCTGATATAACAGGTTCCCCGCAGGTCGCGGATAGAACTTATATCCTGACCAGCCTGTATACGATGGGCAATCGCCGCCAGGTTGGCCTCCCCCATTCCATACACCAATAAATCAGCCCGGCTGTCAACCAGAATAGAACGCCTTACTTTATCACTCCAGTAATCATAATGGGCCAACCGGCGCAGGCTGGCTTCCACCCCGCCAATCACCAGCGGCGTCCCTGGAAATGCCTGGCGTATCAAATTACAATACACCAGCGTGGCGCGGTCGGGGCGAAGCCCGGTCTTTCCTCCCGGAGAATAGGCGTCTTGCCGGCGTTTTTTCTTTTCAGACGTATAGTGATTGACCATACTGTCCATATTACCGGCTGAAACCGCAAACATCAGCCGGGGTCGGCCGAGTCTTGAGATATCGTCAGTATTTTGCCAGCCGGGTTGGGCGATAACACCAACTCTAAAACCCTTATGTTCCAGCCAGCGCCCCAGAATAGCCGCAGCAAAAGCGGGATGGTCCACATAGGCATCCCCGCTTACCAGGATGACATCCAAATCATCCCAGCCGCGTTTCTCCATATCAGCTTTACTGGTTACCAGCCATCCATCCGGCACCGCTCTGCCTCCTAAGAAAGTTAACCATAGGTTAACACATTTACTGAAATTATTTGCATCATAGCCAGCAGAAATGTTTCACGTGAAACATTTTTACGGAAAGCAGCAATTAAATGTTCACAAATACATCTCTTTTGCATAAGTGTATTAATAGCAGCTTAACCCTCATCTCATTTCAGGGGTTGAATGAAAATAATTGGAAAGTGGTGATTTGTCAAGTGATGCCCTTTGATCTCTGGCTATGGAGAAATCCTCTTCCGCAGGGAAACACCCTGCGTTCAGCTGCCTATGGCAATGGAAAATATGTGGCTGTGGGACAATACGGTACTATTATGACTTCCCTGGATGGTATTAATTGGACGCTACAGTTTTCCGGCACTTCTATTTATCTTACCGGGGTAGCCTTTGGCGCGGGGCTGTTCGTCGCCGTTGGCATGCTGGGCACAATATTGACTTCCGCCGATGGTGAGAATTGGACCCGGCAGGATTCCGGCACCGATGCTGGATTGACGGCATATGTTATGGTCAGGACATGTTTGTGGCCGTAGGACAGTATGGTCAAATATTTGTTTCTCCTGATGGTGAAAACTGGGGTAATATCAGTATAGAAGCCTACTGGCTGAGCAGTGTGGCTTTCGGCAATAACATGTTTGTGGCTGTGGGGGCGGACGGTCATATTTTTACCTCTGACAATGCCAAGGATTGTTGATCAAGGCGCTCAGATTCAATACCGCTTAAACAGCGTAGTCTATGGTAATGGATTGTTTGTGGCTGTAGGTTCAGGAGGCAGCGTCCTGAGTTCACCGGATGGGGTGAACTGGACCAGCCGTGATTCTAATACCTTCGCCCGTCTGGAAAGCGTTACTTACGGCAACGGACTTTTCGTGGCCGCAGGCCACGATGATGTGGATCCCGGAGTGGTGCTGACTTCCCCGGATGGCCTGGAGTGGTCGGCAGATATTTCTGCAGATTACAAACTGCTGCTGGGAGTCCTGGCTGGACCCGGCCTGTTCGTTGCGATCGGCCAAGGGGGCATTATTATGACTTCCCCTGACGCTGGGGTCTGGACCATGCGTTCGAAGGGGTATTACAATGAATTGCGGTCGGTCATTAGCGGCCGTGGAAACCAGGGCTTTATAACCGTGGGCGCAGCAGGCGCCATACTCAGTTCTCCGGACGGCAGAGACTGGGTGCAGAGGGTTTCGGGAATAGAAACCAACCTGCTGGGAATTGCCTTAGGTAATAAAACCTTTGTGGCGGTCGGTGATAACGGCGTTATATTGACCTCGCCTGATGAGGTAAACTGGACCCAGCAAAACATCGAGCCCAGCAACCGCCTTTTTGCGGTTACCCATGGAGCAGGGCAATTTGTGGCTGTAGGACAAAAAGGCATTATCCTGACTTCTCCTGATGCCGTAGATTGGTCCATTCAGAAATCCGGTGTCTTCAGCGACCTCTTTGGCGTAACGTTTGGGGCGGGCTTGTTCGCAGCCGTTGGAGACAACAGCACCATCTGACATCTCCTGACGGGATAAACTGGACTCGCCAAGACGCAGGCTCAAGCTGGCATATGATCCAGGGGGTCACCTATGCCCAGGGCATCTATGTGGCCGTGGGCGACCAGGGGCTTATTTTAACCTCCAGCGATGCCAAACGCTGGATAGACCACAGCACCTGCGAATACCCGCCGTGGTGGCAATCTGTAACCTATGGCCGGGGGACTTTCATAGCTGTTGGCAGTCCGGGTCAAGCGGCTATATCGACTAACGGTACAGAATGGATAGTGCAAAATACCGCTACCGATAATTTCTTATATAGTGTCGCCGCTGACATTAACTCCTACATCGCGGTGGGCGAACTGGGAACTATTCTGCAATCTCAAGCATAATAAAAATCTGTTTTTACCTGGGCTCCCGGGGTTCCGATCAGGTCGGAACCCTTTTCTTTTGCAACAGTAAATTTTTCACCCATTAATCCCATAGGCAGGAAATGTTTGCATTATGTAGAATTAGTACTTTGCATAAAATAACCATTAGCTGCTAAAAGGATTGTTGCATAATGAAAGCCCCTAAGAAAAACCTTAGTGTATATCGGCTGCAGCTTCATGACCACGCCTGTTTAATCTATGAAAATGAAACCGAATGGGAAGAAGCGGTCATCCCTTTCCTGATTCAAGGCTTACAACGCGGGGATAAATGCATATATGCCTTAAATCACCATCGCAAACAGACCATTATTGATTACTTGCAGAATGCGGGCCAGGACACCGTTTCCCTGGAAGCAAGCGGCCAGTTATTATTTTTAAGCGCGGAGGACTTGCCGGAAACAAATAACCAGGACCGGCTTGAACAAATCGAAGACTTTGCCATTGAATTCATCAAATACTGTTTGGCGGAAGGCTACCCGGCAGTTCGTCTGACCAATGAAGCTCTATATTCTATAACCGGTATAGAACCGGCCTGGAACCTGGTTGAAGCAAATTCCCGCTCAAATGCTTTAATATTTCCCCATTATCCGGTTATCTCTCTTTGTCAATATGATCGCTGGAAAACCGATCCCACCCTTTTGAAATATGCCATAATCAGCCACCCGGTTATTATTAAGAACGGTATCTTCTACGAGAATTTTTCCATAATGCCGGATGAGCTTTTTCTAGCCAAGAATACCGACCGGTGGGAGGCAGAACACTGGCTGCGGATTATTGAAAGAGAAAACCGGGAAAGAGAAAACTTCATTTTATTAAAACACACGGTGGAAAACTCCGTACAGCCCATGTTAGCCGTCAGCCCTGACGGTTCACTGCTAAGCTGTAATGATGCTTTGTGTGATTTAATGCACCTCTCCCGGGATGAGCTGCATAATTTGCGGCAAATAATGCCGGAATGGGACTATTATTTCCAAAAAATTTCGGCAGCTATAAACCATGGCGGAGGTTATCAGCGGTTTGCGGGAGAATTCATGACCAAAGAAGGCAAAAAACTCGTTTTAGATTTGGCTATATTTATAAAGTATGATGAGGCCGGCAATATAGAATTCTATTACGGCTCAATTACCGATATTACCTCCCAGGCGGCTGCCGAAGAGGCCTTAAGAAAATCGGAAGCCAAATACCGTTTGATAGCTGAAAACGCCTATGATATGATTGCCCTCCTTGACCTGCAAAATTTTGTTTACAAATACCTCAGCCCTTCGTACGAAAGAGTAGTCGGGTATACGGCAGAGGAATTACTGGGAAAGAGTGGTTTTCAGTATATTCACCCGGAGGATCTTGACCCGCTCCTGGATAAACTCTATGCAGGCATAAAAACCGGCCACGCCAGCGCCCAATACAGATGGCGCGCCAAAGACGGCTCCTATATATGGCTGGAAACGATCGGCAAAATCATTGATTATGATGAATACGCCGGGGATGGGCTCTTGGTCACCCGGGATATTACCGAGAAGAAACTGGCTGAACTGGCCTTAAAAAAGGAACTCGACTATCGCAATTACCTTATAGAAAATATGAATGAGGTCTTTATAATATATGATCTTACGAAATCTATAGCCTTTGTAAACGGCTCCGTCAAAAATGTACTGGGTTATGAACCTCAGGAAATAATCGGCCGCAACATTATGGAATTCCTGGCAGATTCGGAAAATGGTCCCATGACCCTGCAAATACAGAATCGGCTGGAAGGCGAGGCAGGAACCTTCGAAACCATGGTTTTAACCAAAAACGGCACCGAAGCCCTGGTACGGATAAAAAGTTCGCCAATAATGGAAAATGGCAGTATTACCGGAGTCATGCTTTTGCTGGAAGACATATCCGAACATCGCAAACTGGAACGGGAAATGGCCCGGCTGAGCCAACTCCATACCATCGGCGAAATGGCCGCTGGAATAGGGCATGAAATAAGAAATCCTATGACAACGGTCAAAGGTTTTCTGCAGATCATGAAGCTGCACGATGATTTTAAGGATCACCAGCCCTATTTTAACATTATGCTGGAAGAACTGGAGCGGGCTAATGAAATTATCAGCGAGTTCCTGGCTCTGGCTAAAAACAAACGGGTCGACCTGGAGGCGCATAATCTGAATGCCATAATTACCGCTCTTTATCCCCTGCTGGTGGCTGACGCCATATTAACCGACAAGCATGTCTACCTGGAATTGCAGGAAATTCCTGATCTGATGCTGGACGAAAAGGAAATCCGCCAGCTGCTGCTTAACCTGGTCCGCAACGGTCTGGAAGCTACCAGAGCCAAAGGCAGGGTAACTATCAGAACCTTTCAGGAGGATGCTGAAACAATCGTGCTGGCCGTTAGTGATGACGGCAGGGGTATTGATCCTGAACTCCTGCAAAAACTGGGTACGCCCTTTTTAACCACCAAAGACAACGGCACCGGTCTGGGTCTGGCAATATGTTACAGTATTGCGCCCGGCATAAGGCATCTATTGAACCGGTAAACAATTCGCCTGGGACTACCTTCATGGTGCGTTTTAACATGAATGAATTAAATCCCGGCCAACTCAGATTGGCCCTGGAATAGCCCGATTATAGGTCTGCGTTATTAATTTCCGTTTTCTGTTCCCGCCGCGGCGGCTTGGGGCCGTAGACTGGTAGAAATGACACTCGATGCGGCCGTTGTATAACTTGCGTTTTTTATCAGCCCGGCGGCCGAAGAAGGTTTCCAATTCCTTGTGGGCGGTTATTATATAAAAAGACCAGGTAGACAGATTCTTCTTAAAAATACCGCTCATCTCCCGGTAGAGCTTTTCCACCGATGGCAAGTCTTGAAGCCTTTGCCCATACGGGGGATTAGTTATCAAAAACCCGAACTTTTCTTTGGTTTGAACCTGTGCAACCGGCATCTGCTGAAAATGAATCTGTTTTTCCAACCCGGCCTGGCGGGCGTGATAACGGGCCAGGCTCAGCGCCTCGGGGTTTATGTCTGTGCCCCGGATTTTCAGCCGCATTTCGCGGTTCAGGAGGTCATTAGCCTCGGTCCGCGCGTCAAGCCAATACTTTTTAGGTATAACCGGCCAGTTTTCGGCCGCAAATTCCCGATTCAGTCCCGGGGCTTGATTCAGGGCTGTCATGGCCGCTTCAATGGGAATAGTACCCGAACCGCAGAAGGGATCGAGCAATAACCGGTCAGGATGCCAGCGGCTGAGATCGATCATGGCCGCCGCCAGGGTTTCCTTCAAAGGAGCGGCGCTTGACAGCTTGCGGTAACCGCGCTTATGCAGCCCGGCTCCGCTGGTGTCCAGGGTTATAGTTGCCACATCTTTGAGAATCCCTACCTCAATGGTGTAACGGGGACCGTTTTCCTCAAACCATTGTTTATGATAGCGGCCCTTCAAGCTCTCCACTACCGCTTTTTTAACTATAGCCTGGCAGTCGGGCACACTGAATAATTGCGAACGTATCGATTTGCCCTGTACCGGGAAATTAGCATTTACGGGCAGCCAGTCCGCCCAGGGCAGGTCGCGGGTTTTATCAAACAGCTCCGTAAATGAGCGGGCCTCAAATTCACCCATCTTTATCAAAAGCCGGTCGGCACTGCGCAGCCACAGATTACCCCGGCATATGGCTGAAAGGTCCGCCGTAAAGCTGACCCTGGCATTCTCAACCTTCACATCTTCATATCCTAATTTTTTGACTTCCCGGGCTACAATAGCTTCCAACCCAAAACTGCTGGTAGCAATCAATTCAACTTTATCCATAATTCACTGCTCCGCTTAAAATTAAATTAACATCTATTTTAACACTTGCTCTCTCATACTATAAACCAAAAACGCAAACCGACATAACCTCTGGTTGGCATGGTTTTAATATTTGCACCAGGGGATTTTAATAGACATCAGGATAAAAAATAACCTCCGATTGCCTCGGAGGCATTTTTTATCATATCCTTTTCTGTTTTACTAAAGTATCCCGCCAACGTTTGTTTTACCTTTTCTAAATGGTTTGTTTTTGGGCCGCCGAGTGATCGCGTCCGGTGTAGTAATTGTACCAGGCCGAGGTTTGATATAAATCCCAGTTTACCGGAGGAATATATAAGTCCTCCAGCCGATTCTCCTCGTTATAGGCTTTTAGCATTGCATAAACCTTGACCCAAAAGCATTTCTTTTCACCGGGGCGGACTTCACACCAGCCGTCATAACTCCCGCCGCAGGGGCCATTGCGTTGGTTTTTCGGGCATTGGGACATGGGACACAGGTAAGCCAGATCGAGCAGGGCGCAGTCGCCGCAATCCTTGCAGTCATTGCCTATAACCTTGAGGAAGTGCTCAAATCCGTGCTTTCTCGGGTCTTTTACCCCGGAATAAATGTTTTGCATCACCGGATACAGGTTTTTGCCAGGTGTAAAAAATATTTCGTGGAAAAAACGCATCAGGCGGTAATTGAAATCCACGGGATAATCAGGCGGCAGACTGGTCCGGTTAACCGGCTTGCCGGTATTTAGACCCGTGTTCAAGTCCTTTTCGTAATAATAGAACCCATCAGGCTGCGCATAATCAAATTCGGGTATAAACCGCCTCCAGTCATCGCTGAGTTCTTCCCCTTTTTCGATTATATATTTGACATCTTCGTATTTGATATTATGCCCCCCCAGGTGAACGCCATCAAAACCCATGCCCTTCATAAAGGCATACATTTTAGCGGCGCGCAGCAAACGCGCTCCTTTGCCTTTATCTTCAGCCGTCCTTTCGTGGTCCAGCTCGGCCAGCAGTTTATCGGTAACCACACAGCCCGGCAGCTGGTTGGAATTCATCATTTTTCCCGCGCCAAACGGCAGGATGTAAATATTCCCTATTACAGATACCTCGGGATTATAATTCTTAATAAACTGCAGCACCTCATGGAATTTACGCGCGTCATACCCTAACTGGGTCACAATAAAATTAGCGCCTTTGTCGATCTTTTTCTTGAGCTTGTAATACTGCGCCATGAGTTCGGCTTCGGCGGCTTTAAAGGGCGACACTACCGCACCGGCAAAGAAATCGCCCGGCTTATGGTTTTCCAGGCCTTGATTCATACCGCTTATCAGCTCTAGAACATGTACCGGGTCGAGATCAAAAACCGGTTTAGGACGACCCTTAAAACCACTGACAGGATAATCGCCGGTCATCACCAAAAGGTTCCTGACCTGGTTGCGATCCATAGCATAAAGCTCGGCTTCGATCTGGTTGCGGTTTTTATCTTTGCAGGTAAAGTGAACCAGGGGTTCAATCCCCAGCTTAAATATTTCCATCCCCAGGCTGGTCGCGGAAATAGCCGGCCTCCCGCCGGGATTATCGGTAATGGTCAGGGCATGTATCCTGCCATCCTGGGCGGCCTGTTCGGCCAAAGCTATAACCTCTTCCTGCGCCTTTTCTCGCGCCCCCCGGCCGGGAACCAGTTCCCATGTAACCGAAAAAGTGTTTTTGTCCTGTAATGATTCCTTGAATGTATTGTTAATCTGGTCCGCCCCCCTGATATCTAACTCCTGTTTATACAGATATGTTTTTACGCGGTTTTGCTCAGCTGACTGCCCGCACGGCTTGTAATGGAGAAGTACCGCCGTGTAATTGATTATAACATAATTCACGGGTTTCTATAGATGCGACAGGGCTGGTCATAAATTCTCAGCCATGACGGCATCGTTGTTGCAAAGATTGTTCTGCATTATGTCTTTGCGAGGGCAACGAAACAGTCCTGCCAGGTTTTCTCAGCCATATCAGATCATATAAATATTTTCCGATAACCTATTGGTTCAGGGCCAAAAAATAAGTATGATTAGGGGGGTATCGATTTTCGATTATAAGTACTATTTACTGGAGCTAATTAATGCTTTATCGCAGATACGTATCAGGCTGCTTGTTTCTGATAATTTTTTTGAGCCATATTATCCCTGTGTACGCTGATCAGGGAAATGCAAACACAGTCAACCCTGGAGCATATCCTCAAACCACCGGGAAAGCGGTCATCTTAATAGACGCTTCTTCCGGGCGGGTTCTCTATGGAAAAAACATTCACAATCATCTGCCTCCGGCTAGTATTACCAAGATCATGACTGCTTTGCTGGTGATTGAAAAAGGCAGCCTGAACCAGAATGTAAAGATAAGTTCTAATGCTGCAGGCACCCCCGAGAGTTCGATCTGGCTGGAGGCGGGGGAAAAGCTGACCCGCCTCCAGCTGCTCTACGCTTTGATGCTGAATTCCGGCAATGATGCCGCAGTGGCATTAGCCGAAAGTACGGCCGGCAGTGTAGATAATTTTGTAAAGCTTATGAACCGGCGGGCGGGGCAGCTGGGGATGAAAGACAGCAATTTTATTAACCCGCACGGTCTGGATGCCAGCGGTCATTATACATCGGCGTATGACCTGGGCGTGCTTAGCCGCAAGGCCATGCAGAACAGCCTTTTTCGCCAGGTGGTTTCCACCAAGACCTACAATATACCCTGGGCGGGCAATGATTATGATCGCCTGCTGATCAATCACAATAAGCTGCTTTGGAAGTATGACTACGCTATAGGAATTAAGACCGGTTACACTACAAAATCGGGCAACTGTCTGGTAGGGGCCGCACAAAAAGGCGACTTTACGCTGATTGCGGTAACCCTGGATTCATCTTCTACCTACCAGGACATGGCGCAGATGTTTGACTATGGTTTTGACAACTACCACAAGAAATTAATTAAACCGGCTCAGCAATTATCTGTTGAAGTCCCCGTTATAAACGGACTGGCTGATAAAGTCAAGGCCAGGCCTGAGACAGATCTGGTCATGGCGGTTACGGATCATGAGGCGGGACGGGTTTCCTATAAAATATGTCCAAAGGATCAAGTTGCGGCTCCGGTGAAAAAAAATCAAATCCTCGGGAAGTGCCAGATAATAATAGCCGGACGCGAGGCGGGTCAGGTCAGCCTTCGCGCCTGTAACTCCGTAGGGCGGAAGGCTCCCCTTCTCACGCGTTTGAAACTGGCTTGCCTGGCGGTAATAAAATTTATCCTCAAGGCATTTCTGGTTATTTTCTTAATCCTGTATTCAATCAGGCTCATAAACCTTCGGCGCAAACGGAAAAAAAGACGCGCCCTCAGAAGGTACCGGTATTAGCTGATCCGCCGGCAGGCGCGAGCAGCGGTGTTTCTGCTTCTTTCCGCCGCTATCGCCATGCCAGGACTTTTAAAGCCTATCTTTGTTCAACTATCCGCCACTGCGGCAATTAACACTATATCTTATTGCTCTTGCTCCAAATCTTCATTTCTTGCGCTGCCTTAACCAGTTCATCTCTCAGGTCGGGATGGGCGATATTGATAATCCGCTCTGCGCGTTCCCAGGTGCTGCGGCCGGCGAGGTCGCATTTGCCGTATTCGGTAATGATTATATGCGCCTGGGTACGGGGAACGCTGACCACTGATCCCATAGGCAGCATGGGTACAATACGCGAGTGCAGGCCGCCCTGCTTATCCTTGTAGCTGGAAGTACAGCAGATGATGGCTTTGCCGCCTCTGGAACTATACGCGCCGGTAACAAAATCCAGCTGCCCTCCTGTGCCGCTGATATGACGAGTTCCCGACGACTCTGAGCAGATCTGCCCGTATAGATCAACCTCTATGCAGTTGTTTATCGACACCACGTTATCATTCATAGCTATATTATGAGGATCGTTGGTATAGATAGTCGGATAGGCTGCCAATCCAGGATTATTGTCTATCCATTCATAGAGAAATTTACTGCCGGCGGCAAAAGCGTACGTGGTCTTGCCCCTGTCGAGCGTTTTGCGTTTGTTGGTTAATTTTCCGGCTTCAAATAAATGATAATAGGCATCACACAACATTTCGCTGTGGCAGCCCAGATCCTTAAGATCAGATTCAGCCAGGAGCGTACCGACCACATTGGGCATCCCCCCAATACCCAGCTGAATACAAGCCCCATCGACCATCTCTTTCATTACATGCTCAGCGATTTTCTTATCGGTCTCCGTAGGCGGAGCAGGCGGTATCTCCACTACCGGCGAATCAGCCTCCACAATATAATCCACTTCGGAAATATGCAGTAATTCGTCAAATCCTCCGCATGCCCAGGGCAGTCCCGGACAGACCTCCACAATGATTTTCTTGGCCACATCGCATATGCCGCGCAGAACGGCTACACTGCAGCTGAAATTAAAATAACCGTGTTTGTTCATAGGCGGGACTCGAAGCATGGCTACGTCAACATCGTCATATAGACTCTTCCTATAAAAAAGGGGATGATTGCGATAAAGATTAGGAATATGATAAGCATTGCCCCTGTCATGCTGGGCCCGGTCAGCTCCGCCGAAATGCCAGTTATTCATATGGAAGACTTCACCTTCCGGATCCGCTTTCCATATTTCATGCGTTTTGGCGCTCATAACCAGACGAATCTTGATATCGTCAAGTTCATCCTTACGCGCTGCCAAGGCTGCGTCCAAAGCATAGGGATTGGAAAGAATCTGCCCCCAATCTATCCAATCTCCGCTTTTCACCACCTTTACGGCTTCTTCGGCACTAACCAATTTGGAACGATATTCGTCCGCGTACGACAACAAACTGCTCACTCCTTGTTAATTTTTAAAGGGCTTATAGAAAAATAAACCCTTCGCTCAATATATGAGACGAAGGGCTTTGCTTCGCGGTACCACTCAAATTAACGGCAATTGCCGTTCACTCCGACAGAATACGGGATCGTTTGATCCGATATCCCCTTCCTTTTAACGGCGGAAGCTCCGTCCGAGCCTACTTTCAAAATGATTTCGGTCGGCGGCTCCAGGGTGAGTTCTGCTTGCCTCTTCGACCGCTTTGCACCAGACAGCGGTTCTCTATAACCCGAGGATCAGCCTACTATTCCCTGTCATCGTCATTTTGCATATTGCATTTATTATAATGACCGGTTATTTTTCTGTCAATATTTCCTGCATGGCCTTCAATAAAACCCCGCCGCCTTTATTTTCAGCCAGCAAAGGCCTTCTCTTATCCATAATAAATATGGTTGACCCGACCCTTGGGGTCGGGTTTATACTGACAGTGAGGTGATCCGTCATGAACAAGATTAAGAGCGGTGATTTTATTAAACTAACCGGAAGTACGTTAAAAACCGTAAATTATTATCATAAAATAGGCTTGCTGCCTGAACCGGAGCGTTCTGCCGGGGGGTATCGTTTATACGGGGCAGCTGAATTGAACCGCATGCGTGTTATCAAACACCTAAAATCCCTGGGGCTGAATCTCCATCAGATAAAAGAAATATTAGGCAATCTGCCCCAGCCTGCCTCGGGCAGGGAAGTCTTATCGTCCCTGCGTCATGAAGCGGTCAAGGAAAAACAAATCCTGGAAGAACGGCTGGCCCGAATAGATGCTCTTTTGGCCAATGATGATCTGTTGTTGGATGAGAATATATTCAATTCTCCATCGTTCCAAATGATCACCGGGACACTGGGAGAGGATCAAACCGAGCGGTATGCGCAGACTTGCCCGGAAATATATGACCAACACCGTAAATTGTCAGGTATCCTGGACGATTTAAAATGGGGTGAGGATTATCAGGAGAGTGCCCGCATACTGGCCGAGTATTTTAAAACCCATCCGGAACATTATCAACTGGCTTTGCAATTCGGATCTCGCTGGGAAGAGCTTTTTCAGGTCAGCGAGGATGATCCCCGCATTGAAGCCTTCGCTCGCGAGTCGGCCGATCTCGTTAAAAGCATGCCTCTGGTAAAAGAGATGTATACTAATCCCGGCATAAAAAAACCGCAGGGAGGCCTTTATCAAGAACTGGTGGCCAATGTCTTGTCGCCGGCTCAATTAAGGTACCAGGAGCTTTTTAAAAAATTTCTCCAATCCGACGAATAATAGTGAGGCTTATATTTTAAATGAGGAGGTAATTCCAATGGCAGATAATGAACAGGTATCATTATCCAAGGCTTATCTGGTGCCATTAATTATAATGATAGGCCTGGGACTCGTCCTGTTTCTTCCCGCCGGTTCGTTAAGGTTTTGGCAAGGATGGATCTGGTGGTCGATATTTGCTGTACTGACCCTCTTTGTTGCCGCCTATTTCCTGAAAAAAGACCCCGGCCTGTTATCAAGACGAATGAATATCAAAGAAAAGGAACCGCAGCCAGTCATCATAAAATTTATATCGCTTTTGGCCATGCTGACGTATTTAATCCCCGGTTTTGATTTTCGATTTCACTGGTCTGCCGTTCCGGTTTGGCTGGTGATAGCAGCTAATATCCTGGTTTTTCTGGGGTATGTTTTGATTATCGCAGTATTTAAGGAAAACAGCTATGCCTCGACTATTATACAGGTTGAGCATGAACAACCGGTTATTACCACCGGACCCTACGCCATTGTCCGCCATCCCATGTATCTGGGGCTTTTGATCATGGAATTGTCTACCCCTCTGGCCCTGGGTTCGTATTGGGCATTAATTTTCGCCTGTTTGTTTATTCCCGTCAATATTTTCCGGATCATAAAAGAAGAGCGTTTGTTGGCACAAGACCTGCCGGGGTATAAGGACTATTTGCGCAAAACACCCTACCGCTTGATTCCGCTGATATGGTGATCTGCTCATTAAGATATGAAAGGAGCAAGCTATGAACAAAGATTGGCATGAAAATAATTCAAGAAAACAGAATATAGCCGAAAAGATATCTGATAAAAGCTGGAGGGAGGATTTCCCCTTTGAAATGCAAAGAACCCTTCGTTTGATTGGGCAGCACGACCTGGTAGGATCATTAATGAAAAAAGCTGTGGAACAGGGAGAGTTTGACCATCTGGAGGGGGCCGGCAAGCCGCTTGATCTGGATATAAACCCCTTTGAACAGGGTGACTTGCACATGGCTAATAAAATCCTTAAAGACGCCGGTTATGTACCGTACTGGATCCAATTATATAAGGAAATCGATACATTAAGAGCCAATTTGAATAAAGAAGTTGAATATTTCAAAAAGTATACCCAGGTTGTCCTTAGTGAGAAACCCGGCAGCTGGACCATAAACCGTT
Organism: Syntrophomonas palmitatica JCM 14374; assembly: GCF_001311885.1. Classification (GTDB taxonomy): domain Bacteria; phylum Bacillota; class Syntrophomonadia; order Syntrophomonadales; family Syntrophomonadaceae; genus Syntrophomonas_A; species Syntrophomonas_A palmitatica. Next base: position 9,154 of record NZ_BBCE01000004.1, on the reverse strand, counting down.
ATGAACGAAAAAAGAAAGAGTTCTGCAACGAAATCCGGGATCGCTTAGAGGAGATTTCAAAAAAAAATATTGGATTATAACCTCCAATGCCCCGTTCTCAGCCTGGGTCGCTCCAATTTTGATGTAGAGGCTGAAATGAAGCGCATAGTTGAAGAAATAGAGGATTTATATGAAGACGGGCCGTCCTCCCGATTGTAAAAAATATGAAAAGGGGTTTCGGATACGATTCCGAAACCCCTTGATAATTCTTAAATGGCGGAGAGGGCGGGATTCGAACCCGCGAAGGAGCTTTTGACCCCTTACTCGATTTCCAATCGAGCGCCTTCAGCCAAACTCAGCCACCTCTCCGTGTTAACCTATTAAATTGGAGCCGAACTCCCGGCTGTCGCTGTAACATTCTGCATACCACAGCTTTTATATTTTACCCGTAAATTGATTTTGCCGCAAGTCCCCTGACGTCTTTTCATGTTTTTCCATTACTGGGCCTCAGCAGACAAAGCAAACGCGGCCCTGCCAGCAGGAAAGCGTTGCGTTTACTTTGACCGCTCACCTTCCATTCTTCCATTACTGTTTCATTCTGGACTGACTGAATACTGGATGCGCATTAAGTATGTTCTATTTCCCGGATTTGCCTTTATCCCCTTCTGAAGCATGCTTTTTTTCCAGCGCGGCCTTGAGCAGTTCGCCTACATTGGTGCCGATCTCTTCATTATCGCTGTACTGGGCAATCAGCCGCTGGGTAGCGCGGCTGCCGGGACGTCCAAAATCATCGCCCTTCTCCGGCTGACGATAGCCGCAGGAGCGTTCAGGGCAGGACAGCATCCGGCCTTTCTTGCCGCTTACAATCAGCATATACCGCCCGCACATAGGGCATTTGGTCTTGGAAACATTGTCAGCCTTATATACCGCCTCTCCCTGACGCACAGTCTGCACCATATCAGCGGCATCTTTGCGGATATCAGTCATGAAAGCGTTCTTCTTGCCCTGCCCTTTGGCAATATCCGCCAGCCGCTGTTCCCATTGGGCAGTTAGCTCGGGAGACCTCAGAGCCGGGGGTACCAGGCCGATTAGCTGCATCCCTTTTGAGGTGGGAACCAGTTCCTTACCGTTGCGTTCGATATAACTGGTATGGATGAGTTTTTCTATAATCTCGGCGCGGGTCGCCGGGGTCCCCAGCCCGCTGCCTTGATGGCTTCGCGCAGTTCCTCGTCTTCCACCATCTTGCCGCAGTTCTCCATGGCGGTCAATAAGGTGGCTTCATTATAACGAGAAGGCGGTTTGGTTTTATGTTTGCTGCTTTTGCATGCTTTTACCTGCACCTTTTCGCCTTTTTCGCGGCGGCGCAGGGTCTGTTCGGGCAGTTCATCCTCATCCTTATCATCCTTGTCCGGCATCGCGGCCTGGATGACCCGCCATCCCGGGTCCGCAACGATTTTCCCCCGGGAATGGAAGTTCTCGCCATTAACTTCGGTAATAATAGTTGTCTGCTCGTACCGGTAGGCGGGTAAAGCACCGCTATAAAACGGCGCGCCACCAGGTCATAAAGGCGTTTCTCGTCTTCATCCAGCGCGGCCAAATTAAGCGCCTGTTCCGTGGGGATAATAGCATGGTGATCGCTTACTTTGCTGTCATCAACAAAACGTTTGCCCGGATGCAAAGGCTTATTAAGCAATGGCTTCACCAGAGCCGCATAGGGTCCAACCCCCATTCTCTTTAAGCGCAGTGGTAATGTCGGCACAATATCTTGGCTTATATATCGCGAATCAGTGCGGGGGTAGGTAACCAGTTTGTGCCGTTCATAGAGATCCTGCAAAACCGCCAGGGTCTTTTGCGCCGGCCAGTTGTAGCGGCGGTTGGCGTCCCTTTGCAGTTCGGTAAGATCATAAGCCAGGGGCGGGGGTTCGCTTTTGGCCTCGGTCTTAATATTCTTAATTACTCCGGCCTGGTTTTTAACTCTGGCTATTATTTCCTCAGCCTGAGCCAGCTGGTAGAGACGCGCCCCGTCCTTGCCCCGCCAGTCCCCGGAATAATCGCCGAAATCTGCCCGCAGGGTCCAGTAGTCGACCGGCACAAACTTGTTGATTTCATTTTCCCGCTGTACTATCATGGCCAGGGTAGGGGTCTGCACCCGGCCCGCGTTTAACTGGGCATTATATTTGCAGGTCAGGGTGCGGGTAACATTGAGCCCGATTAACCAGTCGGCCTCGGCCCGGCAGACAGCCGCGTCATAAAGGTTGTTATAATTGGTTCCAGGCTGCAGGTGAGCAAATCCTTCGCGGATAGCGTCATCAGTCTGAGAGGAAATCCACAGGCGATAAAAAGGCTTTTGCCAGCGGACCATCTCCATGATCCAGCGGGCTACCAGTTCTCCTTCGCGCCCGGCATCGGTGGCTATGACCAAATCCTTAATATCGTCACGTTTCATTAATGATTTGACTACCTGGTATTGCTGTGAAGTCTGGCGGATAACCTTGAGCTTCATTTTAGGCGGCAGCATGGGCAAATCCTCCATGCGCCACTGTTTTAACCTCTGATCATAATCATCAGGCTCGGCCAGGGTTACCAGATGGCCCAGGGCCCAGGTAACCACATAACGCGGTCCTTCCATATAACCCTTACCCTTTTGATTACATTGCAATACCCGGGCTATTTCCCGGCCCACACTGGGTTTTTCAGCCAGTACCAGCGACTTCATAATAAATACCTCGCATAAAATAATGCAGCCGCTTGTTCAAACCAACCTGGCTGCATTTCTCTTTTTATCGTTAATTATTATACCACAGCGGATTCCAGACTTCTGTCTATTACAGCTCTTTTTCTGCGGCCCCAGCATCCGCCAGCCGGGGAATGCTGATGGTAAACACCACGCCTTCCTGCGGATTGTATCTGCAGTCCAGTTCACCACGCAGCCGGTATGCCAGCTGCATGCAGATATACAAACCCAGCCCGCTGTGTTCACCCTGTTTGGTACTGAAACCCGGAGAAAAAAGTTTGTTTTGCCCGGGGAAATCACCTGTCCATGGATTCTGCACTTCGCAAACGAAATCATTTCCCTTATCCCTCATATTAATGTCAACTTCCTGCCGGTAGGGCCTGCCCTCTACAGCATCCATGGCATTATTAATAAGGTTGCCTAAAATCCGGCTCAAATCAATTGCCGCGTATTCAATACCCTCAAACCCTGACTGGATATCCAGGTTCAACTTGATGCCGCGAGCTTCCGCCTGTGAAATTTTCGCATTAACCAGGGCATTCAGAATCGGGTTTCGAATTGGCGTGGTTTCATCCAGGCTTCGAACTTCAAATATCAATTGATTAAGATATTCCTGGAGTCCCTCCAGGTTTCGCATCTGCGACAATCCGCTGAGTACCTGAAGATGGTTAATATAATCATGCTGCTGCGCCTTAAGCGTGTTCAACAGTTCCAAAACATTTTCCGATACAGCATCGTGAGTGGAGATTATAGCTTGTTTGCGCAGAGATTTCATATAAGTCACCATAATGAGAAGGCTTATAGTAAATATGACGATGGTGCCGATACTGGCCATGATAAACCAGTAGTTGTTTTCCCTGACCGCTGACAGGGACCAGATTAAGCCCATGCTGACCGCCAATTGAAGAAGCAGCTGATGCCACTACAGCCCAGCCCTGAATATTCTCAAAAGACGTCATATTCCATTTCCGTGCCCACAGCCTTTTAACCAGAGCAATGCATATAGTTCCCAGAACAAAAATCGGAAGGGTAACGCCCAGCCACATCCTGCTGTTATTAATGACTTCACTCGGGGTCAAACCCAAAATATAAGAGCAAAATATCAGAGATAAGATTACCATTGGTATGCCCGTTACATAGGAGGTCGTGAATATTTTGGCCACCCAGGGAAACGAACGGCGAAAAACAATCCACATCCAAAGGAATCCGCTTACTATCTCCAGGGGAAAACGGATGGCTTCATTATTTATCTGGTAACTCATTGTCTGGGTTATTCCCGCTAAAACCGAATATATCAGAAGCTGCTTGCCGTTCTTCCGCCAATCTTCATTCCAGATGATTAAGGCTGAAATAGTAGTGCAGAAAACATAAGGAAATATTAAGTATAAAAACCGTTGTACTTCGAGCATATTCTGTAAACCTCGCGTCCAACCCGGTAAAACATCGACCTATTCTGTCGAATCTTCCATATATTTTACCATGTTTGACCATTTTACAGCATAATTTTATTTTAAGTTTCAACTAATGCTGCTGCGGTGAATACCGGTTTTTATTACACTGTCCGGCTGCTGCGACGCCAGATGTTCATCTTCTGTGCCTCTTTAATCAAATCATCGCGGAAATCAGGGTGAGCTATGCTGATAAGAGCCTCGGCCCGCTGCCAGGTGGAGCGCCCTTTAAGGTTGACGGCTCCATATTCGGTAATCACCCAGTAGGCAATGGTGCGAGGAACGGTTACAATGGTCCCCGGGGATAAAGTGGGACGAATACGTGAAATAACCTGGCCCTGTTTGTTCTTGTAAGTGGATGTCATGCAGATAATGCCTTTACCTCCCGGCGACATAAAAGCTCCCAGCATAAAATCTACCTGGCCGCCTGTTCCCGATATCTGTCTTGTCCCTGCTGATTCAGAATTGATTTGTGAAAACAAATCAATTTCGATGGCGTTGTTAATGGCGATAACCTTGGGATTGCGGGCGATGAGATGCGGGGTGTTTACCTCTAATACCGGCCGTGAAATGCATTGAGGATTTTGGTTAATAAAATCGTAGAGAAGTTGAGACCCCATGGCAAAAGTAAACGTCATTTTCCCCCGGTCAGTAACCTTGTTCATTCCCGTAATGCGACCGGCTTCTGCCATCCTTACATAAGCATCAGCCAGCATTTCAGTGTGCACACCCAGATTCTTCAGGTCGGATTCCGCAATCAATTCGCCAACTGTATTGGGCATTGCGCCGATGCCCAACTGCAAACACGCCCCATCCTCAATCTGCTCCATAACCAGATCGGCAATCTGCCGGTCAGTTTCATCGGCTTTAGCGGGCAAAACAGTAAATAAAGGCGAGTTGTCCCCTTCCACCACCATATCCACCTCATCGATATTGACTTCATGGCCGGTTTCGCCGCAGACCACAGGCATGTTTTGGTTGACCTCGACAATTACCGTTTTGGCGTTGTCAACTATAGCCTTGGCATGTCCTACATTGGGACCAAAATTGAAATTTCCCCGTTCGTCCATGGGCGAAACGTGAACCATGGCAATGTCCATCGGTTTTTCCCGTTCTAAAAAGGCAGGCATTTCATAGTAAAGGAAGGGCACATAGTAATAATTCCCGGCATCGGCAAGCTTGCGATCTGCGCTGGAAGCATGCCAGTTATCATAAAGGAAATGCTTCTGGCTGGGGTCTGAACTTATTGTATATAGCGGGAAAAGCGCTATACTGGTGTTTATTATTACTCCTTCCAGTTCATCACGTCTGGCCGCCAGACACCGGTCAAGGGTTGGCGGCACGCCGTTATATGAATTATATTGCACCATGTCATACGACTTAACTGCTTTTACAGCCTCTTGCGGTGTAACGAGCTTGCCGCGATATTTTTTCTCTATATCCCGCATACATTATTACCCCCTTAAATTATCTGTTATAATAATTTCTACATTTTCTCTATTTTTCCTGTATTATTTTTTGTTTTTCTCAAAATTTAGACCTGTATTTGCTATAAAATTGCCTATAAAAAACAAAAACGACTGCTTAAAAACAGTTGTTGATCTTGCATATATTCGTATGTTTATAATTCGCTGTTCTGATGCCGGTGGTTAACCCATCAGGAACATGCGAACCAGATACTTTTCTAAATTTTTGGTTGACAGCAGTTCGTTAAGGCGGTACAAATATTACAATACCCCCCAGGGGTGGGGGGGTATGCGAGCGGCCTTTTTAATAAATCATATTAAAACCAGAAGATTAGGGGCAAATTTATTATCAAACCAAAACCTGTGTAAAGGAGCTGTGGCCATGCTGCGTCAAGAATCCTTCAAGCTTTCGGGCATGAGCTGTGCGGCTTGCTCCGCGCGTATAGAGAAGAAACTAAATTCCCTTGACGGAGTCAATTCGGCTGCGGTTAATTTGGCCGCGCAAAAGGCTGCCGTCTTATATGATCCGGTAAAGATTAAAGCTGATGACCTTATAAAAGCTGTGCAGGGATTAGGCTATGATGCTGCCCTGATAAAAGAGAACAGCAATTACCGAAAAAACGAGGAAGACGACCTGGAAATCAAAACCCTGCGTTCCTTGTTTATCGCCTCTGCTATTCTAGCTTTTCCGTTAATTTTAGCGATGTTTTTCAGTATATTCATGGTGCGTATCAATGCCTTAAACATCATATATAACCCCTATTTTCAACTGTTGCTGCTGCGCCCATTCAATTTATAATCGGGGCCCGGTTTTATAAAAACGCATATTATGCGGTTCGATCAGGCGGGGCTAATATGGATGTGCTGATCGTCCTGGGAACTTCGGCGGCTTTTTTCTATAGCCTGTATAAGGTTGTGTTTGAACCGGCTGCCGCGGGGATAACCATGACCGGCCTGCATTTTGAGGCTTCGGGTACCATTATAACATTAATCCTTTTAGGCAAATATTTAGAGGCCGTGGCGAAAGGCAAAACCTCGGAAGCCATTAAAAAACTGGCTGAGCTTCAGCCTCGCACCGCCAGAGTCGAAAGGCAGGGCCGGGAAGAAGATATCCCTATTGAAAAAGTCGTACCGGGAGACCTGGTCGTAGTAAGACCGGGTGAAAAGATACCTGTAGACGGCAAAATTATAGACGGCGTCTCTTCACTTGATGAATCCATGTTGACCGGGGAAAGCCTGCCCGTTGATAAAAAAGCCGGCGACCTGGTCTATGGCGCTACCATAAATAAGTTCGGCGCTTTCAAATTCGAAGCTACCCGGGTAGGTAAAGATACCGCTCTGGCCCGGATCATCAAAATGGTCGAGGATGCTCAGGCTCCAAAGCGCCTATTCAAAAGATAGCTGACCTGGCGGCGGGTGTGTTTGTCCCGGTGGTCCTGCTGATTGCGGCAGTCACCTTTTTAGCCTGGTATTTCACCGGCAGTGAAGTCAACCGGGCTTTGACCAACGCGGTGGCGGTGCTGGTCATAGCTTGTCCCTGCGCCATGGGCCTGGCTACCCCCACGGCTATTATGGTCGGAACGGGAAAGGGCGCGGAAAACGGCATCCTGATTAAAGGCGGTGAACATCTGGAAACCGCTTATAAAATAGATACGGTAGTACTGGATAAAACCGGCACCATTACCCGGGGTCAGCCGGAAGTAACCGATGTAATCAGCCTGGGACAATTAGACCGGCAGGCTATTATGCGTATAGCCGCATAGCGGAAAAGGGTTCGGAGCATCCGCTGGGCGTTGCTATCTATGAAAAAGGCCGGGCAAAAATGCCTGCCCTGGACAGCCCCTCTGATTTTGCCGCCATTCCCGGCCGGGGAGTCAGGGCGGTAATAGACGGACAAACGGTATATATTGGCACCAGACAACTGATGCTGGAGAAGGGGTTTGATACTGAAACAGCCGAGCCGCGCCTGGCCGCCCTGGAAAACGAAGGGAAAACCGCTATGATTATGGCGGTAAACGGTAACCTGGAGTCGATTATCGCCGTGGCTGACATTATTAAAGAAAGTTCCCGCCAGGCTGTTTCTGAACTACAGAAAATGGGTATAGAAGTATACATGATAACCGGCGACAACCAGCGCACCGCCTCCGCCATAGCTCGTCAAGCCGGTATCAATAAGGTGCTGGCCGAAGTGCTGCCGGAAAAAAAGGCTGAGGAGGTTATGAAACTCCAGGCCATGGGGAAAACCGTAGCTATGGTGGGAGACGGCATTAATGACGCCCCGGCCTGGCTGCGGCTGACATCGGCATGGCCATGGGCACCGGCTCCGATATGGCTATGGAAGCAGCCGATATAACCTTAATGCGGGGCGATTTGAGGACTATTCCCGCTTCTATTCGCTTGTCCCGCCAGACAATGAAGAAAATCAAGCAAAACCTGTTCTGGGCTTTTATCTATAATATTATCGGTATTCCCTTTGCCGCCCTGGGTATGCTGAATCCTATTATCGCCGGAGGAGCTATGGCCTTCAGTTCAGTATCCGTGGTCACCAATTCGTTAAGCCTGCGGCGCTTTAATCCGAATCAAAACATTTAGTTACAGGGATATTTGATCGCGAAAGGGGGTAAATATGTATGGCCAGTGAATCTAAAGCGGTTCTGAATGTCGAAGGCATGTCCTGCATGCACTGCGTCCACGCGGTTAAATCGGCCCTGTCTGCCTTGAATGGCGTTGGCAATGTGGATGTAGACCTTGCAGATAAAAAAGTAAGTGTGGTTTTTAACCAGGATCAGGTCAAAATCGAACAGATCAAGGATGCTGTAGAACAAGCCGGGTATGAAGTTAAATAGATGTCAGCGAGTTGATAGAAGCGAATCTGTTTGTTGTTTTGCAAAACCCCGCTTAATAAGCACTTTATGTACAGCGCCATCGCAGTCGATTGTGTCAGGCGCTCTGCAGGGAATTTTCCGGGTATTTCGAAGCCGGATAAGAAGTATTGCGTTAATAAATATATTTTTCGGAGGCGCCGCATGAAAGCAGATAAAACCCGGGTCACCCGGCTGTTAAAAACCGCCCGGGGACAGCTCGACGGGATTCTTAAAATGGTGGAGGAAGACCGCTATTGCATAGATATCTCCAACCAGCTTATGGCCACTCAGGCCATCCTGCATAATGTCAATAAAGAAATTCTCCAGGCCCATCTGCAGCACTGTGTTAAATACGCTATTATGGCCGGGGACGCGGATGAAAAGCTGGAGGAAATCATGGCCATCATCGATAAGATAGGCAAATAAAAACGCGGGTACATGTTAAAAGCTCTGCCTTTTAAGATAGAGCTTCTTGTTTTTAATGGCGGAGAGAGTGGGACGCGTGCCCCGCAGGGGTATTCGCAACCCCGGAGCCGGGCGACGTGGGTACATGTTAAAAGCTCTGCCTTTTAAGACAGAGCTTCTTGTTTTTAATGGCGGAGAGAGTGGGATTCGAACCCACGGAGCCGCTGCTAACGGCTCACACGATTTCGAGTCGTGCGC